>DHKO01000048.1 GCA_002404895.1 Treponema sp. UBA4692 | reverse complement strand
ATTTTTCCGTAAGCGTCGTGTCCAGTTTTCCGTTTTTGTCCAGAACAATTTCAAGCTGGAATTCGCCGTTCAGAATTTCAGTGGTGAATTTGTATCCGCCGTCTTGCTCCGAAAATCCGTAGGTCTTGAGTTTTTCAGGATTAAGTTTTTTGTGGCTGAAAATTTCTTCAAACATTCTGCTTTCCGCTTTTAATCCACCTTTGAAAACACAATTTTCTTGTCCTTCAGTTTGATTTTCTCAACTTTATAGCCGTATTCCAAAAGCTCTTTTTTGCAGTTTAGAAACGAATGGTCAAGCTCAATTCCCGCAGCGTCCTTTATCTGGCTGAAAGACAGTTCCAGTTTTTCTTTGCCTGTCTGCTTGAAAATCAAATCAACATAAATCCATAAATCGTTGTACTTGCTCATTTCTGCACGCTCCGGATTTCTGAATTAATCATGTATCTTCCTAATTTTCCCCAAGTCACCGCTGCACAGGGCTTCCATGTTGTGGAAAATCTTTTCAGCATCCCAGTTCCACCATTTCAGGTTCAGAAGATATTCCGTTAACTCGTCGTCGAACCTTTTGCGTATGACTTTGCACGGATTTCCGCCTGCGACGCAATAAGGCGGAATGTCCTTAGCCACCACCGAATTCGCCGCGATAATCGCTCCGTCGCCGATGTGAACGCCCGGCATCACCGTCACGTTCTGCCCGATCCACACATCGTTTCCAACGACCGTATCGCCCTTGAACGGCAAGTCCTTCAGCTTTGGCGAAAACTTTTCCCATCCGCCGCCCATTATATTGAACGGATAAGTCGTCACGCTGCACATCCTATGATTTGCTCCGTTCATCACGAACTCGATTCCCCGCGCAATCGCGCAGAATTTTCCGATAATCAGCCTGTCTCCCAGAAAATCGTAATGGTGCGTCACGTGCTCCTCGAACTTTTCCGCACCGTCCACGTCGTCGTAGTAAGTGTAGTCGCCCACCACGATGTTCGCCCGTTTCACGACATTCTTGATAAACACAATCTGATGAATATTCTCGTTCGGATAAACTTTATTCGGGTCTGGTCCTGTCATTTTGATTTCCTCCGAATTGTAATTTATTTATTTAATTAAATATTTTTTTCTAATAATCTTTGTTATTTATGCAATTTTCAGTCATCGATGTTTTCCAGAACTTTCAGCCGCAGAGAAAGAACAAGAGTTCGGGAAGAAATAAAAGCAATTGAAAATATTTTACTTCAAATCTTCTAATTTATGCAGGAAATCCGCAACTGTCACAATTTTTATGTCCGTATAACTTCCAAGCGAAAGCAAATCATTATCACCACTTACGATATACAAGCATTCCGCCTCGTAAGCACATTCGATAAATTTGTCATCATCTTTATCACGGCAGGCTGAAATTATTTTCTTGGGCTCAACATTCCTGCAAGATGAAACAAAAATATCCAGAGGAAATTTCTTTGGGCGGTTAGGATATTTTTCTGCAATTCTTGCAGCTACTTCTGTATACTCATCAACAATTTCTTTTGAAACAAAAACTTCC
Organism: Treponema sp. UBA4692; assembly: GCA_002404895.1. Classification (GTDB taxonomy): domain Bacteria; phylum Spirochaetota; class Spirochaetia; order Treponematales; family Treponemataceae; genus Treponema_D. The sequence continues at coordinate 53,513 of DHKO01000048.1, read as the reverse complement.
AGCTCATTCTTTATCGCATACTGAAGAAGTCTATTCGGTTCACCGCCAAAGAAAATTCCTGAAATGACAACATTTGTGTCGATTACAATTTTCATTTTGATTTTTTCTCTGCACGGACACTTTTTATTGAATCTTTAATATCGTTTTCGGTTATATTATTTTCTTTTGCCCAAGACTGGCTTTCTTCACAAAGCAGATTGAATTCTTTCATTTTTGACTGATTGCTGTATTTTTTATTGTAACGAAAAATGATGTAATCAATGAATTCCGAAATTTCATCAAGACAAGATTCCGGCACAGTCTTTACTTTTTCCATAACTGTTTCATAACTCATAGTTTTTCCTCCGTTTTTGTTTATAATATAACACACTTCTGATAGCAATGATACAGCTTAGATTTTTTATTCCACAAACAATTTTCTGTCATCGATGTTTTCCAGAACTTTCATCTGCTGGATTGCAATCTTGTTCTGTTTTTCAAGGCGGACGCTTTGAGCCAAGCCTTAATTTATAAAAACAGCGTTCAGATTTTCCATATTTGAAAGGCATATAAGCTGGTTTATTGTCGCATAGTCGCGGACGTTGCCCTTTAAGCCAGGATTTTCATCCCGCCACTGTTTTGCTGTCATTCCGAACATCGCGACATTTAGCATATCAGCCTCGTCAGCATAGACGAAAGATTTTTGCGCAGCCGTTAGTTTCTGCGGAATCAGGTTCTGTTTTATCGCGTCTGTATGGATTCGATAGTTGATTTTCGCAAGTTCCCGTTTTGCAGACCAGCCGAGCTGTTTCTGCTCTTCTTCTTTTAACCGCTGGAATTCCTTTACAATATATATTTTAAATTCCGGGCTTATCCACATTGCAAATTCAAAAGCTATATCTTTATGCACATAAGTTCCACCATAACGCCCGGCTTTCGCAATGATTCCAATCGCATTCGTTTTTTCTATCCATTGTTTTACAGAAAGAATGAATCTGTTTAGCCCAGCTTCGTTTTTAATTCCCTCGAATTCGGGGGAATTAAAATCAAAATTATAAATCTCTTCTTAATCATGCTCCGCCGCTTTCAAAGCTCCAAAGCCTTCAGCTGCTTTATAGTCTGACGGATTTTTGCGGACTGCCTGTTTTGTTGCGGCGATTTTTTTGTCTGCATAGAGGACAACGTCTTTTATCACAAGCTTTTGGACTGCGCTGATGAATGTTTCCATAAAGGCGTAGTCGGGAGAATCGTCGGAAGCAATGGGAAGCATTATTTTATCTGATTTTATTTTTGCTCCGCTTATGCTGTCGCCCCATGTGTATTTGTGATTCAAACCTTTATAAACACAAGTCGCCAAATATAGCTGATTCAGTTTCGTAGGCTGCAAGCCTTTTACATACAATGCAAGATTATGGCTGTCATTTGAAAAAAAGTCTTTTTCCTGATAGCTGACAACAAAAGTTTTTCCGCCGATGAAAATGCAGTTACCTTTTTCAACAAGTTCTTCCTTATATGAAATATATGAACTAACACCGTTGTTCACAGAACTTGCGCAAAGATACGGAACGTTACCCGAATCTTTGTTAATTTCATTTGAAAGAATATTATGCGTATTCTTTACATCAAAAATATCTATAAGATTGAATTCCTTCCACTTCAATTCATTGAAGTGCGCGAGAGCTTCGCTCTCGCATTTCGACAACTTGTAGTTGTCGAAGCCGCTTACCTTTAGGTAAGCGGCCAGTTCGCGTATACGCTCCTCTTCGAGTTCGCGTATAAACGCTTCCATAAAATCAAAATCGATTTTGTTTTCTAGAGTTACAGGGAGAGAAAGAATGCAATTCTTTGCAACTTTCCAATGTCTTGCATAGCCCAGATTTGGTATTTGTTTTTTCCATACCGAAATCATAAAAAGCAAAGAATTGTTTTTATTCGTACAAGGAAGCAAAACTTTTACATTATCCAAAACTGAAAAACTTTTTCTAGCAATGTTCAAAGTTCTAGTATGGTCTCCAAATGTAATATAGACAGGATGTTTTTCATCACAAATAAATTCAGGACTATTTGTATAGCCTATAATTCCATTATTTTCAGAATCAGAAGAATACGCTGGATAAATATAATCATCTGACAAATCTTCTTTAGATAACATATTTGAAATTTTTTGAATCTCAAACAAATCCCCAATCTTAAATTCGCCCCACTTAACGTCATTCAGCTTTTTGCTAAGCGGGGCATTCATTTTCCCAGGCTGCCGCTTGCCTCGCTTTTTATTACATTGCTTACTTCCCATGCAAGATAGTCCGCCACGGTTTTCTTGAAGTCGTCCAAAGTAGGCTTTGTGTCTACCGGCGCGCTCTGATTCCAGTCATCGCCTTTTTCGGGGTCAATTGTTCCCTCAAAATATTCATTTTCTGTAAGATATTTCAGGCTTCCTTTTCCAAATTCCACAAGGTCCGCCACTTCCGCATAGCGTTCTTTTGCGTGGTCAGTGTCCCTAAGATTCACGCTTGCCTTTTTGCGGTTTGTGCGTGTGTAGCCGTCATTTGAAAAGTCAATGAATTTCACGACGCATTTTGCCTTGTGCGGCTCGCCCACCCTAAAAACGTAAATGTAAGTCTGAACGCTGGATTTTCCTGCAAACAAATCAATCGGCATTTTTATGCTTGCAAGAAGCGTTGAGTGCTGCAAAATTCTTCTATTAAAATCAATTGCCTTTCCGCTTCCAGCCGAGCCTTGAATAATTATTGCGGCATAGCCATTTTTCATCATAGAAAGGGCCTTTTCCACAAATATCATTCCGTTTCCTTCCGCAGAATACGGCGGATTCAACACAAAAGCGTCAGCCGGAAACTTTTCTGAAGGATGCTTAAAACCATAATTTCCGTTAAAATCACTTAATGAGTTCTTGTTCAGAATGTTCGAGCTTCCGTCGCCCATCAAAATCATATTTAAGACGGCAAGCATATAAATCTGAGGCAGAATCTCAAGCCCCAAAAGCTGCTCAGCCTTGATAAACGCTTCTTTTTCTCTGAATTTTTCAGGGCTTCCGTTTTTTTCAGAATCTATTTTTGCGTCATCAATCATAATGTTCATGGCCGCAACCAAAAGACCTGCAGAGCCTGTGGCAAAATCCCACACATAAGAATCTTTGTTCACTCGGGCAAGATGAGCTAAAAGCGTCGCAACATAGCTAGGCGTTAAAACAACATCGTTCAATTTATCCTGAGTAAAGCCAAGCCAATTATACATCTCATTGAAAAGTTTTCCTGTAAAATCGGTTGTGAGTCCTATTTTGTAATAAAGCCCCAAATCATCAATAACTTTTGAAAAGACCCTTTTTAATTGAGTCTCGCCGTTGACCGGCTTGTTTATATTCTCATTTGTCAAAAGGGCTTCCGAAAAATTCTGCACAATCAGATTCTTTTTATCATCAGGAACATGCTTCACATTAAGGAATGTCTCAATTTTTCGAATCATAATGTCGCCGTCGCGCTCGCCTTTAGCAGGAAGACATTTCAAATCCTTTTTTTCCAGCGGAGGAACTTCACCCTTGATTCCAAGATTTGCAATGATTGACGCGGCAACAAGATATATCCGGGCAGACTCGCTAAGCCCGCTTTCTTTTTTATAGATGTCGTTGTTAAGTTTTACAAGGCTCGCATAAATTTCAGCCTCACGGCTTTTTATAGCGTTATTTCGCTCTTTTTCTGTAAGATTCAATGCCTTTACAGTCTGGATAAAACTGTCAAAGTTTTCTTTTTTCAAGAACGAAAAATCAGAAAATTCCCCTACCTTTTGTCCATAGCCTAAGTTTTTGCCTGAAACATAATAAACACCTATTTGGATTTTTATTCCGTCTGAGTCTTTATAGCCGGTCGCGCCAATCGAAATAATATCCTCATAGTCAGTATAATGCAAAAGAGCGTTCGCATAGTGAACCGCTCCGTTTACAGCATAGGAGCTTATGCTCTTATAGTCATTTTTATTGTCTTTTGTTTTTATAGAGACTTTGCCGTCTTCATCAAATTTTACAAGCTTGTCTTTATAGCCCTTGTATTCAATAAGAATAGGCCAGTCTTTTAGCTCGCTGTCTTTAAGAAGAAGTTTACAGTCAGGCCTGTTTCCGCCGTTTCCGCCCTGCTTGGAAGCATATTCATTCAAAGCATAGTCAATTTCTGCGTTAAGGCTTTCCTGTTCCAACTTGTAGTCAAGTTTGTACGATTTTAGCCAGCCGTTCGCCAAGTCCGCGATATTCGGCTCTACTGATTGTGATTTACTTGTAGACATTTCGATTTTTCCTGTCTTAGTCTACCATTAAGGAGCAGAATTTTCTATTGATTATAAAACAGGTTAGATTGAATGGATTTTTTGCTTGTGATTATGGACAGAGATTTTTCAAACGCCAAGGCTGTTAAAACAGCTCGCTGTGAGAATTTATTCTGAAAGCCGTAAGAAGCAACGCGTCTTTATTCTTGCTGTAAATCAGCACAAGGTCAGGTTTTACATGACAGTCTCTAAAACCGGCGTACTCGCCTTTCAAAGCGTGGTCTTTGTATTTTTGCTCCAAAACTTCATCATTTGCAAGCCGGTTGATTACATTCTTTGCAAGTTCTCTATCTGCCGGCGACAATCTTGCGTATTCTTTGCAAAACGTTTTGTCGTGGCGATTCTATAGACCATGAGCCGCCTCATATTCGTCCATGGAAGAGAAAGTTTTCAATGTGCCTTTCTCATATTTCGCAAGGACTTCAGCCTGCTCAGCCTTTAATTCATCAGCAAGAGAATTTTGTTTTTTTACGGATACTTTAGCCGCAGGATGCAGTTTGCACACGCTTTTAAGCGCAGAAAGAAGCGCATTGTCAGCGTTCTGAATAGTCATATTTACAACCATAAAAATCCTCCCATTTAGCGATTCAGCCAAATTTACTACAGCCTGAGTCAAAAATCAATCATTCTTTTTTACCAAGCACGCGAGGAATATTCATCAGGAGATTTCGCTCGTTTTGCTTTATCAAACGCGCTAGCTTTATCAAGTTCCCGATTCCCATTCGCCTTGATAAGCGAGCCTGCTTTATCAAGACAGGCTAGAATCATTTACAAAGAAATTTTTTTTCCATTTATTTTGACAGCAACTCATCTTTCATCAAGGCAAAGCCACCGGATTTATCTTGATGACGAAGGGCATTTTATCAAGATGAGAGCATCTGTTTTATCAAGATGAACACGGCAATTTTATCTTGGTAAGCCAGTTCATTTTATCAAGATAAAATCCCAAAAAAACGGGATAAATTAAAGAATTTGGGAAAAACTGCAGGATTTTACTGAAAAAAAACAGACAGCTAAATTCTATAAATTATGATATAATGTGAAAGATATAAGGAGAGTATATGCCGTCGATTTCGATGTTCTACGGAATTGTTATTACAATGTATAATAATGGCTCAGAACATAATCCTCCTCATTTTCATGCGCGCTACGGAGATTATAGAGCTGTATTCAATCTTGAGGGAGATTTAACAACAGGTGATTTTCCTGCGAAACAAAAGCATTTGATAAAAGCATGGGCTTTGATTCATGAAGACGAGCTTTTAGCAAACTGGAATTTATGTATGGAACAGCAGCAGCTGTATCCGATTCAGCCTTTAAAATAAAGCAGGTTCAAAAATGAACAATCCAAACTGGGTCGTAAAAGCAGTTAAGCCACTGACAGACTACAAACTTCTCATAACGTTTGAAAAAGGCGAAAAAAAAGTATTTGATTTCAAGCCGTATTTAAAATTCAAGATTAATGAGCCGTTAAAAAATCCAGCATTTTTTGAAAAAGTCTATGCCGACGGAACATCAATAGCATGGAGCGATGACTTAGATTTTTGTCCTGAGACTTTGTATGAAAAAAGCGTTGAGTATGCTGGCTAAGGCATAAAAAAAGCGGAACGCTTCATGATTGAAACGCTCCGCCTGATTTCAGTCTAAAACAGCTTTGAAATCTGCTTCTTGTAAATCTGCACGATTTTGTGGCGCATAAGCTCCTGCTTCTGGTTGATTTCCTTTCCAATCTCGAAGCTGTCTTTTAAAAGCGCGAACTTGAATATGCGCTCGCAGGTTCTGAATCCTGTCTTTGCATTGTCAAGAGCGTCGATTTCGGAGCGGAAAAGGCTTTGAATCTCGTTTGTCTCAAGCAGCGCGTCGTAGTTGTCATATACGATGTTGTTTTCCTCGGCGTACGAGACAACGTTGCTTTCGTCCGGAACGATAAGCGCGCTCACATATTTCTGGTCCTGGCCGACAACGACTGTGCGCTCGATGTAAGGGCTTGCGTTCAGCGCTTTTTCAATCACGGCAGGCTCGATGTTCTCGCCGCCAAGCAAAACGATTGTATCCTTAGCGCGCCCGACAATCTTAAGCTCGTTGTCGCAGCTAATCATTCCAAGGTCGCCAGTGTTGAGCCAGCCTTCCTTGTCGATAATTTTTTCCGTCAAGTCATCGCGCTTGTAGTATCCCTTCATAATCTGCCGGCCGCGAACCAGAATAAGGCCTTTTTTTCCAGGCTTCAACGGCTTTGTGTCCGCAATCTGTCCGTCTTTTTCCTTTACGATTTTCACGTCAAAATCAGGGAACACAAGTCCGACATTGTTTGTTCTAGGCTTTTTTGAATTCTTCACGGAGATTACAGGAGCCGTCTCTGTCATTCCGTAGCCTTCAAGAAGATTGAATCCAATCGCGTTGAAGAATTTTTCCGTCTCAGGCTGAAGCGCGCCGCCGCCTGAAATTGCAGCGCGGAATTTTCCGCCGAACTTCGCCCTGATTCTTGAATAGACAAGCTGCTCGCCCAAAAGATAGCCCGGCCAGAGAAGCGCGAACGGAATCACACCGATTAAAGTCTCCAAAAATCTCGGATACCAGCGGTAGCGGCATTTCAAGCCGAGCACGCGCACTTTCATCGCATAGTAAAGTTTTCCGTATGCAATCGAGCAGTTCACAATCATCTTTTCAAGAGGCTTCATTTTCTTGATTTCGCGGTACAAGCCCTGCGCAACAGCTTCCCACAAACGCGGAACCGCATTCATCCACTGCGGCTGGACAAGCTGCATATCGTTGAGCATTACTGACGCGACAGGCTTTGAGTAGGCAAAGCCGCCCTCAAGCGCAATCACCATATAGCAGAACGCGCGCTCAAAACTGTGCCAGATTGGAAGAACTGTAAGCCACATATCTCCCGGCTGCATAAGGCCAAGAACAAAGTGGGCAGACTCGCACTGAGCCATGTAATTGTCATGAGTAAGCTGAACGCCTTTCGGAAGTCCAGTCGTCCCGGAAGTGAAGATTATCGTCGCGACATCGTCTTTACTCACGGTGTCCATAATTTTCTCGATTTCAAGCCAGTCTTCTTTTGTAATCTGGCTTCCCTCTGACTCAAGCGTTGAGTAATAGACAATCTCAACGCCTTTTTCTTTGGCTTCCTGCTTAGTTTTCTCGTCAGGATGGTCAAAAAGAATTGCGGTCTTCAAAAGCGGAACTTCATCGATTTTTTCAAGGACTTTCTGAAGCTGCCTTGCGTTCTCAAAGATTGAAAACTCACATTCCGCAAAATTCAGGATAAAGCGCATTTCAACGCCCATTGAGTCGCAGCCTCGCGGAACGTCAATCGCGCCGAGCGAAAGAAGCGCGTAGTCGCAGATAAGCCATTCGCGGCGGTTGTCGCTCATAAGGCCCACACGGTCGCCTTTCTTGATTCCGAGCTTTTTAAATGCCCATGCAAGCTCCACAACGTGCTGGTAAACTTGCGAGTAGCTGTAGCGCACGAAAATGCCGCTCTTGTTCTTTACGGCCTGCAATGTGTAGTTTGGAATTTTCTTGACTTTATTTTTCAGGAGAGCCGGAATTGTTTCTCCGAGACCTTTTTGAAGTTTGCTTAAATCCATTATTTCATTATGACATTTTTTGTCTTTTTGTCAATAAAAACGGATTTTGACGCTATTTAGGCGCGGATTGAGGTTTTTAAGCGATTGAAATGCCTTTATAGATTCCGAAACAAGTTCGGAATGACGTGCTTTGTATTACAGACATCTCGGCTTCCCTTGTTCCTGATTCCTGATTCCTCATCCCGTCCCCCTCTTTCCTCTCCCCTCATCTCCATTTATTCTCTCTTTCCCCGCATTTCGTTATACTTCCATTTATGACACATACATTTCTTGGAAAAGTTGGCGAGCTTATGCTTAAAGGCTCGAACATCAAGACTTTTGAGCGGCAGCTTGTAAAAAACACTTACGCTTATCTTAAAGACACAGACGCGAAAGTGCGGCTGAATTCAGGCCGGCTTTATATTGAATGCGGAAAAGATTTCTGTGAAAGGGCAAAATGGACTTTGGATCATCTTCTTGGAATTACAGGCTGGGCGGAGACTGTCGTTGTTGAAAAGGACATCGAGGCGATAAAAAAGGAAGTCTATAACGAGGCTTTGCGCGCAAGAGAAAACGGCGCGAAAACTTTCAAGCTTGAGTCAAGAAGAAGCGACAAGACTTTTCCTTACGACCATTACGGAATCTGCTCGGAAGGCGCGGAGCTTGTATGCAAGGAAAAAATTCTTGACGTGAATGTTAAGAATCCCGATGTTGTGATTATGATTGAAGTGCGCGACAAGTGCTATGTCTACTCGGACAGAATCAAGGCGCGGCGAGGTCTTCCAGTCGGAATGTCGGGGAAAGGGCTTTTGCTTCTTTCAGGAGGCTTGGATTCTCCTGTGGCAGGCTACAAGATGATGAGGCGCGGAATGACGGTTGACTGCTGCTATTTTCACGCCTACCCTTACACAAGCGACGAGGCAAGGGAAAAAGTCGAGCATCTTGCTGAAATCCTGAGCGGCTACGGAATCAGAACGCACATAAACATAATTCCGTTCACAGAAGTCCAGATGGAAATCAAGAAAAAATCACCTGAAGCGTTCACAACTTTGATGCTCCGGCTTTGCATGATGAAGTGCGCGAATCTTCTCGCAAGAAGAACCGGCGCTTCATGCATAATCACCGGGGAAAGCCTTGGCCAGGTGGCAAGCCAGACAATCGAGAACATGACCTGCACGGAAAGCATGGCGGAATTTCCGCTTCTGCGTCCTCTAGTCGGAATGGACAAGGAAGAGATTGTTGACGTTGCAAAAGAAATCGGCACTTACGAGACTTCGATTCTTCCTTATGAGGACTGCTGCGTGCTTTTCAGTCCGCGGCATCCGGTCTTGCGCGCGAGCGTTGAGGAAGCTCAGGAAATCTACAGGAATCTTGGCGTTGACGAGCTTATAAAAAAAGCGTTCGATGAAAGAGCCATCAAACGCTTTGAAGTCGGAAAAATGCAGAATTCAGAATAAATTCGTTTTTAATTCACAAGGGGCTAGATAAAAAAGATGCTGAAACAGATTCAGCATCTTTTTTTACGGATTTTGAATTCGAGTTCGGAATGGCACAGACTTTTCAGCATCATGCCCCTTGCCGTTCTAGTAGCTGTACTTGAATCCGACAGAAAGATAATGGTTTGCGCAGTCATAAAGATTGGAAATCCATTCTTCTTTGGCTGCCTTTGCGGCTGCCTTTGCGGCGGCGTAAACTTCCTCTTCTGTTGAGTCGTTTCCATTCAATTTATAAGAATAAGTTTCCGAATCTGAATCATATTCACGACTCCAATCTATAGTTCCGCCCTTATAAATATCTCTGTTCACGCCGGCGTTCTTTATGTACTCAAAAACATAGCCGAGCTCAAAGCTGAGCGTTCCGTATTTTGTCCGTGAAAGCTCATATTCGGCGTTCAAGCCTGCCTGCAGAACATACATCTTGTGGCCGCTTGTCATAAATCCGAGCTTTTCCCATGCAGACTCAACGTGCTTTCCGTGCGTGCTTGAAGAGTCGCTGAACATCTGGCTCATCGAGGAAGTTCCGTTTGTCGAGTAAGTTCCGCTTTCCGCAATCATATATTCCGCCGCCTCGTCGTCTGAAAAGTCCTCTGCGGAATTCGCATGGCGGGTAAAGCCCGCAGTCAAGTCGAGCGTGAGCTTCTTTGCAGGCTTGAATCTCGCGCTGAGCGAAATCTTGTCGGAATTCGGGTCTAAAGTCGAGCCGATGTTTATTCCCGCGTTTGTGTAGTTCTGATAGTTCCAAGTGTAGCCTGAGAACGCCCCGGAATCGTCGCTGTCATATTCCCAGTGGGCATAGACATAAGGCATTACCGCAGTGTAATTGAAAGAAATCTTATCGACAAAAGGATTTTCAGGAGAATAGATAATTCCGCTCTGGAAGCCGAAGCGGAGCTTTGTGTCAAAGTTGAGCTTTAGAACGTCATTCAGCTCGATGTCGTCAGCAAAAAAGTCTGTCGCCCAGTTAAATCCCTTGAACGGCTTGTATTCAAACAAAAGCCCCATCTGCATATTCGCGCCCGCGCCGCCGATGTTCTGCAATGCGGCGTAAGGAGCCGGCAAAAAGAAAGAGATGTTTGAGCTAGGTCCGAAAACAACGTTCTCGTAATAAGTCAGATTGAATTTTTTGAAGGCGTTCCATCTTAAAGCGTGGAAAGAAAGATATTTTCCGTCTGAAAGCCAATCTGAGTCGATGTCAGGAATGTTCCGCGTAGCCCCGATTATCTCGTAGACGGAAGCGTAGCTCCAGTTTTTCATTGTCGCGTTGAAGATAAAATTCGCCGAATGGTAGCCAGTATCGTTAAGAGCAAGCTCCTCGCCGTAAAAAGGTCCGAATCCCACGCGGCTAAGCCCTGCCGTTCCGTAGACAGACTCAGTTCCGAACGAAATGTTTGTGTTCCAGTCAAGATACGCGCTGAAAGGTCCGACATCAACAGGGTCGTAAATAGAGTCCTCAAGAATATTCTGGTAAAGAGGCGAATAAGAAGAAAATTTCTTTGTCTCTCCGTAAATTCCGAATTTATAACCGATAGAAACGAGATTGTGAAGAGAAATGTCGCCGCCCGCCCCAATCTCGCCAGAAAGATCTTTCGCTGAAAAATTTTCATCTTCATCGGCTGAGGAATGTTTCAGATTCGCGCTTCCTTTTGCAAAAAATCCGTAAGGCTTTGAGAAAATCCGTTCATATTCAGACTTTGCAAGCTGCGACTCAGAATCGTTTCCGTTTTCAATAACGTCGTTCAATACGCGCTTTATCACTGAAAGCGGATAAGGGCGCAAAATCGGCAGCGCAGAAGTAAGCCCCTGAAGCTCCCATCTCTGCGCTTCTTTATAGAAAGAATCGTTGATGTCAACCGCCGCCTGAGAAAAGACGAAAACGGCAGAAAAAGCAAAAACAAATGCAAATAAAATCTTTTTCATAAGTTTTCCTTATAAAATCAAAAATAGATTGCTTCGCGTGCATCCGCAGAGGCAAAACGCGGGCAAAGCAAAAAACACAATGCGATTCTTATTTAAAGAGAGAAATGTTCATCGCGCCTGCGATTTCAAAGCCGACCGCCGTTTCTCCGTGCTCGTGGTTGCGGTTCAAAATAACGACGTAGCTCGGCTGGAAAGTCATCTTTACTTTTCTAGTGAATCTGTAGCTTCCGCGCAGTGAAAAACGATTCACAAATTCAGGAGTTCCTGTCGGGCAGACTGCGTCCCTAAGCTCTTCCCAGTTGTCCTGAGATTTGTCTGGATAAACCCAGTTTTCAGCGTCTGTTTCTGTGTCAAAACAAGTCTTCTGTCCGCCCCAGTCGATTTTGCTGAAAACGCTTGTTCCCGACTGCTCGCCGCGCGCCATGTAAAGATAAACAAAGTCTAGCGACCATTTGTCTGGAACTTCGTAGCCGAAAGTAAGCTCTGCGGAAATTGTGTCAGGACCGAAAGGAGAGCCGAGCCATTCATAGAAAATCGCCTTGTCGCCCATGTTCTCGCTGTAAGTCCGCACCATTGACCAGTTTGGACTTTCCTTTATGTAAAGATAAGGGTCTGCCCAGCTGCCTTCAAGCGCAAAGTGGAAGCGTCCGCGTCCGTAAGGAATATAAGTCTCGTCTCCGCCCTGAAATCCAAGACCGTTCGGAGTCGGGCTGTCGCTGTAGTGCGATTTCTCGTAAGGAGTCTGATACTGCGTCATCGCGAAAAGTCCGTAGAATCTCGTGTTCTTAAAAGGCGTGAACTGCAAATTTATTCCGAAATAGTCGCAAGTGTTGCTTTCCGGGTCGTCGTCTGTGTTGTCATAATCGCGCCAGGCCGCAAATCCGTGAAAAACCGTCCACGGATTAAGATAGCGAAGCTCCAGCGGAGCGTAAACCAGAAGCCCCTCAAGAAACGTAATCTGGAATTTCTTGAAAAAGCGCGCGTCAATCTGATGATGATAAAAATACTTGTCAACATTGAACTGCGTTACTCCGCCCGTGTACTTGAAATTAGGCGAGAAAATCTGCAGGCCGGCATAAGAGCAGCCTGTAAGATAATTAGACCAAATCATAGAGCCGGTGAGCGTGCGCCCGACAGAGTGAGTTCCGCGCCCTGCCCCGAATTTAACGCCGGTTTTTTCCGTGAGCATTTTTCCTGTTGAAAAATATCCTGTGTCAGGAAAATTGATGTCAAAATCGTCTGCGCTGTACAAAATATTCGTGTAATTGAAATTGTGGAGCGACGCTCCCTTGTTCTGCCCAACAAAAACGTCCATCTTCATCGTGATAAAATCCGCGACATTTATAGAAAAAGGCGCGTCAAGAAGCGGACTCCTCTCGTATCTGTCCCAAATCCAGTCCAAGTCAGAATTTGTCTTGTAGAATCCTTCAAGATTGAATTCAGGATCAAGCGCGACCGTCACAATATCTGAAAAAACAAGTCCAAGCGGCTCTTCAGCGCAGTAACGCACAATTCTGTCAAAGTCGGCGCGGCCGCTCTCGCTCAAAGAATCATAGTCAATTTCGTCAAGAATCAAGTCAACCTGCTGGATTGTAAGCGGCGCAGTTCCCGAAAAGTTCAGGATTCCTCTTTCAAGCGAGATTGCGGTGAGCGAGTCATAAATCCAGCTTCCGCTTTCAACAAGCTCCTGCTTTCCGCGCGCAAAAACGCCGGATGCGCAGAAAATCAAGAACGCGGCAAATGCAGCAAATATTTTTTTCATAAATTTTCCTCAAAGTTTAATTTGTCTATCGCCTTTTGATAGCAGCTTACAAGGCGCGGAGTGAGGCTTGAGATTTTCCATTTTTGCGCCCATTCCAACGCTTCCTCTGATTTTTCCTTGCGGAGCTTATCGTTTTTCAAAAGCGAAAGGACTTTCCCGGAGAATTCGTCGGCATCGTCTTTCACCATAAAGCCGCCGTGGTCGCCCTGCATAACGTCCGCAGTTCCAAGAATTCCGATTGCGACAACCGGCAAGCCTGCAAGCATCGCCTCGACTGTAACAAGCCCCTGAGTCTCGGTCTTGCTCGGAAAAGTGAAAACTGTCGCAATCTTGTAAAAATAAACCAGCTCGTCAGACGGAACATAGCCTGTAAAAACCACGGAATCTGAAAGCCCGCGCTCAAGAGCAAGCGACTGAAGCTCCTCGACATAAGGACCCGAGCCGACAAAAAGCAATGCAGTCTTAGGATTTTCTTTCTGGACTTTTTCAAGAACATCAAAAAGGAACGAAAGATTTTTTTCCTTTACGATGCGTCCGGCAAAAAGCAGGATTTTCTTTCCTTTCAAGCCCGGAAATTTCCTGTAGATTTTCGCCGCCATTTTCCGCTGCTCGCCTGCCGTGCAGTCCTCTTTTCCGTCTGGGATTCCTGTCGGAAGAATATCGACTTCCTTTTCAATTCCGTAGTCCTTAACAACCGAGGCAATCCGTTTCGTCGGCGCGATAATCTCGTCCGCCCTTTTCAGATAGAATTTCACGACATTTTTTCCGAGAGTCTTCATGCTCGCGCTCGGCAAAAAGACAATGTAGTTTGCAAGATAATCTTCCCACATCGTATGGAAAGTGTAGACAAACGGAACTTTTCTATGATGGGCGTAAAGCGCGCCGAAATATCCGATTGTCCACTCGCTGTTGATATGAATCACGTCAGGCTTAAATTCGTCCATCGCACGCTTGATTCTGTACCATTTGTCAAGCCGCATCATTCTGTCTTCCTTAGAAAACAAAAAAGGCGCTGAAGGAATTCTTACAATCTTAAAAGGAGAAATCTTGTCGCTGGACTTTTCGTCAAAAAGCGAATTTTTCTGCTGTTCCTCTGAATATTCAAGGCACACAACTTCAACTTCGTGTCCTAGCTTTGAAAGCTCCGTTGCGTAGGAATGAACAGAAACCGTAACGCCGTTTATCCTCGGATAATAAGCGTCGGTGAACATAGCGATTTTCATAGCGTTAGATTTTACTGAATATTTATGATAAAATCAAAGAACAATGACCAAGACAGAAAAGCTTCAGATTTACAATTTGCTGAAAAAAGCCTCGGATTCTTTTTACGGTTTTTCTTCGCCGAATTTCCCTGATGAAGCTCCAGATTTTGAGGACGACATAGTTCCAGACAAGACGCGCGATTTTAGTGAAAATAAGATTGAAAATCAGGATTTTAATCCGAACAGTACGAACAAAACGAAAAATGAAATAAATGGAACCTCATCTTCTGATTCCGCCGAAAAATCTTCTTCATCTATTTCTTCACATATCGGACAAAATGAAAAATCGACAATCGAGAATATAAATTCAAAAATTCTTGCCTGCAAAAGATGCGCGCTTTGCGCCGGAAGAAGGCAGGCAGTTCCGGGAATGGGCGTGGAAAATCCGCTCGTCCTCGTGATTGGAGAAGGTCCGGGCGAGGAAGAGGACAAGCAAGGGCTTCCTTTTGTAGGTCCGGCAGGCCAGCTTCTCGACAAAATGCTCGCCGCGATTCATTTATATAGAAACAAAAACTGCTACATCGCGAATATCGTGAAATGCCGTCCGCCGATGAACCGCGTTCCATATCCCGAGGAAGCCGACGCTTGCCGTCCGTTTCTTGACGCACAGATTGCGGCTCTAAAGCCGAAAGCGATTTTGTGCGCTGGAAGCACCGCCGTCAAAAATCTTCTGCGCACAAACAGCGGAGTTATGAAGCTTCACGGAAAAGTTCTCGACTACAATGGAATTCCGCTCGTTACAACCTGGCATCCGAGCGCGCTTTTGCGTGCGCCTGAAAACAAAAGGCCTGCGTGGGAAGACTTGAAAATTTTCAGAAATGAGCTTCTCAAAATAAATCCTGACTACGAAATCAATTAAAAATCATGGAAAAATATCTTCAAGTCGCGCTGAACATTCCGATAAACCAGACTTTCACTTATCTTGACGCGGAAAACGAGAAAAATCTCCCAAGAAAAGGCTGCCGCGTCGATGTTAAATTCGGAAACAGGAGAATGAAAGGCGTTGTGCTTTCCGAAAGCAGCGAGCTTCCGCCTGACTGTCCTGTTGAAAAAAGCAAAATCCGTCCGATTTTAAAAAGCCTTGACGACTCGCCGGTTCTTACGGAAGAGCTTTCAGAAATTGCAAGCTGGGTCTCAAAATATTATCTTTGTGCGGCCGGAGAAGCTGTGTGGGCAATGCTTCCCGGCGGAAAAAGGGAAAGCGAGGCCGGCGGAATGTCATTCACAGAAGAAACGCCGGACACGACTCCGCGGGTTTTAAGCGATGAGCAAAAAGAAGCCGTAGAGCAAATTTTGTCTTCGAATTCAAAAACTTTTCTCCATTATCTTTACGGGCCGACAGGAAGCGGAAAAACAGAAGTCTTTCTGCAGACCTCAGAAAAACTGCTTTCAAGCGGAAAAGGCGTGATTTATCTCGTTCCTGAAATCGGACTTACCTCGCAAGTGATTGAGGCGGTTGTTTCGCGTTTCAGCTCAAAATTCGGAAACACGGTCGCGGTTCTTCACTCGGGGCTAACTCCAAGCCAGCGTCTTTCTGAATGGCGGAGAATAATAAGCCGGGAGGCGCGCGTTGTAATCGGAGCCAGAAGCGCGGTTTTCGCTCCAGTCCCGGACTTGGGAATGATAATAATCGACGAGGAGCATGACGGCTCCTACAAGTCTGGAAACACGCCAAGATACCACGCCAGACAAGTCGCAATGCACAGATGCGCGAAGCTTAAAATTCCGCTCTTGATGGGAAGCGCGACTCCAAGCGTTGAAGCGTGGAAAATGATGAAAGACGGAAAAATCGAGAGGCACACTCTTACAAAAAGGCTCGCGGGCGGAAAAATGCCTGAAATCAAGTGCATAAATCTTTCAGATGAAAGCGCGGCTGCAGCTCAGGGAGCAATCTCGCCCGCCCTGCAAAGAGAAATCGACTCGACGGTGAAAGAAAGACGGCAGACAATCTTGTTCTTGAACCGACGCGGATTCACGCATTTTTTCAGATGCAACTCCTGCGGATTCGAGCTTAAATGCAAGAACTGCTCAGTTCCGCTCACGTTCCACAAGTCGGAAAAAAGGCTTCGCTGCCACTACTGCGGCTACCAGATTTCTCCTCCGCAGCAATGCCCGGAATGCGGCTCGCTCGATGTTGGATATTCAGGATTCGGAACGGAATTTATCGAGACAGAAGTCAAGGCGAAATTTCCGAACGCGAGAATTGTCCGCGTTGACACAGACTCGGTGACGCACAGCGGAGAGCTCCAGGAAAAAATTGACTCGTTCAAAAAAGGCGAATACGACATTATGCTTGGAACTCAGATGGTCGCAAAAGGTCTGAATTTTCCGAATCTAAAGCTTGTCGGCGTTGTTCTTGCGGACACGGGGCTTCATATGCCGGATTTTCGCGCGGCGGAACGCACTTTCTCGCTGATTACGCAGGTTGCAGGCAGAGCCGGAAGATTTTTTCCAGACGGAAAAGTTCTCGTTCAGACTTACTGCCCGGACGCGGCTCCAATCGCATATGCGGTGGCAGGAAAGACAAATGAATTTTATGAATCGGAACTTCAGACACGAGAGATTTTGGATTTTCCGCCTTATTCAAGAATGTTGAGAATCGTTTTCCGCGCGCCTGCGGAATTTCAGGCTGAAAAAGCGGCTGGCACAGCGGTCGAAATCCTGCAGAGAATTCTTTTGTCTTTAAAATCTTCAGGAAAATCAGAAAATATAAGGATTGCGGCAAGCCAGACAGAAATTCTAGGGCCGGCTGAATGTCCTCTTTCGAAAATCGCCGCGAACTACAGGCAGCAGGCAATTCTCCGCGGACCTGAAATCTCGATTTTGCAGTATCTAGCCTCGTCTCTCGCGGGAAATTTCAAGCTGCCGTCGGAAGTCTACACAGAATACGATGTTGACCCGGTGAGCCTCTTGTGATTTTGATTTTTCACATCTGAATGGACACGAGATAAAATCAAAAAAAAATCGGAAGAGAAGAACTTGTTTTTGATTTTATCTTAAACGTGCCGCCTGATTCCGTCAAAACTGATTTTATAAAGGAAAAGTCCGTTCGGAGGAGCTGTCGGGCCGGCTTTGCTTCGGTCTTTTGAGTCCAAAACCTGCTTGAAATATTCAGGAGATTTTCCGTTTTTCTCAAAAAAGATAAAAGTTCCGGCAAGGCTTCTGACCATACGCCACAAAAAAGCGTTTGCGGTAATCTCAAACACTAAAATTTCAGGATTTTTTTCGTCAAAATAAAAATGCGCGCCGTCAATGTAACGGCAAGTGGAAACGCTCTGATCTCCGGCGGCGGCAAAAGCCGCGCAGTCAGTCTCGCCTTTCAAAAAATCCGCCATCTTGTTCAGAATTTCAAGATTCGGCTTGCGGAAAATCGGCCAGACAAAGCGCGTCTCGCTTGCAAAAGGAAGCCCGGTATGAAAAAAATATCTGTAAGTGCGGCTTGTCGCGCTGAATCTTGCGCTGAAATCGTCTGGAACGGCTTTCGATTCCATTATTCTGATGTCGCCCGGAAGAAAAGAATTCAAGGCTGGAACATATTTTTCTTCTGGAATCGAGTCAATCGGAGAAAAAAAGTTCGCAGCCTGAGCAAAAGCATGAACGCCGGAATCTGTGCGGCCGCTTCCGACGAGCTTTACAGGCTGCTTGTGAAGTTTTTCAAGGGCTTTTTCAATCTCGCCCTGAACAGTCCGCACAGGCTTTCCCTTGTCCGCAAAATCCTGACGCTGCCATCCGCAAAAATCAGTTCCGTCATAAGAAACAGTGAGAAGAATATTTCGCATTTTTAACCTTTTTTAAGATAAAATAAGCCGCCTGTGCAGATGAAAAAACGCTTGTTCATTGATTTTTTCAGCTTTCACTTATTCATCGTCGCCCAAGTCGATTGTGTTCGCGTCTTTTAGCTCTGCCGTGAGAGAATCATAAAGATTTCTTGCATTTTCAAGAAGCGGCCCCGGCTTTTCCTTCGACGACTTTCCAAGCCCGAAAATGCGCGCAATCGCCCGCTTGTTGCTGTCGAGCTTTTTATAGCGGAGAAGCATATCCTCTTTCTGGCCGTATTTGTATTCGAGAAGCCCCGTAAGATAGATAACGCCGTCGTATCCGTAGTTTTTGTCGATGTCAGGCCCGAAATTTGAGACGCTCGCGATTGTCTCAATCCGCCCGGTCTCGTTCAAAAGAGTCTGCTCATAGAAAAAATTCGCCTTTCTATAGAAAACCTGAGCCGGATAATCAAAATTAAAGCCCGGAGCAGCCTTGTTCAGGTCGTTGCAAAGCCATGCAAGCCGGAGCGAAAGCATTGCGCGCTTAAAAGTAGGCGCATATGACAAATCGACTTTCTCGTAGGAAAGAAGCGCGAGATAATACATCGCCGCTCCATCAAGAAGAGTTCTGTCGCGCGAAAGGTCATAATGAGGAAAAATCGTCTCGACTTTCTGCTTTCTGTTGTTTTCGTCAAGGCGCAAAGCGTCAATCGACTCGCTGTCTTTTATAATCTCAAAATCCTTCCAGAAAAAAGCTGCATGGCATCTAGGACACGCTCCGACAGCGTAAATCAGCGGATAAACAGGCCCGTATTTTTCAGACGGAAGATAAATTCGGTGAAGCTCGTCTGTAAGCTCGCCTGCGTTCATTCTGCCGCCGCCTGTCAGCATCTCTTCCTTTTCAAAATCACGCCGGCAGCACGGACAAGTGCATTTCGTCTTTGACCAGTATGAAATTTTCAGTTTTTTGTTTGAGTCTGCCTCAACCTTGCTCGCTCTTCTAAACATCAGGACTCCTTAAATCTCGCTTTTTATGACTTCAATCAAAGCAAACGCCACAGCGTATTCTTTTTCATGGCTAATCGATATTTTTATATTCCAATTCATTCCGCAACGCTTGTCAATCAATTTTCTTGTGTTTTCGCCGAGAAAAAATTCCGGCTTGCCCGCGCTGTCTTTCACAATTCCAAAATCGCGCGGAGAAAGCCCCGAAAAACCTGTTCCCAAAGCCTTTGCCAGAGCCTCCTTTGCGGCGAATCTTGAGGCGTAATGCTCGCACAAAAACTGCGCGCTTTTTTCTCCGGCATTTTCCGCAATCTCGCGCTCGTTGAAAAATCTTGAAATCATCTTCGGATTTTCCGCCCATTTTTCAAAACGCGAGACTTTTGCGATGTCAGTTCCGATTCCGTAAATCACTGCGCGTCCCCGCCGTACTCGATTTTTTCCATCGGCTCGCCGTTTTCGTCCAGGACAGGAGATTTCTCTTTTTCATCAGAATTTTTTTTCTGAACGGCTGAAACGCCAGAAACCGAAACGGAAACAGTTTTCGGATAGTTTCCGTCAAGATAAATTCCAAAAGGCAGACTGTAAAGAAGTTTCGCCTCATAGTTTCCAGGCTCTTTGATGTCGGACAAATCCGCCTTGCACACAGAAGAATAGTCAGTGAATTTTTCAAGCGTCAAAAGCTTTCCCTTAACAGAAAAAGACACGGAATTTTGAAGATTTTTGATTTCAAGCTCAGGAGAAAGATTTGCCGCCGAGACAGGAACTTTTGAAAGCGTTTTTGTGTCGGAAATTTCCTCGACTTCAACCGTGTATGAGACTTTGTCAGTTTCAAGGCTGATATTTTTCTTCAGATTCTCGATTTTTGCCGTTCCTGAAAAACTCGTTGTCGCGTTTGAAAGAACGATTGTCGCCGTCTGAAGGCTCTTGCAGTTTTCAACAAGAGAACGCGCGCCCCGAATTTTCACCTGCTCAGGCTCAATCACAACGGATTTTCGCTGGTAGCCGTGCGGAACTTCGCCTTTTAGAAGCGGCTCGATTTTCGCATATCCTGAAATTTCCTCCTCCACTTTCAGGGTGATTTTTTCAGGAGCAACTTTTATCTCCATCGGATTCAGCGCGCTTACAGTCTGGTCAAATTTTAGGAGAACAGGAAATTCGTATTTTCCGCCTTTCGCAACGTAGCTGAAATCAAGATACGCCGTTATGTTTTTCTCAGTAATGCTGGATATTGACTCGGATTTTCCGCGCAAAGTTACAGCGACATTCGTATTGAACACTTCTGCCGGAGTAAAGCCGTTCTCGTTTCCGATTATCACATTCGTCTTGATTGTGTTTGTCGTCATTCCGGACTGCTGGTTAAAAATGTAAAGAAAAATCGCCATAATCAGGCAGACAGCCTTTACCGGCCAGTTCTCAATCAGTTTTTCAAATAGCTGCTTTATTTTCATCTATTGTGTCCTCAATTGTTTCCTGATCAGAAGAGATGTCGAGAAGATTTTCCAAGATTTTCGTGATTTGAGTCGGCTTCAAGTCGTAGTGAAGCTTCGAGTCGTAGGCAAGGCTTATCGCGCCTGACTCCTCGGACACAACAAGAACAACAGCGTCGGTTGTCTCGGCAAGTCCCAAGGCAGCGCGGTGCCGCGTTCCGAAAGTCTTTTTGATGTCGTACTGCTCGCTTAAAGGAAGAAAACAGCCCGCCGCAATAATTTTTCCGTTTTGGACAATGCAGGCAGCGTCGTGGAGCGGAGTCTCGTACTGGAAAATCGTTACAAGAAGCGCGGAAGAAATATCAGCATTCAGCAGAGTTCCAGTCTCGATAATGTCGTCTAGCTTTGTGTGGCGCGAGAAAACAACCAGCATTCCTTTTTTAAGCTTTGAGAGCGTCTCCGCCGCAATCAGAACCGCGTCAACATAAGTGTGCCGGGAGCGGTTTCCAAAAGTGAACCATTCGTTCTGTCCGATTTTGAGGAAAAGCTTTCTAAGCTCCGGCTGGAATACAATCGCAAACGCAATCGCAATTCCAGGCGCAAATTTCTGCAAAATCCAGAGAAGCGTCTCAAGATGAAGAATAAACGCGAACGCGTAAAAAAGCGCGACGACAAGAGCCGCCTTTATAATCTGCATCGCGTTCGTCTTGACGATAAGCTCGTAGACCTTGTAAAGCAAGAATGTCATCACGCCGATGTCAATCACCGGGCGTATATAACTAAAAACAGTAAGAAAACCTTCCAGCGCGTTCAATTTTTCTGCTATCTCCAAATCTTGAATGTCTGAATTTCAAATGCAAGCATTTTGAATGCAAGCATTTTGAATGCAAGCATTTTGAATGCAAGCATTTTGAATCAAAATATTCTGAATCAAAACATTTTAAAGTCAAAGCACGCCAAATTCAACTGCTGAAAGGATTTTAAGGGAATCAACCGCCTCTTTCACATCGTGGACGCGAATCATAGAGGCTCCGTGAATAACGCTCAAGATGTCTGCTGTCAATGTTCCGCTCAGTCTTTCGTGGACTTCACGCCCCGTAACCGCGCCGATACAGCTTTTTCTGCTCAAAGCCATCAAGACAGGATATTTTCCGCCCAGAAGAGAACCGGCACGCCTTATAAGCTCGAAATTTCCTTTCACGTCCTTTCCAAAGCCAACGCCCGGGTCAAGCCAGATTTTGTCATCTTTTATTCCAGATTTCAAAGCGAAATCAGCGCGGCTTTTCAAATAATTTTCGACCTCAGAAAAAATATCGCTGTAAGATGTGTTCGCCTGCATATTTGTCGGAATTCCGCGCTTATGCATCAAAATCACAGGGAGATTTTCCTTCGCGCAAAACGGAGCGAGATTTCCGTCATCTTCGAGAGCCGAAATGTCATTTAAAATGTCCGCGCCGGCTTCAAAAGAGGCTTTCATAACGCTGAATTTTCGCGTGTCAACTGAAATCGGAATGTCCGAATGTTTTCTGACCGCCTCGATTACAGGAACAACGCGCCGAATTTCCTCTTCCGCAGAAACATAGTCGCTTCCTGGCCGTGTGGACTCGCCTCCGATGTCAAGAACATCAGCGCCCTCTTCTATTAGGCGAAGCGCGTTTTCAGCTCCGCCGCGGCTTTTGTCAAAAAAAGAGTCCGGGGTCACATTCACGATTCCCATAACAAAGGCAGGGAGATTTGTCTCCACTGTTCTATTCCGCAAAACAAGTTTTTTCATAGCAATGATTCCTCCGCAATTTTCACGCCGTTCATTCCGCAGGACTCGCAGATGTCGCTTCTCGAGCCTTGCGCAATAAATCTGTCAGGAAACGATTTCAAAAGGATATTCTTGAATCCTCTCTCAAACAAAAGATTTTCTATATATTCGCCGATTCCGCCGTTTCTCACATTGTCCTCAACCACAACAACCTTGTCATAGTTTTTTGAAAGAGACGCAAAATAATTGTCGTCAAAAGGCTTTATAAAGCGAAGCGAGTAAATGTCGGCCTCAACGCCCCTCGCCATGACATTCCGCGCGGCAATCAGCGTCTCGTCGAAAATTCCGCCAGCGCAGACAAAAAGAATCTTCTTATGATTTTTTGAGTCATCAAACTGAACGCTGAGCGAAGGCGCAAATTCCTCGTTTTTAATAAGAATTCCGCGTCCTTCCATTATTTTCTGCTCAAAAGAAGGATGCTCGCTCGGGCATGAAAGCTTCGGATATCTGATTACAACAGGCTTTTTCACGTTTACAGCCCACACAAGGCAGAGATTCAAGTCAACAGCCGTGGCAGGAGAAAGAATCGTTAGATTCGGAACCGGGCGCAAAAGAGAAATGTCGAAAAGCCCCTGATGAGTCTCGCCGTCGTTCGGAACAACTCCGCTACGGTCAAGGCAGATTACAACGTGGTTTTTCTGAAGCGCGACATCGTGAATAATCTGGTCAACCGCGCGCTGGATAAAAGTCGAGTAAATCGCGACAACAGGAATCATTCCGCCTGCGGCAAGCCCCGATGCAAAAGTTACCGCGTGCTCCTCTGCGATTCCGACATCATAAAAGCGGTCAGGAAAATGGCGCGCAAAAGAATCAAGTCCTGTTCCCTTTGACATTGCCGCCGTGATTGCGGCTATTTTCTGATTTCTATGGGCAAGAGCCGTCAAAGTGTTGCTGAACGCTTCCGTAAAGCTCAGCGCGTCGAATTTTTCCATTTTTCCGTCTGAAATCTGGAACGGTCCGACTCCGTGAAAGCTCGCCGGGTCGTTTTCAGCAGGCGAATAGCCTTTTCCTTTCACAGTTCTGATATGGACAACGACAGGCTTTGGAAGCTTTTTCACGCGGATAAAAGTCTCCTCGAGCTTTTTGATGTTGTGTCCGTCAAGCGGCCCGACATACTCAAACCCCAAATCCGTGAAAATATTCGGAGTCAAAAACATTCCCTTGATTCCGCGCTTTAATTTATAGATGAATTTTCCGATATGGCGTTTTGAATTCGGAATTTTGTCAACAAAGTTGTCAACCGCGTATCTGAATTTCTGGTAAAAGCCGGTCATCGTCATCGTTGAAAGATAACGGGAAATCGCGCTGTCGTTCGGAGAAATCGACATCTGGTTGTCGTTCAGGACAACAATAAGATTTTTTGAAAGCTGCCCTGCGTGGCTCAAAGCCTCGTAAGCCATTCCGCCCGTCAAAGCGCCGTCTCCAATCACAACGACAACTTTCCGCTCAGAGCCGCCCGCGTTTTCAGATTTTTCCGAGATTCCAGCGGAAGCCGAATTTTTCATTTTCTCCCATGCGCAAAGAAGCCCAAGCCCCTGGGAAATCGAAGTTGAGGAATGTCCGTTGTCAAAATAATCGTGCCCGCTTTCCGCCTTTCGCTGAAAACCTGAAATTCCGCCTTTTTTTCTAAGAGAATCAAATTCTCCGCCTCGTCCGGTCAAAAGCTTGTGCGTGTAAGACTGATGGCTGACATCAAAAATAATCGCGTCGCGAGGAGACGAGAAAACACGGTGAAGCGCGATTGTAAGCTCCACAACTCCAAGATTCGACGCCAAATGCCCGCCGTTTTTAGCCACCGCGCTTATGATTTTCTTGCGGATTTCAGCGGCGAGAGACGGCAGCCGTTCCTCTGGAATTTTTTTCAAATCTTCAGGCGAATTAATCGATGCAAGCAAAACTTCGACCTCCTGTCGATGACGACTTTTCTTCAAAAAGTCATTTTATTTTCTAGGCTTTCAGGCGGCGTCCTTGCCGCCTAGTTTTTTTCAAGCCGCAAAACTTCGACCTCCTGTCGATAGCGACTTTTCTTCTCCACGCAACTTCAAAAGTGAAAAAAAAAGACCGCAAACATCGCGGTCTCTTTTGACAAAGAACAATAGCCTTTCAAGCTAAAAGCCGTCAAACTATTTCTTATGTCTGTTTCTTCTAAGCATCTTCTTGCGTTTATGAGTCGCAATCTTCTGACGCTTTCTTTTCTTTCCACAAGGCACGATGGCACTCCTTAAATCACAAAACTGTGAAAAATATTATATCTAAAGCCGTCCTTTCGTCAAGGGCAGCCAAATATAAAGCTTTTATTTCTCTTCGATTCTTCTATATTGAATCTGACCTGTAAAGAGCTGTTTTGCAGCCAAAGAAACAACTTTTCCATCGTTCTGGTCGATGAGCGGGTCTTTTATCATGGCAAGCTGGTAAGCGCGCCGGCTTGCGGCAACAGTCGCCTCGTAAATGTTTCCAGTAAATTTTACAGTGTCTTCCAAAGGAAAAATCATATCAGCTATCCCCTTACAGTTAGTTCTGATATTTTATGCCGATTAAAAATCTCTGTCAATATCATCTTTCGCTTTAATTCTGATTGCTATTTTCAAAATTCTTTTTCAAATATAAACTTAGCCTCATGCGCAACATTTCTTTTCCGGCGTTAATCTTAAGCGTTCAAATCTCAGGCGAAAGCAACAGAAGCGTGATGTTTTTCTCGAAGGAAAAAGGAATTTCGTTCGCGACCCTTTACGGCGGTCCGAAGTCAAAATTGCGCTCGCTTGTCTCGCCGATGAATTCAGGAATTCTCTATCTCTACAAAGACGAGTCGAAAAACCAGACAAAAATAACTGATTTCGACGTGAAAAAATATCATCTTTCGCTCAGGGAAAATCTCTTCAAGACATGGGCGGCAAATCTGGCTTCTGAAATTCTGATAAAGACAAAATGCGCGGGAAGCTACGAGCAAAGCTGGGTTATAGCAAACGGATTTCTGGACGGAATGGAGCTTTCATCGGAAAATGCGGCGCGTCTCGGTCTTGTAAGGTTTTTGTGGCGTTATCTTGACTTGCTCGGAGTGCGGCCGAACACGAAAATCTGCTGCCAATGCGGAGAATCTCTTCACACTAGAAAATTTTCAGGCGAATCTCTATCATTGAAATACAAATATGACAACCTGAACAACGGTTTTATCTGTCCTGACTGCGCAGCCACGCAAAATTTCCACGAAAACGCGTTCGCTTTCTCGCTTGGAAAAACCGCTCTGACATATCTTGAGGCGGTTGCAAGCCTTCCGCCGGCTGAATCAAGAAAAATCGCGGTGGATTCGCTTTCTTTTCAGGAAATGAAATCTCTTGTCTATTTTCTGACGGAGCAGGCATGCGGCGCAAAATTAAAGTCGATGAGCTCAGGAATCGGGATTTTGTAATTTCGCCTTGAAAGATTTCTGCTTTGAAAAAGATAAAAACGGTAAAAAAGTCAAAAATTTTGGGAACAATATCAATATGAAAAACTGGCATAAAAAAAGCATTACACGCGCTGATGTTGGCGCGCTTTACGACAAATACAGGGTGAACGCGCTCACCGCCTCGATTCTCGCGCGGAGAGGAATCACAGAGGGAAAGGATGTCCAGTTCTTTCTTGAAGACGACCTGCGCTTTATGCACAACCCGTTTCTTTTTTCAAATATGGAGGACGCTGTTGACAGAATTCTGCAGGCGCAAGAGGAGCAGGAAAAAGTCCTGATTTTCGGAGACCGCGACGTTGACGGAATCACCTCAACGACAATTCTCTACGATTATCTTGTCTCGCTTGGAATCGATGTTAGATGGCGGCTTCCCGCCGGAAACGAGCCTTACGGCCTTAACAAGAACGCAGTTGACGATTTTGAAAAGGAATTCGGCTCTTTAATCATCACGGTTGACTGCGGAATTTCAAATGTTGACGAAATCGCTTACGCCTCGTCAAAGGGAATGGACGTTATCGTTCTTGACCACCACACGCCTCCCGAGAAAATTCCCTCGCCTGCAATCATCGTGAACCCGAAATGCGAAGACTCAGGCTATCCTTTCAAAGACATTTCTGGCTGCGCCGTCGCGTACAAAGTAATAACCGCGCTAAGATTCGCTCACTCAGACTTTTACAAGAATGAAATCGCGCTTCTTTCCGCAGTGCAAGACTCGGAAAATCCTGAAATCTGCAAAATAGACATAATCAAAACCGAAAATCTCGTCGAGAAAAAACAGCTTTCGCTAAGCGTGCAGAAAGGAAGTTCAATCTCAGAGACAAAACTTCCTGATTTTCTGAAAGGACAGCAGATTTTTGTCTGGGACGAAAAAGCGGCATCTTCAATTCTAAAGGATACATTCGGAAACGGAGCGGAATTCAACTTTATGGATTTGCGGCCCGAAGCCACGAAAATTTTTCCGGCGCTCGCAAATGTCTCAATCTCGCAGCTGAAGACAAATTCAAAGCTTGCGCGCTACAATCATGAGCTGAACTCGGAAATAAAAGGCTTCTACAACATTTTTGTCACTTTGATAAACGCGCAAATTTCAAGGCAGAATCCAAAAAACGCAAAGGCAGACGAAAACGACCTTCAGCTTGTGGCTCTCGCGGCTTTAGCAGACATTATGCCGCTAAAAAATGAGAACCGCGTATTTATCAGAAACGGAATCGCCTCGATAAACGCAGGATACGCGCGTGCGGGACTTAAAGAGCTTCTCTCGCTTCAAAGTCTCCTCGGAAAAAGAGTGAACGCGACAGATTTGTCATGGAACATAAATCCCGCGCTGAACGCTACAGGAAGGCTCGGGCAGCCTGAAATCGGCGTGGAGCTTTTTCTTGAAAAAGATGCGGAAAAAAGAATGAAAACCGCGCAGAAAATAATCGCGATGAACAACACGAGAAAGCAGCTCGGAAATGAGGGCTGGAACTACGCGGTTGAAAGCGCGAAGAAAAGCATTGAAAAATACGGAGAAAAACTCTGCGTCGTAATCGATGAAAGAATAAACAGAGGCGTTTCAGGAACAATCGCGGGAAAGCTCGTTGCAACTTATGACGTTCCGTCAATGGCGATAACTTATGTTGACGACAACGCAATCGGCTCAATGCGGAGCTGCCGCGGCTTCAAAGTCCTCTCGCTTTTGGACAAGATGTCAGACCTTTTCATAAGCTACGGCGGACACGCATATGCAGCGGGATTCAGCTTCAAAAAGGAGAGGCTCGGCGAATTCCTCTCTAATCTTGAAAAGTTTGCCCCGGAAATCGAGCTTGCAGGCTCCGACTCCGAGCTGATTGAGATTGATGCGGAGCTTCCGCCGGATTATCTAAAGCCGAATCTTCTTTCTGTTGTTGACGAATTCGAGCCTTACGGAGAAGAAAATCCTGAGCTTACTTTTGTGAGCCGGAATTTGAGGATTTCAGACGCGATTATTCTCGGGAAAACCGAAAGGCAGCATTTAAAGCTCACCTTCGACTGCGGAAAGACAAAATGGCCGGCAATGCTCTGGGGCGGCGCGGAATATCTTCACCGAGACTTTGACAAAGGCGACCTTGTCGATGTGGTCTACAAAATCTGCCGCAACACTTACAACGGAGTTGAAACTCCGCAGATGATTATAACCGACATAAGACGCTCGATGTGAAATCAGCTTGAAAGCAACGTGGGATTCGTTTTGAAATCGCTATGAAAAAGGAAGCAGAAAATGTCAATTATTGAAAGCCAGCTCGTGAATTTAAGCGAAAATATCTCTTATCTAAAAATGCCGACAAACACAGGATTTATCCGAGCGAAAAACGCGAGCGGCAAAAGCGACATTTATCTTGTTGACTCAGGAAACGACGACACGAGCGGACTCAGGATTCTTGACTTTATAAAAGAAAATTTCCCGGAAAACACATTAAAAGCCGTTATAAACACGCACGCGCACGCTGACCACTGCGGCGGAAACGCGGTTCTCGTGGAAAAAACAGGCTGCGAAGTCTGGGCCTCAAAAGGAAGCGCGTCGCTGATGGAATATCCGAGCATTGAGACGCAGCTGATTTGGGGCGGCACTCCAATTCACGACATACGCTCAAAATTTCTGCTCGCCCGCCCTTGCCACGTTACAAGAACTTTCTCAGGCGGAGACATAATCAAAATTCCAGTTTCTGAAGCGGCTCAAGAAAATCCGCAGGATTCACAAGATCAGAACAAAAATTCAGAAAACAAAAGAAATCAAAATCTAAAAGTCGAAAATCTGCCACAAAAAAACATCATTCTTGAAATAATTCCGCTCGCAGGACATTACGTTGACCAGACAGGATTTTTGCTCACAGACACGGACGGCAAGAAAATCTTTTTCGGAGGAGACGCCTTCACTGGAAAAACCGCAATCAAGAAATTCTGGATTCAATATCTTCTGAACGAAAACGGCACAAAAGATTCTCTCCAAAAACTTTCTGAAATCAAGGCGGACTGGTACATTCCAGGCCACGGAGAAATTGTAAAGGAAATCGAGGGAATCGCCGAGCTTAACCTGATTGCGATTCTTGAAACGGAAAATATGATTCTTGACGAGCTTAAAACTCCGAAAACGCACGAGGAAATCTTGAAGGCTGTTGCCGACAGAAACTCGATTCCGCTTAAAGTCAGCCAGTACTGTCTGATTGGAAGCACTCTGCGCTCTTATCTCGCAGGACTTTACGAAAACGGGAAAATCACATACGAGATAAAAGACAACAAAATGTTCTGGAAACGAGTCTAAGTTTAAGGCGAAATCTTAGAAATTCGAGGCGGACATAATAAAAAATCAGTCCGCAAAAAAACTAAACCCACCTGAACCAAACTCCGCAAAACAAAAAAACTCAGCTTACGATTTGAACGCCCGCGCTTGCCCCGATTCTCGAAGCTCCGGCCGCAATCATCGCGCACGCTTCCTCAAAGCTGTGGATTCCGCCGCTTGCCTTCACGCCCATCGAGTCTCCAACGGTTTTCCGCATAAGCTCAACCGCATGGACTGTAGCTCCGTTTGGAAGAAGCTTTCCGTCCTTGTCCTTCAAGATTGCAAATCCTGTCGAAGTCTTTACAAAATCAGCTCCGGCTTTTTTCGCGCACTCGCAGCATTTCACAATTTCATCATCAGAAAGATAGCAAGTCTCTAAAATCACTTTCAGGATAACTTTCTCTTCTCTTCCATTGTCCGAAACAACATCGTTTGTGGCGCAGCGAACCGCATAAATCTCCTCAAAAACATCGTCCCAAAGAGCATCCTTAACCATTCCAAGATTCACGACCATATCAACTTCATCAGCTCCGTCCGAGACAACTTCCGCAGCCTGCCCCGCAATGTCGTCAACCGAAGCCGCGCCGAGCGGAAATCCCACGACAGTGCAGACTTTCACGCTAGAATCTTTCAAAAGCTCGTAGGCAAGAGGAACATAATACGGATTCACGCAGACTGAAGCGAAACCGTATTTTTTCGCCTCGCCGCAAAGCTTCGTGATTTCAGATTTTGTCGCGCACGCGTTCAGATTTGTGTGGTCAATAAATTTTGCAATTTCCTGTTTTGTCATAAAATTCTCCAGTAAAAAAATCGCCTAAAGATTATCACAGCCAGAATCATTTTAAAAGATACATTTTCAGACGAAATTTTCCGGCGCGTTTCTTCCAGTATTTTTCAAAAATCTACCATAAAAAGTTAGCAAGCTCTAATTCGTATTCCAAAATCCTGAAATTTCTTGTTTTTTTAAACCGCGAATGTTAAATTATCTATATCCACAATAAAAGAGGTACTTATTATGGCAATGAAAATCGATCCTAACGCTTGCGTAAACTGCGGAACTTGCGAGCCAGACTGCCCGGTTGGAGCAATCTCTGAAGCTGACGGACACCGCCAGATTGACGGCTCAAAATGCATCAGCTGCGGAACTTGCGCATCTGAATGCCCTGCAAGCGCAATCTCAGAAGAGTAATTTTTCTGATTTTTTATCAAGGCTGCTTTTTGTTCTGAAAGGCGGTCTTTTTTTTTGTCTTAAATTGATTTAGAATCCTTTTCTATGAATTTGATAAAAAAAATCGCAAAAGGATACAGCGAGCTTTTCGGCTCGATTCTTAAAATTCTTTTTCTTCTGGTTCTTTGCGTGGCCTTTGGCGCGGCAATCGTTTTTCCGCTCTGGAAATTCGCCTCGTCCGCGCCAGAAATCTACACTTTCACGGTTTTAGCGGCGGCGGCTATTCTTGCGGCATTTTTCGCGGCAAAAAAGATTAAGTCAAACGGAGCAAGGCGGACTTTTATCTCGCTTGCAAAATTCGCCGTTGTCGCAGGCGGAGCGGCTTCAATTTTCGTGCTTGTGATTTTCGGCCTGAAAATTCTCTCGCTTCCAGTTCTAGTCCTTATGGTTTTTCTTTACGGAATTTTGACTTTCGCGTCAAAAAAAGAAAGCAAAAATTCACTTTCAGACTGAAAATTCCAATTGAAATATTTTTCCGCAGTTTTTTTCCTCATCTTGAATTTCTCGATTCCGTCTTTTTCGCAAAATCAGATAGAACTGGATAATTCTGCAGCATCTGAACCAGCAAAGATTCTTGAATCCGAAGCGATAAAACCTGACGAAACAATAGAAATTTCAGAAAGCGATTTTGTGCGGTTGTCTTCAATAAAATATGTCTCTCCAAAAGGAGACGAAAACTTAAAAAAAGCGAACGAGATTTTCGCGCAGTACCAAAAAGACATCGAAAAAAGCAGCCGGTTAAGGCACATTCCAGAAAACAGACGAAAAGAAAGCGATTTTCCTTCGGCGGACTTTTACGTCTACAAAATTCCAGAAGATTCTGATGAATATCTTTCTTCATTTACAGGGCTTGCTGCCCGGCTTCAAATTTCTCAGGGAACGCTCGCAACGGCGAATTCAATTTCGTCTCCGTATGTAAAAAAAGGCGCGGACTTGATTCTCCCTGTGAATCAGGGGCTTTTTATCGCAAAAAATCCGTCTTCACCGCTTGAAATTCTCTTAAAAAACGAGTATTCGAATCAGTTTTCTCAAAACCAGGAAAAATCACCGCCGCAATTTAAAATCCTGGGGCGAGTCTTTTATTTTCTGCAGGACAAAAATTTTTCAGGAACAGACATCGCGTTTTTCCACGACGACTCGATGCAGCTTCCTTTAAGCAAGAAAATCCTCACGTCGCCTTTCGGCTACAGAACAAGCCCGATTTCAGGAAAATGGACTTTTCACGCTGGAATCGACATGGCAGCCCCGCTCGGAACGGAAGTTTTCGCGTGCAAATCAGGCGTTGTGTCACAGACAGGCTTCAACTCCACATACGGAAATTTCATAATAATTCTTCATAACGGAAACAAGACAAGCCTTTACGCGCATCTCTCAAAAATAATCTCAAAAAAAGGCGAGCGCGTCTCAACAGGACAGACAATAGGACTTGTCGGAACAACTGGAGCTTCGACTGGACCGCACCTGCATTTTGAAGTGAGGGAAAACGGAAATCCGCTCGACCCGGGAAAGATGCTGAAAGATTAAAAAGACTTGCAGCCAAATAGATTCTGCTGCGCGAATAAAA
Organism: Treponema sp. UBA4692; assembly: GCA_002404895.1. Classification (GTDB taxonomy): domain Bacteria; phylum Spirochaetota; class Spirochaetia; order Treponematales; family Treponemataceae; genus Treponema_D. Next base: position 21,652 of record DHKO01000048.1, on the reverse strand, counting down.
AGAAGAATATTCTACGGACAAATTCAAAATATTGCACGCACAAAAACGAAGCAGAAATCAAAAAAACGCGCGGAACGAAACACAAATCAAAAAAATTGGAGATTTTGGAAATTTTCTCTTTATTATGAAAAATCCGTTTTTCCTGAAAGCGTACAAGCCACCACTTTACTAGACATCACAGATTTTAAAAATTATAATTTCCTTAATATGAAAAAGTTGCTTTTCCACAGGAAAATTTTTGCGTTGTCGTTGGCATTTATGGCTGTTTTCAGCGCGTCAGCCGAAAATTTCCGTGTCAGAAAAGTAATTCCCCTTCAAGTTCCGCAGAGCGGCGAGTCGCAAAAGGCAGTTTCAGGAATAAGCGACGCGATTTTCCTCACTCTTCCGGAAGATATGACTTTTATAAGCGGCGTTGAGCTTACTTTCAAGATTCCAGAAGTCATCGCGGTGTGGAGAGATTCAGTCGCCTATGTTTTTTACGGAAATGTCTCGCCTGCGCCATCATCAAAAAATGTAGATTATTACGGCGAGAAATTTTTTCTGCAGACGCTTCCGCCGAAGCTTTCGCTCACACTTAACATTCCGCTCGCAGAGGATTTTCCGATAAAAGACAGCCCTTATTCCGTAAAAATCTCGTCTGTTCCGGATTACGAGAAAGGAATTTTCGTGCGCTTTCAGCAGGTTATGAAAGGCGTTCCAGAATCGCTTGAAACTGCGGAAATTGAAATCACCGCGAAGCCGATTCTCCGCGACAAGGGAATTCTGTCATTAAAAACCTCGCCTGCCCCATCTGAAGAAAAAAAATATTCAGTTTATATTGACGACAAGCCAGCCAAAAAATACGAGAAAGTAATGCTTGACACAGGAGAGCATCATCTTTCGATTTTAAGCGAGAATTACAGGAACGAGACGCGGACTTTCAGAATCGAGCAGGGAAAAACAACAAATCTTGAAGTCTCGCTTAGAGGAACAGAGCCGCTTTTCAAGATTGTCTGCCCGGCAGCCGCGTCTGTTACACTTGACGGAGAGCCTTGCTCAGACACAAAAGACGTTTTTGAAGTTCCGGCAGGCGAGCATATCATAAAATTCTCGCTTGGAGATTATGAAGTCGTGAGAAACGTGAACGCCGTGAACGGACATTCGTACACAATCAGCCTTGATGTTTCGGCTTCGGTTTCTGAAGAATAAAATCAGCTTTCAGACAAATTTTATTAAAGATTTCGGGGAATAACGGCGATAATAAAAAAGTCGGGCACGCAATTATCCCCTCCCACCCATTGATGCCCGGCACGCCTGATGGGCAATTGGCCGGCTTGCTGCCGGCCTTTTTTTATAAATCTGAAAGTCCAAAAAACGCCGATTCTTTACTAAAAAACTCATAACCGCTATTCTATTGAAATGCACAAAATCAAAAAGTCCACTGTAGTCTATCTTTGCGGGCTGTTTACATTTGCTATCCTTTTCGGAGCGGGACTCGGACTCGCCCTTTCACAGACAAAATACATTATCGACAACGAAAATTTCACGGAATTTGAGACTGCTCTTCCGACAAAGCTTCTCGACATAAACGGCGAGCTTATCACGGAATTTGCCAGCGAGGAAAAACGCGAAATCATCAGCATAAACAAGCTTCCTCAGCATATGATTGACGCTTTGGTCTCGCGCGAGGACAAAATCTTTTTCAAGCACCACGGATTCAGCGTAAAGGCTCTTGTGCGCGCTTTTGCAGGCCAGATTCTCCACGTCTCGCTCGGCGGCGGCTCTACGCTCACACAGCAGATTGCAGGAACTCTTTACTGCGACAGACGCGAGATGTCAATCACAAGAAAGCTGAAGGAACTTTGGTGGGCAATTCAGATGGAAAGAAGGTACTCGAAAGACGAGATTCTTGAGCTTTATCTGAACAAAATCTACTTTGGCGGCGGAACTTACGGCGTTAATGCGGCGAGCAAATATTATTTCGGGCATGACGCGACTCAAATCACACCAGCGGAGGCCGCGATTCTCGTTGTGCAGCTTTCAAATCCTGCTTTCTACAATCCTTTTGATTATCCGAACCGCGCTATGGACAGGCAAAAATATGTTCTGAACGCGATGGTCGATTCTGGCTACATTACAAAAGAGGAATCTGACGAGTCTTTTGACGATTTCTGGGCGAATTTCGATTATACGAGAACAAGCGCGCAGACAAACATGAACAAGGACGACAAAGCGCCGTGGTTCAGCGAATATGTTCGACGCGAGCTTAGCGGAATGGTCTACGGCACTGACGACATTTACTCAAGCGGATTCACAGTCAACACAACGCTTAATTTAAGAAACCAGCTTGTAGCGCAGGACACAATGAGGCGCTACATCAACTATGCGAACAGAAGCTACCGGCGGACGACAAGCGACCGGAGAAATTCCGCGTTCAAGATTTATACGCCAATCACAGAGCTTTTGTCGCTCACATTCAATCTTCCGGAATTGAAGGATTCAGAGACAAGAAACAAGACAGTCTCATTAAACACCTACACGAATACTATCAATCCGATAGTCGATGTCATGTCGCTTATCTGCGGTCTTGACTCGGTAAAAATCGGAGTTGTGAACAAGGCGAACCAGACAGCAAAAAGCAACGCCGAAAAAACGACAATCGAAGGCACGATGATTGCCATTGAAAACGACACAGGATATATAACGTCTCTGGTCGGAGGAAGCCAGTATACTTCCGAAAACCAGTTTATCCGCGCGGTTCAGGCTAAAATTCAGCCCGGCTCTTCGTTCAAGCCGCTTTACTACAGCGCGGCGATTGATTCAAGGCAATACACACCAGCCACGATAATTTCAGATACGCCGGTCGTTTTCCACACGGCAGACGGAAAGCCTTACATTCCGCAGAATTTCCGCGGAGAATGGAAAGGAGACGTGGAGCTTTGGTATTCGCTCGCCCACTCGATGAACGTTCCGTCGCTTAAGATTCTTGACGGAATCGGATTTGATGCGGCAATCAACAGGGCGGTCTCGCTTCTTGGTATTCCGGCAGAGGAAGTTCCAAGCAGAGGCTTTGTTCCTGGCTATCCGCTCGGTCTTGGAGTCTGCTCTGTCCGTCCGATAGAGCTTGCGCGCGCATATGCGATTTTTGCAAACGGCGGAAAGGAAGTTACTCCGATTGCAATCAGAACAGTCGAGGACAGGAACGGAAAAGTTTTCCTTGAGCCTGAAAAAGATGCGCGAATTGCACTGAAAAACAAAGGAAGCAGCACTCAGATAATTTCTCCGCAGACAGCGTACGTAATGACAAAGCTTCTTGAAAACACAGTCCAGTCTGGAACGCTCGCAGGTCCTACAGCAAGCGGAAGAAAATTCCGCTACACAGACGCGAACGGCAAAAAATACACGATTCCGGCGGCTGGAAAAACAGGAACAACGCAAAACTGGGCAGACGCATGGACGGCTTGCTTTACACCATATTACACTTCTATTTTCTGGTTCGGATTTGATAAGCCTGGTCAGTCTCTTGGTCTTGCGCTCACCGGCTCTACCCTCGCAGGCTATGCGATGGCGGACTACATGAGCAAAGCGCACGAGGGGCTGCCTTTCAAAGATTTCCAGAAACCTGCAAACGGAACTGTCGAAGCTACAGTTTGCTCTGTAAGCGGCGGAATTCCGACCCCGGACTGCGGAAGCCACACAATCCGGCTGACATTCCTTGAGGGCACTCAGCCGACCGAGCTTTGCCAAGTTCACTCGTCATCTTCAACAGCGAAAATCTTAGGAAGATACAGACTCGAGCAGGACTTGTACAAGGCAGGATTTGCAAGCGACCTGATTATAAAAGACAACGAGATTCTAACTTTCAATCTGAACGGCGAGACAGTCTCATCAGACGATATGAGCAACTCATACAATTTCTTGCAGGAAGACGAATTTGGAAACGCGCCAGACTACAACTATCTGATGGAATAAAAAGATAAAATTGATATAAAGAACGGCAAAAGCGATTTTCCACTTGCAATTTGCTAGATTGAAACGGTTTGCCAGTCTAAAACGCTTTTCTTCTATATTCAATAAAGTTTTGTTTTTATCAAGCGGTGATTTTTGCATGCAACGCGAAAAGAAACATTTTAGCAGCCGTAATCACCGCGCTTTCTGATTTTCCGAGCGCCAAATTTTCATCAATTTTCATATTTTCGAGCAAAAATTTTCATTCAACATTTTTTGCATATCAATCACATCATATTCTGTAATTTTTCCAATCTTTCAAAACTCAATTTTTAAAAATCAATTTTCTCATTCAATTCATTTTATTTTAAACAAAAAAAAGGTCTCCAAAAAGGAGACCTTGTACAATCTGAAAGATTTTAACCCCGAAGGATTTTGAATTTTCAGACTTCAGACTATTTTGAGTAGTATTCAACTACCATCTGGTCATTAATCTGAACTGGAATTTCTGAACGCTGTGGAAGGCGAGCGAGTTTTCCAGAGAATTTCTCTTCCTCAACCTCAAGATAATCAAATTTAGCCTTGCTGTCTGCCAAGAAAGACTTCTTAATCTGCTCGTTTTTGCGTGATTTTTCAGTCAAAGAGATAACATCGCCGACTTTTACAGCGTATGAAGGAATATTGATGATTTTGCCGTTTACTTCAATGTGCTTGTGGCTAACCAGCTGGCGAGCCATGCGGATTGAGCTTGCAAATCCAAGTCTGTAAACAAGGTTGTCAAGGCGAGTCTCAAGAGAAACCAAGAGAGCAACACCAGTCATCTCCTTTGAGCGGGTAGCCTGCTCGAAATAGCGGCGAAGCTGCTTCTCAAGGATATTGTAATATGCCTTTACTTTCTGTTTTTCAATAAGGTGAAGACCATAGTCAGATGTCTTCTTTGACTTTTTGAAAGCTGGTGCTCCAGCTCTGTTCATAGCCTTTGGGTGTCCACATACGTTTACACCAAGTCTTCTACATTCCTTAAAACGTGGAGTTCTTCTTGTAGCCATTTTAAATGCTCCTAAGTGATTTCAATCAAGGCAATTTCCACTAGCCGCGCAGAAAAAGTTGCTTGATTTTTCAAAGTTATGCACTGCTTAGAGGGTGCTAAACAGTTTTAACAATATATCATTTTGAAAATGAAGAATCAAGGCTTAGGCACTCAATCCAGCCCTCGTTAGTGAAAATATTCTCTTCAATTTATCTTTTTTCTGTGATAAAATTCTTTCGGGTGGATAATTACAATGCTTCAAAAAAGTGAATCTAAAATCTACATAATCGGGGCGGGATTTGCCGGTCAGATGATTGCGGCGGACTTGCAGCGGAAAAAAGTTTTCGGCGAGGTTGCGGCATTTTTGGACGATGACGAAAATCTGATTGGAAAGCAAATTGAAGGAATTCCGTGCTTAGGTCCAATCCGCGAGGTCGCGAAAATTTTAAGATGCGGGCCGCTCGACGAGGCGATTATCGCGATTCCCAGCGCGCCGGTGGAAAGAATAAGGGAAATATACGAGATATTAAAGTCAGGCGGATTTGCACACATAAGAATTTTGCCGAGCGTAAGCCAAATTGTTGACGGAAAAGCTCATTTTGTGCAGACAAGGGAAATCGACCCTCTCGATGTTCTAGGGCGCACGCCTGTGATAATTCCTCTTCACGAAAGCTTGAAATATCTCCGTGGGAAACGCGTTCTGATTACGGGAGCTGGCGGCTCAATCGGCTCGGAGCTTGCAAGGCAGCTTTTGAGCGGAGGAGCTGAGCGGCTTTATCTATTTGGCCACGGAGAAAATTCTATCGTGCAGATTTACCGCGAGCTTCACGTTTTGCAGCAGGAAGGAGTCGGGGAAAAAGCGACGGTAGTTCCGATTATCGGAGACATGAAAGACCGCGAATATACAAAATTCATCATAAAAAAGACTAAGGCGGATGTCATTTTTCATTGCGCGGCTTACAAGCACGTTCCGATGATGGAAGAAAATCCTGTTGCAGTTATTGAAAACAACGTTTACGGAACAAAAAATCTTCTTGACGCGGCTGTGGATTCAGAATCAAATGTCCAGCGTTTCGTGCTGATTTCGACGGACAAGGCAGTAAGCCCGGTGAGCGTTTACGGAGCAAGCAAAATGCTTTCTGAAAAACTCGTTCTCCAGTACGCAAAAAAAGCGTGGAAAAACCAGAATTTTATGTTTGTGCGCTTCGGAAATGTCTTAGGCTCGCGAGGCTCGATTTTGCCGCTTTTCCAGCAGCAGATAAAAGCCGGCGGTCCGGTAACAGTAACCGACAAAAATATGGAACGCTACTTTATGACGATTCCGGAGGCGTGCTCGCTTGTGCTTGAAACGGGCGGAGTCGGAAAAAACGGAAAGTCGTATCTTCTTGACATGGGCGAGCCGCTTAAAATCTACGACATGGCAAAGCAGATTGTGAAATTTTCAGGACTTGAGCCAGAACGCGACATTGAAATCAAGATAATCGGATTAAGACCCGGCGAACGAATTCACGAGCCATTGTGGCTAAAGGAAGAAGAGCCGAAAAAAACCGAATATGAAAAAATCCTCGAGCTTAAAAACATGGAATTCGGAGACGAGAATCTGGACTCGCTTTTGAGCGAGCTTGAGCCGATTTGCTTCTGGAAAAACGATGCGGAAAAATTCAGGAACAAAGAGCTTCTTGTTTCGATTTTGAGAAAAGCAGTTCCAAGCCTTGACGATTTTTACAGGGAAACAGGAAAATTTTTGGAGCATGGGAATCTGTGATTTTTGGAAATTGCACGATAAGAAAAGTGCGCTGCGAGTTTTTTTATGAAAACTCGTTTATGGAATTGTTCGCTCACGCGAACCCATGATGCGAAACATAACAACTGCGTTAGGGATAGAAGCACCTGCGAAGCAGTTCTGTAGCGCAGCATTGGCGAAGCCAAGCAAGCGGAAGAATGAGCCGCGGCTAGACGGCGAAGTGCGCATAGCCCGCCCCGGCATTTCTGACGGGGAACGCCCGATTTTTTGAATTTTAATTTTTAAGGACTGGAGATTTTATGAAAGTTCCTTTTTTTAAGCCTTCTTTTTCAGACGAGGAGAAAAAGGCTGTCTGCGATGTGATTGACTCAGGCTGGCTTACAACTGGAAATGTAACCCACGATTTTGAAAAGGAATTTGCGGATTTTGCGGGTGCGAAGCACGCGCTTGCGGTGAATTCCAACACAAGCGGAACGATTCTCGCGATGGAAGCCTGCGGTGTAAAATCCGGGAAAATTGTGATTACAACGCCCTACACTTTCGTTTCAACGGCGACTTCTGCCTTGCATTTGAACGCGGACGTAATTTTTGCGGACACTGAAGCGGATTCTTATTCAATCGACCCGAATAAAATAGAAGAGATTCTTGAAAAACTGAAAACCGAAGGAAAAATTGAATCTGTTGCGGCGATTGTCCCTGTTCACATCGGCGGAAATCTTTGCGACATGGAAAAAATAACATCGCTTGCAAAAAAATATTCAAATGAAAAAAACAAAATCTACGTGATTGAAGACTGCGCGCACGCTTTTCCAAGCCGCACAAAAAACGGATTCGCAGGAACATTGGGAGACGCTGGAGTTTTCTCGTTCTACGCGACAAAGACAATCACGACAGGCGAAGGCGGAATGGTTACGACAAATGATGACGCTCTTGCAAAGAGAATCACGCAAATGCGCCTGCACGGAATGGACCGCGACGCCTGGGACCGCTACACGAGCGACAAAGCAAGCTGGGAATACGACATCATCGCGCCGGGATTCAAGTCGAATCTGCCCGACGTTTTGAGCGCGATTGGTCGCGTTCAGCTGAAAAAAGCGGATTTGTTCGCTGAAAAAAGAAAAAAAATCGTGAAAAAATACAACGAGGCTTTTAAGGACTGCGATTTTTTGACTTTGCCGCCGGACGGAGAAGGAAACGCATGGCACTTGTATATGATTCAGCTGAATCTTGAAAAACTCGACTGCACGCGAAATGAATTTGCAAAAGAGCTTCAGTCATGCGGGCTTGGAATCTCGATGCATTTTATCGCAATTTACAATTTTTCTTACTGGAAAGAACGCTATCCCGAATTCACGCCGGAGAAATTTCCGAACGCGCAAAAACATTATGAGCGTTCAATCACAATTCCGCTCTGGCCGGACATGACGGAAGAAATGGCGGACTATGTGATTGAGACTGTGATTCAAACTGGAAAAAAACATCATGCGCGCTAAAAAAAGCCTGTCAAAGCCAAAAAAAACGGTGATTTTCTCAAACGATTTCTACAGCGATATGCGCGCCGACGGAATGTTGCACGCGCTGATTGTAAGAAGTCCTTTCAGCTCTGGAAAAATAAATTCCATTCAGCTTGAAAATCAAGAGCAGCTTCCCGAAAACTACGAAATTTTCACCGCAAGCGACATTCCAAACCAGAAATTCATAACGACTTTCGGAACACGCACGGAAATTTTCTGCACCGGCGAGATAAAATACAAAGGCGAGCCAGTCGCGCTCATTGCAGGGCCTGACAAAAAAACGCTTTTTGAGCTGCGCGAAAAAATAAAAATAATCCTCGATTCAAGAAAAAATGAAATTTCAGAAGAAAATTCAAATGAAGCTTCTGAAAAAAAATCTGCGGAAACGAGCGGGAACGAACAAACTGCAAAAATTGAACAAACCGAGCAAACCGAAAAAATAAAAACAGCCGAAAATTCAAAACAAGAGAATCAAAATCAGGAAAAAACAGAATCGCAAGATTCGCCGTCTTTTTATGAAAAAACTTCTGAATCAGAAATCACGGAAAAATCTGATGAAAATGCGGGGGAAACTTTTTCATCAAACGAATCAGAAAATTCCGATTCAATAAAATCCGAAAAATCTTCATCAAAACTTGAAAATCCTGAAAATTCAGAATCATTAAAATCAGAGAATTCATCAGAAGAAAAAAAATCCGGCGAAAAATCAGCCCAAAATTTCATTTTTGACAAAACATTAGAAATTGCAGCCGAGCGCGAAGTTTTGGCAGGAGACGCTGGAAGCGAATTCAAAAATCCTGAGAACAAAATAATCGAAGGAATCTGGAAAAATTCCGTAACACAGCACGAAATCAAGGAAACGGCAGGCTGCTTTTGCTGCCTGAAAGGCGAAAATCTCCACATTTTTACGGCAGGCCGCTACATCACGCACATAAAAGACTCAGTAAGCCGCGCGACCGGGCTGGACAAATCAAACATAATCCTAAACTGCACAAAGAAAAACAACCAGAATTCAAACAAAATCTGGATGAGCTCGATTTTCGCTGCGATGGCAGGCGTGGCTGCGCTAAAAACAGGAAAGCCGGTTCTGCTCGCTCTCGAACGCGAGGACGAGATAAATTTCGTTGAGCGGGCGACTTTCGTACAAGTAAAAAACAGGGCGGCGGTTTCAAAAGACGGAACAATAAAAGCGCTGGACATTGAAATCAAGGCGGACACGGGCTACAAAAATCCTCTTGCTAAAGAAATGCTGGACAGATTCGCGATTGCGGCGGCAGGAATTTACAGCACGGAAAATTTAAGGATAAGAACAAAAATCTTTTCTTCCGCAAATCCGCCGTCAGCGGTCAGGCTGAACAGAATCGACTCGCAGGTTTTCTTCGCGCTTGAAAGCCAAATCCAAAAAATATGCGAGGAAACAGGATTCACGCCGCTTGAAATCAGGCTTAAAAATCTTCGGAATTCAAACGCAAAATCAAAAATCAGCAAAAATCCGTTCACGCTTGAGCTTGGCCGCGCGGAAGACTCGATGAAAGCGGTTTGCGCCAGAAGCGACTTCAACAGAAAATACGCGGTCTACAAGCTCGCCGAAAGAGGAAGATACGAGACAGACGAGAATTCGCCTTATTCTCCGCCTTTAAGAGGAATCGGAATGGCGGCGGCTTTCGACGGAAACGGCTATCTCGGAACAAATTTCAAGAACGAGAATTTCAGCCTGCAAGTTACAATGACCGATGAACGGAAAATCGTTGTGAACACAGCTCCGCCGTCGCAAAACATCAAGGAAATCTGGCAAAAAATCATAATCGACTCGCTTGGAGTTGACAAGCGGAGCATTCAATTCAATCTCGACCTTTCTTTGGCAGAAGCTAGCGAGAAAGGAATCGCGTCAATCCAAAACGACCTGATGATAGGAAACATCAGCATAAAGACTCATCTTCTGAAAAAATGCATTGAGGCAATCAGGCGGAAAAAGGATGCCGCTCTTCCGATAACTGTAAAAAAATCGATTGCGCCGTCAAAGCGAAACCAATGGAAAGAGGAGACTTTTTCTGGAACGCCGTTTTTCTCGACATCGTTTGGAACGTGCGTTGTTGAAGTGGAATACGACAGCTGCGCTTTTTCAGAGCAAGTTACAGGCGTTTTTGCGGTGATTGACTGCGGAAAAATCGCAAATCCGCAGGCTGCGGAGACAGCGGCAAAGCAGGCGATAAAAAAATGCCTCTCAACGCTTGTTTTTGGAGACAGCCTGAAATGCCCGAAAATTGTTGTGCAGTTTGCGCAGTCGGACGACGAGCCGAAAAATCTTGACTCGCTGATTTACTCGATTCTGCCTTCTGCGTTCTGCTCGGCGACAAGCCAGGCTCTCGCGCTCACGGTGAACGAGCTTCCATTGAAAACGGACAGCCTTTTCAAAATCAAGGAGATTTCAGAAAAGAGCAAGAAAATCAAAAATCAGGAGGAGCAGTAAAAACTTTGCAAGAATTTTTGCACGAAAAGCTTCAATATTTTTCAAAGTTTTTATAAGAAAAAAAATGAAAATTCCTGTAATTCTAAATGACGAGAAAATCATTCTTGACGCAAATCCTGAAGAAAAACTTTTGGAAACGCTCCGCCGCCTTGAGCTTTTTTCAGTGAAGGAAGGCTGCCAGAAAGGAAAATGCGGACTTTGCGCAGTTCTTCTTGACGGAAAGCCAGTTCCAAGCTGCCTTGTTCCGGTCGGAACTGTAAAAAACAGCAAAATCGAGACACTCGAGCATTTCATAAAAACTCCTGACGGGCAGGACATTCAAAAAGGATTCTCTCAGGCTGGAATCACGCTTTGCGGCTTTTGCAACGCTGCAAGATATTTCACCGCGTACAATTTAATCAACAAGCCTTACAAGCCAGAATCTGAAGAAATGGAAGAAATCGCCTCGTCAGTTGACTGCAGCTGCACTGACGACAGAAAATTCATAAACGGAATGATGTACGCAATGGCAAACAAGCACGAGCGGGAGGGAAGAAAACATGCCGGCCGCTAAAAGTTTTTTTTACGCGCGGAATCTCGCGGAAATTTTCCAGCAGATAAACAGCGTCGCAGGTCTTTCAATTTTAGGCGGCTGCACAACTTTTACTTTGCAGAACAAGCCTTTCCCGGAAAAAAATCTTTCAATCAGAAACGTGAAAGAGCTAAAAACTCTCGAGAAAAAGGAACGATATTTTGAGCTTGGAAGCGAAGTTACGCTTTCGGAAATCGAGTCGCTTGGAAAAAACAATCTTCCGGCAACGGTTTTTGAAGCTGTGAAATCGATTTCAAATCCTTTTGTGAAAAATCTTGCGACAATCGGCGGAAACATCTGCGCGGACGACTTTTATTACACGCTTTACGCGCCGCTTCTCGCGCTTGACGCCCGCCTTGAATTCACGAGCGAGGCAGAAACTCCGGCAATTTCAATGAGAAAGCAGGAAATTTCGACGGTTTCGATGTACAAATTTGAGAAAGTTCCAGAGAATTCGATTCTGACAAAAATCAGGATTCCTTTTTACGACTGGAACGTCGCGATTTTCAAGCGTGTCGGTCCCGAAAACACAATCGATGAAAATTCTGCGTCGTTTGTCTTTCTTGCCGACTCAAACAAAAACCAGATTTCCGCGCTTAGAATCGCGTTCGCTGGAAAATTCAAATTCCGCGATGCGGAGCTTGAAAACAGGCTGATTGGAGCGCACCTTCCGCTTTCGGCAAACACGATTTCGGAATTTATGCTTGAAGCGGAGGAAAGTTTCAACAGGATTTCGCGTAAAAGCGAAGCGAATCCGATTCTTGAAAAGCAGTTCTGGAATCTTCTCAAATATTCGCTCGAGCAGCTCACGTGAGGTAAGAGCAAGCGATTCCAGCTCTCAATTGTAAGCAAGAATAATTCCGCAATTTTAATCACTGGACAATTGCCCGCCTGCGCCGCTTTCAAAAAAAATGCTACGCCCGATAGCAGCCGCGAAGTTGCGGAGCAATGAAGCAGCTTTGCTGCGGAACGGCGGATAGCGGGGCTTTTTTATCCGCGCCAGATGCGGAGCTTTTTGCCAGACTCGGGGAAGCCACGATGCTTCCCCGAAATGCTCTACAAAAAGTCCGTCCTGAAAAATCCTTAGAAAAATTACTTTATCAGCATGCAGTCGCCGTAGCTGAAAAAGCGGTATTTCTGCTCGACCGCCTGTTTGTACGCGCTCAAAATATGCTCGCGGCCGGCAAAAGCCGAAACCAGCATTATCAAAGTGCTTTCAGGCGTGTGGAAATTCGTGAACATCTGGTCAACGCATTTGAATTTGTAGCCCGGATACATAAAAATGTGAGTGGAGCTTGAGCCGGCCTTTACAAATCCGTTCTCGTCGCTTGCGGATTCAAGCGTGCGCACAGAAGTTGTTCCGACGGCAAGAATCGGCCGGCCTTCTTTTTTTGCCCTGTTGATTTTTTCCGCAACGTCAAAAGGAATCGTGTAAATTTCCTCGTGCATCTTGTGGTCTTCGATATTTTCTGTTCTGACTGGAAGAAAAGTTCCAAGACCGACGTGCAGAGTCAAAAAGCAGCGCTCAATTCCTTTTTCGTCAAGCCGCCTGAACATTTCCTCGGTAAAATGAAGTCCAGCAGTCGGGCAAGCCGAGCTTCCAGTCTCTTTCGCGTAAATCGTCTGGTAACGCTCAGAATCCGTGTCGTCGTCCTCGCGCCTGATATAAGGCGGAAGCGGAATATGGCCGTTCCTCAAAAACCAGCCGTCATCGATTGCAGAGTCAAACTGAATTGTGCGGAATTCCGAGCCGTTGTCGTTTTCGTGCTCTATAATCGTTCCGACCGAGCCGTCGTTGAATTTATATTTGCTTCCGGGCTTTACCTTTTTCGCGCCTTTAACCATCGTGTGCCAAATTTTCAGGTCAGGAGTCATCTGGTTCAAGAACATAAATTCCTGCTCGCGTCCGCCCTGCCCTTCAATCTCCGAAAGCCGGATTCCGTAGCAGCGGCTTCTCCGCACCTTTGAATTATTGAAAACCATCAAAGTGCCGCTTGAAATCAAGTCTGGCAAATCGTCCATCTTCAAATGCTGAACAGAGCCGTCGCTCCGCCCCAAAAGCATAAGCCTGTCCTGCCCGCGCACTCCGGAAGGCTTCTGCGCAATCAGCTCCTCCGGCAAGTCAAAATCAAAATCGCTAAGTTTCATATTTTCTCCAATTTCATCTCAAAATCTTCCAAAACAAAATCGCATTTTATTCTTTTTAAGAACGATGCTCTTGAAAAGCAAATTCCAGTTTTCAGACATCGCCTGATGCAAAAAAACAATGCCCCGCTTTCCGCGGTTCGCTCACGCTCATTCTTTCACTTCGTTTCATCACTTCGTTTCATCACTTCGTTTTTTCACTTCGTTCAAGAACAGCCTGCGGCTGCCGCTCCAATCGGGCGTAGCATTTTCTCCCTGCGACTTTCGCAGAAGCGGCAAACGCAGCAGAAGTGTACAATGCAGCAAAAGCAACAAAACAGTCAGAATTGACCGAATCGCATTTTCTGAGCAATTTTTTTTCAGTCAAAAAGTCCGGGGAATGTTCCGGGCGCGCTTAATTTCGCTTGCTCGGGGCTTTTTATTCCCAAATGCTCGTAAGCGAGCGGAGTCACAATTCTTCCGCGCGGAGTCCGCTGAATCAGTCCGCATTGAATCAGATACGGCTCGTAGTAATCCTCGAGCGTGTCCTGCGCCTCGCCCAAGCTGATTGCAAGCGTTTCCGCCCCTACAGGGCCGCCCCCGAATTTTGATATTATCGCCTTTAAAATCTCGCGGTCAAAGTCCTCAAGCCCAAGGCTGTCGATTTTCAGGCGTTTCAGTCCGTCAACAACAATCGGCTTCGTGATTTTTCCGTCTCCGAAAAACTGAGCAAAGTCTCTCATGCGGCGCACAATTCTGTTTGCAACGCGCGGAGTTCCGCGTGAGCAGCTCGCCATCAAAAGTGCCGCGTCGTCGTCAATCTTGCAGCTCAAAATCTGGGCCGAACGCTTTATGATTTTTGAAAGCTCCTCGTGCGTGTAAAAATTGAATCTCTGGATAATTCCAAAGCGCGTCTGGAGCGGCTTTGAAACCATTCCGGCCTTTGTTGTCGCGCCTACGAGCGTAAAATGCGGAATCGGAATCCGCACGGTTCTTGCCGCCGCCCCCTGCCCGATTACCCAGTCAAGCTCAAAGTCTTCCATTGCAATGTAAAGCATTTCCTCAATCGCGGGCTTTAGGCGGTGAATCTCGTCTATAAAAAAAACCGTTCTCGGCGTTATTGTCGAAAGAATTCCTGCCAAATCCTTTGGCTTGTCGAGCGCAGGCGCGGAAGTTACCTTAAAATCCGCTCCAAGCTCATGCGCCGTGATTTCAGCGAGAGTCGTTTTTCCAAGCCCCGGAGGACCAATCAAAAAAAGATGGTCGAGCGGCTCCTTCCTTTCACGCGCGGCTTTTATAAAAACCGAAAGATTTTCCTTTATCTCCTTTTGTCCCAAAAATTCTTCAAGAGATTTCGGACGCAGATTGAATTCCTGCGCGTCATCTGAAAGAGCCACGTCAGAATGTAAAATTCCAGAGCCGGCCATGCCAAACGAATTTGCCCCGCCCGCGTTCTCGTCTCCTGCACGGAAAATTTTTGTGCTTCCGCTTGAAAAAGCCGCCTGAGACGCAATCTGAGAAAAGTCGCTAAAATCATCGTTGTCATCTTTTGTTCTATAATTTTTGCTCATAACTAATAATTTTTATCTTGCAGGATTTTTCGCCAAAATTTCATTCCCGAATATTTCGTTCCAAAACATTCAGTTTGCCAGCTCCACAAGAACGTTCCTAAAAATCAAGTCTTCTTTGTCTTTTTTTGATTTTGACTCGAAATCGCCGTTTTTTTTCAGCTTTTCCACGATTTCTGCAACACAAGACTCAACCTGCCTCTTGTCGTATCCCATCGCCGCAAGAGAATTTATAACATCGGCGAATTCTCCGCCTTTTCCGGCCGCAATCTTCACAACGGAAATATCATCGTCTAAAGTAAGTTTTCCTTTCAATGCAAGAAGCATTTTCTGGGCAGTTTTCTTTCCAAGCCCCGGAACTTTTTCCAAAGCCGCCAAGTCGCCTGAGTCAAGAGACGAGACAAGCTGCTCGCGCGCAATCGATGACATTATCTTTACCGCGCTTTTCGGGCCGACTCCCTCGACCTTGTTCAAGTCAAAAAAAAGGTCGCGGTCTTTCGTTGAGGCGAACCCGAACAAAATCATCGCGTTTTCAGTATGCTGAAGCCAAGTGTAGACTTTCACGTCAGAGCCGACATTTCCGAGCTTGTCGATTGAAGTGTCAGGAACAATAATTTCCCATTCGATTCCATTGTTTTCCACAAAGACTTTCTGAGGAAAACGCGCCGTCAAAGTTCCTGAAATTGAGTTAAACATATCAAAATTATAGCGGAATTTTCAATAACATAAAATAGGAAAGAAAATTCAAGGCAGAGGCAATTTCTGAACGGAAACTGCATTTCACTAAGAGTTCGCGACAGTTTTGCGGCAAAAAAAGCGATTTTTCCGAAAATTCTCAGACAAAAAAAGCGCGCAGGAAAAATCTCCCGCACGCTTTCTCAAATTAAGTTTTCTATTCCAAGATTCTAAAATCCAGCATTCGGCAACTCGATATTAAGGCTATTTTATATATTTCACGAAAGCGTCTTTGTAGCCGTGAGCCTTCATTTTCGCGAGAACCGAGCCGTACTCGTCAATGCTAAGAGGTCCGACCATAACCTGATAAGTAACGCCGTTTGTGCTTTCAACAAGAACCATCGGATATTTTGAAGAATATTTTTCAATCAGATTCTTGATATTCTCCTCTTTTCCAAGAGAAGCAATCTGAATGTAATATCTTCCTTTCACGAGATTCTTGTGCGATGGCACAATATAGTTTTTCCAGCTGTTTGAAACGGCAGCTTTCGGCGCACTCTCCTTGACAATTTCAGGCGCGGCATTTTTTGTTGGCTCTGCCGGCTCGACAGGCTCTGAAACTTTTACAGTTTCGGCTGCAGATTCAGCAAGTTCAGGAGCTGTGTTCTCCGCCGTTTTTGAAGCGTCAGCGTCAGGCGATTCCGCTTGCTCAGCCGGAGGATTCGGCTCTGCAGGAACAAGGACAATCGGCTCAAAAGCTTCATCTTCCGCCTCGGCAGATTCATCATTAGATTCAGGCGCATTTTCAGGCTCGGAAGGCTCTTCGGCTTTTTCTTCCGCATCTTCAGATGCAGCTTCAGAAGAAGCATCTGCTGGAACTTCCGCTTCGGCTGGCTCTTCAATATCAGAAGATTCGGCAGATTCGGCAGGCATTGCGTTTTCTGCAGACCCCGCAGGCGCAGATTCCTCGTCGGCTTTTTCCTCAAGATTTTCTTCTTCCGCTGGAAGCTCTTCGTCTGCGCCCTCAACCATAACTTCAGGCTCTTTTTCAGCTTCAACAGGAGTTTCTTCTATATTTTCATTTTCAGCATTTTCTTCATTAAGCTCGGCAGGCTCTTCCTCCGCTGGCTCTTCGACAGTTTCAGATTCTGTCTCAACAACAACTACAGGCTGGAGAGGCTCGTCCGCCTTTTTCTCGTCAAGAGACGGAAGCTCTTCCTCGTGAACAGGAAGCGGCTCCGCAGGCTCAGGCTGCTCGCTTTCCACAGGCACAACTTCAACAGGCTGGAGAGGCTCGCTTGAATCAGCAGGCGCAGTCTCGTTTGGAACGAGAAGGCTCTGGTCTTCCACTTCTTTACCAGAAGGAATTTCGTCAGCAGGAGAAGCTTCCGTTTTCGAAGCTGTTTCCGCGATTTTTTCTTCCGCTGGAGTTTCAGGAAGATTTTCCGCTGACTCTTCAACATTTTCATTATCAGCAGGAGAAACCGCCTCTACAGGCTCTTCAAAAGTCTCTTCCGCTTTTTCATTTTCTGGCTCAGAAGATTCAGCCGCCTGCTCAGGCTCACGAATCTCCTCAGCAGGAGCGGATTCGTCAGCTTTTTCAGAATCGTCTGTATTTTCATTTTCAGCCGCAGTTTCAGATTCATTTTCCGCAGGCAAAACTTCTTCCGCTGGAGAATTTTCAGCAGGATTTTCTGTTTCTTCAACGCTTTCAGGATTTTCAGATTCAGAATCTGTATTTTTCGAAGTTTCTTCGTCAGCAGTTTCTTCTATGTTTTCCGCGTTTTCACTCTCGCTTGACGGAGTTTCCTCAACGGCTTTTTCAAGAGGCTCTTCCTCGCTTTTTGCCGGAGTCTCGTCAGCTTCTTCAATAGGATTTTCTTCCGATTCCGCAGAAATCTCTTCTGATTTTTCATCTTTCTCATCATCGTTTGAAAGAACCGCGGAGCCGCTCGCATTCTCGTCAAGACTTCCCGAACGCTTTGTGAGCTTCACCTGCACGTTCGAGCCGGGAGCGATTTTCAAGGCCTCGGCAGCTTCAGGAGAAAGAAGAATCGCGACTCCCTCGCTCGGGTCAATCGCGCCTAGAACAAGAATGTCGGTCGTCGTTCCAGCCGCAGGATTCGAGACTGTAACGCTGTCGCCCGGCAAATATCCGACAGTCCGCGCAAAAAGACCTTTCGGCATTGTTCCGCTGTCCGCAACAACCGCGCGGCCGTCAAGAGAAGGTCTCGCAGCAGCAAAAAGAGTCGCAACTGTAAAAATCGTAAGAATAAAAACCGTTAATTTCTTCATAAAATCCCCTCACCTAAGGTTTCTCAATCCGCTGTTAATTTTATATGCGATGTATCCGGCAAAGTCCGAAAGCCCCGCCTCGCTGTCTTTTAAATTTGACAATGACTCAGGCAAAGCCGTTCCGCCAAAAACTTCAATTCCCGTTTTCACGAGATAAGCCTTAAATTCAACTTTTTTTATATTCTCAAGCAAAAGCGCGTATGGATTCGCGTTTTCCTCAGCCGGAACGTAGAAAATCTCCACGCGCACAAGATAATCCATTCCGCCCTCAAGATTTTCCTTTAATGCGGCTTTAAGCGCGCCCTGATTTTTCGCGTCAGTGTCGCTAATCCAAATCGGAGAGCTTGAAACAATCTGACCGTTGTCAAAAAAATAATCCGTGATGCACTGCTCAAGAAAATAAGACGCTTCCAAAACCTTACTCTGCCCGGGATTATTCTGGATTATCTGAATCGAAAGGCTCCGACCAAAACACAGAACAGGCAAAAATAAAAGTGAAAAAAGCGCGACCGCTGCCCTCTTACTCATATCCACCCCGACAAAAATATTTTTCTGTCTCTCTTTTTATCGGAATTTGAATAAAAAATTTAAGAAGAAAATATGCCACACGGTTCGATACCAGCTGACCGTTGTATCGCGCAAAAAAGCGAAGAGAGAATTTTTTGAACGGAGATTTTCTCGAGCAGCCAATGTTTTTCTAAAATCGCCATCTGCTTTTATACAAGCCCAGCTTTCCGCGCTTCGCTAGCCGCTCATTCTTCCGCTTCGTTTCACTTCGCTGCAGAACTTCGGCGCTCCAATCTGGCGTAGGATTTTCTTTATGCGTCAAAGCAAAACAAGAAGATTCGAGTCCAGCATAACGCATTTCAATCATGACGAAAAATCAAAAAAAGTCAAAATAACCGGGAAGCGGAATTTCAAAAGTTCTTGCGTCGCCGCCGAGCGGAATCGTGATTTTCCGGGAGCAGAGAAGAAGATTTTTTATTTTCAGGGCTTTTCTCGCAAGCTTGTTCAATTTGAAGTCTCCGTGCTTGTCGTCGCCTGCAATCGGGCAGCCCACCGAAGCCAAGTGGATTCTTATCTGATGCATTCTGCCGGTTCCAAGCGTCAAACGCAGCTTTGAAAGCGTGAATTCCGCGCTTCGAGAAACAGAATTTCCGTTCCCGTCTTTTTTTTCGTATTCTGCAACGATTTTTTTTGTCTCCAGAACTTCAAAATGAGTTTCCGCCGCAAGCTCCGCGCCTTTTTTTTCAACATTCGAGCGTATCGTTCCAGAAACTCGCTTTTTTCCGTTTATTTCAGGCTCGCCAAAGCAAACCGCCGTGTATTCTTTTTGAACAAGCTTTGACGAAATCATCTTTATCCATTTTGAAGCCGCAGCCGCAGTTTTAGCAACAATCATCAAGCCGCAGGTTTCCTTGTCAAGGCGATGAACAAGATGGACTTTAAATCCTGCCTGGCGCGAAAATTCCACATCAAGAGGATGCGCCACGCCTTCTCCGCCCTGAACTGAAACGCCAGCGGGCTTGTTTATCAAAAATATTTCATCGTTTTCATAGACAACCAGAATTTTCTGCATATCAAAAATATAAACTGAATTAAAACGCTGTTCAACAAGCGCAGATTTCCGACAAATACACGTCATTCCGAATTTATTACGGAATCTATAAATGCAAGATTCTAAAGTCAAGCTCAGAATGACAGGCTTTTTCAATTTCATCTTCGAGTTTTTATCGTAATTATGATAAAATCATCTTATGAAAAAAAATTTTCTGCGGATTTTTCTGTTTTTTTGCATTTTCTTTAATTTTTCAGCTCTTTACGCGAATCTTGTAACATCGCAAAAATTCAGCTACACGCTCGACCTGCCTGAAGGATTCGAGATTACGGCGATGGAAGCCGACGAGACTTCGGTGATTTTCAAGAGCAAATATCTTGAAGCCTACGCGCTTTCAAAAGTCTGGGAGAATTCAAGGTTTTCCTCCGCGAAAGACGCGCTTTCTCAAACGCTTTCAAAGCTGAAATCTGAGTCGGAATTTTCAGAATGTTTGTGGCGAAGGCAAAAATGCGCGATTGCGAGCTTTTCTTCTCATTCTCTTCTTGACGAAAACGCGAAAGGCTGGGGAATTTCAGTTCCGCTTCCGCAAAAAAAAGGATTCTTGGTTCTTCTCGCTTATTCTCCTGAAAAATTCGAGGCGGACTTGCAGCAGGTTCTGATTTCTGTTCTCGACTCGGTGATGATTGACTCAGGCAGCTTTAGGGAGCCAGGAATCATAACTTCGGCTTTTTTCCCGAGAAACTCTCCAAAGAAAATAAATCTTGAAATAGGCGGAAAATCTTTTGAGACGCAGATTGATGCGGGCGACAGCGAGGCAAGCCAGTTTGTGATTGACCGTGAATGGGCGGTTTTCATTTTTTACGCGAAGAACAATCTTCCTGAAATGTTCGACGCATGGACGCGCTTCTACAGAATCCTTGCGAAAGACACAATGGAGCGCGTAAAGCGGGCGGCGTTCGACATTTACTCAAATCTTTGGGCAGAGGCTGAGAAAAATGACAAGGAAAATCCGAACGCGGCTCTGGCGCAAACGCTTCTGGCCTGGACGCAAAATTTCAATTATGACAGAAAATCCGCAAGCCCTGAAAAAGCCGACATTGAAAGCATTCCCGCGATTTTGGAGGGCGGCTCAAGCGACTGCGACGGACGAAGCCTCTTGCTTATGTGCGTCTTGAAGAACTGCGGAATTGACGCGTGTATGTTTGTGAGCGCGGAATATTCGCACGCGCTTTTAGGCGTTTATCTTCCGGAAAAGCAAGGGCAGACGATTTCAGTTCAGGAAGAAAACGGAACTAAGGATTATCTTGTGGGCGAGACAACCGCAAAAAACGTTACATTGGGAATGATTCCGGCAGATATGCAGGACAGAAGCAAATGGATTTCTGTGGAGCTTCCTTAGCTTTTGAAAAAGCGAAGCGGCAGGGATAGTAATGGACACGAAGTGTGTGCGAAGCACCGGAGGCGCGGTTAGACGCCGGAGCCATGGATAGCCCGGTTTTTGCCAAGCGGAGCAGGCAAAAAGCCGCCTGGAATAATTTTTTCTATCTTTTATTTCCAAATTTCTTTCTTTTTATTGCTATTTTCTAAACGCTTTTTTTTCTATATATTTTATAACATTATGTTAGACCAAATTTTATCGTTCATCTTTGGCTCTCAGAACGAGCGTGATGTAAAAAAGTTAAAGCCCATTGTTGCCGAAATCAACGCGAAAGAGGCTTGGGCAAAGTCATTAAAACCAGAAGATTTTCCAAAACAGACACAGATTTTTAAGGAACGTCTTTCAAAAGGCGAAACCCTTGACGATATTTTGCCGGAAGCGTTCGCTCTTTGCCGCGAGGCTGCTTTCAGAGTGCGCGGCGAGCGCGCTTATGACGTTCAGCTGATGGGCTCAATCGTTCTTCATTCTGGAAGAATCACCGAAATGAAGACAGGCGAAGGAAAAACGCTTGTCGCAGTTGCACCGGCCTACTTGAACTCGCTCTCTGGAAAAGGCGTTCACGTTGTTACTGTAAACGATTACCTTGCAGAGCGCGACGCAAACACAATGCGCCCGGTTTATTCTTATCTAGGCGTTTCAGTCGGAACAATCATTTCCAACATGGACAGCGCGGCGAGAAAAGAGAATTACAACAAAGACATCACTTACGGAACGAACAACGAGTTCGGATTTGACTAC
>DHKO01000050.1 GCA_002404895.1 Treponema sp. UBA4692 | reverse complement strand
TCAGCAGCAGCGAAAGAAGCAGCCATAGCAGCGACAGCGGCTGCAGTTATGATTTTTTTCATTTTAAAAAATCCTCCTTTTTTATTGGGAAGTTTAAACCGAGGATTGAATGTCATAGCTTTTCTGAGGAATTTCTGAAAATCAGAATTTGCACTTTTCCGCTGCGGAAAAACTGGAGATTTTGCGAAATATTCAAAGCGAGGAAAATTGAAGAAAATTCGGGGAAGTTTCTCGGAAATATGACGGAAAATTTTGGAAAAATAAAGTTGGCTCTCAATCGAAGGAAAATTCTTGAAATTTTAGAAAGTGAAGTTTTGATTGTGAGATAAGGCGGCTGCATAAGAGGAAAATTTTCTTGAAAGAATTTTCCTGCAAAAAAGAAACTCAGTTCTTAATTGACGTTTTTATAATAATGCTGTCAATATTGTTATTGAGCGAAGAAGGCTATTATGGCAACAGCAGCAAAAGTCTTAACACGTCCGATGAGTTTCAGCATTAGAACAGAGGTCTTGGATGCTCTTACAAAATACTGTAATGAAAGAGGCTGCTCTCGAAGCTGGTTTCTCACAAAAGCACTCGAAAACTATCTGACAGTTTGCGAAGAGGATAAAGAAGACTATGAGGCAGCCGCATCCGCTTGGGATGAATTTGTAAAGTCTGGAAGAAAAGCGATCTCAGCCGAGGAAGTTTTTGCTAAGGCTGGTCTATGAAAGTTTCATTCACCAACAAGGCAGAAAAAGAATTCCTGAAATTAGACAAGCCTGTACAAAAGCAAATCAAGAAATTCATAGAGAAAATATAAGACTTAGAAAACCCAAGGTCAAGAGGGAAAAACCTTGTTGGAAATCTTATAGGCTTATGGCGTTATCGTGTCGGCGATTACAGAATTCTTTGCAGGATAACAGATGATGAACTGATGATAACGAACTGTTGAAATCTGGCACAAAAAAGCCATTTACAGCAGTTAAGCCGCAAATGCCCTGTTTTTTTTACGATAACTGAGCAGAAACTGTTTCAGAAAAATCTTCTGAAAGCTCTCCATTTGCATAAATTTGAACATATTTTTCACTCGCCGATTAGATTACTTCCGATTTCATTTTTTCTTCTTCTCCATATCTCGCTCCTTTTTCATCATCCTCTTTCCCGCAATTTCTTTTGTAACAGTCTGTGAACTTTTTATGTTTTAAAATATTATATTGAAAGGCGGAAAAATATGAAAAAAATGTTTTCGAAAATCTATTTCGGATTTCTTTCGGTCGTTTGCGCGTCGGTTCTTTTTGGCTGCGCGTCAACAAAGCTCGCTCTTGGAACGCTTTCTCCAATGGCTGTCTTGAACGTTGAAGGAAGCTCTGTCATCTGGGAAGAGGCTGACGATTTTGACTACGAGGCTCAGGAAGACGAGGGCGGCGGAATTCTTGCGACAAGCGTGAACAAGCTCCTGAATTCAAAGAATCCGGAGCTTCAGACTGCCTCGGACAGAATGAACTATGCTGAGGAATCTCTTAGGCACGCGCTCGAGGAAAAATGCGGCGTTCAGCTTCTTGAAAAAGAAAAGCTCACTGAAAGCAATGTTTACCAGTACGAAATCTTGAATCTTCTGGGAATTCTAAGCACTAACACGGCTGCGGACGGCTACCGCGGAGGAATTGTGAAGCTGCCTGCAAAGAAAGCCCAGCTCTTGATGTCCGAGATTGGAGCTGAAAGCCTGATTTCGGCGCAGTTTGAGATTACAAAAAAAGTCGCGAATAAAAGCATTTATCCTTTGGTCACGATGAATGTCAAGATTCAGAACCGGCGCGGAAAAATGGTTCTTGACAAGGAATATTCCGCACAGAGCGTAAGCGGCGTTAAAACTTACGGGGCTTATAACAAATACAACAAGAATGATTTTGTGGCTCTGATAAATCCGTTGATTGACGATGTTATCAGCCGTTTTGCGTCTGAATATTCTTCTGAAACTTCTGATGATTTGAAGAATTCCGACATAAGCGGTTCTTCTGAGATTTCCGGCGGTGAAAATGCGAATTTCGCATCGCAAAAACTTGGAAAGCCAAAGTCAAAGCTGGATTCAGCGGAAAACGTGGCTCAAAATCTTACAGCCGAGGAAGCTGCTCTAAAAAAAGCGAGAGAGACTGCGGAAAACCTTCTAAAAACTGGTTTGACGGCGCAGCAGATTGCGGACGCTACAGGGCTTTCTTTAGAGGAAGTCGAGTCTCTGAAAAACTGATTCCTAAAAATCCTGCTTTTGGAAAAACAAAAAAGCGAAAATCTTAAAAATTTTAGAACTTTTCAAAAATTTCATCTGAACAAAAACGCGTCTTGCAAGGCTTGAAAAAATCCGGCTTTGCTGGCGCGTTTATTTTTTTATCCTAAAATAATTGACTTATAAATTGCACTTCTTTATCATTTGTTAGCGTATGTAAATAAAAGTGATTATCTGCATACAAATAGAAAAAATTTCTTATAAAAAATAGGAGACAAAAATGAAAAGAATTGCTCTTGCTTTTGCTGCAATTGCTTTTACGGCTTCAGCTTTCGCTGCTGATGTAACTTTCTACAACAAACTTTACGAGGAAGATGAGTTCCTGTACCATAATGACGCGGACGACGAGAACGAAAAAGATTTTCCTGTTCTCAAAGACAAAATGTCGGTTGAATATAAATCCGAGCACGTTGACGCCGGAATCACTGCTGTAGTCGGACTTGACGATTTTGACAGCAAGAATTTCGGAATCGACGGCTACATTGACGACTGGTACGTTGAATATCGGCTTTTCCAGCCGCTCACGCTCGCTCTTCACGACAATATCTATATGGACGGCTCGGCTCTTCCAGTCTATGACGACAACATTTCAGGCGGAAACATCGGCTCTGACGGATTCACAGTTGTCTACCGACCTTCATTTCTGAACAATTCCTTGCGTCTTGCTGCGACTCTTCCTTTCGACTTCACAAAAGGCGATTTTGACGAGGAGAATCCGAACTGGCTCAAGGCAAAAGACGAGGACAACGACACAAAATATGTTGACATCGGATTCGGCGCGATTTACGACAGCGAGCTTTTCCAGATTGGAGTTTCTGTTCAGGACGTTGCTGACGATGACGAGCGCGCAGTTGGCGCTTATGTTTCTTTCCCGAATCTTTTCGGAAAAGTTGACGGGCTTACGCTCGGTGGCGGATTCACACACACTTTCTCATCAGATGCTGATAAAGGCGCATTCAGCGCAAGCATTGGCGAGGCCGGATTTGACGACTTGACTTGGTTCGGCGGCGTTACAGGAGAGAATCTCGTGAGCGCGAATTTGACTTTCGAGAAAGATGATTCTCCAGTGAGCTTTGCGGCTGACTTCCTCTACAATCTAGGAGAAAAATATTACGGCGAGGACTATGGCGATTTTGTCTGGGACTTGTACACAGCGGCTACGCTCGGATTTGGAATCTCTGAGCAGCTTTCTGCTTCTGTAACAGGCAAAGTTCTTGTTGACACAGCGAAAGACAGCGACATTCAGATTGAAAAGGCGAAGAATGTCTACGGAATCGCGCTGAATCTCGACTTCCAGCTTGACGACCACAACTCTTTCGGCGCGGGTTTTGAGTATCAGACTTGCGACAACGACTATAAAGTTGCGGTTCCGCTCTACTGGCAGTGGGATTTGTAATCTGACATTTTCTGAAAACCTGAAAATACTGCGGAACGGCATTTTTGTTTTTGACGAGACTTAAAAAAATTCCGCAGTTTTGGAAGAAAAAGGGATTGAAAGGGGAAAAGAAACCTTTTTGAAAAGGTTGCGTTTCCCCTTTTCTGTTTTTAAATCGGCTTTAGATTTTGGCTTTAAATCTTTAATCTTTGGGCGGCAATCGTTGAATCCATTGAAAGATTTTGCTATAATTGTTCAATTTTACTTTTCAATTTCATATAAATTTTTATGGGAGAAAAATCATGGCATTTTATTTTTCAGAGCCGTCTCACACTTTTGGTGAGTATCTTCTGGTTCCTGGCTACACAGCAGAGAATTGTGTTCCAAGCAACGTCAGCCTTAAGACCCCGGTGGTTCGTTACAATAAGAAAGCAGGTGAAAAATCTCCGCTTACAATGAACATTCCGATGGTTTCAGCGGTTATGCAGGCTGTTTCTGACGACAAGCTCGCAATTGCGCTCGCAAAGGAAGGCGGAATCTCGTTCATTTTTGGAAGCCAGACGATTGAAGAGCAGGCTGCCATGGTTGCCCGCGTAAAAGACTACAAGGCCGGATTCGTAACTTCTGACTCGAATATCCGCCCGGAGCAGACTTTGGAAGAGGTTGTGGCTTTGAGCGAGAAAACAGGACATTCAACGGTCGCTGTTACAGAAGACGGAAGCGCGCACGGAAAACTCGTCGGAATCATCACTTCAAAGGACTTTAGAATCGGACATTGCCCGGAAGGCGCGAAAGTCAAGGAATATATGACTGCGCTTAAGGACTTGGTTACAGGAAAGGACGGAATTTCCCTTTCAGAGGCTAACGAGATTATCTGGAACAAGAAAGTGAACCAGCTTCCAATCGTTGACGCGAGCGGAAATCTCGTCTCGCTTGTTTTCCGCAAGGACTACTCAACTCACACAGAAAACCCGAACGAGCTTTTGGACTCAAAGCAGCGTTACATCGTTGGAGCCGGAATCAACACACGCGACTATATGGAGCGCGTTCCTGCTTTGCTCGCGGCAGGCGCGGACGTTTTCGTTCTCGACTCTTCTGAAGGATATTCTTACTGGCAGGCTAAGGCTCTCAAAGACATTCACGAGAAATGGCCGGGAACAAAAGTCGGAGCCGGAAACGTTGTTGACGCTGAAGGATTCAACTTCCTTGCAGACGCAGGTGCGGACTTTGTGAAAATCGGGATCGGCGGCGGCTCAATCTGCATCACACGCGAGCAGAAAGGAATCGGACGCGGACAGGCGACAGCGACAATCGAGGTTGGAAAAGCTCGCGACGAATATTACAAGAAGACAGGAATTTACGTTCCAATCTGCTCTGACGGCGGAATTGTTCACGATTACCACGTTACATTGGCTCTCGCTATGGGCGCGGACTTTGTAATGCTTGGAAGATATTTCGCAAGGTTCGACGAGTCTCCTTCAAACAAGCTCGTTGTGAACGGAAACTATGTGAAAGAATACTGGGGCGAGGGAAGCAACCGCGCCCGCAACTGGCAGAGATACGATTTGGGCGGAAAGAAATCGATGGCTTTTGAGGAAGGCGTTGACTCTTACGTTCCTTATGCTGGACACTTGCACGACGGCGTTGGAATGACGCTCAAAAAGGTAATCCATACAATGTGCAACTGCGGCGCGCTTTCAATTCAGGAATTGCAGGAAAAGGCGAAAATCACGCTTGTTTCTGCGACTACAATCAGCGAAGGCTCGGCTCACGACGTAGTTGTGAAAAACACAAGTGTTCAAAGCTAAGTTGATTTAAGGCGGCTTTGCCGCTGGGCGAAGCCGGCAAAAAAGCGAAAATCGATGAAAATGTGAAATTCCTGATTTTAGTGAAAACGCTAGAATCAGGGATTTTTTTTGTTTAGAGATTCCGAAATAAAGCGAGTATCAGACTGATCGAGTTCGGAATGAGTCGCAACCTTACGGTTGCTTAACGAGTTTTGGAGCAAAACTCGCGGGACTTCATTTCCTTAATCTTTGCACAAAATGCGTTCTAAAGGCAGTCCGTTATGAAGCGGTTTATTACGGTTTCAATGACGGCCGGATACATTCCGACCAGAGCGTCTTTGTCATAATCGAATTTTTTTACAGGAAGGCTCTCGCTTGAAGTCGCCTCGTACTGATTGAAAACAACTTTTTTCCCGTTTGAATCGTACAAAATCACATCCATAACCACTTGCGCGCGCACGTTTGCGTTCAGCTTGGACTCCTTGTCAAAAAGCTTGTTGAAACGGAATTCCGCGCTTACAAGGCTTTTCACGCCAATCTCGCCCATCATCATCCGGGCTTTTTTCGCGCTTATCGAATAAAGATTTTTGCTGTAGCCTGTCGCGGAAATCCAAGTGTCAAGAAATGAAAGCGGGCTTTCATAAGAATTTTTGTACTGTTCGCTTTCAAGAATTTTTTCCTTGTCGGAGACTTTAAGCCCTGCAACATCTTCAAGAGCAAGTCGAAAATATTCCTCGGCATAGTCAACACGGTCTTGGCCTGTCAGAAGCTCCGGATTTTCTCCGTGAAGAAATTTGTCAACGAGAACCGAAAGCGCGCTTGTGTCGTCAATGTCCTCCTCGTCGCTTCGGGCATAGCGGTTGTCAACCTGCTCGGAGAGATTCTTGTTTCCTGTAACGCCGATAACCGCAATAGAGCCGTAGCCAGCTAAGCCAACAGGAGATGAAGCGCAGCCGAAAAGAATCAAGACTGAAAAAGAAAGAATTAAGATTGAGATTTTTGAAATAAATTTTTTCATAATAAATGCAAATGCAAGATAAAAAGGCCAAAAAGGATAAAAACAAAAACAGCGTTCCCGTGAACTGCACGGGAACGCTTGTAAAGCTGATTGCAAATCTGCAAAAAACTTATGTTTTAGATTACATCTTTACGCGGAAGTACATTGGGATTCCAAATCCAATGTCTGTTTCCTTGCCGAATTCAGAATCTTTATCTGCTCCGATTCCGCAGATTGTAGCGTTTACGCCAACGATGATTGAAGCTCCTTTTCCAGCAGTGAACTCAGCCGCTGGTGTGACAGAAACTGTTGAGCCGTTGTTCCCGTCTTTAGAAACCGCTCCGTCGCCCATGTCTGTCAGAACACCGAGCGCGCAGGAAACTGTTGCAGTCGGGTTAAGTGTGTAGCGTGCGTTCAAGAAGTTCCAAAGTGCCGCATCTGTTGTGAAAGCGTTGGCCTTGCCTCCGTTCCATATTTTTGACGCTGCCAATCCTAGGTTCTTGTCTACTGCCGCATTTGCAGCATGTGTTGTGGTTGCAATGTAATTGTCTGTGTCAAGCTCTGAATACTTCAAGTAGTATGTGAAAGAAAGCTGGCTGCTTACAGCGTAGCGTGCGCGCAAGTCAAAGCTGTAGTCACAAAGGTCGCCGTCATAAAGAGAAGTCGATCCTCCGACTGTGGCAATCAGGTTGTCTGTGCCGAGCCACTGGAAATAAAGTCCAGGAACGAGAGCGAGTCCGTCATCGGAAGATTTTGCGCCTTTCTTTGTTGCAACGACATTCGCGCCTTTTACAAAAGCCTCAGCCTTGAAGAGATTTCCTTTTGAAACATCTGCGAATACAGACCAGCCTTTGTTGCCGTTGTTTTTCTCTGTGTCCTCGTTTGATTTTTTCCATGTTCTGTCAGAAATAACAGTGCCGATGAGCTTTACTTTAAGGTCGTCAGCAGCCACTGTGTAGTCTGCCTGAGCGTACATTTCGCGGTCGTCGAAAATTTTTCCGCCAATGTTAATCTGGTTGTCCGCATACTTGCTGAAAGAATTTGTGAACAGAGAGCCGAGCTTGAAAGTCTCGAAATACTGTCCGTCCCAGTTTGAGGCGTCGTTTGTTATGCGGTAGCCGCCGTTGATTCCGTCTCCGTTCCATCCTGCCTGAGTGTGGAAGCCGCCCCACTTTGCGCCGATTTTAAGAACGTTGAAGCGGATTGCGTCGGCTGTTGTCGGCTGAATGTCTGCCTGAAAGTCAAAAATATCGCCGGAAGCTTTCAAAGACAGCGTGTCCTGCTCTGTGAAATTGCCAAGCGCGTTAAAACGAGATTCAACATAGCCAGCAGATTTGTCTTCGCCGTTGTCAGTATAAGAATAGAGCGATGTGCCCTGTCTATAGTTAAGGTTCACAGAAGTCTTTGCAGCCGCTGAACCCAATACCAATGCGCTAACCGCAAGCGCACTAATTATCTTTTTCATCTAATTCCTCCAAGAATCTTTTTTACCTTTTCTTTTGACAACTCTTAGTAGTTGAAAGAGAAGATTACAGGGACTGTAAAGTCAAACGCTTCCTGTCCTTTGTTGAAGCCGATGTTTGTCCAGTCTGCGCGAGCAGAGATTGTGACTGTCGCCTTTTCTGTGGCAGCGATTGCCAAAGAAGGAGAAACGATAAGCTCGTTAGCTGACGGATAGCTTGCATCAAAATCATAGATAAAGTGCTGAAGGTTAACGCCGAACTTCATGTTGTCAAGAAGAGCGTATGTCGCGTTAATCTGGTTAGACATAGAAAGCTTGTTGTCGTCCCATTTTTTAGAGTCGTTCTCTTTAAGACCTGTAAGATAGCTAGAAATGTTATGCGCTGTTGTAACAGAAAGCTTGTCTGTTACAGCGTAGCGCGCGCGGAAGTCAACCGCATACTCAACTCCAGTGTCGCCTTCTGCCTTGTATGTTGTGTTTCCTTCAAGACCAAGAGAGACTCCTGCTGTAGCCTGAAGTTTTTCCATCATAAGAGGGCTGAAGAAAAGGCCGAACGAGTAGTTGTGGGCTTTGAGAGACTTCACAGCCAGGTTCACGTTGAAAGCGCTGTCCTGTCTGAAAGCAACCTCGCCGACGAATCCGTAGCTGTTTGTTCTTTTGTAAGCTCCGTCGTTGTCTTTTGCTTTCTTTTCGAATGAATCCCAAGAGCTGTTTACGAGACCGAACCTTACCATGAGTGCGCCCGGAAGAGCGTCTTTGTTTGTGTATGCAGCAACAAGAGCAAGTTTTTTCTCTGTGAGATTGTCGGAATCGTTTGCTATAGAAACGCTTGTATAATCCTCGCCATGAATGTCAGCGTAAAGTTTATATCCGTTAACAACGCCCGGTTTCCAGCCGATAAAGTCCTCGTCGTCAAGGTCGCCTGCGTCTGTGTCAACAAGGTCGATATAGCGGCTAGTCCATTTTCCGCCTGTGAACTGTGTGCTGATTGCAGCAAAATTCATCCAGCCGTAGTAGCTGTCAAGAGCTAACTTGCCGTCTTCAATATCCCAGTCAGCAACAGCTCCTGCATAATCATTTGAAAGACCCAAAGATATGCAATCCGTGCGAGAGTCATTATCGTAAGAGATATTATCGTCGCCAGCAGACTTAAAGTAGTTGTTGCCTTTATAAGAAAAACTTATATCAGCAGCAAAAGCAGATCCCGCCAGCAAAGCAGTGGCAAGAGTCACGCCAATGATTTTTTTCATTTTAAAAAATCCTCCTTTTTTATTGGGAAGTTTAAACCGAGGATTGAATGTCATAGCTTTTCTGAGGAATTTCTGAAAATCAGAATTTGCACTTTTCCGCTGCGGAAAAACTGGAGATTTTGCGAAATATTCAAAGCGGAGAAATTTCGGGGGCTTCTCGGAGAAACGACGGAAAATTTGTGACATTTACGCGAATTTAGAAAATGCCGCTTTGTTATTTTTTTTGCATTCTTTGCGCATACATTCAGTTTCCGTTTTATTTTCCAAAATTTTACTCTGTCCTTTTTGTCTGTAATCTCGTGCCGCACGCAGCCGAGTACATATTTTTACCGCGAGTACATTCCGTTTCCTTTTTCTCTGTTTGCACGAAAAATCCCCGCTCCAAAAATTCACTCTTCCCGTCTCTCGCAGCGTCGCCTGCCTCTTCCCATTGAATTTGTGATAAAAAAGTAATAATCTACAAATCATAATTTCTCATTCATATTGAAGAAAATAAAAAAAACATCAAAAGGAAGACCAAAATGAAAAAGGTTTTGACTGCGGCGGCTGCATTTTTGCTCGGCTTTTCTGCGTTTTCAGAAGTTTCTTACCGTTTTTACAACAAAATTTTTTCTGACACGCTGAGTGTCCATCATGTTGACAAAGACTATCTTGGCACTGACCTTGATTTTAAGTTGAAAGAATATGGCAAGGAGAAAAAGGATTCCTACACGGATTTTAGTTTTTTGGGAATCTACAACCGCGTTTATGCAGAGTTCAAGACTGACAAGACAGACGCGATGATAAAGGCGACTTTAGGCTTCAAGGACTGGACGAACGACAGCGATTACGGATTCAAATGGACTGGCTATGTTGACGACTGGTTTGTTGAGTACCGTCCGTGGAACTATCTGACTTTGGGCTTCCACGACGGAATCTATATGGACGGTTCTTATCTTCCTATTTATGACGACAATCTTTATTCGGGAAATATCGGCTCGGAAGGCATTACAGCGGTTTATCGGCCGGCAGCCTTGAAAGGCGCGCTTCGTCTTGCGGCGACAGCTCCTTTCACAACAAATACAAACTGGATTTATGCTGACGAGGACGACAGTTCAAAAGTAAAAGTTGGAGACGATATTTTTGATGTTGGACTCGGCGCAATTTACACAATTGACTTGTTTCAAGTTGGCGTTTCAATTCAGGATATTTTTGACGGTGATGAGAGGCGCGTCGGAGCTTACATAAATCTTCCGACGCTTTTCGGCATGAGCAAGAAAGTTACAGTCGGCGGCGGATACGCTCATTCTGAATACTGGGGCGTTTACAATTATGACAATTCGGCAAGTTTTGATGACTACACAGAATTTGGCGGCGTGAACGGAAAGAATCTCTTGAGCGGATATTTGACTTATGACGGCAATGTTGATGTGAATGCGGAATTTGTCTGGAATATGAACGAGAAAGGATTCAGAAAATTTCATCACAAAAGTTATGAGTCTTGGAAATGGGGCGGCTGGGATTTGTATGTCGCAGGCTCGGCTAAATTCTGGATTTCAAAGACTGTGACAGGCGAGGTTGTCGGAAAGCTCGTCACAGACTTGGTGAAGCAGGACGGCGACGAGTGGCTTTCAAACATCTACGCGGCTCAGTTCAAGCTTAACTCACGGCTCACAAAGCACAGCGAGGTTGAGGCTTCTGTTTCTGTTGATTATTTTGACAGAAACTACAAAGTCTGCTTCCCTTGCTACTGGAAATATACTTTCTAATTCCGAGGTGAAATTATGGAAGAGAAATTTGATTTTACTGTGGAGCAGCTTGGAGAATGTAAAGTTCCTTCTCCGATTGAGCTTTCAAAAGAGCATGGCGAATTCCGCGCGAACTATGTGCGCGATTCTTCCTATGTGAGATACAGGGTCAATGTTTTTGACGCTGAAAACGCAGGCGATGAATGTACAAAGACAAATCTGATGCAGAAGGCAGGCCCGCGCGAATTTATCTATTTTAATCCGGCTCACGTTACGGCTGGAATCTGCACTTGCGGCGGAATCTGCCCTGGCTTGAACGATGTTATCCGCTCGGTTGTGCGTTGTCTTTGGCTTCGCTACGGTGTAAAAAGAATCAAAGGCTTCCGTTTCGGATTCAAGGGATTTTTTGCTGAGTCAGGCTACGAGACAATTGATTTGAACCCTAAAGTTGTTGACGACATCCACAAGAACGGCGGCTCTTTCCTTGGAACAAGCCGTGGAGGCGGAAACCGTGTTTCAGATATTGTTGACGCGATTGAGTCGTTGAGCATAAATATGCTTTTTGTGATTGGCGGCGACGGAACCCAGCGCGGCGCGCTTGACATTGCGAACGAGCTTGAAAGGCGCGGACTGAAAGTCGCAGTTGTCGGAATCCCGAAGACAGTTGACAACGACCTTGAATTTATCGACCGTTCTTTTGGCTTTGAGACAGCTGTTGAGAACGCGCGCGAGGCTGTGAACGCGATTCATATGGAGGCGCAGTCTCAGGTGAACGGAATCGGCGTTGTAAAGCTTATGGGGCGCGAGTCAGGTTTTATTGCTACGGCGGCGGCTCTTGCCAGCCACGAGACAAATTTCTGCCTTATTCCTGAAGTTCCTTTTGATATGGACGGCCCGAACGGATTTTTGACTCATCTTGAGCGCAGGCTTGCAAACCGCGGACACGCTGTAATTGTCGTTGCGGAAGGCGCGGGGCAGGAGCATATGCAGGCGACAAGCGAGAAGGACGCTTCTGGAAACAAGAAACTGTCGGACATTGGTGTTTTCCTTTGCGACAAAATCAAGGAGTATTTCGCGAATAAGAATATCCACATCAACTTGAAATATGTTGACCCGAGCTATCAGGTTCGCTCTTCTGTTACGACTGCGAACGACTCAATTTATTGCGAGCGTCTTGGAAATAACGCGGTTCATGCGGCGATGGCTGGAAAAACAAAATGCGTTGTCGGGCTTGTCCATGACAAATACGTAATAATTCCGACATCGATGGCGACAAGAAAGCGCAACAAGGTTGACCCGGAGGGCGCGCTTTGGCGTGACGCTCTCGACGCTACAGGACAGCCGATTCTGATGGTGAACAATATCCAGTCTGTAATCGAGCATATGAAAAAAGCTGCCGAGGAAGAGGAAAAAAGAGCCTCTGAAAAGACGGCGAAATAAATAAGAAAGGGCTTCCAATAACAATTTTTCATTGGAAGCCCTTTCTTTTGTTGTCATTCTTGTTCTGAAATTGGAAAAGCTCGTTTTACAGCTTGTCAATGAGCATTGAGCATTTTCCGGAAGGAATCGGCAATGTCTTTTTCTTCTGGTTCAAGATGTTGATTGTGAAGTAATAGAGCTTCTCGCTTTCCATCTGAATTTCCCAGCCGCGTGTGGTCTTGTTGCTAAGGATTGTTATGAGATTCCGCTTTAATGAAAGCTTTTCGATTCCCATTATCTCAAGGTTCGGGATAATCCAGTCAACAGTTTTTCGTGGCAGGCTGATTGAAAGCCCGATGACGTTTTCGATCATAAGCGCGATTGTCGAAAGCCCGATTGTGAGCATATAGTGCTTTCTCGGGAATGCCTTTCCGTCGCTTGAAACTGCCGCGCCCTCGCTGCAAGGCTTGTACGCTTCATACAAGTCGCCTTTGCTTCCGTCTGCCGGCTGGAGAGCTTCAAGGATAAAGTACAGATGGCGGATTGCACATTCGCGCGCAAGGTCGTATCTCTGGTATTTTTCAAGCCCTTTCACGACCATAAAATTCAATGCCGGGAAAACCGAACCGTTGTAGCCGTCGCCTTCCTTGCTGAATTCCGGGGAATCCGCGCTGATTGAAGGAAACGGATGGTCTGTTCCGAATGTTCTAGGATTTGAAAGATGCTCAATCAAGATGTCTGCCTTGTCCGCGTTTGGAATTTCCGCAAGAAGAGGCCAGAATCCTGCCAATGTTTTCGAGGCTGTCCTGTTTCCGTCTTTGTCCAAATCGTGGTAGATTCCTGTCTCAGAATCCCACATCATCGAGTTGATTCTTGTCTTCAGGCTGAAATATTGCCTTTTGTACTGAAAACTTATTTCCTTGTCGTTCAGAATGTCGCCGAGCGCGCTCATGTTCAGCACATTGATTGCGACCGCAGTGTTGAAGTCAACAGGATAGAATGAATCTTTTCTTGCCGGAGTGTCGAGCATGCAGCAGTTTGCAGGAACTGCGTAAAGTCCGTTTTCCTGCTTGAAGGTGTCGAGCCATTCCATATATTTTTGGAGAACCGGCATAACTTCCTTTACACGGCGTTTGTTCGCTGACTTATGGTAATAGTTGAATTCTGCCCATGCGAAAAGCGGAAGTCCGATTCCCTCCGGGTTTGAGTCTTCGTGAACAGGAGCGTTTGCCGCCAAATCATATTTCCATCTGATTGCGCCGGATTTTTCCTGCCTTGCATAAAGATAATTGAGGTTTGTCTCTGCGGCATAGTTTTTATTTGAATACACGAGAAAAAACGATGAGAAAATTGACTCAGCCTGTGTCAGAATCAGATGCTCGTCAGGATACACAAAATAGCCAGATGATGAAACTTCTTTGGTTTTCGGGTCAATCCAAGAGGAAGAGAGCCAGCTCCAAGTTTTATCATAAATGTCTACAAAATCCTGATCATAAAAGTGGATTTTAGGAAAATCTTTCTTATTCACAAAAACTCCAAAAAGGCGTTAATTAACGCCTAGATATAAATATATCATAATTTCTAAAAAATTTGTAGAAAATTAAAATTTTAATGAGAAAAATGCGTTTTACTGAGCGTTCTGCCCGGAAGATGAAACGTCTTGCGGAGCGGCATTTCCTGCGTTTTCAGAATTTTCCGAAGCCGGATTCTGCGCGGTGCTTTCAGAATCTGAAGCTCGGGCATTTTGCGATTGCGCCGCTGAGTTTCTCGCTGTTGCCTGAGCTGCCCTTGGCGTGTTTCTTCCGAATGTGAGGCGGACAGTTTCCGTCTCTGATTTTTGCCTTGACTTCAGGAAAAGCGTGTTTGTGCTTTCGCGGTAGATGAAGCCTGATGAGTTGTAGCTTTCAAAACGCTGGTCGGAATGATATGAAAGTCCGTAAATTTCGATTTCTGTGAAAGGCGGAATTCCGCTGAAAATCGCGTAGTGGGATTCTCCCTTGTCAAATTTTACAGAGATTGCCGCGGAATTTGCGTTTTGCGCGTCCGTTGTGTAGCCGATGTTTTGCGCGCAAGTCCAGGCCCAGATTGTTTTTGAGCCGGTTCTCTGGAGAACAGCGTAATGAGGATAAACCGGGTTGCTCACAAGAACAGGATAGGCGTTCCCAAGCGCGTTCGCGTCTAGCTGAGTTCCTGCGAGAACAGTATTGATTAAAGCGTAGCCCGCGCGTCTGTAGTCGTCTGAAGAGTTGAATTCTCCGAGCTGGAGAAGAGCGTTTCCAGTTTCAAGCGAAAGCTGAGCCGAGGCGAGCGCGTCATTGTCGTGCAGCGTAAGAGTAGAGTCGTTCAGAACGCAGGATTCCTGAATAACCTCAAGGCATTTTTCGATTGCAGGCGAGAGAATTTCCGCCGCGCTTGAATGAAGAAGCGAAAGCCTGACATAGACATTCAAAATTCCTGCCGCCTGCGCAAGTGTAAGCCGGCTTCCTTCCTGCGAGAGAATTTGCTGCGGAAGAGAAAGAAGATTGTGGACTTTCTGCGCATCGGGGATAATGTTTATGTATTCCGCAAGATTCTCCACGGTGAAAATGCTGAGAGACTTTGACGAAATCGCGTTTGAGACCATGTTCGACATATTGTCGTTGTGCATCGCAAGGCTTTGGTACATCGTCTGCAAATTGTTGAAGTAAGGCGCGGAAAGATAAGTCCGCTGGCTTCCCCGCTTGAAAGAGTCGGGAACGTATTTTACAGCCTCCGCAAACCGGCCGCGCGAGGCAAGTTCCGCAACATAAGCGATGTAAGTTTTTTCCGAGAGATTCTGCGAATTCTGGATTGCGTCCGCCACGGAAGAAACAAGATTGTTCTTGAACTGCCTGATATTCTCGTCGTAAGTCGATTTTTGCGAAATCGCTATGTCAGATTCGATTGACGCGAACGAGAACACGACTGCCGGGGCGTAAATATTGTAATACGCGAGCGTGTTTCTCGGCGTGAAAGTTATCTCCTCGTCTGAAATCCGGGAAGCCGTGAAAATGTAAGAGAGATTTTTTGAGTTTAGCTGGAGCTTTGTTTTTGTCTTGTCTGTAACAGAGAATCCTGCCGCAGGTTTGTAGAAAAGTGAGACTCCTGCCGCGTCTTTTGGAAGAGAAGCTGAAATTGAAAGCTTCGCATTCGAGGTTGTGTCGCTTACTGCGAATGTGAGCGAGGTGCCGCCGGAAAAATTGAATTTGTATGAGAGATTTGTCGGCTGCTCGTAAGACTCAAGAACGAGCGCGGAATTTTTTCCGCCGTAGTTCACGTGAGCGGGATGGACTTCATCAGCGAAAAATGAAATTCCCTTGAAATTTACCGCGAGAGTGTTCTTTAAAGATGTTGTTCCGTCTTCAGCCTGAGACTGCGCAAGAGAGATTGAAAGCAATCCCGTATTCTTGGATAATACAGATTCGTTTCTAAATTGAAGGACAAATATTCCGATAATAATAATGGAGTAGAGAACTGCAAGACAGATTGTCTTTCTGACTGGAGATTTTGACATAACGCTGATTTTACCAAAGCGTGAAAAAATAGAAAATAGGATTTAATAATGAGAAGCAAGATGAGAAATGTTTTTGCGGCGGTTGTTTTGATTTTTGGAGCGGCGGTTTTCGCGCAGAATCAGTTTGACAACGCGAATTTTGTACGGCAGCTGAGCGACGCGCTTGAAAAAGGCTCTGTGAATGACGCTCTTTCGCTTTTTGATTCTCTTCCGCCTGAAAAAGCTGAAAGCGCGGACTTGCTTTCCTTAAAGGCATCGCTTCTGGTTTCCGCAGGGCGCGGAGCGGAGGCAGAAAAGCTTGCTGCGGACTTGCTTTCCCGCGACCCGAAAAACATCGATATTCTTACTTTGAATTTCACGATTGCAAAAGAACGCGGAAACAGCGCAAAAAAGTCCCAGTTCATCAAGCAGATTCTTGCGATTGAGCCGAACAACGCGGCCGCGAATATTGAGCTTGCAAGCGAGCAGGAGCTTAAGCACAGCTACAGGAACGCGCGCGACTATTACAGAAAAGCTCTTGTGTCCGAGCCTGAAAACGAGGAGGCTTTGTTTGGATACGGAAAAATGTCCTATTATATGGAAAAAGATGACGACGCGAAAAATGTTTTCAACCGTCTTCTGAAAATGAATCCTGCAAATCCTCAGCCGCTGGCTTATCTTGGGAAAATGGCGGCGGAAAGCCATCAGTACAAAAAGGCGATTGAATATGTGAGCAAGGCGATTGAGGCAGACCCGGACAACGCCGACCATTATTTTGACTTGGGAAATTACAGCCGGTACATCGGAAAATACGATGACGCTGAAAAATACTGGAAAATTTCTATCGAGAAAGACCCGGAATATTTTCTTGGATACGCTTATCTCGCAGGTCTTTATGACGAGCAGAACAAGCGCGACGAGGCTTACAGTTACTACAAGAAAGTCATCGAGAAAAATCCGAAATATTATTACGCCTACGAGTCGCTTGGAATGTTGGCGTGGGACAAACAAAACTGGGAGGAGTCGCGCTCGTATTTTATGAAGGCGAGAGATGCGATGCCTGACAATGTTTCCTACGCGCTAATGGTTATCGCGGGTTTTGAAAAAGACAAGAAATTTCAGGACGCGAAAAAGTACGCCGCGGCAGTTATGAAAAATATGGACAGAGCTTCTCTTGACTATCTTTTTGTGAGAATGTTCTCAGAACTCGGCGGAGACTCTTCTGTGACGATGAAGGTCAATGAGGAGAAAAGCCGGAACAAAAAAGGAAAGTACACATTCTATCTCGGCTTGTACTGGGAGATAAAAGGAAACGACAGCCTTGCGATGAAATATTACAGCACCGTGGCGGAAATGCAGGGAGCGATGTTCTTTGAGGCAAGGCTTGCCCAGTGGAAAACTTTAAGATAAATCGCTTTTGAAATTTTGAGGCGGTTTTAGCGGAAGTCTCGATTTTTAAATTTCTTGTGATTTTATCTGATTCATCTGAAAATCGCGTTTCTGTTTCGCTTCCAAGAAAAAATGAAATGCAAAAAAGGAAAAAAAATATGGCACAAATAAATATTTCGTTGAATGATAAAAATATTGTCTTGCTTGGAACTGCCCATGTTTCCCGCGAAAGCTGCGAGGAAGTCCGCTCTGTGATAAGCGAAAAAAAGCCCG
The DNA here is from genome assembly GCA_002404895.1 of Treponema sp. UBA4692. Classification (GTDB taxonomy): domain Bacteria; phylum Spirochaetota; class Spirochaetia; order Treponematales; family Treponemataceae; genus Treponema_D. The sequence continues at coordinate 190,520 of DHKO01000050.1, read as the reverse complement.
ACTGCGTTGCGATTGAGCTTGACGAGCAGCGTTACGCTTCCTTGAATGACAGCGACGGCTGGAAAAATCTTGACATCATAAAAGTCCTGAAAGAGAAAAAAGGATTTTTGCTTCTTGCGAATCTCGTGATGGCGAATTTCCAGCGGAAAATGGGCGCGAATGTCGGTGTCAAGCCGGGAGACGAGATGAGGGCTGGAATCGAGACTGCGAAATCTCTTGGAATCCCGTGCGAGATGGTTGACCGTCCGATTCAGACAACGCTCCGCCGCGCCTGGGGAATGAATTCCGGAATCGGGAAGATAAAGCTTTTGAGCGCGCTTATCGCCAGCGCGTTTGACAAGGAAGAAGTCGGCGAGAAAGAGATTGAGAATCTTAAGAATAAAAGCGAGATGGACGGAATGATGTCCGAGCTTTCCGATTATATGCCTGCTGTCAAAAAAGTTCTGATTGACGAGCGCGATTTTTATCTTGCGGCGCACATCTGGAAATCCGTTCAGAAAGGCTCGAGAAAAAGCGTTGTTGCGGTTCTTGGAGCCGGGCACCTTCCGGGCGTTCAGAAAAATCTTGCTTTGATTGCTTCCGGGGAAAAATCCTGCGACACAGAAGAAATCAGCCGCCTTCCTGCAAAAAAGGCTGGCTCGAAAATTGCTGGCTGGTCAATTCCAGTCTTGATTCTCGCTTTGATTGCGGCGGGCTTTGTCTACGGCGGAATGACGAAAGGGCTTAATCTCGTCGGCTCGTGGGTTTTCTGGAATGCCGCTCTTGCCGCTTTAGGCGCGCTCTTGGCAGGCGGGCATCCTCTCACGGTTTTGGTTTCTGCGGCTGGAGCGCCGTTCACGAGCCTTTGCCCGTTTGTCGGAGTCGGAATGTTCGCCGGAATTGTTCAGGCGATTGTCTGCAAGCCGAAAGTCAGAGACTTGGAGAATGTCCAGAATGACATCAGTGTGAGGGGATTCTACAGAAACCGTCTTTTGCGCGTTCTTCTTGTTTTTTTCTTGAGTTCTCTTGGCTCGAGCGTCGGAACTTTTATCGGCGGAAGCACAATCGTTGTGAGCGCCGCGTCTTTCTTCAAGAATCTTTTTGCAAAATAAGCGGCTGGAAGAATTGCGATTTTTGATTTAGCGAGAATTTTCAATGTGATTGATATTTTCGGGCAGGCTTGTTGGCGTGTTTGATTTTGAATGTCATTTCAGTTCTGAGTGTTCTTGCGTTTTCAGAATTTTCGTTCTCTTTGCTTCGGAATCAGAGCCGTCGCCATAATTTCAGATTCAAGACGCAAGACTTTTGTTGCGGAGACTCTTATTTTTCTGTTTTCAAGAGAATTTGATTTTTTGCCTGTGCGCCTGAGTTTTGGTTTTCAGGCGTTCAGTTTGCGAGAATTCTTCTTTGTTTTTATTTTCCGAAAGTTGACTTTACAAGCTCTTTTATTGAGGAGACTTTTTTTGCTCCAATCTCGATTTCCGGGGCGAAAATATTGTTGAATCCAAGCTCCCTTGCGGTTTTTACCCGCTGCCTCAGCCTTGCGACCGGGCGGATTTCTCCTGCGAGGCTTAATTCTCCGATTATGACCGTTTCATCAGGAACCGCGATGTCTGTCCTTGCCGAGTAAAGAGCCGCCGCCAGCGCCGCGTCAATCGCGCTCTCGGACAGTCGGACTCCGCCTGCCACATTCACGTAAATGTCCTGGTCGCTGAATTTCATTCCTGTGCGTTTCTCAAGAACTGCCGCCACGCGCGCGACACGTCCCGCATCGATTTTTTCCGAGTAAACGCGGCTTATGCTTGATTTTGCCGGAACTGTGAGCGCCTGAATTTCCACAAGAAATGCCCTGCTTCCCTCAAAAACGCAGGAATTCGCGATTCCAGCCGGAGTTGCGCCGTTTCTCTTGGTGATGAACATTGAGCTTGGGTCGCCGATGCCTTCAAGCCCTTTTTCTGTCATCGCGAAAATTCCAATCTCGTCAACAGAGCCGAATCGGTTTTTTATCGCGCGCAAAAATCTGACTTCATCATCGTTTCTTTCAAAAGAGACAACCGTGTCAACCATATGCTCCAGGCTTTTCGGGCCTGCAATCGAGCCTTCTTTTGTAACGTGGGCGGACATCACAAGAACCGAGTCCCGGCTTTTTGCCCAGCCAATCAGCTCGTTCGCGCAGAACTTCAGCTGGTTCACTGTTCCCGGGACAATTCCCGCCTCAACTGAATAGACTGTCTGGATTGAGTCAATCACGACAAAAACAGGATTCAGCGCGGAAAGAGCGTCTTTTATGTCCTCGAGCCGCATTGTGCATAAGATTTCGATTCCGTCTGTGTCAAGATTCAGGCGGTCTGCGCGGTTTTTAATCTGGGCTGCGCTTTCCTCTCCTGAGACGTAAAGAATTTTCTGCCTGAAATTTTTGTGGATTGCGCTTGAAACTTGAATCATCAGCGTCGATTTTCCGATTCCCGGTTCTCCGCCGATAAGAACTGCTGAGCGGATCATTGCTCCGCCGCCTAAAACTCTGTCAAATTCTTCGATTCCGGTTTTTATTCTTGCGTTTTCCTGCGCGCTCACTTTTGCAAGCGGAACTGGCTTTATTTTTTCCGCCGCAGCGTTTCCGAAGGCAGCCGCGTTCGAGTTCGGGTCGAGAATCGCTTCCTCGAGCGTGTTCCAGGCTCCGCATGAAGGGCAGCGTCCAAGCCATTTCGGCTGCGAGTATCCGCACTCTGTGCATTTGTAGACTATCGAATTCTTTGATTTCGCCATAAAGTCTCCTTGTGAAATTGACGCGTTTTCATGCGAAAAACCGATTCAGCTTTCAGCAAAAATTTTTACCGTATTTTTTTACAGATTAAAAAATCCCGAGTTTTGATGTCTTCTATTTTTCAACTCTTATGAAAACTTCGTTCGGCATGCAGGCCGCCCAGTCGTTGTTTTCTTTGACAGGAGCCATTTCCACGCAGAGACGGTTCGGGCAGGGCGAGTCCTCAAAAAAGGCTTTTCCGTTCTCGATTTTGATTACAGAAATTCCGATTTCGCCCTCGATATTAAGCTCAAGATTTTCACTTAAAGGATAGACGAATTCTTTTCCGCCGCCGTCGATTATAAGGCGAGCTTCTTTTTCGGAATTTCCGCTCCGCAGCGTAAGAAATGAGAATACGACCGCCGAAAGCGAGGCTAAAATAAACAGAAAATCAAATGGCTTTAAAACATTCCTCATAATTTATAAATTTTCCTGAAAAATCGCTTGAAATTTAATATGATGTCATCTTCCGTCATATGAAAAATTCGCGCAATTCTTGATATTAGGGATAAAAAATCCTCATAAGATATATTCTAAAAAAAATGCCAAATTCGGCAAGATTTCCTTATTGGAGAATTTAGAGATTTCTTATAGGAAAGATTGTTGACAAACCATATCCCATAAGCTATCTTATAAACAGCTTGTAATAAGCTGATAAACTCTCTCCGATGTCCAGCTTGCTGGACGGCAGCGTTTCTTGGAAGTGTTACTTACTTGAAACGCTGTTTTTTTTTATTTAATTCTTTTTTCCGTTTGAGACAGATTCTGTTATCCAGCTGTTTCCGCCGATTACAGAGCCTTTTCCGATTACAGTTTCTCCGCCGAGAATTGTCGCGTTCGCATAGATTGTAACGTTGTCCTCGATTGTCGGGTGGCGTTTTTTGTTCTGGAGAGATTTTTTCACGCTCAAAGCGCCGAGCGTTACTCCCTGATAAATTTTCACGTTGTCGCCGATTATTGTTGTCTCGCCGACTACAACGCCTGTTCCATGGTCTATAAAAAAGCTTTCGCCGATTGTCGCTCCCGGATGGATGTCGATTCCGGTTTTTCCGTGGACATACTCGCTCATTATTCTTGGAATTACAGGCACGTTTTTTAAATGAAGAAAATGCGCGATTCTGTAGACGATTATCGCCTCAAGTCCCGGATAAGAGACGATGACTTCGTCTCCGCTTTTTGCCGCAGGGTCTCCGTTGTAGGCCGCGATTGTGTCTAGGCGCACAAGCCGCCTTATTTCAGGAATTTCTTCAATTAAAGAGAGGGAAATGCTCTCTGCCTCCTCAAAACAGTGTCCGCGGTTTAAATCTGATTCGGGATTGTTTCGGCTGGTCTCGTAGACAATCGCCTTTTGAATTTCCTTTGTTAGGACGCAGATGATTTTGTTTACGCGCTGGCCTGTTGTGTAGCGAAGATTGTCGTCATCGACTTCCTCGTTTGTCTTGTAGCCCGGAAAAATCAGGCATTGGATTTCATGAAGAACCGCGACCACGTTTTCCCTGTTCGGAAAGTTCTCCGCGCCGGCTCTGTTTATTCCGCCGTCTGTCTCGTAAGATTTTAAAATGTTGTCAACAAGTCCGTCTATGCTCATTGTTTTCCTCGAAATAAAAAATCAAAAAAGTTTAAAAATCTTTTGTAAAAAACTAGCATAAAAACGTGGAAAATACTAGAATAAGACATCTTTTTGATTGTGTCTCCCTTGACACAAAATCTGCCAGTCTGTATATTATTAGAACACGTCAGAATTGACTTGCTCTTGTAGCTCAGTTGGTAGAGCACAGCATTGGTAGTGCTGAGGTCAACGGTTCAATTCCGTTCGGGAGCTGCTAAAACTTAAAATTATTTTAGGAGAATATAAAAATGGGTAGCAAGAAGAAGACATCAATCGATATTATTGCTCTTCAGTGCACAGAGTGTAAACGCAAGAATTACACAACAACAAAAAACCGCAAAAATATTCAGGGAAAGCTTGAGAAGAACAAGTATTGCCCATTCTGCCGCAAGGAAATCTTGCACAAGGAAACAAAAGCAAAATAAGCTGGTTAGGCTGCTGCTTGACCGTGGCAGCTTGATATAGATTTTTAGGCCTGTAGTTCAGTTGGTAGAGCATCGGTCTCCAAAACCGAGTGTCGCGAGTTCGAGTCTTGCCGGGCCTGTACTTAGAGCGAAACAGAGAAATCTGTTTCAATTTTTTATAGAGGATTTGCCGCTATGGGAAAGATTTTTGGATTTTTTAAGGAGTGCGGGGCGGAGCTTAAAAAAGTTGTCTGGCCTACACGTGATGATGTTGTTTCATCAGTAAAAGTTGTAATCGTTTCTACAATCATTATCGCAGCAATTCTCGGTCTTTTAGATATTCTTTTCAGCTACGGCATGAGCTTGGCTTTCTAGTTTTATATCAATAAGGGTAAGCAGATGGCAAAAAGCTGGTATATCGTTCAGAGCTACGTTGGATACGAAAAGAAGATTGAAAGAACTCTTCATCAGAAATTGGATGAGGGAGTTCTTGATTCAAATATAGTCTCAGATGTAAAAGTTCCAGTAGAAGAAGTTGTTGAGATAAAAGACGGAAAGAAAAAATCAAGAAAAAATCTTATTCTTCCGGGATACATAATGCTTGAAATGGATCTTCCTGAGATTGGATGGAAAGATGTCTGCTCGGAAATCCGTTCTACACAGGGAGTTGGCGGTTTTGTCGGAACAAAGCCGAACGAGCGTCCGCGTCCGATTCCGAATGATCAGGTTAGAAACATTCTTCAGCGTTCTGGAGATATTAAAGGCGATAAGGCTGTCCGTGTTAAGCAGATTTATTCTGTCGGCGACCAAGTCAAAATCAATGAAGGACCGTTTGCTTCGTTCAGCGGAACAGTTGATGAGGTTTATGCAGACAAGGCTAAGCTCCGCGTGACGGTTCAGATTTTTGGTCGTGCCACACCGGTTGAGGTTGATCTTACACAAGTTGAGAAACTTGTTCAGTAAATTAGTTTTAGAAAAAATTGAAGCGGTTTTTATAATTTATAGAAATCGCTTGTTTTTTTGGGAGGAGCGTAAGTCCGTCGGACATAGGCGTTCCGCTAGAGATTTCATCTTGAAATCTCATACCAATATAAGGAGCTATTAAAATGGCTGCAAAAAAAGTTGTTGAAGTGTTCAAGATTCAGGCGCCGGCTGGAGCTGCTACTCCTGCTCCGCCAATCGGACCTGCTTTGGGACCAAAAGGTGTTTCTGCGCCTCAGTTCTGCCAGCAGTTCAACGAACGCACAAAGAGCATGGAGAAAGGACTTGTTGTTCCTGCTGTAATCACAGTTTATTCAGACAAGTCATTCACATTCATCCTCAAAACTCCGCCGGCTGCGGTGCTTATCAAGAAAGCGCTTAAGCTTGACAAAGGCTCAGGAAATCCTCTTCTTAACAAAGTTGGAAAGCTTACAAAAGCCCAGCTTGAGGAAATCGCGAAGACAAAGCTTCCTGATGTAAACGCAAACGATTTGGAAGCTGCAAAGAAAATCGTTGCTGGAACAGCCCGCAGTATGGGTGTAGAGGTGGAGGCATAAAATGAAACACGGAAAGAAATATATTGATGCTCTCAAAAAATATGATCCGCTTCAGAGCTACCCAGTTGACAAGGCTTGCGCAATTGTAAAAGATGTGCACTTTGTAAAATTCGACGAGACTGTGGAGCTTCATGTTGCTCTTAATCTCGGCAAAAGCCAGACTGTTCGTGACACATTGGTTTTCCCGAACCAGTTCACAGCTGAAAAGAAAGTTCTCGTGTTCTGTTCTGACGAGAGAGCGAAAGAAGCTCTTGATGCAGGCGCGGCTTATGCTGGCTCAAAAGAGTACATCGACAAAGTAAAGGCTGGCTGGCTTGACTTTGATGTTGCTGTTGCAACTCCGGATATGATGAAAGATGTTGGTCGTCTTGGTATGGTTTTGGGACGCAAAGGTCTTATGCCGAACCCGAAGACAGGAACTGTAACAAATGACATCGTTTCTGCAATCAGTGAGCTGAAGAAAGGCCGTACAGAATTCCGCGCAGACAAGACTGGAATTATCCATATTGCTGTAGGAAAAGTTTCTATGGATTCAGCAAAAGTTGCTGAGAACGTAAACACTCTCCTTGCTGAGCTTGAACGCAAAAAGCCGGTTGACGCTAAAGCAGACTTTATCCGCTCTGTTTCAGTAAGCTCATCTATGGGACCTGGTGTTTGGATTTCAGTTAAGGAGGAGGCATAACCTATGGCAATTAGAGCAAAAGCACTCCAGCCTGCTAAAACAGCGGCTATCGAAGCGACTAAGAAAACGCTTTCTGATTACAATGACTTCATCTTTACTGAATTCCGCGGCTTGACTGTAGATCAGATTACAAGTTTGCGCAGAAAGCTTCGCGAGCATGAAGCTCCAATGAAAGTTCTTAAGAATAATTTTGCACGTGTCGCATTTGAAGAGATGAAAATCGACAATGTTGCTGACTATCTCAAAGGTCCTACGGCAGTTGTAATGGCAAAAGAGGACAGCAACGAGGCAGCAAAGGTTCTTTTCGACTTCGCAAAAGATAACAACGCTCTTAAAATCAAGGGCGGATATATCCAGAACGAGATTTACGATGCTGAAAAAATGGAAGCTTATTCAAAAGTTCCTGGCAAAAAACAGCTTATCGCAATGCTCATGTCTGCTATCAACGGTCCAGTCCAGAAACTCGCCGCTACATTGCAGGCTTATGTGGATAAAAAATCACAGGAAGGCGGAGCAGAAGCTCCAGCTGAAGAGGCAAAGGCTGAGTAATCAGCTTGCCGTGCTTGTGAAGCAAGGTCAGGCTTCATAGCTGTCGACTGTCCTTGCAAAAATATAAACTGCGGAGCATCGGTTCAGTTTGTTCCGTCCGCAGAAACATTTTTGTCTGTTTCAAAATGATTCAGACGTGCCAATTTAGGAGAAGATAATATGGCAGCTCTCACAAATGATCAGATTCTTGACGCAATCGCTTCTATGACAGTTCTTGAAGCTTCAGAACTCGTAAAAGCAATGGAAGAAAAATTCGGAGTAACAGCAGCTGTTGCTGTTGCAGCGGGTCCAGCAGCTGGCGGAGCAGCCGCAGCTGAAGAGCAGTCTGAATTCAACGTTTCTTTGGATTCATTCGATGCAGCTAAAAAAATTCCTGTTATCAAGGCAGTTCGTGAAATCACAGGTCTTGGACTTGGAGAAGCAAAAGCTCTCGTTGAAGGCGCTCCAAAAGTTCTCAAGGAAGCTGTTTCTAAAGCAGATGCTGATGAGATCATCAAGAAAATCGAAGCAGCTGGTGGAAAGGCTTCTAAAAAATAATTGTTTTCCAGTGAATAGAAAGTTTTTGGAAAATAATCCGAATTCTAAGATAATTTAGAATCAATTTTCGTTGAGCTTACGTGTGAGGCAGCTTTGTTTTGCACGTAAGCTTTACGTGTCTACAGTAACAATTTGTTGCTGCCGTGTTTTTGCGGCGCAATTATAGTTTTTGCTTTTTTCTAAAAAAGCTTCCCCGCAGTCCGGCTGCTTTGTGCTGTGCTTTTATTTCCGCAAGTTTTGTGGACAATCCTTGCATGTAGCAAACAGAACGGGCAATGATTCCCCAGGAGGGTGCTGATGTTCGCGAAAAGCAGAACAATCAACCGTCAGTATTACGGTAAGAATATTCAGAATTTCATGGAGATTCCGAATCTTATCGACATTCAGACATCGTCTTACGAAAATTTCCTTCAGAAAGACAAACTAGACAAAGGCGAGCCGCTTGAAAACAAGGGCTTGCAGGAAGCATTCACATCAACTTTCCCAATTGAAAGCGCAGATGGAGAAATGTCTCTTGAGTACGAATTCTACGAGCTTGACGAGAAGAACATCAAATTCTCCGAGCTTGAATGCAAGCAGAAAGGGCAGACTTTCGCAGTTCCGCTCAAGGCAAGAATCAACCTGAATTTCTTGAAGTCAGGCGCGATTTTGCAGAAGGACATTTATCTCGGCGACATTCCGCTTATGACAGACCGCGGAACATTCATCATCAACGGCGCGGAACGCGTTGTCGTCTCGCAGATTCACCGTTCGCCGGGAGTTATTTTCCAGCACGACAAGGGAGTTTATTCTTCAAGAATTATTCCTTACCGCGGCTCTTGGCTTGAATTTGAAATCGACCAGAAAAAAAATCTCATATACGCAAAAATTGACCGCAAAAAGAAAATCCTTGCGACAATTTTCCTTAGAGCGCTTGGCTATAACTCGCGCGAGGAAATCATCTCTTGCTTCTATAAAACAGAAAATATTGAAGTTTCAGAAGCTGTAAAAGATTCGCTCGTTGACAAAGTCCTTGCGAAGGCAATCTCCGCGAAAGATGACGACGGAAACGAGAAAATCCTTTTCCGCGCGGGAACAAAGTTGCATCCTCACGACATCGATGACTTGCTTGCCCAGAATATCAAAGAAATCAACGTGATTAAATTTGACGCGAGAAAACGCCCTGGCGACAAGGAAGAGCAGAATCCATCGCTCGACAGCGATATGATTATCAACTGCTTCGAGCGCGAGGACATCAAATACTCGAAAGAAGGCGCGGAAAACGAGGAGCCGACAAAAGAAGACGCTTTGGCCGCTGTTTATGCGATTCTTATGCCTGGCGAGCCAATCACAGTTGAGAACGCAGAGAAAGACCTGAACTCAATGTTCTTCAGCATCCGCCGCTACGATTTGGGACGTGTCGGACGCTATATGCTGAACAAAAAGTTCAACTATGAGAATCCTTATGACGATTTCACTTTGGTAAAGGAAGATATTATCCAGACAATGAAACGCCTTATCAACGTTTACATTGGAAACGAAAAGACTGATGATATTGACCACCTCGGAAACCGCCGAATCCGTTCTGTGGGCGAGCTGATGACAAACGCAATCAAGACTGCCTTCAGCCGCATGGAGCGAATCGCAAAAGAAAGAATGAACCTCAAAGAGACCGAGACGATGAAGCCGCAGGATTTGATTTCCATAAAACCGATTGTTGCCGCTATCAAGGAATTCTTCGGCTCTTCACAGCTTTCTCAGTTCATGGATCAGGTAAACCCTCTTTCTGAGCTTACACACAAGCGACGTCTTAACGCTTTGGGACCTGGCGGACTTTCACGCGACCGCGCAGGATTCGAGGTCCGCGATGTTCATTACACTCACTATGGACGGATGTGTCCGATTGAGACTCCTGAAGGACCGAACATCGGCTTGATTGTTTCTCTTGCTATCTACACAAGAGTTAACGACTACGGATTTTTGGAGACTCCGTACCGAAAAGTTGAGAACGGAAAAGCGACAGACCAGATTGATTACCTTTCCGCAATGGACGAGGACAGATATTATGTCGGACAGGTTGCCGAGGGCATGAAGGCTGACGGCTCGTTCCCGACTGAAATGGTTTCTTGCCGACATCAGGGAGACTACACGACACGTTCTGTAAAGGATATTCAGTACATGGACGTTTCTCCGCGCCAGGTTATCTCGGTTTCGGCATCTCTCGTTCCTTTCCTTGAGCATGATGACGCGAACCGCGCTTTGATGGGCTGCAATATGCAGCGTCAGGGCGTTCCTCTTCTTTTTCCGGAGCCGCCTTATGTTGGAACTGGAATGGAAAAGAAGGCCGCTTATGACTCAGGCGTTCTTATCAAGGCAAAGCACGACGGCGAAGTTATCTTTGTCGCAAGCGATTTGATTAAGATTAAGCGCGATGATTCTGACGGAATCGATGAATATCCGCTTATGAAATACCAGAGAACAAACCAGGACACTTGCTATCACCAGAGACCGATTGTTCAGGTGGGCGAGAAAGTCAAGAAAGGCGATGTTCTTGGAGACGGTCCTGCAACATTTAACGGCGAGCTTTCTCTTGGACGCAACTTGCTTGTCGGATTCGTTCCGTGGAATGGATACAACTATGAGGACGCTGTTCTTATCAGCCGCCGCGTAGTCAAGGAAGATATGTACACTTCTATCCATATCAAGGAATTCCCGATTGAAATCAGAGAGACAAAGCTCGGCCCTGAGAAAATCACGCGCGATATTCCGAACACATCAGAGAAATCCTTGGACAACCTTGATGCTGAGGGTATCGTTAGAGTCGGAGCGAAAGTCCGCTCGGGCGATATTCTTGTCGGAAAAGTTACTCCGAAATCAGAGACAGAGACAACTCCTGAATTCAAGCTCTTGAACTCAATCTTCGGTGAAAAGGCGAAGGAAGTAAGAGACTCTTCTTTGCGCGTTCCGCACGGAGTCGAGGGCGTTGTAATCGATGTTCAGAGAATGAAGAGAAGCGAGGGCGACGACCTTAGCCCTGGAGTTGACGAAGTTGTGAAAGTTCTTATCGCAAACAAACGTAAGCTCCGCGAAGGCGACAAAATGGCCGGACGACACGGAAACAAAGGTGTTGTCGCGAGAATCCTTCCAGAAGAGGATATGCCGTTCCTTGAAGACGGAACTCCGCTCGATGTCTGCTTGAACCCGCTTGGTGTACCTTCCCGCATGAACATAGGTCAGATTATGGAATCGGAGCTTGGAATTGCCGGACGCTATCTCAACCAGTATTTCGAGTGTCCTGCTTTCCAGACTCCTTCTCAGGAAATGATTGCGGAAAAGCTCAAGGAAGCTGGTCTTAGCCCGGATTCTAAGCAGATTGTGCGCGACGGACGCACTGGCGAGCCGTTTGTGAACCCGATTTTCGTAGGTGTCATCTATTATCTTAAGCTGCATCACCTTGTTGATGACAAGATGCATGCCCGTTCTACAGGACCTTACTCTCTCGTTACTCAGCAGCCTCTCGGAGGAAAAGCTCAGTTCGGAGGCCAGCGTCTTGGAGAAATGGAAGTTTGGGCTTTGGAAGCATACGGAGCTGCAAACACATTGCAGGAAATGATGACAATCAAGTCTGACGATATGAACGGACGCTCGAAGATTTACGAGTCGATTGTAAAGGGCGACCCGCAGTCTCCGATTGGAGTGCCGGAATCATTCAACGTAATGGTTCAGGAGCTTCGCGGTCTTGGACTTGACTTCACAATTTATGACGCAAAAGGAAAACCTGTCGCATTGACAGAACGTGATCAGGAATTGATTGACAAAGCTAGTTCTGATTTCGGAAAAGAGGAGAATGAGGATGCAGAATAATCGCGAAGAGAAAGATTTTGATTCTATCAATATAAAGCTTGCTTCTCCGGAAAGAATCCGCGCGCTGTCTTACGGCGAGGTAAAAAAGCCAGAGACAATCAACTACCGCACGCTTCGGCCGGAGAGGGACGGACTTTTCTGCGAGCGCATTTTCGGAACTACAAAGGAATGGGAATGTTACTGCGGAAAATTCAAGTCAATTCGCTACAAGGGCGTGATTTGCGACCGCTGCGGCGTTGAAGTTACCCACTTTAAGGTTCGCCGCGAGCGCGCAGGACATATTGAGCTTGCGGCTCCTGTAAGCCACATCTGGTATTACCGTTCTGTTCCAAGCAGAATGGGACTTTTGCTCGACTTGCAGGTTGCGTCTCTCAAGGCTGTCTTGTACTACGAGAAATATATCGTGATTGACCCGGGCGACACCGACCTCAAGAAAATGCAGCTCCTCACAGAAGACGAGTACAATGAGGCTCTTGAGCGCGGACAGTCGTTCGTTGCTGGAATGGGAGCCGAGGCAATCAAGACTCTGCTTGAGCAGCTTGACCTTGACGAGCTTGCCGCTGAGCTTCGCGCAAAAATGATTGAGAAAGGCACAAAATCAGACAAGCGTCTTCTTAAGAGAATTCAGATTGTCGAGGATTTCAGAAATTCGGGAAACAAGGCTTCATGGATGATTATGGATGTGATTCCAGTAATTCCGCCGGATTTGCGTCCTATGGTTCAGCTTGACGGAGGTCGTTTCGCCACATCTGACCTTAACGACTTGTACAGACGCGTTATCAACAGAAACAACCGCTTGAAGAGGCTTATGTCTCTTTCTGCTCCTGACATCATCATCAGAAACGAGAAGAGAATGCTGCAGGAAGCTGTTGACGCCTTGTTTGACAACTCAAACCGCAACCATACTGTAAAAGGCGCTTCAAGCCGCCCTCTCAAATCGATTTCAGATATGCTCAAAGGAAAGCAGGGACGCTTCCGTCAGAATCTTCTCGGAAAACGTGTTGACTATTCCGGACGTTCTGTAATCGTTGTAGGCCCTGAGCTTAAGCTTTGGCAGTGCGGTCTTCCTACAAAAATGGCTTTGGAGCTTTTCAAGCCGTTCATTATGAAGAAGCTCGTTGACAAGGATGTTGTTTTCAATATTAAAAAGGCGAAAATGCTCGTTGAGCAGGAATCTCCTGAAGTTTACGCGATTTTGGACGAGGTTGTTCGCGAGCATCCTGTAATGCTCAACCGCGCTCCTACTTTGCACCGCCTGGGAATTCAGGCTTTCGAGCCGGTTCTTGTTGAGGGAAAGGCTCTTAAGCTTCATCCGCTCGCCTGCAAGGCTTTCAACGCCGACTTCGACGGAGACCAGATGGCTATCCACGTTCCTCTTACGCAGGCTGCGCAGATGGAATGTTGGACTTTGATGCTTTCTGCAAGAAACTTGCTTGACCCGGCAAATGGAAACCCGATTGTTCTTCCGTCTCAGGACATGGTTCTTGGAATCTACTATATGACTGCTGTAAAGCCGCACGCGAAGGGCGGTCCGAAAATGGAAGACGGCCAGATTCGCTACAAGAGATTCTCTTCAGCGGACGAGGCTTTCACAGCGGCGGAAGACAGATACATCGAATGGCAGGCTGAAATCAAGCTTCCGGCTCCAAAAGACTCTTTCAAGGCTGGCGATTTCAAGAAAGGCGACTTGATTGTTACAACTGCCGGAAGAATCCGCTTCAACGCAGAGATGCCGGAGGAAGTCGGATACGTGAACGAGCAGATGGGCGACAAAAAGCTCAAGTCGATGATTACAAATGTCTATCATCTGCAGGGACCTTGGATTACAATCCGCATGCTCGACGCAATCAAGGCTGTCGGCTACCACAACGCGACGTTCTTTGGCGCGACTCTTTCAATGGACGATATTCTCATTCCTCCTGAAAAGAAAGAGATGGTTGACGAGGCGAACAAGATTGTTGAAGGCATCGTAGGACAGTATTCAAAGGGAACTATCACTGCCGAGGAAAGATACAACAAGGTAACAGACGTTTGGCAGCGCACAAATGAAAAGCTCACTGACATAATGATGGATCAGTTCCGCGCGGATAAAGACGGATTCAACACAATCTATATGATGGCTGATTCCGGAGCCCGCGGTTCTAAGAAGCAGATTTCTCAGCTGGCGGCAATGCGCGGCTTGATGGCTAAGCCTAACGGAGACATCATCGAGCTTCCTGTACGCTCAAACTTCAAGGAAGGACTTTCGGTTATCGAATACTTCATTTCTTCAAACGGTGCTCGAAAAGGTCTTACCGATACAGCTTTGAAGACTGCTGATGCTGGATACATGACAAGACGTCTTGTCGATGTTGCGCAGGATGTTGTTGTAAACGAGGACGACTGCGGCACAATCAACGGCATTGACTACACGGCAATCAAGAACGGAGACGAGATTATCACTCCGCTTTCTGCAAGAATTGCCGGCCACTTCACAATCGAGCGTGTGATTCACCCGGTTACTGGAGAGCTTCTCTGCGATGTGAACGAGTACATTACTGACGAGCTTGCAAAGAAAATCGAGGAAGCTGGCGTTGAGAAAGTCAAGCTTCGCACAGTTCTCACTTGCGAGGCTGAGCACGGTGTTTGTGTAAAATGCTACGGCAAAAATCTTGCCCGCAACAAGCTTGTTGAAATCGGCGAGGCGGTCGGAATCATCGCTGCCCAGTCAATCGGACAGCCTGGTACACAGCTTACAATGCGTACTTTCCACGTCGGAGGTACTGCGTCAAAAGCGACAGAGGATAACCGCATCTTGCTTAAATATCCAATCATCATCGGTTCTATCAACGGAACAAATGTTCCTACAGACGATGGAAACAAGCTCTTCACACGTAAGGGCTATATGATGGTGACAAGAATCATCGATTCTGCTGAAATCGGAAAGGGCGACAAGCTTGCAGTTTCTGACGGCGGACGTATTCTCAAAGGCGGTGTTCTTATCGAAAGAAAGGGCGGAGACTTTGTTGCAAAAGAAAACGGCCACATTCAGATTAAGGACAACAAGCTTTATCTCTTGGGCAACGAGCAGAAAATTGAAATCGTCAACGGTTCTACAATAACTGCGAAAGAGGGCGATGTCTGCGAGGCTGAGCAGGTTCTCGGAACATTCGATCCGTCAAAAGAGCCTATCATTGCCGAAGTTTCAGGATACGTTCACTTTGAGGACGTTATTCCGGGTGTAACTTTGGAGGAGAAAGTCCTTGACAACGGAAACATCGAGCGCCACATCTCTGACTTGCACTTGGGAGAAAAACAGCCTCGTATCTTGATTACTGATGAGGCTGGAAACAACCTTGGCTCTTACTTCTTGCCTGCGGACGCCGTTCTTGATGTTGACGACAAGCAGCAGATTAAGGCTGGCGAGACTCTTGCCCGTCTTCCTGTTGCGGCTGCGAAAACGAACGATATTACCGGTGGTCTTCCTCGGGTATCTGAATTGTTTGAGGCGCGCAAGCCAAAGACTCCGTGCGTTCTCGCCCAGATTTCAGGAATTGTCAAATTCGGCAACGTTTCAAAAGGAAAGCGCACTGTAATTGTTGAGGATGAGTACGGAAAAGAATACGAGCATCTTGTTCCAATGACGAGACGTATGCTTGTCCGCGACGGAGACACTGTTGAGGCAGGCGAGCAGCTTTGCGACGGTTCGCCAAGCGCGCACGATATTCTTGCAATCCTCGGCGAAAATGCGCTTATGGATTATTTGATGAACGAGATTCAGTCGGTATACTCTGCTCAGGGCGTATCTATTGATGACAAGCACATCGGTGTTATCGTTCGCCAGATGCTCCGCAAGGTTGAGGTCGTTTCTGTCGGAGACACGAGATTCATCTTCGGTCAGCAGGTTGACAAGTATCATTTCCATGAGGAAAACGCGCGTGTTGTTGCGGAAGGCGGTCAGCCGGCGGTCGCTCGCCCTATGTTCCAGGGAATCACAAAGGCGGCTCTTGCCACAGACTCGTTTATCTCGGCTTCTTCATTCCAGGAGACAACCCGCGTTCTTACAAACGCCGCAATTCAAGGCTCAACAGACCCTCTGCACGGCTTGAAGGAGAACGTAATCATCGGACGCATGATTCCTGCTGGAACTGGCATCAGAGATTACAGAGATGTAAAACTTTTCGATACTTCTGATGAAGACCTTGACGAGCAGATGGAAGAAATCTTGCGCAAGCGTCAGGAAGAGAAGGCGCTTGAGTCTGTAATGGACGACTCTGCTTTTGACTCTATGGCTTCTGATGACAAATCGGAATAAAGACTGATTGACAGAAAATTGCCTTTCAAGTAATCTGATTAGACCTATCTTGAAAGGTGATTTTATTGCATTTCATCCGGAGTGCTGGCCGGATTTATATAGGAGAAATAGGCGATGCCTACAATTAACCAACTTGTTAGAAAGGGTAGAAAGTCAGTGGCTAATGCGACAAAAGCTCCCGCGCTTGAGTCTTGCCCGCAGAAACGTGGCGTTTGCACACGTGTAATGACTGTTACACCTAAAAAACCAAACTCAGCTCTCCGAAAGGTAGCTCGTGTTCGCTTGTCAAATGGAATTGAAGTAACTGCATACATTCCAGGAATTGGCCACAACTTGCAGGAGCACTCAGTTGTTCTTATCCGTGGCGGTCGTGTAAAGGATCTTCCTGGTGTGCGCTATCACATTATTCGTGGTACAAAAGATACTCTCGGTGTTGACGGACGCAAACGCGGTCGTTCAAAGTACGGCGCTAAGAGACCAAAGGCTTAATGGTATAAAGGAGAATTACTATGGGAAGACATAAGAAATCCGTAAATCGTCCTATTGTGCCTGATACAAAATACAATAGCCCGGTTGTTACAAAATTCGTTGCGCGCATGATGCTCGACGGAAAAAAAGATACATGTACAAAAATCGTTTACAAGGCTATGGAGCAGCTCAAGACAAAGACCGACAAAGATCCTCTTGAAGTTTTCCTTAAAGCTCTTGAGAACGTGAAACCTGCTGTGGAAGTTAAGTCTCGCCGAGTTGGTGGTGCGACTTATCAGGTTCCAGTAGAAATTAGAGATGTTCGCAAGGAAGCTCTCGCAATGCGCTGGATTATTGCGGCTGCTCGGTCACGCTCTGGACACGGCATGGCTGACACTCTTGCTGCTGAGTTGCTTGACGCATTCAACAACACTGGTTCTGCTTACAAGAAGAAGGAAGACACACATAAGATGGCTGAGGCTAACAAGGCTTTTGCTCACTATCGCTGGTAGTTTTCTTTTTATGACAAGGACTTTGGTTTTTGAGCCAAAGTCCTTTTTTATTGCATTTTCGGAATCTCTGCTATTGCAATTTTTTTTTTAATATTGTATAAATATTGAACTGATTATTGACCGTAGTTTGGTTAAGTATGTTCTTTGAGATATTGGGCGGACTTCAATTTTATTAAGTCTGGCGACGCCGTAAAGTTAATGCTTGACATTTTCAGGTTGCCGCTCTCAAAACCTTAAAGACAAGGCTTGAGATTCCCGATTTTTCTGGATTTCAAACCGTTAAACTTGATTATTTGTGCTTTTGCGGTGGTTCCGGAAAAGTGTTTTGAATTTGATAAAACGCTTTTATGACGAGTTGAAAACTCTCATTTTCCTATCTGTCGCTTAAAATCAAATAATATATAAAACAGTGTGTCTGCGAATATGAGTTTTTCAGTTGAAAGACAAGTATTCTGGCTTAAAGTGCAACACATAAACAATTTTTTTTTCGCCGGGCAAGAGTTCGGCAAAGGAGAAACACATGGCTAAGGAGAAGTTCGTTAGAACTAAACCTCACATGAACGTTGGTACTATTGGTCACGTAGACCATGGTAAGACAACACTTTCAGCAGCTATCACTCAGTACTGTGCTAAAAAGTACGGTGACCACGCTCTTAAGTATGATGAAATCGACAATGCTCCAGAGGAAAAAGCACGTGGTATCACAATCAACACACGTCACCTTGAGTATCAGTCAGACAAGCGCCACTACGCTCACATCGACTGCCCAGGACACGCAGACTATATCAAAAACATGATTACTGGTGCTGCTCAGATGGACGGTGCTATTCTCGTTGTATCTGCTCCAGATTCAGTTATGCCACAGACACGTGAGCACCTCTTGCTCGCTCGTCAGGTTGGTGTTCCGAAAATCATCGTGTTCTTGAACAAAGTTGACCTTGTTGACGACCCAGATCTTCTTGAACTCGTTGTTGAGGAAGTAAAAGATACAATTAAAGAGTATGGATTCTCTGAAGACACACCAATCATCAAGGGATCTGCATTCAAAGCTTTGAACGAGTCTGATGATCCAGCAAACACACAGTGCATTGAAGAGCTTCTTTCAGCTATGGATACTTGGTTTGATGATCCAGTTCGCGATGATGAAAAACCATTCTTGATGCCAATCGAGGATATCTTCACAATCTCTGGACGCGGTACTGTAGTAACAGGACGTATCGAGCGCGGTGTTGTTAACATGAACGACCCGGTTCAGATTGTTGGTATCCGTCCAACTCAGGATACAACAGTAACAGGTATCGAAATGTTCCAGAAGACTCTTGATCAGGGTATGGCTGGTGACAACGTTGGTATCTTGCTCCGTGGTGTTGAGAAGAAAGATGTTGTTCGCGGACAGGTTCTTTGCGCTCCAAAATCAATCCATCCTCACACAAAATTCGAGGCTCAGATTTACGTTCTTTCTAAGGAAGAAGGTGGACGCCACTCTCCATTCTTTACAGGATACCGCCCACAGTTCTACTTCAGAACTACTGACATCACAGGTACAGTAGAGCTTGAGGCTGGAACAGACATGGTAAAACCAGGCGACAACGTAAAGATTATCGGTGAACTTATTCACCCAATCGCTATGGATGAAGGTCTTAAACTTGCTATTCGCGAAGGTGGACACACAATCGCTTCTGGTCAGGTTACAAAAATCATCGAGTAGTATCGGTCGTAAATTGTAATTAAGGTGGGGGAGACTTTTCTCCCTCATCTAAAGTTATTTAGGAGTAAAAACAAATGGCTAACAGCAAAATTCGTGTCAGACTTCGTGCATTTGATGTAGAACTGATCGATCAGAGTGCAAAAGCCATCGTGCAGACTGTTCAGAAGGCAGGGGCTAAAGTTTCAGGACCTATTCCTCTTCCAACAAAAATCAATAAGGTAACAGTTCTTCGTTCTCCACACGTAAACAAAAAGTCACGTGAGCAGTTCGAGATGAGAACACATAAACGCCTTATCGACATCATTGACCCATCAGCAGATGTTATGGATTCTTTGATGAAGCTTGAATTGCCAGCCGGTGTTGATGTTGAAATTAAACAGTAACAGCAAAACTACGTTGTAGCAGAGTGTTACTGTAAAAAACGGTACGGTCCCATGGATCTGGGATGGCGGCCGAGAAAGAAGAATTTTTCGGAATTCTTCTATAGGAGTTATATCAGAATGAAAGGTCTGATTGCAAAAAAAGTAGGAATGACACAGGTATTTGATGAAAACGGTAATCTGACACCAGTAACCGTGATCCATGTTGAACCAAATACTGTTATTGCTACAAAAACAAAGGAAGCAAACGGATATGACGCTGTTGTGCTTGGTGTTGAGGATTTGAAAGAATCTAAAGTCACAAAGCCTTACAAAGGTCAGTTCCCGGAGAATGTTTCCCCAAAACGTCATCTGAAAGAATTCAGAGACTTTGAAAAAGAAGTTGCAGTTGGAGACCAGATTGGTCTTGAATTGTTTGAAAACACTGCATTCCTTGATGTTACAGCAACTTCAAAAGGAAAAGGATTCCAGGGTGTTATGAAACGCTGGGGCTTCCATGGTGGACGTGCAACTCACGGTTCAAAATTCCATCGTGAAGCGGGTGGTACAGGAAATTGTACAACACCAGGACACAGCCTTAAGAACATCAAAATGCCAGGACGCATGGGATGTGAAAGAGTTACGGTGCAGAATCTTAAAATTATTAAGATTGATCCTGAGCTCAAAGTTGTTATGGTTCGCGGTGCTGTGCCGGGAAATAAAAACACCACTCTTATTGTCAAGAATGCGGTTAAGAAATAAGGTCGAGGGATAAGATGGAAAAGAAAGTCTATTCAATCGATGGTAAAGAACTCCGCACAATCAATCTTGATGATAAAGTGTTCGGACTTCCTGTAAACGACGATGTTATTTACTATGCCATCACAAATGAATTAGCTAACAGACGTGTAGGAACTGCTTGCACAAAAACTCGTGCTGAAGTTCACGGTTCAAATGCTAAACCTTACAAACAGAAGGGAACTGGTCACGCTCGCCGTGGTGATAAAAAATCACCAATCAATGTTGGCGGCGGTACAATTTTTGGACCAAAACCACGCGACTATAGCTACGCAATGCCTAAGAAAGCAAAGCGTCTTGCTATGAAATCTATTCTTAGCCTTCAGGCTCAGAGCGACAGATTGACTGTTGTTGAAGATTTCACAGTAGAAAGTGGAAAAACAAAGGACTTGCTTAAAATTCTTAACAATTTCGTTAAGGACGAGCGCACAGTCATTATTTTGAAAGATGATGATGCAATGCTTAAACGCGCTGCACGCAACATCAAGAATGTTGAATATTTGTCATACAACAGACTTTGCGCACATTCTCTTTTCTATGGAAGAAAGGTGATTGTTCTTGAGTCTGCGGCAAAGAATCTTTCAGAATTCTATAATAAACTTGAAGAGGAGGCTAAATAATGATCGCTCTTACTGATGTAATTATTGAGCCTATACTTTCTGAGAAAGCGACTACTTTGCGTGAGCAGGGCAAGTATGTTTTCAAAGTAGCTCCAGATGCAACAAAGTTTCAGATTAAAGAAGCTGTATCTAAAATCTTCAATGTAAAAGTTGTTTCTTGTACAACTCTCAATGTACTTGGCAAAGTTAAAAGGGTTCGTGGAAAACCTGGAAAAACTGCCAGCTGGAAAAAGGCTACTGTACGCCTTGCTCCTGGTGAGACAATTAAGGTATTTGAAGGCGTTTAAGCCTTCTTAAATTAAGGGGAACCAGATGGCTCTTAAAGTTTTTAAACCATATTCAGCCGGTACTCGAAACCGCATTGATTTGGTAAGAGATGAACTGACAACAGATAGACCCGAGAAGACACTGGTATCAGGTTTAAAATCTCATGCTGGTCGTGGTGCTGGTGGTCGTATTTCTGTAAGACACCAGGGCGGCGGTCACAAACGCAGATATCGTATTATTGATTTCAAACGCAATAAGCATGGTATTCCAGGAACAGTTAAGACTATTGAATACGATCCTAACCGCTCTGCTAATATTGCTTTGATTTTTTATGCTGATGGTGAAAAAAGATACATCATCGCACCAAAAGGTCTTGTAGTGGGACAGAAAATTATGGCTGGTGAAAATGCAGCTCCAACAGTTGGAAATGCACTTCCATTGGGAGTTATCCCAGTTGGTTTCACAATCCATAACATCGAGCTTACACTTGGTCGCGGTGGTCAGCTTGTTCGCTCTGCAGGTGCAGGCGCACTTGTTGCTGCTAAAGATGGCGATTATGTAATCGTTCGTCTTCCATCAGGTGAAACTCGCCGCATTAACGCTAAATGTTATGCAACTATTGGTATCGTAGGAAACGAAGACAGAATGAACACTCAGCTTGGAAAAGCTGGACGCAAACGCTGGCTTGGTATCCGTCCAACAGTTCGTGGTATGGCTATGAACCCGGTAGATCATCCGCTTGGTGGTGGTGAAGGTGCTGGTAAAGGACACGTTCCTGTTACTCCTTGGGGTCAGCCATGTAGAGGCTACAAGACTCGCAATAGAAGAAAGACTTCTAGCCGCTTCATCGTTTCACGTCGCAAGAAGTAATCTTAGAGGAGTTAACGGTGTCAAGATCTGTTAAGAAGGGACCTTTTATTGAAAAGAGTCTCTATAAGAAAGTTATTGAAATGAACAAAGAGTCAGACAAGAAGATGATTAAGACATATTCTCGCTGCTCTACAATCATTCCAGAGATGGTTGGAAACACAATCAGTGTTTACAACGGAAAGTCATGGATTCCTGTTTACGTAACAGAAAACCTCGTTGGCCATAAGCTCGGTGAATTTGCTGCAACACGTACATTCAAGGGACATGGTGGCGACAAAACAGCCGCAAAGGCATAATTGAAAGGTGGATATTATGGCTGAAAAGAAAGGTTATGTAGCCACTTCTAAATTCCTGATTGCATCACCTACAAAGGTTCGCCCTGTAGCTCGTGTAATCAATCAGAAGTCATGCTCAGAAGCTATGGCAATTCTTGATAATATGCCTCAGAAAGGTGCTCGGTTGATTCAGTCAACTCTGAAATCAGCTGTTGCTAACGCTCTGTATGGCAACAAGAAGCTCGATGAAGATATGCTTTTCGTTAAGGAAATTCGCATCGACGAAGGTCCGAGACTTAAGAGAGTTTGGTTCCGTGCTCGCGGACGTGCTGATCAGCTCTTGAAACGTATGTGTCATATCACCGTCATTGTAGACGAGAAGGCGGGGGAATAAAGTGGGTCAGAAAGTAAATCCTATCGGTTTGCGTCTTGGAGTAAACAAGACTTGGCAGTCTCGCTGGTATGCAAATCCTCGCGAATATGCTGATCTCGTGATTGAGGATCTCAAAATCCGCAACATGGTAAAAGCATTGCCGGAATGCCAGAATGCAGACATTGCAGAAATCGAAATTGTACGTCATCCACAGCGTGTAACAATCGTTATTCACACAGCACGCCCGGGTGTAATTATTGGTGTAAAAGGTGCAAACATTGAGAAAATCAGTGCTGAAATCCAGTCTAAGCTGACAAAAAAAGTTCAGATTAAGATTAAGGAAATCAAACGTGCTGAAATCAATGCTAACTTGATTGCACAGAACGTTGGACGCCAGCTTAGCGGTCGCGGTTCATTCCGCAAGGCTCTCAAGCAGGCTTCTGCAAACGCTATGAAGAACGGAGCACTTGGAATTAAAGTCCGTGTTTCTGGTCGTCTTGGTGGAGCAGAAATGAGACGCTCTGAAGAGCATAAGGAAGGACGTGTTCCTCTTCATACTCTTCGTGCAGACATTGACTATGGAACATTCGAGGCTCACACAACATACGGAAAAATAGGTGTAAAAGTGTGGGTTTACAATGGAATGAAATATGGTCATGAGCAGAATGAAGATGCTGGTCAGCTTGTACGCAAGCCACGCCATGATCGTTCTCAGGCTTCAGGCGATGAAAAGCCAAGAGCTAGAAGAAATTCTCGCGCTGCAGACACTTCTAAGGAGTAATGTAAATGCTTAGTCCTAAGAGAATTATTCACCGTAAAATACAGCGCGGTAGAATCAAAGGTAATGCTACACGTGCTAACAACATCGACTTCGGAGATATTGCTCTCGTAGCTTTGGAACCGGTTTGGCTCAACGCTAAACACATCGAAGCTGCTCGTGTTGCTATCAACCGTAAGCTCGAAAGAAAAGGAAACGTTTGGTTGCGCGTTTTCCCAGACAAGTCAATTACAAAGAAACCTGCTGATACTCGTATGGGTAAAGGAAAAGGTGCTCCGGAATGGTGGGCTGCAGTAATTAAACCAGGTGTAATTTTGTTTGAAGTTGGCGGAGTTGACTTGAAGCTTGCTGAGGCGGCTCTTTCTCTCGCAGCTGATAAACTTCCAATCAAAACAAAAATTGCATTCAAACCAACTAAAGACTAAGGAGTAAGAAAATGGCTGATACAAAGAAAAAGAATGTAAAAGAATTGTCTTACGCTGAATTGGTTTCAGAACGCAATGAACTTAAACAGAAATACATGGATTTCCGCTTCCAGATGGTGGTTGGACATGTAGATAACCCTATGCAGAAGCGTACTATGCGTCGCCAGATTGCAAGATTGAATACGCTCATCCGTGCAAAAGAAATTGCAGGATTAAATAAATAGGAGTTGACCCGTGGCAGAACAGGTTAAAACAAAGGGTGGTAAACGAGCTTTTGTTGGTATCGTAACAAGCGACAAAATGGACAAGACAATTGTTGTTTCTATCGATACAAAAAGGATGGATACCCTTTACAAGAAATACGTCACACGCACTAAGAAGTGCAAGGCGCACGATGAAAAGAACGAAGCTCACATTGGTGACACAGTTCGTATCGTAGAATGCAGTCCAATCAGCAAAGAGAAATGCTGGAGATTGGCTGAGATTATCGAAAGAGCTAAATAAGTAAGGAGTTAATCATGCTGCAGATGCAATCAAAGATGACTGTTGCCGATAACTCTGGCGCAAAGCTCGTTCAGGTAATCAAGGTTCTCGGCGGTTCACATCGCCGTTATGCCGGAATCGGTGACGTTGTAGTAGTAGCTGTAAAGGAAGCAATTCCAACATCTACAATCAAAGAAGGTACGGTACAGAAGGCTGTAATCGTTCGTGTTGCGAAAGAGTACCGCCGTCCTGATGGAACTTACATCCGTTTTGATGATAACGCTTGCGTAATCGTTGATGATGACAAGAACCCAAAAGGAAAACGTATTTTCGGACCAGTAGCTCGTGAGCTTCGTGACATGGATTACATGAAAATCGTTTCACTTGCACCGGAAGTTCTGTAAGGAGAATTGAATAATGAACAAGAAATTCAAAATCCATAAGGACGATACAGTACAGGTAATTGCTGGAAAAGATAAAGGCAAAACAGGAACTGTTGCTCGCGTTCTTACAAAAAAAGATGCAGTAATTGTTACTGGTGTTAATATCGCCAAGAAAGCAATGAAAAAGCGCAGCCAGCAGGATCAGGGCGGAATCGTCGAGATCGAGGCTCCGTTGCACATTTCTAACGTTGCACTCGTTTGCAAAAAATGCGGTGTAACTAGAGCTGGTTATAAAATTGACGGCGACAAGAAAATTCGTGTTTGCCGTAAATGTGGAGAAGCACTGTAATGGAAAATTACGTACCACGGCTTAAGAAAGTCTATAAGGAAAAAATCGCTCCTGAGCTTTTCAAAGAGCTCGGTTACACATCTGTAATGCAGATTCCTGCAATCAAAAAGGTTGTAGTAAGCATGGGTGTTGGCGAGGCTCTCACTAACAAGAAACTCCTTGACGCCGCAGTTGCTGATATTACTCAGATAACTGGACAGCATGCTGTTAAGACAAGAGCGAAAAAGAGTATTGCTAACTTCAAGCTTCGTGAGGGCAATGAAGTAGGTGTAATGGTAACATTGCGTGGTAACATCATGTATGAATTCTTGGACCGCCTTATCAATGTTGCATTACCTCGTGTAAAGGATTTCCGTGGTGTTAAGGCTACTGGCTTTGACGGACACGGAAACTTCTCGCTTGGTATTACAGAGCAGATTATCTTCCCGGAAATCGACTTTGACAAAATCACTAAGATTGCCGGAATGAACATCGCAATTGTAACAAGTGCAAGAACTGATGCTGAAGCAAAAGCTCTTCTTACCAAGTTCAATATGCCTTTCAGAAAGTAGGTGAAGTATGGCAAAGAAATCATTGATTATTAAGGCTAACCGCACACCTAAATACAAGACACGCGAGTACAATCGCTGTCAGATTTGCGGTCGCCCTCGCGGATATTTGCGTAAGTATAAGATGTGTCGTATCTGCTTCCGCAAAATGGCTAGTGAAGGCCTGTTGCCAGGCGTAACAAAATCATCTTGGTAGTGGAGGAGAAGTAAAAATGAGTGTATCAGACCCAATCGCAGATATGCTGACTAAGGTTCGTAACGCTGTTCAGGCTCGCCATGAAAAGGTTGATGTTCCTGCTTCAAAATTGAAGCTCGAGATTGTTAAGATCTTGAAGACAGAAGGTTACATTAAGAATTTCAAGAAAGTTCAGGAAGATGGAAAAAACATCTTGAGAATCTTCTTGAAATATGATGATGCTAACAATTCAGTTATTCACGGTGTCGAGAAAATCTCTACGCCTGGTCGTCGTGTTTATTCTGGCTACAAAGAGTTGCCACGTGTTTTCAACGGACTTGGAACATTGATTGTTTCAACTTCTGTCGGTGTAACAACTGGAAAGAAAGCAAGTGAGAAAATGGTTGGCGGCGAGTTAATCTGCAAAGTTTGGTAACGAGGAGGAAGAAAATGTCAAAAATTGGTAAGCTTCCTGTTGCTATTCCAGCAGGTGTTACAGTCAAAGTCGAGCCAGGATTTGTAACCGTAAAAGGTCCAAAAGGTGAATTGAAACAGCACGTAAACGACAGAGTAAATGTTGAAGTAAAAGGCACTGAAGTTGTTGTTACTCCTGTTGACAATTCAAAGAATGCCAGCGCAGCGCATGGTTTGTATCGCAACTTGATTCATAACATGGTTGTAGGCGTTACAACTGGTTATTCAAAAACATTGGTAATCACTGGTGTTGGTTATCGTGCTGAAGTTAAGGGTAAAGAGCTTGTAATGAACCTCGGATATTCATCTGACTTCATCGCAATTATTCCTGAAGGACTTACAGTTGTTGCAGATGCTAACGGTAAAGTTACTATTAGCGGAATGAGCAAGAAAGATGTAGGTGAATTCAGCGCTCAGATTCGAAAATTGCGCAAGCCTGAGCCTTACAAGGGCAAGGGAATCCGCTATGAAACTGAAGTCATCAGACGCAAAGTCGGTAAGACCGGCGTTAAATAAGGTGTAACAGATGTTTAAGAAACTGAATGACAAAGCAAGAAAACGCCTGCATCGTAAGATTCACATCCGTAAGTCAATTTACGGAACTGCGGCACGCCCAAGAATGAGTGTTTACCGCAGCAACAAGAATCTTTATATTCAGGTTATTAATGATGATGAGGGTAGAACCCTTGCTTCAATTTCCACTTTGGAAAAAGAGTTTGCTGACATTAAACCTACAGTTGAAGGTGCAGCAAAACTTGGTGAAGCATTTGGAAAACGCCTGCAGGATAAAAACATTACAACTGTAGTGTTCGACCGCAATGGTTATCTTTATCATGGTGTTGTTAAGGCCCTTGCTGATGGTGCTCGCAAAGCAGGCATCATTTTCTAGGAGATTTTATGGAACGCCAGAATAAATTTGATAAAGAAAGAGACCAGAAAGAGTACATCGAAAAGCTCGTAAGATTGAACCGTACTGCTAAAACTGTAAAAGGCGGACGCAGAATGTCTTTCTCAGCTCTTACAGTTGTTGGAGATGGAAAAGGTCGCGTAGGATTCGGATTCGGAAAAGCTAATGACGTATCTGAAGCTATCAGAAAGAGTGTTGATCACGCAAAGAGAAACATGGTGAATGTTCCTGTTAGAAACGGAACTATTCCGCATGAGATGATTGGAAAATACAAGAGCTCATCAATTCTTCTTAAGCCAGCTTGTCCAGGAACTGGAATTATCGCTGGAAACACAGTACGTGCAATTATGGATGCAATTGGTGCAACTGATGTTATTTCAAAGTCTTTGGGATCATCTAGCCCGTTGAATGTTGTAAGAGCTACATTCTCAGCTCTTGAGAACATCATGGATGCTAAAGCTATCGCAGCAAACAGAGGTAAATCTCTGCAGGATATGTGGGGTTGATTATGGCTAAGAAGATTAAAATCACACTCGTAAGAAGTGTTATCGGACAGAAGCCAGAAAAGAGAGCTACTGTTCGCAGTCTTGGTCTTAAAAAGATCAATTCTTCAGTTGTAAAAGAAGATTCACCTGCATTGCGCGGAATGGCAGCGGCTGTATCGCACCTTGTAAGAGTTGAGGAGGCTGACTAATGGCTGATTTTATGTTGACTGCGCCAGAGGGTGCTAACAAGAAACCTAAGCGTGTTGGTCGTGGTTCATCATCTGGACTTGGTACAACAGCAGGAAAAGGAAACAAGGGACAGCAGTCGCGTTCTGGAAAAGCAAATCCTTACGTTGGATTTGAAGGCGGTCAGATGCCGCTTTACAGACGCATCGCTCAGCGTGGTTTCTCTAACTATCCGTTCAAAAAAGTGTATTCAGTTGTGAATGTTGAAAGTCTTGAAGCAAAATTCGAGGCTGGCGAGACAGTCAACAAAGAAACACTTGCTGCAAAGGGCTTGATTGGTTCTGTAAAAGAACTGGTAAAAGTTCTTGGCAATGGTGATTTGAACAAGAATCTTACTGTCGATGTAGATAAAGTTTCTGCTTCCGCAAAAGCTAAAATCGAGAAGGCTGGTGGTTCTGTAAAAACATCAGAAAGCGCTGAAAAATAGTTAAAAAAAGTAATATTTGGAGAAACCAATGGCAAATAGTCCAATTGTAAATATGTTCAAAATTAAAGAGCTTCGTCAAAAGTTGTTCTTTACATTTTTGATTCTTGTTGTATTCCGACTTGGATGTGTTTTGACAATTCCTGGAATTAATGCGCAGGTTCTTGTTGATTATTTCGACAATCTTGCACAGAATTCCGCTGAAAACTCATTTGCCAGTTATATGAACTTTTTTGCCGGTGGTGCTTTCGAAAGATTTTCTGTGTTCATGCTCGGTGTTATGCCGTATGTGTCAACACAGATTATCTTGCAGTTGGCACTCATCATCTTCCCTTCTCTTAAACGCGCAGTTCAAGAGGATGGAGGGCAGCGCAAATTCGCGGCCTGGACTAGAATCGGCACAGTATTTGTTTGCTTGATTCAGTCTTTGGCTGTAACAGTTTATGCTTCTAGTATTCCAGGAGCAATCGCTATCGAAAATCAGCTTGCATTTAAATTGCTTGCAATGCTTACTGTTACTACAGGTGCTATGATTACTATCTGGTTGGGTGACCAGGTTACTGCACACGGAATTGGGAACGGTATTTCTATGTTAATCTTCGCAGGTATCGTTGCTCGTCTTCCAAGCGCAGTTATTGATCTCGTTCAGAGAGTTCGCGACCCTAACAGTGGAATCAATGCAGTATTTGTAATCATTGTATTGCTTATGTTTATTGGAATTATCGCCTTTGTTGTCTACGAGCAGTCTGGCGAGAGAAAAATTCCAGTGCATTATGCAAAGCGTGTTGTTGGAAGAAAAATGTATGGCGGACAGAGTACATACATTCCGTTTAAAATTAATCCGTCTGGAGTTATCCCTGTAATTTTTGCATCATCGTTCCTTACTTTCCCCCTGCAGATTATTTCCAGTGTCGGTAAGTACAAAAACGGCGGATGGGTGAACAAGCTCGCTACAATTTTGAATCCAACAGGCTGGGTATATAATATTTTGCTGGTTCTTCTTATTATATTCTTTGCTTATTTCTACACTCAGGTAACACTGAATCCTACTGAAATAGCTAAGAACATTAGAGAGAACGGCGGCTCAATTCCAGGAATCCGCACAGACAAGACTGAAGAATACCTGCAGAAGGTTTTAAATCGCCTTGTTTTACCAGGTTCTTTATACCTCGCTTTGATAGCTGTTTTGCCAACATTGATTCAGATTTTGTTTCAGTTCCCTCAGTCAATTGCAATGTTGATGGGCGGCACTTCGCTTTTAATCTTGGTCGGTGTTGACTTGGATACAATGAGTCAAGTTGAAGCGCTTCTTAAAATGCATCACTCTGAAGGACTTGTAAAGAAGGGCAAACTTAGATCAAGAAATTTGTAGAAATTACTAAATTTCTGATTTTTTCTGTAGAATAATTTTGGGAATTTGTGGTATACTCGCTAGACCTAGATTGTAGCTCATTGCGAGTTGCCATGATTTAGGCAGGTATACTATATATCCCTAGGGGGACTTTTATGAAAGTACGAACCAGCGTAAAGCCCATCTGTGATAAGTGTAAGGTAATCAAAAGACACGGAGTAATCCGCATTATTTGTTCAAACCCAAAACACAAGCAGAGACAGGGCTAAGGAGTAACAGATGGCTCGAATTGCGGGAGTTGATCTCCCAAATAAGCAAATCGTTATTGCGTTGACTTACGTTTATGGTATTGGTCGTTCGTCAGCAAAAGCAATTTGTGAGAAAACAAAGATTGATCCACACAAAATGGTAAGCGATCTTTCTCAGGATGAGCAGGCAAAGCTTCGTGCCGTTATTGACGCCGAGTACAAGGTTGAAGGTCATCTTCGTTCGGAGATTGGTCTTAACATTAAGCGTCTGATGGACATTGGTTGCTATCGTGGTCTTCGTCATCGCAAAGGTTTGCCTTGCCGTGGACAGCGTACTCGTACAAATGCGCGTACACGCAAAGGTAAAAAGAAGACTGTTGCTAACAAGAAGAAAGCAGTCTGATAGGCGGAGGATAGGTTAATGGCTACCGTAAAAAAGCGAAAGGAAAAGAAGAGCGTTTATGAAGGCAATGTTTACATTCAGGCAACGTTTAACAATACTATCGTAACTATTACAGATTTGAATGGAAATGCTCTTTCTTGGGCATCTTCTGGTGGGCTTGGATTCCGTGGAGCAAAAAAATCAACTCCATTCGCTGCTCAGTCAGTAGCAGAAAGTGCAGTTCAGAAGGCTGTAAGCTATGGTCTTCGTGAAGTGCATGTTTACGTAAAGGGTCCAGGCATGGGTCGTGAAAATGCTGTTCGTGCTCTTGGCGCGCTCGGATTGAAAGTAAAATCAATTTCTGATGTTACACCAATTCCACATAACGGCTGCCGACCTCGCAAAACACGCAGTATGTAACTTAGATTCAGATGGGCAGGAAGTCACTTCCTGCTCGTGTGAATTTTTGCTGTTTCTGAATAAGAAGCATTGGTTACTTTTAGATAGTATAAGTTAAACTGATAGTTTGACTTCATAGAATAGCTCCTGTTGAGCTTCCATTTTATAAAAGGAGTTCAGATGGCTCGCAAGAATTTGCTGAAAGGTTTTAAGAAACCTAAAACCGTTCAGTTTGAAAATCTTGAAACAAACCCAAATTACGGGAAATTCACTGCCTCTCCGTTTGAACCTGGATTTGGAACAACTATCGGAAATACTCTCCGTAGAGTTCTTCTTTCCTCAATTCAAGGATATGCGATTTCCTCAGTAAGAATTACTTCTTACGATCTTGATGGTGTGCCACATGTTATCTCTAGTGAATTCGAAACAATTCCAAATGTTTCTGAAGACACATTGGAGATTTTGAACAGTCTTAAGCTCATGCGTGTGAGACTGCCAAACGACATCGAACAAGATACACTTTCTTTTGAATTCAAAGGTCCTGCGACAATCAAGACTGATGACTTTGCAAAGGAAGGTCAGCTTGAAGTTTTGACAAAAGACGTTCCTGTTTTCACAATGATGGAAGGTGCTCATGTCGAATTTGAAATTCAGGTTGATTTGGGTAGAGGCTATGTCCCAGCTGAAGTAAATGAACATTACATTGAGGTTGTTGGAACCATTCCAATGGATGCAATCTTTACTCCTGTAACTAAAGTCAAGTATGCAATCGAGCCTTGTCGTGTAGGACAGAGAAACGATTATGACAAACTTGTTCTTGAAGTTTGGACAGATGGAACAATAGCTCCAGAAGATGCGCTTGCCGAGGCTGCAAAAATTGCGAAAGACCATTTCTCGGTTTTTGTAAACTTTAACGACAGCGATATGTCTGGAAACGATGAACTTGATGAGGGAGATGAGAAAATCAGACAGCTTCTCAATACTCCAGTTGAAGAACTCGAGCTTTCAGTTCGTTCATCAAATTGTTTAAAAAATGCAAATATTCGTACAATTGGCGAGTTGACTAGAAAAACTGAAGATGACATTGCAAAGACAAGAAACTTTGGCAAAAAGAGTCTGACAGAAATCAAGGAAAAGCTTCAGGAATGGAACTTGAGCTTGGGAATGACAGATTACAGCCATCTTAAAAACTCAGAAAATTTAACAACGCCAATTCAGAAGGAAGAATCCAATGAAAAATAAGACAGGATTTAATCCACTTTCACGCACATCTGCACATCGTCGTGCAATGTCACGCAACATGGTAACTTCTCTTTTCAGATATGAGCGCATTACTACAACTTGCGCAAAGGCTAAAGAAGTAAGAAGAGCAGCTGAAAAGTTGATTACTCGCGGCAAGGTTGACAGTGTTCATAACCGCCGTATCGCAGCGAAATTTATTCAGGATGAGAGAATCTTGAACAAATTGTTCACTGAGCTTGGTCCAAGAATGAAAGACAGAAATGGCGGCTACACAAGAATCCTCAAATTGGGATTCCGTCAGGGAGACGCTGCTGATGTTGTAATTCTTGAGTTGGTTGACTACAAGTTGCCAAGCGAAGAAGACAAGGCTGCAAAAAAATCATCAGCTAAGAAAGAAGCTCCAAAAAAGACAGCTTCTAAAAAATCTTCTGAATCTGCTGAAGAAAAGAAACCTGCTGCAAAGAAAGCTCCTGCAAAAAAGACAGCTTCTAAAGCTAAGTCTGCAGAAAACGCAGCTCCAGCTTCTGAAGAAGCTTCAAAATAAGGAGTTAGAATATGTCTAAAGCACACCGCGGAACTGGAATCCGTAATGAAGCAAATCACGGACGTGGAGTTTGCCCACGCTGTGGAAACAAAAATGTCAAAGTTCTTTATGAAAAGGAAATTGACGGACAGACTGTAAAAATCTGTAAAATTTGCAATGCTGCATTGAAAAATATTGCAAGAAAAGAAGCTCGCGCTGGAAAAGCCGCTGCAGCTGCTGCCGCAGAGAACGCTTCTGCTGAAGCATAAGTTGTTTAGTTGACTATGCGATGCCGCTCTTTAGTACAAGAGCGGCTTTATTTTTTTTAAATTTGGTTCAACAGCGAAATGAACTCATCGATTTCTTTTGTGTAGATTGAAATCGCTTTTGACCAAGTTTTTTCATCTTGAATGTCGAGTTCTGCAAGCTTGCATAACTCTTCACAAGACATATTTCCTGTTCTGCTCAAGATCTCAGGATAAATCTTTGTGAAAGAATCCCCATTTTCCTTGTACTGCTCGTAAAGCGACATTGCGAAAAGCTGCCCGAACGCGTAGGGATAATTGTAGAAATCAAATCCTGTAGAATAGTAATGCGATTTGACCGCCCACATATATTCGTGCTTTTCCGTTCCGAGACCGCTTCCAAAAGAATCTTCCTGGGCTTTTTTCATCAGTCGGCAGAAATCTTCCGCGTTAAGCTCGCTTTTGCTCCGCTCTCTGAAAACCGAACGCTCAAAATAGAAGCGGCTCAAAATGTCGACCAGAACTTGGCTTGCGTCTTGAAGGTCAAGCTCGAGAGCCTGAATCTTGCTGAAGCCGGATGATTTTTTGATGATGTCCTGCTTTACGATTGTCTCCGCGAAAGTCGATGCGGTTTCTGCAAGCGTCATCGGATAATTGAAAAACGTTGCAGGCTGGTTTTTCATGCACGAAAAATGGTAGGCGTGTCCAATCTCGTGGGCGAGAGTTACAACATCGGAAAATGAGCCTGTGAAGTTGCTTAGAATCCGGCTTTGATGCCCGAGCGGAATGTCCTCGTCGTATGCGCCTCCGACTTTTCCCGGACGGATTTCCGCGTCAATCCAGTTTTCATTGTACGCTTTTGCCGCGAAGTCTCCCATCTCCTTGCTGAACGAGTAGTATTTTTCAATCACGTACTGAATTGCCTCTTCAAAAGTCCATTTTTTTGAAAGAAGCGAGTCTTCGGATTTTTGATTGGGATTTTCAAGCGGCGCGAAAAGGTCGTAAAAAGCGATTCCGCCAGAAGCGTCGCTTGAAACCGTCATTCCGTGCTTTTTAAGATAGCTCGCCTTTGCCTTGAAATATTTTCGCCATTCCGGGAGCGATTTTTCGATTGCCGAAACAAGCGCGTCAAGCGATTTTCTGCTGAGCCGGCTTGAAAGAAGCGAGCGTTCAATCGCCTCAGGGAAATTTCTGCGCCTGTTCAGCGTGAGTGTCTCGCCTTTTAAGTTGTTGAGGCTGGCGGCCAGCGCGATTTCGTTCTGCTTTAGAAGCGCGATTTCCTTTTTGTAGGACTCAAAGCGAAGCTTCGGGTCTGGAGAATAAGCGTCGTTTCTAAGCTCGTTGAAAGTTTTTCCGGTCTCGCGGTCTTTCATGTTTGAAATTATCTGCTCGTGGAGCTTTTCCCATGCGTTTCCGCCGGTCTGCTGAATCTCCGAGGCGAGTTTTTCAAGCTCGCTTGGCATCTGATGCCCGATTGCTTCCACAGCATCCCTTAAAATAAATTCGTAAATCTTGAATTCGGGATTTTTCTTGAAGAAAGACTCAAGATTTTGCTTGTTTTCTTTCAGAATCACTTGAAATTTTATCTCAATCTGCTGTTCCTGAATCAGAAGATTGTCAACCGCGGAAATATTGTTCAGATAATCCGTGTTCGTCGTGTCAACAGAATAAATCAGATACGCGTAGGAATTGAGCGTGCGCGAAAATGAAGCCAGTTCGTTGAAAAGTCCGATTGCTTTCTTTAGCCAGCCGCCGAAATTTTCTTTTGCGTTTTTGGAATCGTCAAGGTGATTTTCAGTTTCTGCAAGGAGATTCTTGAAATCCTCAAGATAATTTTCGTATTTTTCAGATTTTATCGAGCTGAAAACCGAATCGAGATTCCATCGTGGAGCATTTAAATTTGTTTTCATAGCCCGATTTTAGCACAGTTGGCAAAAAAGATGTATAAAGCGGCGGAATGCATTCGCAAAATCTCTGATTCAGCATGACAGGTGCAGAAAATAGAGTGGCGGATGGAAGTTGCGGACATCTTCAGAATCAGAAAATAGTACGACTGCAAAAATCAAAATCAGCTTTCGTACTGAGTACGATTTGTGCATTTTGCTGAAACGCGGTTCGTATTGAATACGATTAACGGCTTTTTCAAAAAACGCGGTTCGTACTGAATACGAATCATGGCTTTTAAAATCTTGGATTCGTACTGGCGATTTTTTACTTGCCGCCGATTTTCTGGAAATTTTTGCGTTTTTCTAGTCTAAGAGCGGAGTTATCCAGTTCTTGAAAAGCTCCGGCCAGATTTCACATTCCTTCTCGATGTTTGAGCCATCCGCGTTTGAAGTCTGAGGCGAAGAGAGCGCAAGACCGTGCTTTCCTCTGTTGAAAAGGTGGTATTCAAAATCGATTTTTTTCTGGCGGAGAGATTGAGCCAGAAAAATCGTGTTCTCCGCCGGAACTGCCTCGTCCTGAAGCGTGTGCCAGATAAAGCACGGCGGAAAATCCTTTGAGATATGCTTTTCAACTGAAAAAACATCCCTGATTTCGCGGCAGCCGATAATCTCCAAGAGATTTTTCTTTTCATTTTCGCTTAGATTTTCGAGAAGCGCGCTCACTGAGCCTTTGTGGCAGAAATCCTTTTCGGCGGTTATGACAGGATAGCAGAGCGCGAGAAAATTCGGCCTTATTTGCTTAGGATTTAAGCTTGTAAAATCGGAAATCAGCCTTGAGTTCCAGTACGCGCCGAGAGTCGCGGCCAAGTGTCCGCCCGCGCTGAATCCAAGCACGGTGATTTTGTTTTCGTCTATGTTCCATTCCGCAGCGTTTTTCCGTGCAAAAGCGACTGCCTCGGCTGCGTCTAAAAGCGGCTCGGGAAATTTTGTCGGCTTTAGGCTGTAGTGAAGGACCGCGCAGCTGAATCCTAGCGAAAGCATTTTCAGCGCGATTTCTTCCTGCTCGTGCCGCCCGTAATGGTCGTAGCCGCCGCCCGGAATTATCAGGATAAAAGGCCTTTTTTCAGACTTTGGATTGTCGTTTTTTTGAAGAATATATGTTTTTATTGAGGGAATCTGTTTGCCGTGGCTTTTAATTGTGAATGTTTCGTGAATCATTGAAGCAGTTTAAAAAAGAAAAAGGCTCGTGTAAAGGAGGAAAAACACGGCCTTTTTTTGATTGAATCTTCTTTTCTTGAAGACTTAATCTATCTTGCTGCTAAAAGTATATTAGACGGTTTGGAGATTTTAATCAATACTTTTTACTGAAAAATATTGAAAAATTCTGTTATTTTTTGGAAAATAATGTAAAACCTTGCAAATTAAAGAATATTTTGCATTTCAGGAAGTCTGGAGGAAAAAATGGCAAAAATCGGCATTATCGGCGCAATGGAAATCGAGATTGAGCATCTCCGCTCGCTTATGGGAGAAAATATCAGGAAAACTGAGGCAGGCTCGCTTTTGTTTATGGAAGGAAAAATTCATGGAAACGACGTTGTGCTTGTGCGCTCGGGAATCGGAAAAGTGAACGCTGCTCTTTGCGCTCAGCGGCTGATTTTGCAGTTTGGATGCACGAACATAATCAACACGGGAATTGCGGGAGCGATGGCTCACGGTCTTGGAGTCATGGATTTTGTTGTTTCAAGCGACTGCGTTTATCACGATATGGACGCGACAGGCTTCGGATACAAAGTCGGGCAGATTCCCCAGATGGGCGTTTATTCTTTTGAGGCGGACAAGAAAATGATTGAAGCCTGCAAGAAAGCTTTTTCTGAAAGCGAAGAGTCAGAAGGACACAAGATGATTGAGGGAAGAATCGCGACAGGAGACCAGTTCATCTCTGAGAAGACGGTGAAATCGAGAATCGCGGAGAATGTGAATCCGGCCTGCGTTGAAATGGAGGGAGCTGCGATTGCCCATGCCTGTTATCTGAACAAAGTTCCGTTTGTGGTTCTGCGCTGCATGAGCGACATGGCGGACGATTTGAGCAGCAACGGCTATGAATTCAACGAGAAAATAGCGGCGGAATTGAGCGCGAAAATCTGCGAGAATGTTGTGAAAATGCTTTACTAAAGATTTTATTTTTTATAGACTTCGCTAAAAAAGAGGTGCGAAATGGACGGTCTGAAAAAATACAAGGTTGACTCTTTTAATCTTGACCATACGAAGGTTGTTGCGCCTTATGTCCGCATGGCGGCGATAAAAGTCGGCGAGAAAGGCGATATTGTGACGAAATTTGACGTTAGAATCTGCCAGCCGAACAAGGAATTTATGAGCACGGGCGCGCTTCACACGATGGAGCATATAATCGCTGAATGTCTGCGCGACGAAATTGACGGCGTTATTGACTTTAGTCCGATGGGATGCCGCACTGGTTTTTATCTGACTGTCTGGGGAGACCGCGACGAGAAATTTATCGCGGAGCATTTGATTCCTGTTTTCATGAAAGTTGTTGAATGGCAAGGCGAGATTCCTGCCGCGAACGAGATTCAGTGCGGAAACTACCGCGACATGGACTTGGACGGAGCGAAAAAGTTTGCGGAAAAATGGCTTTCTGGAATTGAGAAAAAAGGATGGAATCCTTTTCCGGACGGAAAATAACTTGGAAATAATTTAAAAATGGAGATTTGCGTTAGGGACAGCAGCTAGGACTGTGCTTGTACGTTTTTTGAACGTCCTTAAAAATAGTTAGGCTTTATGAACTTAAAACAAAAACTAAAAGAGACAATTTCTTCTGTTGCCCCGATTATGGCGATTGTCGTTGTTTTGGGGCTTACGATTGCTCCGATGGAAAATGAGCTTATGGCGCGTTTTCTTTTTGGCGGCGTGATGGTGATTCTCGGACTGACATTGTTTTTGTCCGGCGTTGACATGGGAATTTCCCCGATTGGAGAGCGAAGCGGAGCTGCGTTGACTTCAAAGCGGAATTTGCCCCTTTTGCTTGCAGCGAGCTTTTTTATCGGATTCATGATTACAATTGCCGAGCCTGATGTTCAGGTTCTCGCCGACCAGGTGCGCGGAATCGACCCGACTGTTTCAAAGTGGGGACTGATTATAATGATTGCGGCTGGAGTCGGGCTTTTTGTCATGCTGGGAATTCTCCGCACGATTTTGTCTATTCCGCTGAAATTTATTTTGGTTGCAAGCTATGTTGTTGTTTTTGCGCTTGCGTTTTTTACGCCTTCGGAATTTCAGGGAGTCGCTTTTGATTCCGGCGGAGCCACAACAGGACCGATGACTGTTCCGTTCATCATGGCGTTGGGAATCGGTGTGGCGGCTGTCCGTGCAAGCCATTCAAAAAATTCTTCCGGGAAATCGTCAAGCGATGACAGTTTCGGATTGACTGGAATCGCTTCTGTCGGACCTGTTTTTGCGGTCTGTCTTTATGGAATAATTCTTTCACGGTTCGGCGGAACTGCGGGCGGCGAGGTCTCTTCTCATGCGGCGGAAACTGCGTCCGGGCTTGGTGTTTATCTTCATATTTTGCCGGCTGTTTTTTCTGAGGTTGCGCGCGCTTTGTCTCCGCTTGTTCTGATGGCTGCGGTTTTCCAGATTTTTCTGATGAAAATGCCGCCGTTCCAAGTTATCAGAATGGTTCGCGGACTGTTGTTCAGTTTTGTCGGTCTTGTGATTTTTCTTGCAGGAGCGCAGGGCGGATTTATGCCGGCAGGAGAAAAGCTCGGCGAGAATCTTGGAAAACTTGCGATTTCTGGAGACAAGGTTATCGCGGTGATAAATTCTGCCGGAGCTGTTGAACATTCGCTGAATATTCCGGGAATCGTTGAGATACTTATTCTGATTCTCGTTGGCTGCGCATTCGGCGCGGTTGTAGTTTCGGCTGAGCCTGCTGTCTGGGTTTTGACCGAGCAGGTTGAGAACATCACCGGCGGAACGATTAAACGAAAAGTCATGCTTTTTGCGCTAAGCGCGGGCGTCGCCCTCTCGATTGGAATTTCAATGGCGCGCGTTTTGTTCGGGTTCAGTCTCTGGTATATTATTTTGCCGGGCTATGCGATTGCTTTGGCTCTTGCTTTTTTCTGCCCGAAACTTTTTGTCGGAATCGCTTTTGACTCCGGCGGAGTCGCTTCCGGTCCGATGACGAGTACGTTTATCCTTTCGTTCACGATTGGAGCGAGCGCGGCTACCGGCGGAAATCCTGCTGTTGACGGCTTTGGCGTTATCGCTCTAGTTGCGATGACTCCGCTGATTGCGATTCAGATTCTTGGAATTGTCTTCAAGCTGAAATCTAAAAAAGCTGAAGACTCAAAGAAAAAAATAGAAAATTCCGAAATTGCAGGAGGCACGAGATGAGCGGATTTAAATTGCTGATTAGCATTGTTCCTCATGACAAAGGCGAAAAGCTTACGCGTGCCGCAATGGAAAGCGGATGTCAGGGCGGAACAGTCTTGATAGGACGCGGCCTTGCAAGGTCAAATTTGGCCGCTGTGCTTGGACTTGGAGAATCGACAAAAGATGTTGTCTTGATGGTTGTCGGAAAGGAAGTGAAAAATTCTGTCCTAGATGCGATTGTCCAGTCTGCCTCAAGTGAAAAAAGAAATTTCGGCGAGGTTTTTTGTGTCGATGTTGATTCTCTTTTGAAGACGGGAATCATTGCTAAAAAAGATGAAAAGGAAAATGATATGGACAAAAATCCGGAAAACGAGATGATAACTGTAATCGTGAACAAAGGCTATGCTGATGACGTTATGGCAGCTGCGCGGAAGGCTGGAGCTGGCGGCGGAACTGTTTTGAACGCTAGAGGAACTGCCCGCGAGACCGACAAGCGTTTTTTTGGAATGCACATTGTTCCTGAAAAAGAAATGCTGATTATCGTTGTTTCTTCTGAAAAAAAAGAAAGCGTTATGTCTGCGATAAAAGAGCTGAAATGCCTTAAAGAGCCTGGAATGGGAATCGCCTATAGTTCAGGCGTTGAGGATTTCTCTCTTCTTGGAAAAAGATAAATTTTTCTGAAAAAGTCTATGTTCTATGGTATAATCTAAACCTACATTAAAAGAGGATTTTATAGCATGAACAATCAAGATTTAGACCCTACAATTGCCGCCCTTCTTGCTGAAACCGACAGCAGTTTGAGGCCGGCAAATTTACCTTCTTTTAAGGATATTTCTGAAGCTTCTCCAGAAAAAAAAGATTCAGTTCACAAAGTTGATTTGGCTGCGCGCGGCTTTAAGCCGATTGAAAAATTTTACGAAGACGAGCCGAATCCTGTTTTTGACGATAAAAGCTACTATAGAACAGCGTTGAACGGCGAAGGCGCTCCTGCCCAGCGTGTTCATCAAATCCTTTCAAAATATCTTACCTGTCAGGATCCGAAAGACAGAACCGTTTATCGTCAGCAGCTTATAATGGCATGGTGGGAGCTTATCAAGGAGATGAGTCCTAAAGCTGCTGACTACAATCTTGAGATGCCAAAAAGAATGTTGATGCGTTTCGGGGTTGTGCTTCCGTCTCTTTTCACACCTGAGCAGAAACAGCTTTTTTCCCGCGTTATTTTGAGCAACATGACCGGCGAGCCTGTCTATTATATGGACGAATGGTTCAAGGAAATTGCTTCAGGCCGGCTTTCCCTTTCTGCAACGGACGAGGCGCGCCAGCCGCGCAAAAACGATCCTGGCGCAGAGCAGGCAAGAATTCATCAGCTGAAAAGCAAGAACGACGGAAAGCTTCAGAACGCGGAAAGCCTTGTGAATCAAAAGGAAACTGAGCGGCAAATGCTTGAGAACGAGCTTCAGAACAGAGTGAACTCGCTTTGCGAGCATTCCCCGATGATTGGTCTTGAGCCTCACAAGCAGCCTTACACGGAAGGTCAGAAGCGTCTCTTTGGGGAAATTCAGGAAAAACTCCGCGCGCTTCTAAAAGTTGACAAGGAGCTTGCCGCCAATCTTAAAGAATTTGAGGAGGCGAGGGCAATCAACAACTCGCTTCTTGACAAGCTTGAATCCGAGCCTGAATCTGTGGAAGTGAACAAGCAGGACTTGATTACGGAATGGGGAACTGTCCGCCAGATGGCAAAAATGACCTGCGGAAGACAGGGAAACCAGTTTCCGATTTTCACACGCGAATTTTATCATTGTGTTCCGAGAGGAACAGGATTCCGCGAGAATGTTCTCGACATTTTGAAGTGGGTCGAGGACAACGACCCGGACTGCTTTGTGCGCATTCACAAAAACGTGAAAAACAGGATTGTTCCTTATGTGCTTCTTCTCCCGACTTACGGCGATTTCGGATTTTGCTGGGAGCCGTTCGACCGTTACAACCGCGTGACAAGCCGCGGACGAATTGTAATTCCTATGTATCCGCGAGACTTGAAAATTTCTATCCTTATGGCGGTTGCCGACTTGAGATGGCAGGTCGCAAAGGAAAAAGCTTCTTACTATTGGATGGAAGAAGGCTTGACAGGCCAGTATTACCAGTGGATTGAAAGCCAGAAACTAAAAGGCGACTTGAAATCATATTTTATTTCTGACTATGTTCTTTGGATGACAAAGGAAGTTGACGGCGTTCAGCGTATGGACAAGGAAGTCCGCGCGATTTTCTGGCGTTTTATTCCGTTCAGCCAGGAAAAGAAGGAAGAGCTTAAAAAGCGTTCTCTTGTATATCAGGAGCTTTACCAGCGCGATTTGAACCGGGCAATGTCTGACGGATATTGATAATGAATCTATACAAGCAAGCGAAAGCATTTTTTCTTCGGAACAAAGTATCCTCATTTGAATACGACTGCGTAAAGGCTGAAATCTACAAGACAAACAGAAATCTCCTTTCGGTCTGCGCTTTTGTCGCGTCTGTGCTTTTTTTCGTTCTTGCGGCTCTTTCAAAGATTTTTGATGAGTCTGCGGCTTTTGGAAGCCATTACGTTTACGTTGCCACTTTTCTTTTGATGCTGGCGATTCTTTTAGTCTGCCGTCTTCTTCCTGAAAAGCAAAACCGCTGGGCCGCGCTCCTCTTCTATTGCTTTTACGTTTCGCTTTGTCTTTTTGCGATTTATTCCGGCGTTTTTATCCGCCCGGACGACACAGCGGTCATCTATTTTGTGATTGAATTCGGATTCCCGCTGATTTTTGTGGACAAGATAAAAAGGTTCTTCTTGATTTCGCTTGCAATGACCGCAATTTTCTGCGTTTTTTCGGCGATTTTCAAGGAAGCGAAAGTCTGTGAGCTTGATATTCTCTATGTGGTTGTCTTCTATTTTATAAGTTTTCTTCCGAGCTTCTATCTGACAAAAATCCGCGTGCGCGAATTCAGCCTGCGCCAGCTTATTGAAACTGAACGCGACACCGACGAGCTTACAGGGCTTTTGAACAAGGCTGCTTTTGTGCGCGAGGCAAAGAAAAATCTTGCGGCGACCAAGAACGGAATCCTGATTATTCTCGACTTGGATTCATTCAAGAAAATAAACGACACTTACGGCCATTTTACAGGCGACAATGTCTTGAAGATTGTCGGAACTTGCATCAGAAATGTTTTCAGAAATTCAGATGTGATGGGAAGATTCGGCGGAGACGAGTTTGTTGTATTTATGGCGAACACGAACCTGACCGACATTGCGATGCTCCGCTGCCGCCAGCTTCTGCAGCTTTTGAATTCAACGAAAATTTTCCCGAATGATGACTCAAACAAGACGATAATCCGCGCTAGCGTAGGATTTTCAAGATTTGAGACAGAAAACGATTTTGACTCTCTGTTCAAGAAAGCCGACGAGGCTTTGTACCGTGCGAAAAACGGCGGCAAGAACGTTGTCTGCATGTCGTAAGTGTTTCACATTTTTCTTGAAAAGTGGTATCTTTTTAATCGCCTTTTTGGGCAAAATAAATTATATATCGAGGAAAAATCATGGACTTTGTAAAAGAGTTGCGCGCAAAAGCAAAAGCCGCCGGCAAGACAATCGTTCTTTGCGAAGGCGAGGACAAACGCGTTGTTGAGGCTGCTTCAGTTGTAGTAAAAGAAGGAATTGCAAAAATCATTCTTCTTGGAAATGAAGCAAAAATCAAGGAATTCGGATTTGATATGACAGGAGTTCAGATTGTAGATCCTGCAACTGACCCGAAAATCGACACTTATGCCGAACTTCTTTTCAAAGCTCGTGAGGGAAAAGTCAACAAGAAGACTGGTCTTCCTGAATATGCTGATGTTGCAGCTGCAAAGGCTTATCTTCTCAAATTTGCCATAAATTCAGGCAAGGTAGAGGGGAAAGACAAGCTCGACAACACAATGTACGGCGCGCTTATGCTTAAAGCAGGTGTTGCAGACGGATTTGTTTCCGGAGCGTGCCACTCAACAGCAAACACTCTCCGCCCTGGACTTCAGGTTATCAAGACAGCGCCTGGCGTTACAACAGTTTCATCTTGCTTCGTTATGGTTGCTCCAGAGGGCGGAAACAAATATCTTAAGGAAGGCGTTTCAATTTTTGGCGACTGCGCAATCAACATTGACCCTACAGAAGAGCAGCTTGCTGACATCGCAATCGCTTCTGCTGGAACTGCAAAGAAAATCGCAGGACTCGAGCCGAAAGTCGCAATGCTTTCATTCTCAACAAAAGGCTCTGGCGCAGACCCTAAAAACGGCGACACAGTAGGAAAAGTTCAGAGAGCGACTGCTCTTGCGAAAGAAAAAGCTCCTGAGCTTGCTTTGGACGGCGAATTCCAGTTTGACGCTGCAATCGCTCCTGAAGTCGGCGAGCTTAAAGCTCCGGGAAGCGCAGTCGCAGGACACGCCAACACATTCATTTTCCCTAACATCAACGCAGGAAACATCGGCTACAAAATCGCTGCAAGAATGGGCGGCTGGAAAGCAATCGGACCTGTTTGCCAGGGATTTGCAAAGCCTCTCAACGACTTGAGCCGCGGCTGCAATGTTGACGAGATTGTTGACACAGTTGCAGTAACAGCTTTGCAGGCATAATTATAGCTGAAAAATAGCGTTTCAAACTTTTGAGCGGGAGCTTGA
Organism: Treponema sp. UBA4692; assembly: GCA_002404895.1. Lineage (GTDB taxonomy): Bacteria > Spirochaetota > Spirochaetia > Treponematales > Treponemataceae > Treponema_D. The sequence goes on along the minus strand of DHKO01000050.1, from coordinate 147,019 downwards.
GAAATCAGCTCCCGTTTTTTTTGTCTCGTGCAGCAATGGCGGCGGCTCGACAAGAGATTCTCTTTACAAATGTTTGTTGTATATTAGAAACGTAGATTCCACAAGTCTGCAATATCGGGCAAAAAATCACAAACAGCGATAATGTAACTGACAGCAGCTATGTCACTTTTGACTATGCAACAGTAAAGTCTGAGTATATTTCCGTTTCTTCTGATAAAACGACACTTGATGTTCTCGGAGAAAATGTTGAAGTTCCGTCGTCTGTGACTATTAAGGCTCTTTATTCTGACCAAAGCGTGCCGCTTCAAAAGTACGCGGCGGTCTCGTTCAAGCCGAAACTGAGCGATAAGGGCGAAATTGTTTACAAGCCTGATGTTGACGAGTTCATTGAAAACTACAAGAAAGACTTCAAGGCTCTTTATGACGGGGCGGAAAAATAGACTTGTAAATTTTGAAAATATCCTGAGATTTGCTGTCTAAGGTTGAAGCTTATCTAAAAACTGAAGGAAGCTTCCTAAGAGCTGAAGGAATTATACCTTCGCCCATTAGGAAGTATTCGTTTAGTCATTAGGAAACCTTCCTTTAGATATTTTCATTTTCGATTTGCGGAGCCTAAATCACGGCCGCTTGACAGCGCAGTTTTCTATTCGCCTTGAATTCGGAATGGCTTGCGGTTTTTCTAAAATCTAAAATTTTTTCACGTATCTGTTTACGACTTTGGAATCGAGCTTGTCTTGAAGATTGAATTTTACGATTGCCCAGCTGATTGCTTTCACTGAAATAGACATCGCGATAATCAAGCCAACGAGAAGAACAAGCGGAAGCGCGACCTGCGAGAATGTGCTTTCTCCAAGGTTCGGATTTGACTTCAATACAAAAATCAAAAGCCCGATTACAATTCCCTCGACCAAAAGCCCGAGCGCAACGTTAAAAACAATCACCGCCAAATTGAAAATTCTTGTCCGTTCTTTTACTGTCATTATTCATCTTCTCCCGCTTTTTTTGTCTTGGCTGTGAATGCAAACGAGACAATCAGCATGATTCCGCAGACGACAACCGCCATGTCTGCCACATTGAAAGTAGGCCAGCGTTCCCATCTCAAAAATTTGAGCGGAGACGACTCGATTCCAAACCATTTCACGTCAACAAAATCCACAACGCCTTCCGCACGGAAAAATCTGTCAATCAAATTTCCGAATCCGCCGCCCACAACGCCTGTGATTGCCCATCTCTGAAACTGGCTGAAATCGTCATTTCTAAGATAGACGCACACAACGAGAATAAGCACGACAAGCGGAACCGCGCGGAACAAAATAGCCTTTGCTGCAAGCGACCAGCCATGCCCGATGCTGAATGCGATTCCCGGATTTGAAACATGGATAATTCTGAGAAAATCGCCGAAAAACTGCGCGCCGATTGTGTTTATTGGAATATTTTTTACGATTATGAATTTCGTGAGCTGGTCCAAAATAATAACAAGCAAAGTCAGGATAAGAGGAACCATTTTCTTTGCTTTAGGATATTTCGGCTTGAATTGAACTTCGATAGTGTTGTTTGACATAGGCTGAAATTATATCTGAGAAATATTTTTCTTACAATAAAGATTTTTCTAAGCGTAACTTGATTGCAGGAAAATGGCGTTTCAAAATATCAAAGTCCTGTCGGAATATCGATAAAGACGGTTTCAATTCCTTTTTCCTCGTGAAGCCTTTTTGCCACGAGCTGAACGCCGACCGTTTCAGTATTGTAATGCCCGCCGGCAATCACGTTGATTTTCGCTTCCTCGATTCCATGGTAATCCTCATGCCCGACCTCGCCTGTGATGTAGGCATCCGCTCCGATTGCAACCGCCTGCGAAAAGTCATCTCCAGCTCCGCCGGAAATAATTGCGACTTTTCTGATTTCTTTTTTTCCGAACGCAAGAATGTGCAGCGGCTTTTCTCCGTCTGGAAAAAGTTTTTTTGCAAGTTCTTCAACCGTTACTGGATTTTCAAATTCTCCTGAGCAGCCGAGCGTCATTCCTCGCCATTTTCCGAACGGCCGCGTTTTTTTTAAGCCGAGCCGCATTGCGATTCCAAAATTGTTTCCGGCAAATTCGTTTGCGTCGAGCGGAATATGGTAGGCGCACAAGGCCATGTCATTTTTGATGAACGCAGAGATTCTCTTGTAGTGGCTTCCTGTGATTGTCTGGCAGTGTCCCCAGAAAAGCCCGTGGTGGACAAAGAGAACCTGCGCGCCTTTTTCCGCAGCCTTTTTTGCAGTCGCCTCGCAAGCGTCAACGGCAAAAGCGACTTTTGTGATTTGCTTTTCATCTGGCGCGGAATTTGAAATCTGGATTCCGTTCAGCGAAATGTCCGCATCGTAGTCTTCCTTATGAAGAAAAGAGTTAAAATATCTGTCGAGTTCTAAAAGCGTCATATTTATCTCCTGTTTTTGTGTGAAGGTTTTATTGTTTCTCTTGCAAAGAAGCAGTTTTTGTAAATTATTTTACAATATTTTCAATTGTCTTGTTTGCGGCGTAGCGCGGAATAAAAAGCGACTTGTCCCGTTTAAGGCCGAACTTTGAGGCAAAAATCGGGTCTGTCTGCTCGATGAAGCCGAATCCGCTTGTCTTGTACTCGTCGATTCTGTTAAGCGAGTAAAATCCTGTGGCGTTTGGGGAATTTTCCTCGATAACGCTGTTGATTGCTTCAAAACCGATTCCGTCTGTCAGATAGAAGATTTTTTTTTCAGCTCCGAGAATCCCGAGCGCGAGCTTTGTTAGCGTGTTGTATTTTAATGGAGAAATCTCCTTGTCTTTTTTCTGAATCTCGCTGAATCTCTTTTCATCTGAAAACCTTAGAATCTTCGAGAAGAAATATCTGAAAAATTTTGAGTCCGCATGCCTCTGGAAAAATCCGTGCGCGTTTTCCTTGAAAAACGCTGTGTCTCTCGTGTAAAAATCCGCCGCCGCAACCGTGAATCCTTTTTTTGCGAGAAGCAGAAAATATGGCTCGTAGTTTTGAACCGGCGCGCTGAAATTTCCCGCGAAAATCAAAACCGGATTTTCTGAATAGACTTTTGCTGCGATTTCATCGTTTGTGTCCGGCTCGTAAATAAAAAGATTTCCCGTCGTCTTTTGCCCTTTGAAAAATTCTTTCTTGATTTTGATTTCGCCAAGCGTGTTTCCTGAAAGCAGAAACTGAGTTTTTTGCGCGCTGAATTCTTTCGGGACGAGCTTTGCCGGCCTGTGGACAAAAAGAAACGCGAGCGTGAGCAAAGTCAGGACAAGCTCGATAATCGTTGAAATCAAAAATGCGTTTCCGTAATGGTCAACAATGAGCTTTGAGCGAAGCCGTAGAACCGAGCGGAAATTTGTTAGAAAGCTCAGAAAAGAAAGTATAAAAATCGAAAATCTAAGAAAAGACGCGCCGAAGCAGAGCAGCGTAATCACTGAAAAAATCAAAGCCAACGGCGAAAATGCCGCGAAACAGTCGATTCTCGGATTTTTTAAAAGAAAAATTCTGACTCCAGACGCGAGCAAAAGAACCAAGACCAGAAGCTCTGAAAAATAGCAATTGTACATAACGCCATTTTATTGAAAAAAAACTTCTCTTCCTAGTTCCTGATTTTTTTTGCGGGAATTTTATCAAGAATAATTTTCTAAACTAGTGTCATTCCGAAGGTATTTCGGAATCTCTGTGTTGTATCTGGAATAGGTGCGGAAACAAGTTCAGCATGACGGCAAAATATTAAAAAAATGCGTTTTAATCAGCTGATTTCGCCTTGAATTCTTAATTGTATTTCCTATTTTGAATGTGTTATAATCAAGATCATGCAGTCTGATAAAGAAGTAAGTTTGGACGTTTCAAAAATAAGAATGGCGATAAGGGCTGGAATCCCGCTGTCGATTACAACTTATACATTGCCGCGCGAGATGAGCGTCTATATGGAAGAAGTTCTGACTGCATTTTTAACGGAGCTTAACCAGACGCAGATGATTGAATACTTGAAATACTGTCTGGGCGAGCTTGTCGCAAACGCGAAAAAGGCGAACACAAAGCGGCTTTATTTCAAGGAAAAAGGGCTTGATATTTTCAACAACGACGACTATGAAGCCGGAATGAAAGATTTCAAGGAAGAGACGCTGAACAACATAAAATATTATCTTGGCCTGCAGAAAAAGGCCGGGCTTTACATAAAGCTGATTCTTCAGGCGCGGAACAACAAAATCAAGATTGAAGTCAGGAACAAGGCTGAAATCACGTTCAGGGAGTACAAGAGAATCCACGACAAAATCAGCCGGGCGCAGCAGTACACCTCGGTTGACCAGGCGATGAGCGACATTATCGACCAGTCGGAGGGGGCGGGGCTTGGAATCATAATAATGATTCTTATGCTTGAAAAAATCGGGCTTACGGAAGAGAATTTTCAGGTTCTTTGCGAGAACGGCGAGACAATCACGAGGATAATTCTTCCGTTCAACGAGAAAACTCAGCGCGAGCTTTCAGTTGTCTCGCACGAATTCATCAGCATTATCGACAATCTTCCGCAGTTCCCTGACAATATCATAAAAATCAACAAGCTCTTGAACGACCCGAATTCAAAGATGAGCGATATTGCGCTTCTTATTTCAAGCGATGTCTCGCTAACGACGGATTTGCTCAAGCTTGTTAATTCTGCGGTTTTCGCGCTTTCTTCTTCTTGCCGGAGCATTGCGGACGCTGTAAAGCTCGTTGGAATTCGCGGAATAAAAAATATGCTGATTTCGGTCGGCTCTCTTAACAGTCTCGGCACAATTTCTACAAATGCCGACAAGGAGCTTTGGATTCACGCATACAGAACCGCGTTTTATTCTTATAATCTTGCGAGAAATTTCTGCGCGGACGACAGGGGCGTTGTTGATGACGCTTATGTTTGCGGGCTTCTGCACGATATGGGAAAGCTCGTCTTTGAGGCGGCTCATCCTGATACGGTTGCGTCGGTAAAGAAAATCTGTGCTCAAAAGGGAATTTCCACAGCGATTTTTGAAAAGCTGATTGCAGGCGTGAACCACGGAGAAGTTGGCGCGCTTATCGCGGAAAAATGGAATTTCCCCGATGTGATTGTTTCTGTAATCCGTCACCACCACGAGCCTGACATGGCGACTTCAGCGACAAGAAAGCTCACAAGCCTTGTCTATCTTTCAGATATGCTTGTTCACTATCAGAATGGCGATGTCGATTTTTGTCAGCTCGACCCGGAAGTTCTGTCGATGTTCAATATTTCAAGCGAGGAGATGCTGAAAAAGATTTCTGACAGGCTTGAAAAAGCGTTCGCAAAGGAAAGATGCTAGAAAACGCGGAAATTGCGTTCTTTAAGAATCTTTCTTGCCTTGCTGTTTTTCTCCGAGTTTTTCAACCCATTTCTGCATTAGAATTCCGTAAGCAACGCCCACGTTCAGGCTCGCCTTTAAGCCTTTCATCTGGATTGTGACTCTGCCGTAAGTTGCGGCTTTTAGTGCCTGCGGGCTTACTCCAAGCTCTTCCGAGCCGATTATGCAGATTCCTTTTTCTGGAAAATCGAATTCTTCGATTGGCGTTCCGCCTGTTTCAAGCACGAAAACCGGCAAGTTTTTTTCTTTTGCGAATGATTCAAGCTCTTCAACGCTTTTCCTCTCAAATCCGAGCGTCTCGATGCAGCCCATTCCGCTCCTTTGCGCTTTCGGGTGCTCTGGATTTATGCAGAGCGGCGAGATAATGACTTTCTCAGCTCCCATCGCTTCCGCTGTGCGGAAAATCGAGCCGCAGTTGAAAGGCGAGCGGATGTCCTCCGCGTAGACATAGACATCAGGATAAAAATCCCGTTTTTTCACAGTTCCGTCATCGTTTTTCTGCTCAGGATGCGGAGCTATGATTAAGTCCCATTCAGCAGGAAAAGTCCCGATTATCGCAAGAAGATTGTTCCGCGCGAGATTGCAGGCGCGTTTCTCGTCAAATTCATTTGAATTTAGAATTTCCTCAAGCTGGAGCTTAGCCTCTGGTTTCAATTCGGGGTCTTTAAGGACAATTCCAATCATTTTTTTGATGTAGTCCGAGCGCGAGATTGTCCTGAAATTGTATTCGTTCCCTTTTTCTGGAATTCCGTCAACATCGCGTTCAAGCGCGCCGAAAGTCAATGCCAGCTTCCGCCGTTTTTGCCCCGGCTCTAACTGGTCGAGTTTGTGAGGTTCAATCATTTTTTCTTTTAGTAAGCCGTTTTTATAAGCGCGAAAAGGTCGTCGCTCGTCATGCTTTTCGGAAGCGAATTCACAATGTCAAGCTGGCCTGCGTCTTCCGCCGCGAGCGCAAGCTGCTCAATCGAGACTGAAAGATCTTTCAGGCGTGCTGGAAGGTTTGCCTTTGCGATGTTCTGCCGGATATTTTCCGCAAAAGCGCGGATTGCTTCCTCGTCGCTTGCCTCGTTCTGCCCCGGAGTCAAAAGCCGCGCGATTTTTGCGAGCTTCGCCGCCTTGTAGTTTGCGCAGTCCTCAATCATATACGGAAAGAGAATCGTTGTTACAAGCGAGCGTGAAATTTTGTAGCGGGCGTTTATGCACATTGAAAGCAGGCTTGCGATTCCAACGGAAGATGTCGCCGCCGCAAGAGATGCCATGCAGCCGCCCTGGGAAAGAAGCTCTTCCTTTGGTGTTGTGACTGTGAGCGTGTCCGCGCCGTTTATCGCGTATCCTAAAATCGCTGCTGATTTTTCCGCAATCATATCGCTGAAAAAATTCGACTTTTGCGAAAGATAAGTTTCCGTCGCAAGACAGATTGTCTCGAGCGTCATTGAATCAAGCTGGTTCTCGGAAAGAGTGCTTGAAAGAGTCGGGTCGAATACAACCAGCCTGCAAAGTCCGCTCTGCGCCTTTATCAGCTTTAAAATTGAGCTTCTCGCGTCAACAAGCGGAATTGTGTCTGTAAAGACGAACGCGTCGCGGATTGTCGTCGGAATGCAAATCATCGGGAGCGGAGATGTAACAGGCGAAGCTCCGTCCAGAAAATCGTAAATGTCGTGAGCCTCGTTGTAGAAAGCGCAAAGCGCGCGCGCGATTGAAATAGGCTTTCCTCCGCCTAAAGCGATTACTCCGTGGACGTGCGACTGTTTTGCAAGCGTTAGAGCTCGCTCAAGGACTTTCGAGTCGCTTCCGTCAGAAAGCTCGTCAAAAACAAAATATTCGATTTTCTTGTCTTCAAGAGCTTTTGTGATTTTTTCAAGAACGCCGTTTTCCCTTAAAATCGGGTCGGAAATCAGCATGAATCTTGTTCCGATTTTTATCACGGACTGCCCGATTCTGCTTGCCGCATATGAGCCGAGAATAATATTCGGTGAAACCTTAAAAGATAAATCCGCCATTTTACGTTTCCTTATTCCTTAATCGTTTGTTTTGCCTGCTGTTTGAAGCCGCAAATTTTTTATCGAAAAAAAAAGACGGAGCCGCCCTCCGCCTTCTTTAATTTTTAATGATCCAAACGCTCGCTTAGAAAATCATTTCTTGAAACGGTTTCCTAAAACTGCCTCAAAACTAGAATCCGAAGCTTGCCAAGATTTTATCAGCCGCAGAGCCGATAACCGCCTGATTCAAGTAGTTCGGATCTTTGATTTTTTCTTTGATTGAGGCAACAAGGTCAGAACGGACATCCGGCGTTTCCTCGGCAACCTGATTCAAGTAATAAGCCTCAGAAGCCGCTTTCGCCTCGTCAGATACATCAATTGAGTCTTTTGTTGAATAAATGCTGTCTTTTGCTGATGTGCGATGAGTATTCTGAACATTGTTAAGAGGATTTACGTTGTCTATTTTTCCAATCATCATAGCTAACCCGCCTTTTACAATTTAATTATCGGCATCTTCGTCATTATCTTTAGAATTTTTTGACGAAAATTTGTTTCCCGAGATAAAAACCGCAAATTCTCCCAAGATTTTGCTTCTTGAAGCGAATTCATCGCGCATTTCTGCCGCAGTCCCCTCTAATATCTCTTCGTGCAGTTTTGTCAGCTCTCTGCCGACAACAACGCGCCGTTCGCTTTCAATATCGGCAATATCCGTCAAAAGCTTAAGAATCCTGAACGGAGATTCGTACAAAACCACCGCGTCTCCAGTTGCCAGAAGCTCTATTAGCCGTGAGCGTCTTCTCCCCGGCTTTGGCGAAAGGAATCCTTCAAAAATAAGCGTTTTTCCGCCGGCTCCAGCCACGCTCACTAAAGTTGCAAACGCGCTCGGTCCTGGAATCGGAACAACATTGTGTCCAGCTTTTCGCGCCAGTCCTGCAAGAACTGCGCCCGGATCGCTTATTCCCGGCGTTCCTGCATCGCTTGCGTACGCGACTGTCTGGCCTTCATCAAGCAGCTTTATGATTTTTTCAGACGCGAATTCCTCGTTCTGCGAGCGGCAAGAAATCAGCGGCTTTTTTATTTCAAGATGGTTCAAAAGCTGCAAAGTATGCCTTGTATCTTCCGCAGCGACAACATCAACACTCTTGAAAGTTTCAACTGCTCTGAATGTTATGTCGCCGAGATTTCCAATCGGCGTTCCAACGATATATAAAGTAGACACATCAATAATATACAGCTAAAATCAGGATTTGTCTATTTTTTACGGCTTCAGCAAGGCGCAGAATCTTTCAGTGATTGAGTCGATGTTGTCAAGATTTCCTTTTTCCTGCGGCGGAGCAAAAAGCGAGCCTTCGCCTGTCTCTGGATTTGTGCGGATTTGGATTTTTTTGTCTGTGAGATACGAGTCAAGAAAAGACATCACGATTCCTGCGTACATTTTTGAAATCTGAACTGCCTTTTCCTCTGTAATCTGCGCGATTTTTCCTGCCGCGGAAAGGCTTAGAAACGCAGTCGCTGTCTGCGAGATAAGCTTTTCCCTGTTTTCCTCGGAGATTTCAGCCGCAGCGTTTGAAATATATTTTTCGCTTTCAACGAACGAGTAAATCTGGAAAAGCGGCTCTTTCTCGTTGAGCTTGAACCAGCGGTTCACGATTCCTTTCATCACGGTTTCTGCGGAATATTTTCTTGAAATTGCGTCGATGTCAGACGGAATAAAGTAAGTTCGCTTCATATATTCGCTGCTCCAGCGAAGCGTGTCCTCAACCATCGCGTCTCTGCTTTCATAGTGATTGTAAAGAGAAGCTTTTTTGATTCCGAGCCTGCCTGCAACGTCCGAAAGTGAAGTGCCGCCCGCATTTTTTTCAAAACAAGATTCAAGAAAGGCAAGAATGATTTTTTCCCGCGTAATCTTTTCTGTTTTAGCCATTTTTTATAATCCCGCCCAAACTGACAAAATAGAAAATACGAAAGAATCGATAACTAACATTCATTAGTTTATATTAAAATTCCGATGTCCGCAAGGATAAGTTTTTTGAATCATAGAATCCAAAATAAATTGTATGTAGATTTTTCTTTACTTTAGCCTTATAATTGATGAATCTGACAAAAATTGAAATTCTGTCGAAATAAAACCAGTTCACTTTTTATGGAGAATTTATGGAAACAACACTTCCGCGTCTTTTTAGAAAAATGGTGCAGCGTTATCCTGACATCGCTTTTCAGATGAGCCGCTTTTCTGACGGACATTTTGAGCCGACGACTTATAAAGAAGCCTATGACAATGTTTTGGCTTTTGCTGGCGGACTTCTTGAAATTGGAGTTGAGCGCGAAGAGCATATCGGAATGATTTCTGACAACCGCAAGGAATGGCAGCAGGCGGATTTGGCTTTGCTTTCTTTAGGCGCGGTTGATGTTCCGCGTGGCTGCGACGCGACAATCGGCGACTTGGAATATATTTTGTCGTTTGCCGAGTGCAAAATGGTGATTGTGGAGAATTCTTCGCAGATTAAGAAGATTGCCGGAATCAAAGACAAAATTCCTCTTGTAAAGACTTTGATTGTCTTTGAAGAGCCGGGCGAGAAAGATTTTGACGAGGCGAAAAACGCCGGAATGACGCTTTATTCGTTCAGCGAAATTTTAGAGAAAGGAAAGTCTTACAACGAGAAAAATCCTGAAAAAGTTCTTGAGGAAATGGAGAAAGGAAAATGGGACGATTTGGCTTCCATTATCTTTACTTCCGGAACAACAGGAATGCCGAAGGGCGTAATGCTTTCGCATGGAAACTTTATCTCGCAGCTTGATGACATTGACGAGCGCATTTATCTTTATCCGGGAGACCGGGGCTTGCTCGTTCTTCCAGTTTGGCACGCGTTTGAGCGTTCGGTTGAGTACGTTGTAATGAGCCAGGGCGCGACCCTTTGCTATTCAAAGCCGGTCGGACCAGTTCTTCTCGCTGACTTGCAGACTTTGAATCCACAGGTTTTGCCTGCGGTTCCGCGCGTTTTCGAGTCTGTCTACGATGGAATTTACCGCAAGATGCGAAAGACCGGCGGAATTGTGAACAGGCTTTTTAACTTTTTTACTGCGATTGCGCTTTTCCATTCAAAGCTCGACCGCGTTCTTTTTGCGAAGACCTCAAGATTCAAGATGGATTTGCGGCTTTTGCAGTGGCCGGCGTTCGTTCTTCCGTGGCTTGTCTGCTATCCGATAAAGCTTTTGGGCGGCGTTCTTGTATTCAGAAAAATCAGAAAGATGCTCGGAAAGAATTTCCGCTCGGGCGTTTCTGGCGGCGGCGCTTTGCCTCCAATCGTCTCGAAATTTTTCTGGGCGATTGGCGTTAAGCTCGTTGAAGGCTACGGTCTTACAGAACTTTCTCCGATTGTTTCTGTTCAGCCGATTAAGAATCCGATTTTTGGAAATGTCGGCGCGCCAATCAGAGAACTTGCGGCGCGTGTTGTTGACCCGGAAACTGGAAAAGACTTGGGAAAATGCAAAAAAGGCGTTCTGGAGCTTAAAGGCCCGACTGTGATGAAAGGATATTACAAGCAGCCGTCGCTCACAGCAAAAGTTATCGATGAGAAAGGCTGGTTCAATACTGGCGACATCGCGGTTTTGACAGTGAACAATGAAATTTGCCTGCGCGGAAGAATCAAGGACACAATCGTCCAGACAGGCGGAGAAAATGTTGAGCCGGCTCCAATCGAGATGAAGATTCAGGAGTCAAGATTCATAAAGACGGCTGTTGTTGTCGGACAGGACCAGCGTTATCTTGCCGCGCTTATCGTTCCTGAAAAGACAGAAATCGAGGATTTTTGCAGGGAGACAAATCTTCCGTATAAAACTTACACGGAAATGGTGAAAAGTCCGGAAGTCCAGCGGATGATTGAGACTGAGGTCGCGACAAGAATCAACGCGAAAAACGGATTCAAGTCTTACGAGAGAATCAACAAGATTGCGCTTCTTGAAAAGGAGTTTGAGGTCGGCGTGGAAATGTCTCCGAAACTCGAGGTGAAACGCTTCAAGGTGAACGAGATTTACGCGGCTGAAATAAAGAAGCTGTTCAAGTAAAACTTAAAATTATGAAGCTCCGCCGTCAATATTTTGTCGGTTAAAACAAAAAAGGCGGCTTCGACAATCTCGGCCGCCTTTTCCTTTTATATTTCCACAATTGCCGCGCCTGATTTCTGGTCGCGCTCGTCAAGATTTTCCGGCGCTCTTATCTGCAAAAGCTCGCCGTTTTTCGGCTGAACGTGATTTTCGTCAACTGCGAGCAGCATTCCGTATTTGCTGCACGCGTAATATCCGGAGCGGTGAATTTCAGGCAATTTGATAAAGTCCGAGGCGATTCTTATGAAGAGTTTTTCATTTTCAGGATTTTGAATTTTTTGCTTCTCTTCTTTTTTCTGATTTGAATCACGGGAGACAAAAATAAAGCTAAGAGATGCTCTCTCTTTTGGAATTCCTGCTTTTTCTGAAAGTTTCAATAGCGGTTTCGGGGCGGAGTCTGTTGAAAACGCGAAATTGCACCACTTTGTGTTTTTTCCGCTGGCGTTTGTGGCCCGTCCGCCCGTTCTTCCTGCCATAGGACATTCCCCTGCATGCGGGCAAGGCGAGACAGGTCTGAAATCCTGCCTTATAAAGGCGTTCCGAATCAACGAGATAAAGCGCGCCGAGTGAGGGTCTCCTGGCTCTATCAAAAGAATGTTCTGTCTTTTTTCTGAGGAATCTTTTTCATCTTTAAGATATGAGACTAGCTGGCCGGAATATTTTTTCGCGAGGAAATCTGTCGGCATCTCGTTCCGCTGGATAATCTCGTTGAATGTGTTTCCGCATGTTACAAAATCGGCTTTTTCCTTGATTGGAGTTCCAAGCGAGCCTTTTACCCTGATTATTTTCCACGGCTCGAATGCTTTTTCCGCTTTTTTCTCAGGACTTTTTTCGTCTTCTGATTTTGAGACCGCAGCAGCCGCGATTGTCTTTGCCGCGACTGAAAGATAAATTTCCTCGCCGAGTGAAAGGGCTTGCGAGCTTAAGTCAAGGCAGTACCAGACAATTTTTTTTGTGCGCAGCTCGGGGCGCGAAAGCCAAAGAGCGATTGGAATCGTGAGCGGACCGCTTCCGATGTCAAGCGCAATTGTGTCGTCATCGAAATTGAATGCGGATTTTGGAAGATTCGCGAAAAGCCGGCACAGCCGCACGAGATTCCACCACATAAAATAATTCACGTACGCGCTTAAAAAGCTCGCCTCGTTCATGTAGCCAAGCCTGCGTGTTCCGCGCTCGTCTGTGAGCTGATGCGAAAGATTTTTCACAGCGGCAGGCAAAGTTACTTTCTGCTTTCCGCTAAGATGCATGACATCTTCGATTACCTTGTCGAAATTCGCGATGATTTTTGCCGCGTCTTCCGGAATCGATTTTTCGTCGAAAAGCTCTTTTCGGGTAGAAACCGTTTTTTTCTGCCTTACCGCGTTTTTCCAGTTTGCGTGCGAGTCTATTCTTGCGTGGTTTTCTGGCTTTTGCGTTTGTTCTGTCCGCTCAAATCTTGTTCTTTCTGGTTCTGATTTTGATGAATATTTCGGATTTGACATTTTTCGTTCTGATTGGAATCTTGCAGCTTTTCCTTGAGATGATTTTTTTTCTCTTGAATCTTTATAAAATGAATCTTTGTAAAACTGATTTTTCATATTGTCCCTTAAAAATTTGTTCTTTGATTTATAAATTCCTGAAATCCAAAACTTTCGCTTCTCTGACTTTTTATTTCGGGCGGTATTTTTTTACGGTGATGTAGAGATTTGTAAGCTCAGTTCTAAGCGCGCGGATTTCGTCCATGACATCGGCCTTTGTCTCGTAAATTTCGGCCTCGTGAAGAATCTCGTTTCTCGCGCCTTCAATCGTGAATTTTTTCACGTAGATTAAATGCTTGAGCCGCAAGACCATGTCAAGCTCGCGCTCCGTGTAGAACCGCCTTCCTCCGATGTCCTTGCGCGGAGCAAAGCCCGGAATAACGGTTTCCCAATAACGGAGAACGTTCGCCTTTAAGCCGGAAATTTCCTCAACTTCACCGATTGTGTACGTCAAGAGTCAAACCTTTGGCTGTCAAACCTGTTTTCCCATTTCTGGCGGCTCGGCTTTAGATTCAGCTCGATTGGAATCTGGTCAAAGCCCAAGTCTTTTCTGATGGAATTTTTCAAGTAAGTAACGTAGCTTTCAGGAACATTGTCCGGGCTTGTGCAGAAAATTCTGAAAGAGACCGGATTTGTGCTTGTCTGCGTCATATATCTGATCTTGAAGTGAATCGACTTGCTTGCCGGCGGCGGATAATGGAAGAGCCAGTCGGCGAGAGCCTTGTTAAGCGCGCTTGTCTCGACTTTTCGTGTGAGCTGGGTGTAAAGCTCGATTGCCTTGTTCATCAAATCCTTGATACCTTCGCCTTTCAGCGCGGAAAGCGGCATAATCGGTGCCCAGTTCATCTGCCCGAACATTATTTTTATGTATTCGGTGGCATTCTTCAAGGTTTTTCTGCTCTGCTCCTGCGTGTCCCACTTGTTCAAAATCAGGATGATTCCGCGTCCGCGTTCGTAGGCGAGAGAGCAGATTTTTTTGTCCTGGTCTGAAAGACCTTCCTGAGAGTCAATCATCAGGAATACGACATCGCATTTGTCAAGCGTCTTGATTGCGCGGTTCACGGAGTAATATTCGACGTTCTCCTTTACTTTTTTCTTGCGCCGGATTCCTGCCGTGTCCATAATCTCGAAATTTCTTCCGCCGTAAGTGAATTCGCTTTCGACAACATCGCGCGTTGTTCCTGCATAGTCGCTTACAATCGATTTTTCCGTGTGCGTGAGGCGGTTTGAAAGAGTCGATTTTCCTGTGTTCGGCTTTCCGAGAATCGCAATCTTTATAGGGCGGTCATTCTCGCTACCTTCCTCGACTTTGCTGAAATCCAGGCCGTCGGTGAGTTTTTTTGCAAGCTCTGTGATGTGGTCGCCGTGGTCAGCGGAAATGAAAAGCAAATCCTTGAATCCGTACTTAAGATAGTTCCAAGATACATCTTCGCCTTTTCCGCCCTCGCATTTGTTCACCGCGACAATCAGCTTGTTCCAGTAAGGGCGCAAAAAGTGGATAAATTCCTCGTCCTCGCCGGTGATAACGCCTGCTTCAAGAAGAAGAAGGATTTTGTCCGCCTTTTTTATCATCTCGACGGATTTTTCAACGACAAGCTCGTCCATTTCAGACTCGCGGCTGGTCGGGTCGCGGTCAAGCTTGTAGCCGCCAGTGTCAACAAGCCGGACAGGCTTTCCAGTGATAAATGCTGTGGCTTCGACAGGGTCGCGAGTGACGCCTGGTGTCGGGTCAACGATTGCAAGCCTTTTTTTCATGAATCTGTTGAAAAGAGTCGATTTTCCGACGTTCGGCCGGCCCGCAATCACAACAAGCGGAAGATTTATGTAGTATTTGTTTTTGCTGAATCCAGATGCTGCGGCTTCTTCGCGTTCTTCTGCGTCAATTGTGTCTGAAAGTGTCCAGTCGTCAGAATCGTCCTGAAGAGATTCTGATTCTGCGGATTCGGAATCCTTGGATTTTAAATCCTGATTTTCTGAATCTCGCAATTCTGAATCGCTAGATTCCGGCTCAATATTTTCATTTTTGACAGGTTTCGGTTTTGAAAAGTCTGGTTTACGTTTTTTTGCTTTAGCCATAGCCGATATTCTACCTAATTTTTTGAGAAAAAAGAAGAGATTTTGTTTTGTTGCAGTGCAAGATTGCGGCGCTATGTTTCAAAGCGAATTCAATGATTTTGATGAAATCGCCTGCATTTCAGGAACGCTCATATTCGATAGAAGCTCTTTTACCTGCGTGATAAGTTTCGGGCTCATGCTCAGGTCGCGGATTCCCATTCCTGCAAGAACCACAACCGAGTCTTTACGGCTCGCCATTTCTCCGCACACAGCGCACGGAATTTTCGCGCTTTTCGCCTCGTTGATTGTGTGGTGAATCAGACGCAGAACCGCAAGATGAAACTCGTTGTAAAGCGGCGCAACGTCCGCATTCTCCCGGTCAACGCCGATTGTGTACTGCGTAAGGTCGTTCGTTCCAATCGAGAAAAACGAGGAGACTTTCGCAAGGCAGTCCGCAATCATTGCTGCGGCTGCAGTCTCAACCATTATTCCAATCGGAATGTTCTCCTTGAAATTCACGTTCTCGCTCTTAAGTTCCTCTCGTGCTTTCTTTGCGATTTCAAGCGCCTGCTTTACTTGGTCAACGCTCGTTATTAAAGGAAGCATTATGTTGAGATTTCCGTAAATGCTCGCCCGGTAAAGCGCGCGGAACTGGGTTTTCAGCTGCTGAGGATTTGCGAGGCTCAGGCGGATTGCGCGCAGTCCCATCAGAGGATTTTTTTCCTGCTTTGCGTTTCTGATTTCGTCCGAGCTGATTAGCTTGTCGCCGCCTGCGTCCAGAGTTCTGATTGTTACAGGCTTTCCCTGCATTGTCTCAAGGACTTTTTTGTAAGCCTGAAACTGCGATTCCTCGCTGAAAGCCGCCGCGGCCGCGTGTGTCTGGCTCATGTTCGCGTTCGACTCGCTCATAAAAAGAAATTCCGTCCTGAAAAGCCCGATTCCGTCCGCGCCTTCCTTCATCGCTATTTCCGCTTCCTCGACTGTTCCGATGTTCGCGTAAAGATGGAATCTCTCGCCGTCAGCAGACATTGCAGGAAGATTTCTGTATTTTTTAAGCTTTTCCGCATGCTCTTTCGCGTTTTTGATTTTTATCTCGTATTCTTTTATTGTCGTCTCGTCAGGCTCGTTGATTACTTCTCCTGAATCTCCGTCAACAATGATTTTTGTGCCGTTTTTCACCTCGCTTGTGATGTCCTCGAGCGCGAAAACCGCCGGAATTCCGTAGTTCCGCGCGAGAATTCCAACGTGCGATGAAACTCCGCCTTCCGTGAGCGCAAGTCCCGCGATTCTGCGTTTTGAAAGAATGATTGTGTCGCTTGGATTCATCGTTTTTGCGACAATCACGGCTCCGTCAGGAACATTTTCAATGTTGAAAGGGTGGAAATCCAGCAAGTCGTCGAGAACCCGCCCGAAAATGTCGCAGATGTCCTGAGCGCGTTCCGCAAGATAATCGTTTCCGCTTGAGCGGAGCTTTTCGGCGTAATCCTCTGTTTTCTGGTTTAGAATATATGCAATCGGAAAGTCGGAATTCTCGAAAGTTTTTTTTACATCTCCTAAAAATTCCGGGTCTTGAAGCATTAAATAGTATGTCTCGAAAATTTCAGACTGGACTTTGTCGTTTTTCACAGAATCAAGCTGGACTGCAACCTGCGCTGTAACGTTTTCAAGCGATTTTAAAAATTTTTCAAGCTCTCTCTCATGCTCTGATTTTTTAATCGGCTTGCTTGGAATCACTCTTTTTTCTGATTCTGGCACAACAAACGCTTTTCCAATGCCAATTCCGTTGGATGCTGAAATCCCGAACAATAAATTCATACAACCAAAGTTTATTCTTATGTTAAGAAAATGTCAAATTCCGTTATGATTTTACATTTTTCAGATATGGTTTTATAATTAACTGCTATGAAATTGAATTCTCTGATTTTGATTTGCGCGATTGCAGCGGCTTTTATAATTCTGGTCGCGTTTTTGCTTTACAATTCCCAGAAAAATATGCGCGAGATGATGAAAATGATGAATTTTCAGATTGACCAGAGCCAGGGAAACTTGAACAAGACTCTCGGGCAGTCCGCGTCTGTAATCGGCGAGATTCAGCAGAAGCTCGGCTCGCTTGAAAACGCCACAAGGCAGATTCAGGAGCTTGGAAAGGACATTTCGTCTCTGCAGGACATTTTGCGCTCTCCGAAACTGCGCGGAAATCTTGGCGAGTATTTTTTGTACGAGCTTTTGCGCGATGTTCTTCCGGCGGCGAACTACGAGGAGCAGCATCATTTTAAGGACGGAAGCGCGGTTGACGCGGCAGTGAGGCTCGGAAAATACCTTGTTCCTGTTGACTCGAAATTTCCGATGGAAAGTTTTGTTCGCTTTATTAACGCGAAAGATTCAGATTCAAAGAAAAAGTGCCGCTCCGAATTCTTAAAGTCTGTGAAAGCCAGAATCGATGAGATTTCAAAAAAATATATCCGGCCCGAGGAAGGAACTTTTGATTTTGCGCTGATGTACATTCCGGCGGAAAATGTTTACTACGAGATTCTTGTGCGCGACAGCGAGAATGGCTCAGCTCTTTTCAATTACGCGATGTCTAAAAAAGTCGTGCCGGTTTCGCCAAGCACTTTTTACGCTTATCTTATGTCGATTTCGTTCGGACTTAGAGGATACAAGATTGAGCAGCAGGCGCAGAAAATTGTGAGCGAGCTTTCCTCGCTCCAAAACAGTTTTTCTGCATTTTGCGGAGATTTTGAGGTTTTGGGAAAGCACTTGTCGAACGCCGCAGGAAAATATGACGAGCTTGAAAAGCAGAGCGAGAAAATCAACGGAAAGCTTTCATTTTTCGTCGAGCATCATTCTTAAGATTTGCGCAATCTGTTTCGGGTCTTCTGCTGAAATTTTGTTCGCTTTTTTCTCGCTTGGCGTAAGATGCGGAATTTCGCGGTAGATTCTGCGCATTTTTCCGTAATTTGCGGCTTCCTCGAGAACTGAATTCTCGCGAAGAACGTGAAGCTGGTTGTGAGGATTGAATTCTCCAAGATTTCTCATTGCCTTGCTGATTGCCGTGATTTGCGCGTCTGAAAGATTCAGATGGGAAAGAACCGCGCGGCTTGCGTCAACTCCGATTTCGCCAAGAAAAATAGCGGTTTTCTGAAATCCGCCGAGCTTTGGAATTGAAGGTGTTTCGCCGTCTGTCTTGATAAATCCTGCCATAAAAATCCGCCGGTAAAATTTTTGAGAGATTATAGCATTTTTTCTATAAGATTGCAGAGATTTTTTTTGATTTTGGATTTGTGAAAAATATAGACTTCCGAAAAAGTTTTTTGTAGATTCCGAAACGAGTTCGGAATGACTATTCCGAGATTTTTTTGATTTGAAGCGGCTCGCCTTCCAGCTCGATTATTTTGTCAGCAAGAGATTTTGCCTCGTCTTTCTGGTGCGTCACAAAAACAACTGTGCGCGGATTTTCGCGCAAAAGCGATTTTAATGTTTCCTCAAGCGATTTTTTGATTTTCTCATCGAGAGACTGGAACGCCTCGTCTAGAAGCAGAACCGGCTTTTGAAAAGCGAATGCGCGCGCCATTGCGACACGCTGCTTTTCTCCGCCGCTCAATTTTTGCGTCTTGTCATTTAGTCTGGAAGAAAGGCCTGCCGCGCCGAGATACTTTAAGGCGAGAGTTTTTGCGTTTTCTTCTGGAAGAATGTTTTTTAATGGAAGAAAAACGTTTTCAAAAACTGTGAGAGACGGCAAAAGTCGCGGCTCCTGAAAAAGGAACGAGACTTCAAAATTGCATGCAATCCAGTTTAGAAGCGTTGTTTTTCCGCTGCCGCTCGGGGCAAGAATCGCGGTTGTTTTTCCTGACTCAAATTTTATGCTGAAATCCTTGAAAAGCTGCTTTCCGCCTTTTTTTATGGAAAGATTTTTGATTTCAAGCGGGAACGGGCTAGGGACTGTAGCCGCGCCAGAGGCGGCCACTGGACTGAGCGCAGCGAGGGAAGCGGCTGGAGCGGAAGCGGAATGGCGGAAGCCCCGACCCGCAGGGTAGCCCCCGGAAGTTATCTTATTGAAAGATTTCTGGAAAACGAATTTCAGGGCTTTTTCGGACAAAAAAGAAAGCAGCACGAGAACGATTGTCGCCGCCAAGACCGACGCGCTTTCAAGATGCACTTGCGCGTTTTGAAGAAATGCCCCGAGCGCGTTTTTTGGAACGCTAAGAACCTCAGCCGCCGCGACGACTTTCCACGACATTCCAAGTGAAGAGAAAATTCCGCTTTCCAAAAAAGGCTTTAGCTTTGGAAGAAAAATGAACCGGATTTTCTGCGTTTTTGTGAGACCGAAAACTTTTGCCATGAAGAAGAGTTTTTTTTCGTCCTCGGAAAAATCGAATCCTGATGAAACTGCGCTTGCCATAACGGGAAAGCCCATCAAAAACGCGCTGAAAACCGGCACGAAATTTGAGTTGAAAGCGAAAATCGCAAGAAGAATGAACGAGACGACCGGAACGGAGCGGATTACGGCGAGAGGAAAGCTCAAAAACGCTTTGAAAGCCGGGAAAATCCCTGACAGAATGCCCGCCGCGCCTCCGAAAACGAGAATCAGGAAAAAGGCTGAAAAAACGCGGAGAAAAGAAAAAGCGGCTCCGCTCCAGAACGAAAGCTTTGCGCAAAGCGAGAAAAGCCGCGCAAGAGTCGCCGTGAAAGCCGGAAAAATTATCGGGTTTGCGACAATTAGCGCGGCAATCTGCCAGAGAAGCGCGAGAAACGCTGCAGAAAGTAAGTGGAGCAGGGGAGACTTCATTTTTCGACTTTTCGTTGAAGCGTCATTTTGCGCCAAAGTAGAATTCGTCTGTCGGAAGTTTTCCGCCGACTGATTCCGGGGCGTTTTCAAGGAAAATCGAAAGAAGCGACTCGATTTCAGTTCTGCCTTCCGCCGCATTTTTCCAAGTGAAAGCCGCGTTCGGAATCGCCTTTTCAACGATTTTCGCGCTCAAGCCGAGATTGTTTTTTTCCGCGAGCGCGCCTGCGTGCGATGGATTTTTTACAGTCCATTCAAAAGCCTGCTTGTAGGCCTGAATGAATTTTTCGACTGTGCTTTTGTTCGACTTCGCGAATTTCGCGTTTGCGACGAGAAGAGTCATCGGGTAAGAGCCGCCGTTTTGATGCGCGAAAAGCTGCTGGATGTCCAAAACACGCTTTATGTCTGGAGATTTTATTTCGGCCACGGTTGCGAAAGGCTCTGGAACAAGAGCATATTCAATTTTGTCTGAAATCAGAGCCGCCGCAATGTTCGCGTTTGGAATGGAAAAGTCGAGCGTTACAGCGTTTCCAGAATTTTGAGAATTTCCTGTGGTTTTTGAATTTTCTGGAATTTGATGGTTTTGCGGGGCTTGCAGAGAATTCAAATCCTGCGAATTCAGATTTATCGGAATATTTCGCTTTGAAAGAAGATATTTGAGCATATATTCCGGCGTTGCGCCTTGCCCCGCGCATTGAACTGTCTTTCCGCGCAGGGATTCCAGAGCGTGAACGCCAGATTTTTTTGAAATTACAAAGAGATTTCCATTTCCCGTGATTCCGAGGCAGACGACAGCGCCGTTTCCAGCGTTGAAGACTTTTGCCGCTGCGTTCGGCGGAAGAAAGCCGATGTCGATTTCGCCTTTCAAAAGTTTCGGAAGCTCGGTCTGCGCGGAAGTGAAATTTTCAAAAGTCAGATTTTTGATTCCGAAACTGTCTTTGTTTTCTATTAAATATGCGCACGGAATTCCAGAAGGTCCGTTCAGAACGCCTGCGCGAACTTGCTTTGGAGCCGCAAACACCGCGAACGACGAAACGCAGGCGAGCGCGAAAGCAAAAGCAAGTTTTCTGAAATTTCTTGATGACGGATTCGATTTTCTTGAACAGAATTTCAGTGATTTTGGTTTCATTTTCAGTTTCCTTCCCGAGCGATTTCGTCCATGTCTGCTTTCTGCGGAATTCCGCTTTCATCAGGCTTTGTTCCCGCATTTGCGTAAAGCATTAAAAGTCCGTTTCCAAGCTTCGGATTTGTGATTACGCTCGGACCTCCAATGCAGCCTCCCTCGCAGGCCATAACTTCGATAAGGTTAGGGCAGTTTTCCGGGGCAGGAATTTTTCCCGCGTTGATTTGTCCGTAGCCCGCAAGAATTTTCATTCCGGCTTTGTCGAGACCGTTGATTACCGCAGGCCGCAAGATGCTTTTGTCTTTGAGCCTTAAACGAACGCTTTCCGCGACTCCGCCAGTCTTCGCGAAATTTCTTCCTGAAACTGTCGGAACGTATTTTTCCGGGCGAACCGGCGCATTTTTGATTTCGATATTCTTCGCAGTAAAAAGCGCGTCAACTTCCTCAACCGAAAGAACATAGTCTATAATTTCTGAGTCGAATCCTTCGCGTCTTTTTGCAAGGCAAGGGCCGATAAAGACTGTAATGCAGTCCGGGTCGGCTTTCTTTGCGACTTCGCCAGTGTAAATCATCGGGGATTTTGTCTCTGAAATGCAAGGCGCAAGCTCCGGCACGTGGATTTTCACCGCGCGAACATAAGCCGGGCAGCAGCTCGTCGTCATCATCTTGTCGCCGCGTTCAATTCTCTCTTTGAATTCAGCAGCTTCCTTGTCCGCAGTGATGTCGGCTCCAAGCGCGACTTCCCACACTTTCGAGAATCCGGCCTGAATGAGCGCGCCCTCAAGCTGGCCTGGCTTTGTTCCCTTGAACTGCGCTCCGATTGCAGGCGCGTACATCGCCACAACTTTCTCGCCGTTCATGATGTGCTTTATCACGTCAAAAAGCTGCGATTTTCCCATCATCGCGCTGAATGGACAGTTCGACATGCACTTTCCGCAGAAAATGCACTTGTCGTAGTCGATTGTCTCTTTTCCGTCTGTTCCTTTTGAGATTGCTCCGACCGGGCAGGCTTCCTCGCACGGAACAACGGTTTTTATAATCGCGTGGTAAGGGCAGTTCTGGGCGCAAAGTCCGCAGCTTATGCATTTTTTATAGTCGATTCTCGCCCTGTCTGTAACTTCAATCGCTTTTTTCGGGCAGTTCATCTTGCATGGGCGGGCAAGGCAGGCCTGGCATGCGTCGGTCGGAAAATAATGCGGCTTTACGCAGGCGTGGCACGCGCTCTGAATCATCGTGAGCATAGGCCAGGTCGGTTTTTCGCGCTCGTATGCTTCTTTCACATATTCCGCAAGCGGCTTTTTCGGGTCGTAGTCCTCAACAGAATGTCCGAGATTCGCCACAATTCTTGTGCGCACAATATCGCGGTCTTCTGCAAGATTTTTTCTGACTGGAACAGAGCCGTCAGGAATCAGCTCAAGCGGAATCTTCTCGATTTCGTCTGCCGTTTCAGGAGACAGAAGTTTTCCTTCAAGCTGAAGCCGCGCCATTTCAACCAAAATATCTTTTTTAAGCGCGGCAGCATTGTTGTTAGTGTTTAGCATAATCGCACCTCTGAGTTACTGTTTTCAGGCACGATTATATCACGTTTCGTTTTCGTTGTTTGCATTTTATTTATAGATTCCGAAACTAAGCGAGCAGCAAAACTGCTCGAGTTCGGAATGACGTGCTTCTCTCAGACAAGCCAGTCATGCTGAACGCGAACACGTCGTGGTCGCTTTGTTTCAGCATCTGCGTTTATATTTTATTTATAGATTCCGAAACTAAGCGAGCAGCAAAACTGCTCGAGTTCGGAATGACGTGCATTTACGAGAAAAGCCGAGTTTCCACGGATGGAAACTTCAAGGCAAAAAGGATTGCGAGAAGCTTCGCTTCTCGTCGGGACAGGATGTCCTTATTTTTTCATCATTATTGTCTCGTTCACACGGAAATTCTGGTATCTTTCCTTGTCATAAGGAAAATCCCACGCTCCGCCAAAATGCGTTTTCTGCCCGCCGAATCCTGTCTTGAAAATGTAAAGTCCTGCCATCGGGTCTTCCTTGCTCGAGTCCTGCGGAATTCCCATCAAATCGTATTGCAGGCAGCCTTTCATTCTCGCGAATCTGATTACTTCCCATTGAAGCCCGTAGTTCGGCATGCATCCGCGCCCCGCAAGAGAGCTTGCCGCGTACATATAGTAAGCGCGCTTTGCCGAAATCGCCAGAACAAGCCCGCTTAAAGTTTTTCCGTTTTTTGAAGCCGTAAAAAGATAGAATTTCGGCGGCGGAACGCAGGCGTCAAGCGGAACGTTCGACTTTTCCTCAAATCTCGGCTCGGAATTTTCGGCTTTTGCTGCGCATTCAAAAAGCGTCTTGAAATAGTCGAGCTTTTCAAAGAAAAATCCTTTGCGCTTCGCGGTCTCCTCGTAAATTTCGTGCCATTCCTCAAGCTTTTCAGCCAAGTCCGGGCTTTTTGCGTCGTAAATCGAAAAATCGACTTCTTCCTTGTACGCTCTTCGGATTGAATTTCTTGTCTGCTGCCGCATTGAAGACAAGAGCTTTTCAGGAGACGGACGCAGGTCGATAATCACCGTGTCAGGGCAAAGATGATTTGATGCCGCTTTTCTAAGATTGTGGAATTTGCTTCCAAAATTCATCGCAAGCTCTAGCATTTCGGCGCGATGGCCGGCACTATGGCCGGCGCGGAATCCGCTTCCAGAGCCATTTCGTTCTCCTGCATTGCTCACGCCGGGAACGTTCCACGGCAAGTCAAAGCGCAGAAAAAGCGTTTCTTTCGGAAGATGGTTTTTCATCTCGTCTGCAAGCTCTTCAAGAAGCGCGGCGCGTTTTTCTTCCGGAACTAAAATTGCAGGCGCGCGCTGTGCGTAAGCGTAAGTTTCGCCGCAATATTTTCTTGCTTGAACCAAAAACGGAAACACAACGCCTTTGTCGTTTTCATCTGATTTGTAAGAAACCCAAAAATAAAGCGATTCCTGATTCGTGATTTTCTGCCTGAACTCGCCCCAGAATGAAGTCTGAAAAAGCACATCCGTGCTTGAAAAATCCTGCGGGGCGGCGTTTGTTATTTTAACCATGATTTTAACTTATGATTAAAAAATGAAAGCCTCAAGATTTAAGAATGTTTGCCGTGCTAGTGTCGTACTAGTCGCGTGTTTGCCACGCTAGTGTCAGTGTGCGGCACACTTTTATAGAAAAGTCCTGAACGCAAAAAATCACCTAAAAGAAAACTTGTAGAAATAAGATTTGCGGACGATGTATTCAGCGAAAAATCAAAAAATCTTTCTATTGAATTTTGGACTTTGATTCGCCTAGAATCTTTTTATGGATAAACTGACAGCCGAGCAGCGCAGTTTGAATATGTCGAAAATTCACAGCAAGGACACAAAAATCGAGCTGACTTTGCGGAGTGCGCTTTTCAGGGCTGGTTTCCGCTTCAGAAAAAACGACAGCCGCTATCTTGGAACGCCGGACATCGTTCTTCCCCGCTACAACGCGGTGATTTTCCTTAACGGCTGCTTTTGGCACGGACACAAGAACTGCCGCCTGTTCCGCCTGCCAAAGTCAAACACCGAATACTGGGAAAAAAAGATTTCAAGAAACATCGAGCGCGACAAGAAAATCTCGGAGACTTATATCCAGCATCTTTGCAGGGTCGGAGTTGTGTGGGAATGTTCTCTTGGCGGCTCGGGCAAGGCGAGAAAGCAGAAAACCGCAAGCCTTGTCGAGGAAATCTCGCGCTGGCTTGAAGAAGAGCCTGAAGAGCTTTACAAGGAATTTTAGGATTTCTGCGAGATAGATTTAATTTTGTCTTTATGAGAAAATCGGAAACATTATATTTTTCGCATTTCGCCGGTTTTGTTTTTTGCAGTTTATTTTGATATTTAAAATAATTTAAGGAGTTCAAAGAAGAGATGAAAATTCAGCTTTCTGACCATTTTACTTTTTCCAGGCTTTTAAGGTTTACTCTGCCTTCAATCGCGATGATGATTTTCACTTCGATTTATTCGATTGTTGACGGTCTTTTCACATCTAATTTCGCGGGAAAAATTCCTTTTGCGGCAATCAACCTGGTTATGCCTCTCGTCATGCTTTTCTCAGGATTCGGCTTTATGTTCGGAACTGGCGGAAGCGCGCTCGTTTCAAAATACTTGGGCGAGGGCAAGACTGAGAAAGCGAAGCAGACTTTCTCGTTCATCGTTTATTTTGCGTTCGGCTTCGGAATCCTTTCTAGCATAGGATTTTACTTTGCTGTTCCGCCTGTGGCTCGTCTTTTGGGCGCGGAAGGCGAGATTCTTCATTACGCGGTCTTGTATGCGCGCACGCTTTCTATCGGAGTTACGGCTTTTATGCTCCAGAGCATTTTCCAGAGCTTTATGATTGCTGCGGAAAAGCCACATCTCGGGTTCGTTCTCACGCTGGCGGCAGGCTGCACGAATATTGTCTTGGACGCGCTTTTTATCGGCGTTTTCAAGTGGGGCGTTGTTGGCGCGGCGATTGCGACTGACGCTTCTTATGTTGTGGGCGGAATCGTTCCTCTCGTTTATTTTTTCGTGAAGAGAAACGGAACTTTGAGCCTCGGAAAAACTTATTTTGATGTGAAATCACTTGTGAAAACTGTAACGAACGGCTCTTCCGAGCTTATGACGAATATTTCGTCGAGCATTGTGGGAATGTTGTACAATGTTCAGCTTCTAAAATATGCTGGAGTTGACGGAGTTGCGGCTTACGGCGTGATTATGTACGTCGGATTTATATTTGTCGCAATCTTCATCGGTTACTCGATGGGAACAGCTCCTGTCGTCAGCTTTAACTACGGCTCGGGAAACAAAAAGGAGCTTGAAAACATTTTCAATAAAAGCCTGCAGATTGTCGCGCTTGTCTCGCTTTGTATGTTTGCCGCGTCGGAAGCGGCGGCTGGAATTCTCGCTTCGATTTTCACAGGCTACGACGAGCAGCTTTTCGCGCTTACAAAAAAGGCTTTCAGGCTTTATTCTTTTGGATTCTTAATCTGCGGCGTGAACATTTACGGCTCATCGTTCTTTACCGCGCTGAACAACGGGCTTGTGAGCGCGCTTCTTGCGTTTGTGCGGACTCTGGTCTTTCAGGTTTCCTGCATTTTGCTCTTCCCGGTTCTTCTCGGCGCAAACGGAATCTGGCTCGCTTTTCCGTCATCGGAGATTTTGACCGCAGTTTTGACAGCCGTCTGCTTTATCGCCTTTAGAAAACGCTACGGATATTGAAAACTTTCGTCATGCTGAATTCGAACACGTTCGTGTTCACTTCGTTTCAGCATCCGCATTGAAAATTTGCCGCCATAAGGAGATTTTATGTCAGAGAAGAAAACTGAATGGTTTGAAAAGGAAGATTTCTGGAACAATTTCGGACCGATAATGTTTGACGCAAAGCGATGGGCGGAAGCTCCTGCCGTCGCCGAAAGCGTCTGCCGGATTGCGGGGCTTTCAAAAGGCGCGAGAATTCTTGACGCTGGCTGCGGTCCGGGACGCATTTCTGTGGAGCTGGCTCTGCGCGGCCTTGATGTTACCGGCGTTGACCTGATTCAAAGCGAGCTTGACTGCGCGGCTGAAAGCGCGGCGGACGAGAGCGTTGACATTGAGCTTGTCCGTGCCGACCTGCGCACTTTCACGTCGGAAAAGAAATTCGACTGCGCAGTGAATCTTTTCACTTCGTTCGGATATTGCGACACGGTTGAAGAGGACGTTCAAATTCTAAAGCGGATTTTTGACTCTCTTAAAGACGGCGGATATTTTATTCTTGAAAGCACAGGACGCGAGATTGCGATAAAGTATTTCACCGAGGGCGAGTGGTTCGAGCGCGCCGGAAAAACAGTTCTCACTCAGTTTGAGGTTGTTGGCGCGTGGGAAGGTCTGCGCTCGCGCTGGATTTTGATTGACAACGAGACCGGCGGCCGAATCGAGCATGAATTTGTGCAGCGGCTTTATTCGGCGGCCGAGCTTAAGCGCATTTTGCTTGATATTGGCTTCAAGTCCGCTGAAATCTACGGCGACTTCGACTTTTCTCCGTACAATCAGAACGCACGGACAATGGTTATTGTCGCAAGAAAATAAAGGCATTTTATTGTCATACTGAATTTTTTGTCATGCTGAATTCGAACACGTTCGTGTTTACTTCGTTTCAGCATCTCTTTATGGATTCGGAATGACACTTGTTAAACAAAAAAAACGGCGTGCTTCAAAGCGATGAAGCGCGCCGTTTGTGTTTTCAGCTGATTTTTATTCTTACGCCGTTGTCGCTGGAATCAGGTTCTTGGCGTCTACCGGGTCGTTGTCAAAGAACTGGCTTCCGCCGCTTGCGTACTGCAATGTCGGCTCAACGTTTCCTTTCGGAGTCCAGATTTTTCCGTTCGGAAGCTCGTCAGGATTCTTTCCGATAGGAGCGTTTGAAAGCAGAAGCTTAAGGCGGTTAAGCTGGTTTACTTCGCTTGCGCCCGGGTCGTAGTCAATCGCGCTGATGTTCGAGCCAGGGAACTTCTTTCGGAGAGCCTTTATCATTCCTTTTCCTGTGATGTGGTTAGGAAGGCACGCGAACGGCTGGACGCACGCGATTGAAGGAACTCCCTCGTGAATCAGCTCCACCATTTCCGCTGTCAAGAACCAGCCTTCGCCTGAAATGTTTCCAAGCTGAACCAGTCCTTTCACGCTTTCCATCATCTTCCAGATTGAATTCGGAGAGTCGAACCTGCGGCTCTTTCTCAAAAGCTTCTCTGAGTATTTTCTGTAAAGCTCTAGCGCCCAGACAAGAAGCTTTCCGTTTCTTTCCTCTGATTTCGGGAACGCAAGCTCTCTGTGGCGGAAAACTCCGTCCGAGAACGTGTAGAAAAGGAAGTCCATCAAGTCAGGCATTACACATTCCGCGCCTTCCTTTTCAATCGTGTTCACGATGTCATTGTTCGCAGTCGGGTGGAATTTAACGAGAATCTCGCCGACAACTCCAACCCTCGGCTTCTTGACAGGAAGAATCGGAAGAGTGTCAAAGTCGCGGATAATTCCCTTTATCAGTTTCCTGTATTTGAAGATTGAATTTGACTTCAGCATCTCCTCGGCTCTTTCGTTCCATTTCTCATAAAGAGCGTTCGCGCTGCCCGGCTTTGCCTCGTAAGGGCGCACGCGGTAAAGAACTCTCATCAAAAGGTCGCCTAGGAACGCCGCCATCATCGCCTTGTGGACAAGTCCCGGAGTGAATTTGAAGCCCGGGTTTGTCTCAAGACCGAGCGCGTTCAGCGAGATTACTGGAATGTGCTTCCAGCCGGCGTCGTTCAATGCGCGGCGGATAAAGCCGATGTAGTTTGTCGCGCGGCAGCCTCCTCCGGTCTGCGTTATAAGCAAGGCGACTTTGTTCAGGTCGTATTTTCCTGACTGCAGAGCCTCAATCATCTGTCCTGCGACGAGAATCGAAGGATAGCAGGCATCGTTGTTCACGTATTTTAGGCCTGTGTCCACAGCTTTCGGGTCAACCGCGTCAAGAACAACGAAATTGTAGCCCGAATACTGGAACGCTTTTTGAAGCAGCCTGAAATGGATTGGAGACATCTGCGGAGCCAGGATTGTGTACTCGTTTTTCATCTCCTCTGTGAAGACTACGCGCTGGTAAGCCGAGCTTTTCACAACCGGCTTTTTCCTGTTGCGCTGGCGCGCTTTTACAGCCGCAATAAGCGAGCGGATTCTGATTCTGACCGCGCCGAGGTTTGAGCCTTCGTCAATCTTTATCAGCGTGTACATTCTGCTTTTCGCTTTCATGATTTCGTCAACCTGGTCAGCCGTAACAGCGTCAAGACCGCAGCCGAATGAAGTAAGCTGCACAAGCTCCAGATTCGGCATTCCTGTTACGAAATTCGCCGCGCGGTAAAGCCTGTTATGGTAAACCCACTGGTCAATGATTCTAAGAGGACGCTCGATTGCGCCAAGATGAGCCACAGAGTCTTCCGTAAAGACCGCAAGCCCAAGCCCGTGAATCATTTCCGGGATTCCGTGATTGATTTCAGGGTCAAGATGATAAGGACGGCCTGCAAGCACGATTCCGTTTCCGCCTGTAACAACAAGCTGCTCAAGAGCTTCCTCGCCTGCCTGCTGAACTTCTTTCTTGAATGTCTCCTGCTCTTTCCAGCCTTCGTTCACAGCGGCAAAAACCTGCTCTTTCGTGAGGCTTGGGAACGACTTGTGAATCTCCTCAAAGAATCTTTCGCGCAGCCGCGGCAAATCGTAAATCGGCAGGAACGGATTCATAAAATTCAAGTCTGTAGAGTCCGCAATGCTGTCAAGATTATGCTTCAAGACTTCAGGATAGCTTGTGACGACAGGGCAGTTGTAATGGTTTCCAGCTCCCGGGTCTTCCTGCTTCTCGTAAGGAATACAAGGATAGAAGATGAACTTGCAGCCCATCTTTATGAGAGATTCCATATGTCCGTGGCTGATTTTTGCAGGGTAGCAGACTGACTCGGACGGAATAGAGTCGATTCCGCGCTCGTAAATCATATGACTTGAGCGCGGGCTTAGCTTTACCTGAAAGCCGAGCTTTGTGAACACTGTGAACCAAAGCGGATAATTCTCGTACATATTCAGCACGCGCGGAATTCCGACCGAGCCCATCGGAGCGTCTTCCGGCTTTAGCGGAATGTAATGGTTGAAAAGCCGCTTGTATTTCCAGTCAAAGAGATTCGGAAGCTCGAACGGAGATTCCTCAACCTTTGTGTTTTTCTTGTTTGAGCCGTCAACAGTTTCTGTGTCCTTGAGCCTGTGTCGCTCAAGCCCCTTCTCGCATCTGTTTCCTGTGATGAACTGGCGTTTCTGTCCGCCTGCCGTGAACGTGTTGATTGTAAGGAGACAGTTGTTCTGGCAGCCTCCGCAGCGCGTAAGCTCAAGGTCAACCTTGAAATTTTCAAGCTGGTCAAGCGTCGCGATGTTCGATACAACTTTTGGCGGAACCCAGCCTTTCTCCTGTCCCGGCTTCGGAGCTGTAAGGTCGCACCACTGGTCGTAAGCAATCAGCGCAGAGCCGTAAGCTCCCATAAGGCCTGCCACGTCAGGACGGTAAACTTCAACTTCCGCGATTTTCTCGAATGCGCGCAAAACTGCGTCATTATAGAAAGTTCCGCCTTGAACAACGACTTTCTTTCCAATCTCGCTTGCGCTTCTAAGCTTGATTACCTTGAAAAGCGCATTTTTGATTACAGAATATGAAAGTCCTGCTGAAATATCAGGGAGAGTCGCCCCCTCTTTTTGCGCCTGCTTTACGCGGCTGTTCATAAATACCGTGCAGCGAGAGCCTAAGTCAACCGGCTTTTTTGCAAGCAAGGCTTCCTGCGCGAATTCCTTTATGTCCTGATTCATTGAATTCGCGAAATTTGAAAGGAAAGAGCCGCAGCCAGCAGAGCAAGCCTCGTTCAGCTGAATTGAAGTGATTGCTCCGTCTTTCATCTGGAGGCATTTCATGTCCTGTCCGCCGATGTCAAGAAGAAACTCGACGCCCGGAACAAAGAATTCGGCCGCGCGGTAATGAGTGATTGTCTCGACTTCGCCCGCGTCAACGCCTAAAGCCGCCTGAAAGAGAGCCTCGCCGTATCCTGTGGAAACAGAACGCGCGATGTAGCAGTTTTTCGGAAGAATCTTGTATAAGTCTTTGAGGACTTTCACTGCAAGCTCTACCGGATTTCCTGCGTTCACATCGTAGAAGTCCCAGAGAATCTCGCCTTTCTTGTTCACGAGAACGGCTTTTGTTGTTGTGGAGCCTGCGTCAAGACCCAAGAAAAGCGGTCCTTCCTGCTCGTTAAGGTTCGCTCGCTTCGCCTTGTCCTTTGCGTGCCGCTCGCGGAAAATTCTCAAGTCTTCCTCGTCCTTGAAAAGCGGCGGAAGACGCTGAACCTCGTTCATTTCCGCGCCCTCAAGGTTTTTAAGGCTGTCTCTGAACTGCTCGACAGTCGGGAAAGACTTCGGCATCTCGTTTGAAAGCGGCTTGCAGACTGTATCCGCTGAAAAAGCCGAGCCTGCCGCGACAAAAAGCTGCGAGTTTTCAGGAACTATTGTCTCTTCCGGCGTGAGTTTTAGAGTCTCGACGAATCTTTCTCTAAGCTGGTCCAAAAAGTGCAGCGGCCCGCCAAGAAAAGCGACATTTCCTCTGATTGGCTTTCCGCATGCGAGTCCTGAAATTGTCTGGTTTACAACCGCCTGAAAGATTGAAGCCGCAATGTCTTCTCTGCGCGCCCCCTCGTTGATAAGCGGCTGGACATCTGTCTTTGCAAAAACGCCGCAGCGCGCCGCAATCGGATAAATCTGCTGCTTTCCTTTTGCAAGCTCGTTAAGTCCCGGAGCGTCAGTTTCAAGAAGAGCCGCCATCTGGTCGATGAAAGCTCCAGTTCCGCCGGCGCAAGTTCCGTTCATGCGCTGCTCAACGCCGTCTGTGAAATATGTGATTTTAGCGTCCTCGCCGCCAAGCTCGATTACAACATCCGTCTGAGGAATAAGTTTTCTGACCGCAGTTGTAGCCGCCACAACTTCCTGAATAAACGGAATGTTGAGCCAATGCGAGACTGAAAGTCCGCCCGAGCCTGTGACTTTTGCCGAGACTGTGTGCTTTGAGCCGAGCGGAAGCTTTGACTCAATCTCGTTCAAAGCCTTTGTCACAACTGAAATGATTGTGTTTCTGATGTCTGCGCGGTGACGCTGGTAGTCGCCGTAAAGCATATTGTTATGCTCGTCAAGACAAACGACCTTTACTGTTGTCGAGCCGACATCAATTCCGATACGGACAGGAACAACCGCAGGTGTAAATTTTGTATTTGCTGTTTCCATAAAATTTCCTTATTGATTAAGACAAGAACGGCGGGCGTATAGAAAAACCTGCCGTTTATTGAGGATTATGTAGATTCCTACAATATTAAAGCGAAAAAAATATTGTTGCAACCGTCAAATTTTACGGGCCTTGCTTGTGTTCTGTCTCAAAAGGAACGATAAAGTCAATCTTGTCTCCGGCGAACGCCTCGATTGTTTTCGGGTCGGCTGGAACTGGCTCAAGATTGACCGTCTGAAGTTCTGCCGATGAATTTTGCTGATTGTCATTTTGCGATGAGGTCTTGTTCTCAAGCTTGTTTTGAGGCTCTGGAATCGGGGGAAGAACCATCGGATTCACAGCGAAGAAATCTCCGTCCTTTTCCTCAATGCTGAATTCCGCCGAATTTGAGCCTACAAGGCATTTTATCTCTGGATTCTCCCTGAATCTCTTGATTTTTGACTCTGATATATAAATCTGGATTTTTCCAGTGTCCGCAGCGTCTGTAACAAGACCGTCTCCGCCGTTGTGGGCAATCAGTTTTTCAAGAAAATCCTTGTGCGAGCGCATCAAAAGCACAATCTGTGCCTGATACGTTTTTTGAACCTGCTCAACCGCCTGCCGCATTTCTTCCTTTGCGCGGATTTGCTCTTCTGCAAGCTCGTTCCTAAGCTCTCTGATTTGCTTCTGCGACTTTTCCATCTGCTTGCTGAATTTCATATCGTTGAGCTGCTTCTGGGAGTCAAGCGAGCCTTCCGCCTTTTTTGCCTGCGAGACCATCGTTGAGTCGTAGCCGTCAATCTGGCTCTTGTATTTTTTGATTGACTCTTCCGCCTTTTCAATCTGCGGGTCGTATTTTGCGTGCGCGGCTTTTACAGCGTTGCTGAAGTCGTCGTCGATTTTTTTCTGCTTCTCCTCAAGCTCCGATTTCTTTGTATAGAATGAAATCGATTTGAGCGTGAAATTGTCGTTCTCGCGCTTGTGTTCCGCCGAGTCCAGCGCGTTTTTAAGCTCTTCCTCAAGATTCTCCTTTGCGCGAACCGCGTCGTCATAAAGATTCTGCGAAGTTCCGACCATGTTCAAAAGCTCTTTGAGATTCAGGTCGTTGAACGTGTCGATGTTCACGGAAATTTTCTCGTTCGATGATGAAACCGCCTTTGCCGCGATAAAAGTTCCGATTCCCACGCAGGCGAAGCAGACAGCAAGGAGAATCCAGACCAAAGCCTGATGATTTTTCTTCGTTTTCGCGTATTCTTTTTCGAGATTGTAAGGCTTTGCCGCTTTCTTGTTGAAATTTTTTAGCTCGTCGCCAAGAAAAAGCGCTACTTCCTTGTGCGTAAGGCTTACTTTGTTTCCATTGTCCATATTCCGCTCCAGTTTTCAGGCGCGCTCTTGTTTCCCATTCTGCCAAGGAAAACTTCCGCAGCCTCGATTCCGCATTTCTTGAAATTTTTTCTCGCCTCGCTCCAGTCGCCCTTGTAGTATGAGGCAAGGCCTTCCTCGTAGATTCCGAACTGCTCCGCTGTTATGCGGCTCGCCGGGATAGCAACATCTTCTTCGCTTTTGTCTGCCGCAATTTCCATCGGAAAGAAGATTTTCTTTCCTTCTGTCTTTCCTTTTACCTGAACCGTGTCGATTTCAAAAAATCTGTATTTTTCGCAGCCTGACTTTTCAATTTCTTCCTTTATATATTCTGAGACAATAACAGGAATATGATAGATTCTCGTGAGTCCTTCAAGACGGCTCGCGGAATTCACCTTGTCGCCGATTACAGTGTTTGTCATATGCTCGCTTGAGCCGATGTTTCCATAGAAAACGTTTCCGCCGTCGATTCCAACTCCGATGTCGAGAAGAACCGCCTGAAAAACGCGCTCCTCGTCTTCGTTGAGCTTTCTTGTCTTTTCGATTTCAGCCTTTCTCGCAGTCATCTTCTCGCGGAGCTGCGCCGTGATTCTCGTGATTCTCCAGCCTGTCTCAAGCGAGTCGAGCGACTTGTTCTGTGTCTGCTGAGTTCCGTAAACCGCAAGAATCGCGTCTCCGATAATCGAGCCTACAACGCCCTTTTCCTCGTGGACAGCGTGGATAACCTTGTTGTAATGCACGTTCAGCAGGTCGATGATGTCGTTTCCCAAAGTCTCCGTTCTGTAGGTGAAGGATTTTATGTCCGAGAAAAGCATTACGAGATTCTGCTGGCTGCCTTCAAGCCTGATTGTGTGCTCGTTGTAAGCCTTTGACACAACGTCCTTCGACACGAATTTCTGGAAAATTCCGAGCAGGTTATTGATTGTGGAAGAAAGCGAGTTGAAGCTTGCCGCAAGATAAGTGATGTCGTCGTTTGGAGAGCCTGAAAGGTCGATAACGTCAAGCTTCTGATTTTTCTGCATCTCGTAGAGGCTTCCTGTGATTTTTGTGACGTTCGACAGAATCTTCTTGAACATGAAAAGGCCGGCGAGCAGGAAGAGCGCGGTCAAAATCACGATGATGATTGCGATAATTCCCAGAAGAATTGAGTTTGACTTCATCGTGTCGCTTCTAAGCTCCGCGCGGATAAACCAGCATTTCCAGTTTTCCTGATACTTGTAGACTCCGAAATACTGGCCAAGCTCCGTGCTGAAGACTAGCGAGCCGTCCTGAATTCCTTCCGCGAGATTCGACTTTAGCGTTTCAATCGTGTCTGCGTCTGGAAAAATTTCTATTCCGCTGTAAAGAAATCCTTGCCTGCGCTTTTCGATTTCCTCGGAGATTTTCTCGTTCCCCGCGATTTTCTCCTTGATTTCGTTCTGGAGCTTTTCGAGCTGCTCAGGAATTTTGCTCACTGTGCAGAAAAGAATCTCTCCGTTTTCGTTGAACGCGAGCGCGACGCTGTTCGGCTGGCTAAAGCTCCGCTCCGCCGTGCTTTTTATCGCCTCAACGGATTTTTCCCTGTCGCCTGTAAAAGTGAAAATCTGGTACTGGTTTGAGGCCGCCGTGTAGATGTCTTTAAGCTCGCTCACCATGACCGTGTTGTTCAGCGTGATAAGCTGCTTGCGCGAAAGGCTCAGGTTCACAAAGTTGGTCGCGAAATTTGAAAGAAGAAGCAGGCAGACAAAGATTGTGAGGATTTTAAAAGAGATAGGTATTATTTTTGTCTGTCCGACCTTCTGGAATAGCTTTCTGTTTTTGTTGCTCATCAGAATCTCCAATATATCTAATTGTAATTCCTGAAAAGCAAAAGTTAAAGGCAGATTTTATTAAAATTATATGAAAAAAAAATCAATTCAGACTGAATGTGTCATTTTGAATGAAAAAAGCAGAAATAAATTCAGGATGACATTGTGAAATTCAATATGACGGACGAAAAACCGCTTCCTATTTCCTAGAATCGAAAAATTCGGTATCTTAAAATCTATGGACTTATTGAAGAAACTTGATGAATTGGACAAGCGTTTTGAGGAAGTGAATGAGCAGGTTCAAGACCCGGAGCTTGTTAAGGACCAGAAAAAATACAAGGATGTTATGCGCGAGCACGGCCACTTGACCGATGTTCTTGAAGTCGGAAACGAATACAGAAAGACTTTGCAGGGAATCGAGGACGCGAAAATGATGATTACTGCGGAAGACGACCCTGAAATGAAGGAAATGGCGCGCGAGGAGATGAAGTCGCTAGAGGAAAAAGTTCCGCAGCTTGAAGAGCAGATTAAGCTGAAATTGATTCCGCCTGACCCTCTCGACGAGAAAAACATTATCCTTGAAATCCGCTCTGCGGCCGGAGGCGACGAGGCTTCGCTTTTTGTGCGCGACCTTTGGGAAATGTACTGCCATCTTTGCGACAGAAAAGGCTGGAAGTACGAGACAGTGGAGGCTCAGGAGACTGAAGTCGGCGGATTCAACAAGATTGTTACCCAGATAAAGGGAAAATTTGTATATGGAACTTTGCGCTTTGAGTCCGGCGTTCACCGCGTTCAGCGCGTTCCGCAGACAGAATCTCAGGGGCGGCTCCAGACTTCGACCGCGACTGTGGCGGTCTTGCCGGAGGCCGAGGAGGCGGACATAAAAATAAATCCGGGCGATGTGCGCGTTGACGTAATGCGTGCCGGCGGTCCTGGCGGACAGTGCGTAAACACAACAGACTCTGCCGTTCGCCTGACTCATATCCCGACTGGAATTGTTGTAATCCAGCAGGACCAGAAATCGCAGATTAAGAACAAGGAAAAGGCGTGGGAAGTCCTGCGCGCGCGGCTGTTCGACTATGAGCAGTCAAAGCTTGACGCGGAGCGTTCCTCAACAAGAAAGAGCATGATTGGAAACGGCGACCGCTCTGAGAAAATCCGCACGTACAACTATCCTCAGGACAGAATCACAGACCACCGCATAAACCTGACGCTGCACAATCTGCCTGGCTTTATGATGGGAAACATGGACGAGATGCTCGACGCGCTCAACGTCTACGCGAAGGAAGAGCAGTTCAAGGCACTGGAAAGCTAAAATGCTCTTTGAAAAATAGCCGCCATGCTGAATTCAAGGCGAGCAGAAAACTGTTTGATTTCAGCATTCGGCGCTTATAGGGAAGCTGTTTTTGCGGCTTCCCGTTTTTTTGTTTTTATAAAATCGGCATTTTCTGAAATGTCAGACAGAACAAAATCTTCCTATATAAATGAGGCTGTTAAAGAAAAATTGGATGAAATGGAACTTCTCTATCTTGCTGAGAGCAGAGCGGAAAAAGCGAGAACTGGAAAAGGCGCGGAAAGTTTCTTGCAAATGTGGCTTATCCTATGTGAGGCGCGCCTGCGTCAAGAGACGTTATTGTAAATTCTAATTCTTAAGCACTCCAATCGGAACGACTAAGACACCGTCTTCTCGCTTGTAGGCGTATTTTCCAATCCCTGTCAAAAACATAAGAAATGAAGGTTTGTTCATTTTTGTTGTATCAATGCAGTCCTTTTAATTTTTTAAGATTTTTTGCTCCTTCTATTAAACTGTCGCCGCCCAGCTTTATTTCAATTAGACCATACTTTCCGTTTCTAAGATGAACAACGGCATCACATTCTAGCCCTGTATTCCAAGCGGGCATATCTTCAATAACAAAGATTTTTTTCGGCGAGTTGTAATGAAATTTTTCGGCATTTTGTAAAGGTTTTAGTCTTGTGATTGTTATAAAACGTAATCAAGTAAATTTTCTAACTCTAGAAATCTGCAATTTTGACATAGAATCTGTTCTAAAAATCTGCATAATTTTGTTATTCTAAAGAGAAAAGCGCACAGTTTTCTTGATGAGTGGCGGAAGACAAGAAAGAGAGAATGTCTGCTTATAAATGGCGCGCGGCAGAAAAAGCTAAAGTCCTGGAACTTTTCATCTTCCGCTTTAACGTTTTTTTTTGCAGCCGCCTGTGTTTTTCAGCCGCTTATTGAATTGCAGAAAATCGTTTTTTTTAGTAATATTTTATCTGTCATTTTTTGACGCTTGTCAGTTTTGACATGGGAGATTAGCTCATTTGGATAGAGCGTCGCCCTCCGGAGGCGAAGGTGGCAGGTTCGAATCCTGTATCTCTCAGTATTTTGCTTCGAGGATTCGAAGCGTAGCGAACGCCGAACAGTTATGTTTCTGCCGACGCAGAACGTGGCTTTTGTTAAATCGCGGGCTTTGAATCTTTATTTGTCCTGAAAATGAAAATATCTGAAATCCGGCAGAAATCAATAAAATCTATAAAGTCCGCTTTTTTGTCGTCTGGAAATGAGTCTCTGAGAAGTCAGGCGGAAACCGCCTCTCTTGATGTTGACCTGATTATCTCTCATTTTACTGGGCGCGACAGAACTTGGGTTTTGTTTCACCGGGATTTTGAGCTTGACGGCGGGACTGAGAAAAAAATTGCTTCCGCTGTGGAAAAGCGGAAAAACGGGCTTCCTGTCGCTTATATCACGAGTCATAAGGAATTTTACGGCCTTGATTTTTACGTGAATCCGTCTGTCCTGATTCCGAAGCCTGACACTGAAGTCCTTGTGGATTTTGCTGCCGATGAGATTCTGGACAAATATTCGTCATCTTTTTCAAAAAATCTTCCATTATATATTCCGCTTGTGTGCGATATGTGCGCAGGCTCGGGCTGCGTGGGGCTTAGCGTCTTGAGAGAGCTTGAAAAAAGGTTTTCGGCTCTGGACGGACGCGGCGAGGAATGGGCGAAGACGGATAATCTTCCGAAATTTGTTCTTGCGGACTTGAGCCTTGACGCGCTTGAAGTCGCGAAAAAAAACGTGCAGTCGCTTTTAAGCGGTGATTTGCGGCAGCGTGTCCGTTTTGTGCAGTCGAATCTCTTTGAGCAAATTCCTTTTGTTTTTGATGTGATTGTGACGAATCCGCCCTATGTTCCTCATTCGCAGTCGGTGGAGCTTTTGGAGGACGGACGGAGCGAGCCTCTTTTGGCTTTGGACGGCGATGTTGACGGAAACGGAAATCCGAGCGGAAGCGATGACGGTCTTGCCTTGATTCGGCGGCTTGTGCCTGAGTGCTATGCGCACCTTTCAAAAAACGGCGTGCTTTTGATGGAGACAGGCGAGTACAACGCCGAGGAGACCGCGGAGCTTTTCAAGAAAGCGGGCTTCAGGAATGTCCACATTGAGCTTGACTTGTCCGAGAAAATGCGCGACGTGATTGGAACGAAATAAAATTGCAGATTCCGAAATGAATTCGGAATGACGTGCGGTTTTTTATAGATTCCGAAACCGAGCGAGTTCGAAATGATGTGTGTTTTAAAGTTATTGTCATGCTGAATTTATTTCAGCATCTTCTTTTTATGGATTCTGAAACAAGTTCAGAATGACGTGCGTTTTGTCAGAATGGCGTGTGTTTTGTCGGGAATGGAACGTGTTTATTTGGAATGTCGCTTCTCTTTTTGTCCTGAAAATTCCCTGTTCAAAACTCTTCAAAAGTTGCCGAAAATCTGATTATGAAATCTAAATTCAAGTTTTTCTTTTTTCTGATTCTTGCGCTGCCGTTTTTTTCTCTGGCGGCTGAATATAATAGAATGGAAGTTCCTGATTCAAGCGGAATCCGCTCTTTGGCTGCGGAAAGCTGGTTTTATTCTGACATAAATGAATTGCGCTCAAAGCGCACGGAGCTTCGCTCAAATTCAATCGGGCAGAATTTTCAGATTAGAATGGAAGAAAGCGATGTCTATAATTCTGTGATTGTCGCGCCGGAAACTTTTCTTTCGGTTGATGTCTACACTGAAAGCGGAAAAACGCAGAAGACTGTGAGCGAGTATCCTGCAGACGCGTGCGGCTCTTGGGTCTTGATGCGCGAC
This sequence comes from Treponema sp. UBA4692, assembly GCA_002404895.1. GTDB lineage: Bacteria > Spirochaetota > Spirochaetia > Treponematales > Treponemataceae > Treponema_D. The sequence goes on along the minus strand of DHKO01000050.1, from coordinate 108,032 downwards.
AGCCGCTCTGGAAAGCCTGTTCACGTGAGATTTTATTTTGCCGCCGACAGCGATGTTTATGTTCAGTTTGCGCCTTCCTCGGACCAGAAAAAATCAACTGCGGACTTTGTGATTGACGGCTGCTTTGCCGCGCGCGGAGTTCCTGTCGGAGTTAAATTCGATTACTTTTATACAGCCTCATTTTTTGATGTCCTGCGCCTTACAGAAAAATCTCTTCCGTGGAAATACGCGGACATTCATCCTGAGCAGTTTTCAGGAACTTTCCAGATGATTGGCGTTGTGAGAAAAAATCTTCCGAGAATCAAGTATCAGTGGGATGCCTGCTATGACGAGAACAACAGCCCCGTCAAGATTTCGGACGGAAAAGAGCGGTTTGTTTCTGATTCCGACAAGGCTGAGAACAAGCTTACACTTTCTGAGGCTGGATTTGTGAAATGGCTGGTTGACGGCCTTGTTGAGCCGCAGGCAGGAAGCTCGACGTATTTGAGTCCGCTTTTGCGCCCGACTGTTTCTTTTTCTCCTGTCGGATATGCCGGAATCAAGAACCAGAAAGAGAATCTTTCGTTCACTTTGGACTGGACGCGGAATCTTGCGGCTGCGCGCCTTTCAATCCAGACGAGAAAAAACTATCTTTACGAGGATTCTGGAGTCGATGTTAAAATAGAGCCTTTCAGCTCGGAAGTTACTTCAAAAGGAATAACTTCTGTTGCGGGCTACATCAAGAATACAGGATATGAAATCAAGAATTTGAAGCCGGTTCTTTATGTTCTTGCCTCAACCGAGCCGACTTATTTTTATCTTGCCGCTGTGAGGAGACGGATTGCGCCTGCGGACGGAAAGCCTGAGTATTACGTTTTTGACCAGTGCGCGGCGATTTTTCCTTATTTTGACAAGAACAAGCAGTTCGGCTGCGTAGTTTTTGAGAACGGAACTGAGATGACTCTTTCCCAGTTCACGAAAAAATATCCTGACTGCTATGTTCATCTTGTGCGCCTTCTTTCTTCTGACAGGTTTTTCCCGAATTAGACGGCTGGATTGTTAAAGAGCGTCATTTAAAAGCATGTCATGCTGAATTCATTTCAAAATGTTGTCATGCTGAACTTGTTTCAGCATCTTTTTGTAGATTCCGAAACAGAGCGAGCAGCAAAATGCTCGAGTTCGGAATGGTGCTTGTTTTTCCTTTAAAAACAATTTTCTTGACGGTGTGTGAAAATTTTGTTCGCGCTTATCTACTTTATATCTATCGTTTTTTATACTACAATTAACCGTTATGCTTAAAAACATCAAGGCTGTTGCTTTTGACATTGACGGCACTCTTTATCCGGCTTCTTCTCTGAACATCAGGCTTATTCCTTATGTGATTAAGCATTTGTTTTTTTATCTTCATTATAATAAAGTCCGGAACATTCTTCATAGGACTGCGCCCCTTTCTGATTTTTACGAGTATCAGGCGCGTCTTTTTGCTGAGGAGACCGGCTGCACGGCTGCCGAGGCGAAATCTAAAATCAAGGAAATCGTCTACGACGGGCTGAAAAAATATTTCAAGAAAATCAAGCCTTTCAAGAATGTTGGCGAGGCTTTCCGGCTTTTGAAGGAAAAAGGATATAAAGTCGCGCTTCTTTCGGATTTTCCGCCTGAGCAGAAAGGCGATGTTTGGGGGCTTGCTTCGCATTGCGACTGCGTTCTTGGAAGCGAGGAAATCGGCGCGCTTAAGCCTTCAAAATATCCGTTTGGAGTTTTGGCTCTTTCTCTTAATCTTAATCCTGAAGAAATTTTGTATGTTGGAAACAGCATAAAATATGATTTGGCCGGCGCGAAAAATGCCGGAATGAAAACTGCGGTTATCGCCTGCGGCCTGAAAAAAATCTTCAATAAAAAACTTAGGCAGGCGGATGTGGTTTTCTCAAATTATCGCCAATTCATAGATATTTTGCTAAAATAAAATTCATAATCATAAAAATAGAAGATACGAGCAAGTTGTTTTTTAAGGGTGGGTTAAAAAAGTGTTAGCAATTTCAATATTACTGTCTGCGGCAGTCGCTTTTGCCGTTGGTATTGTTTTCCGCAAGTTTGACCACAACGATGACCCGATGGGCAAGGTCAGGCGATATTCAGATAAAAGAATTTCAGAATTTTCAGATTTCTTTGAAAAACAGGCTCAAAATTTAAATTCAATCTCCGCTGATATGGAAACGCGGCAGGCTCAGGCGGTTGGCGCAGTTCGCCGCCTTGAAAAGCAGATTGAGGAATTCTCGAACGCAAGCCAGAAATTCGACAGCCAGTTTGCGACAGTCGATGCAATCGAGCAGAAAATAAACGCTTACGGCGATGTCCTCAAAGAGCTTATGGAGATGACGCAGAAAGTCGAGGAGAATCTGATTCAGGTTAGAAAAGAATCTTCAATAATCGATAAAATCACAACTCGTCTTGACAGCACGGAAAAGCAGGCAGGAAAACTTGAGTCGCGTCTGCCTCAAATCTCTGCGGAATTCGCAAAAAGAAACAACGAAAGCCTTAAATTGATTGGAACGGAGCTTTTGAATCAATACAAGGAGAAGGCCGAGGAGATAAAAAACATTTCCGAGGAGTCTTTCTCAAAATCGCAGGCGGCTCTGGAAGACATCAACAAGAGCATTGGCGAGGCTTACAAAAACGCGGTTGAGAAGGCGAAGAATCTTGAGGACGAGTCTTTCTCAAAATTGCAGGAAAATTCTGAGAACCGCAAGAACGCGGTTCTTAACGCGCTTGATGAGCAGACAAGGCAGCTTGCGGAGCGTCTTGACTCAAATTTTGACGAGCTTTCAAATTCGAGCAGCTCAAAAATCTCACAAATGCAGAAAGATTTTGACTCTCAGATTTCAAGCGTAAAAAATTCTTTTGATTCCCAAATCTCTGAAATCAGGCAGAATTCTGAGAATCAGGTTTCGCAGGTTCAACAGAACGTTGAAAGCCAGATTAACGGATTTGAGCAAAGCTCGGCGGAGCGAATTTCTGAAATTCAGCAGAATGTCGGAAGCAAAATGTCGGAAGTTCAGAATTCGGTGAATTCGCAGGTTTCCGAAATCCAGCAGAGTGTAACTGGGTTGGTTTCAGATATGAAGAACGGCGTTGCCGCTCAGATTTCGGAGCTAGAAAAAGGCGTTAAGGAGAAAGCTGCGGCTTTGCACCGCGAATTCGGCTCTGAGAGCGTAAATCTTAAGAAAACTTTGAGCGAGGCTTTGAGCAGCGCGAAGGCGACGGCGAAGGAGCTTGCCGCAGAAGTGAGCGGAAACGGAAAAACGCTCCAGACTTTGCGCGACGACTTGGGCAGCCAGATTCAGGCTTTGCAGGAAAAATACGGAAAACTTTACGAGAGCGCGATTCAGAGCGCGGACGAGAAGGAAAGCGCGGCCTACGAGAAGTACCAGAAAATTTCAGACGACCATCTCGCTTCATACAAGTCTGCGGTTGAAAACAAAATCAACACGATGCAGACAGATGTGAACACGCAGGTTACTGAATTTGTCGATAAAATCAACACGATGACTTCTTCCGCGGAAAACAGGCTTCAGACTTTGAGCACCGGCGTTGAGGACAAGTTTGCCGAGCTTCAGAACGGAGTTGTGCAGAAATTCAACGGGCTTTCAAACGGTGTTGAGCAGAAAGTCTCAGACTTGCAGAAAGATTTGGTCACAAAAATCACGAGCCTGCAGACTGAGGTTGACCAGAATGTTGAGAATCTTACCGGCTTGGTGAACGGAACGGTTGAGCAGCTTCAGCGCGATGTGAACGGAAAAGTTTCGGAGCTTCAGGGCGAGGTGAGCCGCAAAGTCGATGTTATTCAGAATACGGTTTCTGAAAAAATCTCCGAGATGGACAAGGCTCTCGAGGAAAAAACTGCGGGAATTCAGGACGTTGTTGACAGCAAAATCAGCAGCCTTAATATCGATGTTGACTCGAAAGTTCAGGGAATTGTCGGGCAGGTTGACGAGAAAGTCAACGGCCTTAAGGATTTTGTTGATTCAAAGGTCGGCGGCTTGGACGACAGCGTGAACGACAAGGTTAATTATCTTGAAAGCTCGGTTGATTCAAAGGTGAGCGAGCTTGAGAAAAATGTCGGCGACCGCGTTGCGGATTTGAGCGATATTGTTGAGTCGAAGGTCAGCGGTCTTGAAGACAGCGTCAATGAACGGGTTTCAGGTCTTGATGAGACAGTCGAGTCTAAAGTCTCAAGCCTTGAAAAAGACGTGAATGAGCGCGTTGACGGTCTTAACGGAATTGTCGAGTCGAAGGTGAGCGAGCTTGAGAAAAATGTGAACGAAAGAGTCTCTAGTCTTAATGAAGCAGTTGAGACAAAAGTCGCAAGTCTTGAAAAAGATGTTAATGAGCGCGTTGAAGGCCTGAATGGAATTGTCGAGTCCAAGGTTGGCGGTCTTGAGGAATCTGTGACTTCTCTTGTTGAAAATCTTGAAAACAATGTGAACGGACGCGTCGGAAATCTTGAAAATTCTGTTGAGACAAAGGTTAGCGAGCTTGAAAAAAATGTTACTGACAGAATTGAAAATCTTAACAGCACGGTTGAGTCGAAAGTCGGCGGGCTTGAGGATTCTGTGAACACAAGAGTCGGAAATCTTGAAAGCGATGTGAACGGACGCGTAGGAAGCCTTGAAGACGCAATCAGCAGCACGGTTCAGAATATGGAGTCGAAAGTCAACGAGAAAATTCTCGGACTTGAAAGAGGCGTGAAAGATTCTGTTGACGGTCTTGAAGAGCGTGTGAATGCGAAAGTCTCTGACCTTGACGGCAGCGTTGAGATGAAAGTTTCGAGCCTCGACTCGGCTGTTGACGACAAGGTTAAGGGATTGACGCAGACTGTTGTTGACCGCGTTTCCGAGCTTAACAAAAGCGTTGACAACAAAGTTGTTGACTTGCAGCAGAAAGTCGATGAGAAAGTTTCCGCGCTTCAGCAGAATGTCGGTGAGAAAGTGGAGACTCTTGAAAGCGATGTTCAGTCAAAAGTGAACGAGCTTCAGAATGTAATTCAGGACAAGGTCGGCGGTCTTCAGACAATCGTTGACACAAAAGTCACAAAAATCGTTGACGGCGTTCAGGGCAAGGTTCAGGCACTCGAGGACGCTGTGAATTCAAATGTCTCGTTCCTGAATACTGGAGTGAACGACAAGGTTGTTAAATTGAAAGAAGATGTTGACGAGCTTCTCAAAGAGATGGAGGCGAATGTTGACACAAAAGTTTCCGCTTTGCAGGACGCTGTGAGCGACAAAGTCTCTTCTTTGCAGACTGAGGTTGTTGAGAAAGTGAACAGCCTTGACCAGTCGGTTTCTGAAAAATGCGGCACGCTCCAGAAAAATGTTACAGAGACTGTATTCAGCTTGAATCAGGAAGTGAGCGGAAAAGTCGAGTCGATTGAGACTGAGGTGAAGTCGAGAGTTCAGAAACTCGAGGGCGATGTTGAGACAAGAATCTCTACGCTTGAAAATTCTGTTGACACGCGCGTGAACGATGCGAACGAAAAAGTCGATTCCGCTTTGAGCGCGGTTCAGGAAAATCTTGAAAAATCGACAGAAGGCGCGACTGACGCGGCTGAAAAAATCACGCGGACTGTTACTCAGGCGAATCTTGAGATGGAAAATTTCAAGAAGCAGTCTAACGAGCAGATTTCGCAGGTAAACGCGATGCTGAAAGAAATGCTCAAGAACATTGCCGCAAACTATGACGCAAAGCAGACCGACTTGCTCGGAATTGTTGACAAGCAGCTTGACAGCTACAAAAAGAACATTGAGTACCGTTTTCAGAAGCTCGAGCAGACAGGCTCTGACATTGACGCGCTTGAAGGCTCTTTGAAAGGCGTTCTCGCAAAGACTCAGGAAGATGTCTTGTCTGAATTCTCTAAATTTGCGCAGGAGCAGTCGGGACGCTACGCCCAGTTCAGGGAGGCAATCAAGAAAGATTCCGATGCGGCGGAAGCGAAAATCGCGGAGCTTGAAAGCACTTTGAACACAATCAAGGAAACAGCTAGCACAAACGTTAGCGCGACTTTGAAAGATTTCGAGAAAAACTTCGGCTCGGATTTGAAAAAGCGAGGCGATGCAATCGATGACAACCTGAACCAGTGGAAGCAGGATATTGAGTCAAAGCTTGCAGTTCTTTCTTCTGAAAACGAGGAAGCGCGGCGAAATCTTGAGTCAAAATATTCTGATGACTTGAAAAACCGTCTTGCCGCAATTCAGGACAAGAATTTTGAGACTTCTGACCGTTTCGAGGCTTCAATCCAGAAAACGCAGATGGAGCTTCAGGCGCAGATTGATTCTGTCGAGCAGAAAATGCGCGAATTCTCCGAAAAAAACAGAAATGACTTGGCTGCCGCAACGTCAAATTCCGACGCTTACATAAAAGGCACGCTCAAAACCTACGGCGAGCGATTGAACGAGCTTTTGAACAAGACTTTAAGCGACACGGAATCGAACCTGAGCAAGATGAGCGAGGACGTTCAGAACCGGAGCGAGGCGAATTCAGCAAATATTGACGCGATGGTCGGCGACTTCAACGCTTGGAGAACCCAGCTTAAGCAGCAGTTCGAGGAGACAAAGGCGCTTTATGGAAGTCAGCTTGGAACAATTGAGGAATCTTCAAAGCAGAAACTCGAGGAGCTTCAGGCGGAATTTATCCATAATTTTGAGGAATTCAAGCGGAATTCTCTTGGTCAGCAGAATCAGCTTTCGGCTTCAATCGATTTGCTCAAGCAAAAAATCGACGATAGCGTGAAAAACTATTCGGAAGAGTCTGCGCGCCTTGCCAGCGAGCAGAAAAAACTTTATGAGGATATGCTTGCTCAGGCGAAATCTAAGCTCAACGACCAGAATGAAAATTCTGACAAGGCTGTGCGCGAGGTAAAGTCTCAGATTCAGGCGATGAAAGACCAGATTTCTGCGGTTCAGGCGGACAACGTTATGAAAATGCAGAACGATGCGACCGACTTGCAGACGCGTTTCAGCGAGATTGATCGCCAAGTGAAGGCTTTTGCCGCCCAGATGCAGGTTTACCAGAAGGCTGACGAGCTGAAAGTCCAGCTTGACACTCAAATCTCCGACTTGAAAGACGAGATTGGAAAAATCGAGAATTACAAGTCCGTTGTGAACGAGCTTGAAAACCATTTTTCCAATATTCAGAAAATCAATGAGGGCATGGACTCAAAACTTGCGCGGTTCAATCAGGAAAAAAATCATATTGACTCAATCGAGGGAAAATTCAACCGGCTTGTCTCTCTCAGCGACTCAATGGACAAAAAAATCAACGAGCTTCAGACAACGAGCGACGATTTGCAGTCTTTGCAGCTTACAGTCCGCGGATTTCAGGAGACTTTGGGGGAGATTTCAGGCAGATACGACCGCCTTGAGAAAAAGCAGGATATGATTGACCAGGTTAATTTTCAGGTTGACAAGACTTTTGACAATCTGAAAGACATCGAGTCAAGGCTGGACAACGTTACGCGCCAGGCGCAGCTTTTGCCTGACACAATCACTGCGATTCAGGAAAAGGTCGATTTTATCACAAACAACACTGGAAAAATAAACGATGCAGTGGATAAAATCACGAATCTGAATTCCCTTGTGAGCGACGCTGAAAAACGTATTGAGCAGGTTCAAAAAAGCAGGGAAGGAATTGCTTCGACAGAAACGAGACTTCAGAATTTGCAGCACGAAATCGATGACAAATTCGAGATTCTTGCGGATTTGACGAAAAAAGACATCGATGAGAATCCTTCCGAGCCTGAGTCTAGCGGACGGCTTACTCCAAAAGACCGCGAGACAATCAAGCAGCTTACGAGAATGCACTGGAAGCCGGAGGAGATTGCGCGCCGTATGAAGCGTTCTATAAGCGAGATTGAAATGGCAATCGATATGGGCTTGGATTAAAAAAAACGGCTGAGCTATTTTAGGCAGAAGTCGCTCATTGTTGATAAAATCACGTTGTTTTGGATTTCTGTAAATTCCAAGATGCTGAATCAAGTTCAGCATGACAAATGTTGTTCCGAAGTCAAAAAAGACGCGAAATAAAAAAAACAGCAAGGTGAATTGAAAAAATCATCTTGCTGTTTTTTGCTTTTTATTTTTCAAGAAGGCAGGCTGACCAGACTTCAACGCATTTTCCGGTGCCGACATCTCCGATTTTCTCGCCGGTTTTCGCTTTTACAAAAATCTGCTCAGTGGAAACTCCAAGAACATCCGCGATCGATTCCCGGACTTGAGTTCTAAACGGAATGAATTTCGGCTTTTCAAGCGCGATAACACAGTCAAGATTTCCGAGCTTCCAGCCGGCCTTTTTCACATCCGACCAGCATTTTGAAAGCAGCTTTTTCGAGTCCGCGTCTTTCCACTGCGGCTCTTCGGGCGGAAAATACGAGCCGATGTCGCCAAGTCCAGCCGCGCCCAAAAGCGCGTCAGTAATTGCATGAAGAAGAACATCGCCGTCGGAATGGCCGTCTTCGCCTTTCTCAAACGGAATCTCAACTCCGCCGAGAACGAAACGCCTTCCTTCTTTTAAGATGTGCTTGTCGTAGCCTAGTCCGATTCTTGTCATATTTTAGTTTTTCAGAAGAGATAAATCGTTTTGATAAGTGATTTTCTTGTTTTCAGGATCGCCGATGACAATTTTCACGCGGCTTTCGCCTTTTTGCCTTGAAATAAATTCATCCCAAAGCTCTGTGTCGTCTGTGTATTCTTTAGAGACTGAATCAGCGTTTTTGTGAGCCTCAAGAATCTGCTGAAATTTGAACGCCTGCGGAGTTTGAATTGAAATCAAGTGCGAGCGTTCAAGATGCCGCTTGATAAAGCCGTTGTCATCAATCTCCTTTTGCGTGTCTACAGGGCGAAGTCCCGGGGCTGCAGCTCCAAATTCTTTCGCTGCGCGGTTCACAAGCGAAATCGTCTCTTTTGTCACAAAAGGTCTTGCTCCATCGTGGATAAATACAACAGGATTTTCATCAGAGATTTCGTCCTTGATTTTCAGGAGAGCTTCGTAAACTGATTTTTGCCGCGTTTCTCCGCCTGAAACAAAAAGAAACTTGCAGCCGGCTTTTTCCACGGTCTTGTCCGCAAAAAGAGCTTCACGGCATTTTTTCTCGTTTGATTTCAGTTCTTCAGGACTCGAACTGAACGGATAAGTTACAGCGACGACTTTCAGGTTCAGCGCGGAAATAAAAGCCTTTGCCGCTTCTGAAAGCACTGTTCCGTCTTTGAAAGGCAGATATTCCTTTTTGATTTTGTCGCCGTTCTTGTCAAAGCCGATTCTCGTTGAAGCTCCCGCCGCAACCAAAATGAGAACCGGGCTGTCTTCAAGATTACTCGTCGTCTTCGTCTCCGTCGTCATCAGAATTGTCTCCGTCGTCTGCATCGCCTGAATCGTCATCATCATCGTCGTCAGAATCATTTTTTGAATCTGTCTCGTCTTCTGCGAATTCATCATCGTCGTCATCGTCATCATCTACGATAACTGCTTTTTTCGGGAGAACTGCGCCGAGCGGCTCAAGTTTTGCGTGGAGCATTGCCTCAACTTCTGCCAGAGGCTTTCCAGTCGCAAACGCGATTTCGTCTTCAAGAAGTTTTTTTGCGCTGTCATAAAGCTTGCGCTCAAGAATCGGAAGCTCCTTTACCTTAGAGCGGTGATAAAGCGTGCGGACAATGCTTGCAATATCGTAGACCGAGCCTTTTTTAAGCAGGTCAAGATTCATCTGGTAGCGGAGTTTCCAGTCTGATGTAACAGGCTCGATTTCATCACTGAGAGAATCAAGGGCTTTAAGCGCGTCTTCTGCCATAACAATCGGGCGGATTCCAAGCATAGAAGCGTTTTTTACAGGAACCATAACAACCATTTCAGAAACATCGAGATAAATTCTGTAATAGAGAATTTTTTCGCCTTTTACTTCTTTTTCAAAGATTTCCTTAATCTGGCCGACACCCTGGCTTGGGTAAACAACACGCTGGTCAACAACAAACTGTGGTTTTTCTGTACTCATATTCTGCTATTATAGCACAAAAATCGGCAGAATGCAAAATCACAAAATGCAAAATTTTCAATATTTTTCATCTAAATGCTTGAATATTCATTTTATTTGTAATAGAATCATCTCACTTTTCTAAAAGGAAGCAGAGGGCTTCCAATTTTTTTCTGCGTGTTTACGCTTTTGATTCGCACTTATCAAATTTTTCAGACTAAAATCCTGTCAAAGAAAACATTTTTGCGATTCCCAGAGGCAAAACGCGCCATAGGGGAACATCATGGAAAAAACAGAACTTGACGAAAACATCGTCAATCAAGGGGCAAGTGTCGCTGATGAAAAATCAAGCGCGCTCGATCAGTTTGCGGACAGTCTTGAACGCGATTTCACAGACAATGAAAATTCAGCCGAGGCTGCTGATTCTGCAAAATCTGATTCAGAAGACAAAAATCCTGGAACTCAGGCGGAGTCCAGCGAGAATTCAGAAGCCGACAAAAAAGAGAATGTCGCTGAGGCTGCTGATGATTCAGAGAATGGAGACGCTGCGGCAGATTCAGAAGATTCTGATGATGACGACGGAATTTCCTTCGCTGACTTGGGGCTTGACGAAGCTGTTTTGAAGGCAATCGAGAAGAAAGGATTCAAGCATCCGTCCCCAATTCAGGAGCTTGCAATTCCGCGTCTTTTGAACGGAGACACAAACATTATCGCAAAGGCGAGAACCGGAACTGGAAAAACAGCGGCTTTCGGTCTTCCTATCGTGCAGAAAATTCACGAGGAAAGCGAGTTTGTTCGCGCATTGATTCTTGAGCCTACCCGCGAGCTTGCAATTCAGACAAGAACTGAATTGGAGTCTTTCACAGAGGGAAGATACCCGCGCACGACTGTTTTGTACGGCGGCGCTTCTTACCGCGATCAGATTCGCGACTTGAAACGCGGCTGTGAAATCGTTGTGGGAACTCCAGGACGTATTCAGGATCATCTTGAGCGCGGAACTTTGAAGCTCGACAAAATCGACTATTTTATTCTTGATGAAGGCGATGAGATGCTCGATATGGGCTTCATCGATGACATCGAGCATATTTTTGAGCAGGCGAACCCGAACGCGCGGATTTTGCTTTTCAGCGCGACAATGCCAAAGCCAATCTTGAAAATTGCCGAGCAGTTTATGGGCGAGTACGAGATTTTGGAAGAGCAGGGCTTTGTTGAGGAGCCGCTTTTAATCGACCAGCAGTATTGGTTTGTGCGCGAGTCTGACAAGATTGAGGCTCTCGTTCGCCTTATCGATATGAGTCCGAATTTCTACGGACTTGTATTTACTCAGACAAAAAATGACGCTGACAATGTTACACGTCTTCTTGATGAAAAAGGCTACGACACAGCGGCTTTGCACGGAGACGTTCCGCAGGGGCAGCGCGAGAAGATTCTTGCCCGCTTTAGAAGCCGGAAAACACGCGTTTTGGTTGCGACAGACGTTGCGGCGCGCGGAATCGATATTAACGGTTTGAGCCACGTTGTGAATTATTCTCTTCCATATGATGCGGCGACTTACATTCACCGAATCGGAAGAACTGGCCGTGCAGGAACTTCGGGAACTGCTGTGACTTTTGTGCGCCCGGAAGAGCGCAGAAAGCTCGAATTCCTTAAAAACAAGGTTATGAGAGCTGCAAAAGGCGAGATGCATGAGGAGGAAGTTCCTTCTGTCCAGAAAGTTCTTGAAATCAAGCGCGAAAGAATGCTTGACACTTTGAAAGTTCAGCTCGGACTTGAAAAAGACCCTGCGGATGTAAAAGACGGAATTGTTTACATTGGCGGCGGAAAGCCAGTTGTTACATCTCCTGGCGAGGAAAAGGCTGATTTTGTTCCTGAGCTTCGCAAAGTTGATGAAATTTTCACAAAAATGGCTGCAAGTCTTTGTGCCGGTCAGAATCCGGAAGATGTTCTTGCAGGCGTTTTGAGCGTAACTTATGGAAAATCTCTTGACGAAAGCCATTACGGAAGAATTTCTGCTGTGCGCGGAAAAGACGGCGGAAGAAGAGAGCGCGGCGAGCGCGGAATGGGCGGAAGAAGAGACCGTGGCGGACGCGACCGTGACTTTGATGATTCACGAAGCGACCAGAAACGCCTTTTTGTTCAGCTTGGACGGCGCGACGGATACAATGCGAAAGAAATCGCGGAATATTTCAGCGATTTGCTCAACATTCCTGGAAGAATGATTGATAGAATCGATGTCGCGGAGAATTTCTCTCTCTTGAGCTTGCCGATTGCAAATGCCGACAGAGTTCTTGAGCTTTCTCAGAGCGGAAAAATCCCTCATGTTCACGTTGACTCAAAAAGCGGAAGCGGAGAAAGAAGAGGCGGACGTGGCGGATTCGGCGGACGCGACCGTGGATTTAGACGCGACAGAGATGATGATTTCGGCGGTTTCGGAAGAAGAGACCGTGGCGGAAGACGCGGCGGATTTGGCGGACGCGACCGTGAAGACAGACGCGGCGGAGAAAGAGACTTTGGCCGCCGCGCTCACGCTCAGACACAGCGTTCAGGCGCATCTTCCTACAAGAAATCAGCTCCACGTGATGAATACTAATCATAAATGCTGAAAAAAATCATAAAATGGCTGCCGGCCGCTTTTATTGCGGCTTGCAGTTTTTATTTTTCATCGAAATCTCAGCTGCAGTATATGCCTTCCTTTTGGAATGCCGACAAGGTTGTTCATCTTTGCTGCTACGCTGGGTTTTCTTTTTGGATTGCTTTTGCCTGCAACATTCGGACTTTCAAGCAGGTTTGGATTCCGATTCTGATGATTGCAGTCTGGGGCATAACCGATGAATTTCATCAAAGCTTTGTGCCTTACCGTGAGCCTTCATTTTTGGACTGGTGCGCAGACACTTTCGGAGCTGCAATCGGGGCTTTTATCTATGTTCTTGTTGGCGTGAGAGTTATCGACTGGATTTGCGGCAGATTTTTTTCAGGCAAAAAATAATGAATAAAAAAGCGGCAGAAGCTTAATGGGAATCTTTTTGATTCCGAATTCTTTTGATTCCAAATCTCTTGGATTTATTAAGTTTCGCCGCTTTTTGTTTTTATCAAGTTTTACAGTCTTACTGGAACGCCCATTTTGTTAAGCTCTTCCTTGATTCCGCTGACCGTGTAGCCCATCGAGTGAACCATGCTTGCAATCAGGGCGGCATCAGCTTTTCCGTCGCTAAAAACATCTGCCAAGTGCTTCGGGGTTCCGCCGCCGCCAGACGCGATTACAGGAACGCTCACGTTTTCGGCAATCATTTTTGTTAGATTAATCTCGTAGCCGTTTTTCATGCCGTCCGCGTCAATCGAGTTCAAGACGATTTCTCCTGCGCCAAGCCCCACTGCGTGCTTTGCCCATTCGAGCGCGTCAAGCTCGGTTTTTGTTCTTCCGCCGTTTATGTATACACGGTAGCCGCTCGGAGATGTCGGGTCTTTCGCCGCATCCATTCCGAGAACAATGCACTGGTTTCCGAAAATTCTCGCGCCTTCTCTTATAAGCTCCGGATTTTTGACTGCCTGCGAGTTCAAGCTGACTTTTTCAGCTCCAGCGAGAATTGTCGAGCGGATGTCTTCAATCGAGCCGATTCCGCCGCCGACACAAAAAGGAATGAAGACTTGGCTTGCAACCCGTGAAATCAAATCGAGAATCGGACCTCTGCCGCTTGCGGAAGCCATGATGTCATAAAAAACAAGCTCGTCAACGCCTTGTCTGTAATATTCCGCCGCCATTTCCACCGGGTCGCCGATGTCAACATTGTTCTTGAATTTTATTCCCTTGGTTGTTCTGCCGTCTTTCACATCAAGACAGACGATAATTCTTTTTTTCAGCATTTTACAAAATTCTCCAAAATCTTTAATCCAGCCTTGCCTGATTTTTCCGGATGAAACTGAAACGCCGTCACAGAGCCTTTTGAAACGCAGGCCGGAACTTTGCAGCCGTAATCAGCATATGCCTTTATAATAGAAGAATCCGACGGCTGAATCACATACGAGTGGACAAAATAAAAATCGGACTTCGAGTCAACTCCGTCAAAAAGCGGGAACGAGCCGTTGATGTAAGTCAAATTGTTCCAGCCCATATGCGGAACTTTCAGACTCGTCTCAATTTTTTCATCTTTCCAGATGCTCGAAAAGTGCCGAATTTCGCCCGGCAAAAGTCCTAGGCAGTCAACATCGCCTTCCTCGGAATGTTCAAAAATTATCTGCGAGCCGAGGCAGATTCCGACCAGCGGTTTCCCAGCTTCCGCCCAGTCCTTCAAAAAAACGTCAAATCCCGAACGTTTCAGCTGCTCCATTGCATATTTTGCCTCGCCGACTCCTGGAAAAATCAGCTTGTCGCAATTTTCAAGCTCTTTCGGAGATTTTGAAAGAACGTAAGGCGCATGTAAAAATGCCAGCGCGCGCTCAACGCTTTTTATATTGCCTGCATTGTAGTCAACAATTCCAATCATTTTTTATCCTTTTGGGCGTTTCCCTCATCTTCGTGCCGGCACAGAGTCCGACACTCCGTTCGGGTCGGGTGTTTCATGGTTCCGCGCTAGCCGCGCTCCATTGCCTCAAAAGAAAAGCAGGCAGAAAGGCTCGGCAACGCTACGCGCCATTACACCCCCTAACGCATTTGCTGCATTAAGATTTTTTACAAATTCTATTTGCACAATCTTATCACGTCAAGTGTCATAAAGTGCCAAAATTTGCCGATAATCTGAAATATGGCTAACAATTCTCTGATTCACATAATTCTTGAAGTCCTGAAAAATCCGAGCGTGATTGTAACTGCGGTTCTTTGCATGATTGCGATGAATTTGAGCTGCTACATTGTCCGTTACAGAAAAACGCCGAAAACAAAAAAATCACGGAAAATTCCTACGCCGTCGCCAGCAAAACAGACTGAAGCCTCAAAAGCTGATTCCCAAAACGATTCCGAAGAAGGAACAGGCGATGACGCGCACACTTCGGAATAATTCTTAAAATAGAGCTTTTTTCCTGCGAATTAGAAATATCGAGCCTGTTTTTCCATAAAAATCCGCAAACTTTGATTTTCCGTTCTGCCAAAAGCTGGCTGAAAATCTCCGAAATGTCTTTCGCTTCCCAAATATTCACTCCAAAAGTTTTTAAGTCCCGTTTGTTAAGCCTTTCCTCGATTTCACCGGTCGCTTCTTCCCGTGTGTAAAGCCGCCTATTTTTCCTGATGAATTTCAGAACAATTTCCGCATCCTCTGCTTTGTAACTTAAATTCTCGCCGTTTTGCCGCGCATCGCAGACATCGCAGCCTGAGCAAACTGCTTTTTCACCGCCGAGATAATCGAGCATAATTTGCCTTCTGCAGGATTTTGCGAGCGCAAAGTTTCCGACCGATTTTTCCCGGCTTCCAGTTTTCGCGTTTTTCCAGCGTTTTGTGTCCGCCTGATTCCAAATCAGAACCGAATTCACGCTGTCGCCTTTTCTTCCGGCTCTGCCTGCTTCCTGCGCAAAATTTTCAAGATGAGCCGGAGCGTCAAGATGAACGACCGAGTAAATGTTTCCCTTGTCCATTCCCATTCCGTAGGCGCAAGTTGCGGCAAGAATTCCGTCGTTAGAATCGAAAAACCATTTTTCAACCGCTAATTTCTCTTCCTTTGTCATTCCTGCGTGATAAAATTTCGCTTTTTCGTAGCCGAAATAGTCTGCCAAAAGCCTTGCCATATCTTCCGCGCGTCTTCGCGTTCCGCAAAAAATTATCATCGGGCGGCGCATTGTTTTTGCGCAGGTTAAAGCTGCTTTTTGCTTTGCATAAGCGTAGCGAACTTCGTAATGAATGTTCGGGCGGTCGCTCGCGCTTTGAATCAAGTGAAAATGCCCGTCAAAAAGAATTTCTGCGACCCTGTTCAAGACTTGCGGAGACGCTGTCGCTGTAAAAGCTGTAACAATTTTTGCGTTCAATTTTTTGATGATTTCTCCAAGCGTCAAATATGCGGGACGAAAACTGTCGCCCCATTCGCAAACGCAGTGAGCCTCGTCAATCGCAATGTGCGAAATTCCGATTTTTGAAAGACGGAAAACAATCTCATCATTTTGCAGAACCTCTGGATTCGCGAGAATTATTTTTGCGCGTTTTTTGTTTTTTCCTGAGTCGATTTTGTTAAGAAAAGTTTTTTCAGATTCTTCACTTTCGTCAGAATTCAAAAAGTCATTTGAATCCTTAGAAGCATCTGAAAAATCCTGATTTTCAAGAAGCCTGAAATTTTCCTCGCGTTCTTCTTCCGTCTGTCCGCCTTTGAAAATCACAGCCTGAATATTCGCTTCTTTTATCCTGCGCATTTGGTCTGCCATAAGCGCGACCAGCGGATAAATCACAAGAGTCGGACCTTGAAGCAGCATTGACGGAACTAGAAAGCACATTGATTTTCCGGCTCCGGTCGGAAGCAATACAATCTGCCTTCCTCTGCAAAAGATTTCATCATCGTGGTTTTCTGAAAAACTTGAATCTTTTTCTGCGGATTTCGCCGCATCGAGAATATTCGAAATCACAAGCCTTTGCCACGGAAAAAGATATTTCACGTTGAAATTTTTTCTTGCAGCTTCGCTCGCTTCGTCAAAATCTCGTTCGCTGTCCGTTTCGAGCGAAATATCTTCAAAAAATTCTTGGCTGCCATTTTTCATAAAATCTCCAGAATAAGAATCAAAAAGTCTCGTATATTTATTCGAAAAAAAAGTGCAAATTCGGCAAGAAATTCTGATTTTATTTTAAAAAAATCAAAATTTTCTATATATTTATGGTACTTTTTATTCGAGGCGAAAATGGAAACAGTAACATTCAAGACAAAAGGAACTTGCGCGCGCTCAATTTCGTTTGAACGCGATGAAAACGGAAGAATCCACAACATAAAATTTGAAGGCGGATGCAACGGAAACTTAAAAGCGATTTCAAAACTCTGCGAGGGAATGAAGGCCGAAGAAATTTCCGAAAAGCTGCTTGGAAATCTTTGCGGCTCAAAAAACACAAGCTGCGCCGACCAGCTTGCAAAAGCCGTTATGGAAAAATGATTTGCAACAAAGATAATCAAAAATTGATGAAATCATAAAAAAATCGCAGAAAAGTAATAGAATAATTG
Source organism: Treponema sp. UBA4692 (assembly GCA_002404895.1). GTDB lineage: Bacteria > Spirochaetota > Spirochaetia > Treponematales > Treponemataceae > Treponema_D. The sequence goes on along the minus strand of DHKO01000050.1, from coordinate 90,920 downwards.
AATTTTAGATGTTTCTGACTTATAATCTAAGAAATATTATTAAGAAAATGACAAAATTTTTTGTCATTTATAGGAGATGTTTTTATGAAGAAAATCAGCTTATTTTTGATTTTTCTATTGCTTTTGAGCGGTGTGCTTATTTCGTGTTCTAGCGACGGCGGTTCTAGTTCTGGTGATGATGGAGATGAAAAACTTGTAACGCATTATTCGTATAATTTAGAGGCAAATGAAACTTACTATATTGTGCATAAATATGAAAGTTTGGATAATGGTAATAATACGTATGGTGTAAAAAAATATACTGGTCATTATTTTTCAAAGACAAATTCTACTTATTCTGACAAAGGTGGAAATGAATTGTGTTCTTTTGTAGAATTTGGGGTAAAACAGCCAACACATAAAAAAAGTTATACAATGTCGCAGAATATAACTGCAAAATCAAAATCTTCTGATGGGCAAACTGATAAAATCTATTATCTTCCTAAAAATCTTGAATATGAAGTTTGGTATTATTTATAAATATTTTTAACCCAATCTAAATATTCAAAAACTTCCGCCTGTTCCTAAATTGCGAAAATCGAATTCGTTTTAGAAACAGGCGGTTTTTTTACGTTTTCTCATCTCGTGTTGATTTTGTTTTTTTATTTTAGAACTTTTATATTCCGAAAAAGCAAAATCAGGTACTTGAAAAAAGCAATTTCAAAAATTGCTTCGGCAAGCGAAATATCAGAAGATTATATTTTTGATAAGCTCAAGTTGCGTTACGGCGAAAAAATAAGAAAAATTTTGCAGTAAATCATTCATCCAAAATCGTGATTTCAACGCGGCGGTTTCGGCTTCTTCCTTCGGCTGTCTCGTTTGTGGCTACAGGAATTTTCGCGCCGAATCCTTGCGTGAAAATGTGATATTTGTCGCGGATTCCTTTTTCAATTAAGAATCTTGCGACCGAGTCCGCGCGCTCCTCGCTTAAAGTCTGGCAGCTTTCAGGCGTTCCGACTTTTGCGGTGTGTCCGGAAATCAAAAGGTCATTGTGAAAATTTGAGACTATCTGGGCGATTTTTTCGAGTTTTTCCTGCTCGTTTTCTTCAAGCTCCGTTGAATTCGGCTTGAACTGCAAATTTTCAAGCGAAAGTTTCAAGCCTTTGTCGTCCTGCTCGACTTTCACATCTTCAATTTTCAGCTCCTCGATTTTCTGCTGAACTTCGCGCACTTTTTCTTGTGTTGCCGCGCGCTCAAATTCCGTAACTTCCGCATGCGCAGTTCCTGTAAAATCGTAAGTGTCGCCGAGATAAGTCTCCAGAACAATCCTGAAATCTTCTGTGTAATGGTCAATCTGGCCTTTTTCGTTGTCCCAGTAAATCGTCTGGTTTGAATAGCCCATCGTTGTTACAGGAAAGTCCGCTGTGATTTTTGATAAATCGGTTGGAACAGGACTTTCAAAAAAGAGATTGTAGCGGCAGCTGATGACCTGAAAAGTTTTCTCTGACTTTGCCGTGTCGCTTGAAACGCCTTTTTCATCGCGGAGATAAGTGTATTTTGCCGTGAACGGAACTTTGAAAGGCTTTTCCATATCGAATGTTTTCCGAAGGTCGTGGGCTTCGTGCCCCTGTGCAGTCCATTCGTCGCCGGGCTTTACAGGATTTTCGCTGAAAAGCGGAACATCGCGCACAACCGGCATAAAATATTCGTCCGTGATTTCATAAACGCCTTTTGTGTCGCGCCAGAATTTGCTTTCGTATTCCTCGCCAAAATGAAGCGTCTGGCGCGTTCCTTCCTGAACAGAGCTTTCGGTTGTCATAAAAGTCGCCTCGTGCTTTCCGCGCCCGTTTTGGTCAGCGTCGGTGATTTTTACAGAAACGCGGTTCACTATTTGCGTCGAGTGATTTTTGATTCCGTTTACTTTTACGTCTTCGTTCACTGTTGAGAGAATCCTGTATCTGTCTCCTTTTTTGTATTTGAATCTTAAAATTTTCGGCTCTGAATCTGACGATTTGGAATTTTGTGATTTCGAGTCGTTAGATTCTGAATCTAAAATTTTTCGACTTTGCTGAAGTGTGGAATTTTGTGAAAAAACGGAAAAAAAAGTCAGCGATAAAATTAGCAGGAAAAACGAAAATCTTTTCATAATCGATTTGATTTTATTGAAAAAATTTCGGAAAAGAAAGTGTGCGGGGGAAACTGCCAAAAATTATTTTTGATGAATAAAATTGTTTTTGGCAGCTGATAATTTTGTGTTAGGAGAGGCATGCAGGCATGCTGTCGGGCACGAATTGCGATTTCCGCAGGCAATGAAGCCGAATAGCGGAATCGCGAATCATCCGACGGCGAAGCTGGCTTTAGTCGGCTTCGCTGGAACGCCCCGTTCTTTATTGCCGATTGCTAATTTTTTGCTGATTAGTATCCGAGGCGGAGTTTTTCCCACTTGCTGTAGTAAAGGTCGAGAGCCTCGCCAACGTCGTTTTTAAGCTCGCAGTTTTCAAGCGCGCTTGCAGGATACATCGGCGTTGTTGTGCGGAAATTTTCAGCCTCGAGATTCACGTAGTCTGGAAAGCGGAAAAAGTCGAGGAATTTCGCGTAGTTTTCAGGATTGTGGATAAAGTTGATGAACTCAGACGCAAGCTCCGCGTTCTTTGAGTCTTTGAGAATGCACATTGAGTCAACGTAAGATGGTCCGCCGTTTTCAGGAATCCAGAAGTCGATTGTGCTTTCCCATTCTTCCTCTGGAACCTCGCCGTAGATTACTTCCGCGTAGCCCTGGCAAAGCCACAAGTCTCCGCGCGCAAAGTCTTTTCCGAATCCTTCCGCGTCAAATTTAACGATATTTGGAAGCCAGCTTGATTTGATGTATTCTGTCGCTTCTGAAATTTCGCTCTCGTTCAACGTTGAAACGCTGTAGCCCTTGAATTTGAGCGCGTCTCCGATTACTTCGCGGTAGTCGTCCATCATTGTCGCGTGTCCTTTGAACTGCGGGTCGGCAAAAATGTTCCATGAGCGCTCGTAGTTTCCGCCCGGAACTTTTTTCTTGTTCACAGAGATTCCAGCCGCTCCGAAATAATACGGAACCGCGTAAGTCATATTCGGGTCGTAAGTTGTCTTCTCTAAGATTTTCGGATTGATTTTGTCCCGGTTTGTGAATTTGCTCTGGTCGATTGGCTGCAACATTCCGCGCTTCATCATGATTGAAACGTAGTCCTGCGACGGAAAAACAATGTCAAAGCTTTTCGCTCCGCCGTTAATCAGCTTGTTGAACATCGTCTCGTTTGAGTCGTATTCAGATACAATCACCTTGCAGTCGAATTTCTGCTCGAAATCGGCGATTACTTCTGTTGGAGCGTAATAAGTCCAAGTGTAGATGTTCAATGTCTTTCGTGAAGATTTTTCGTTGCACGATGCAAGACCCAAAAGCACGGCAAATCCAAATGCCGCGCAAGTAATTTTAGAGGCGATTTTCATAACGCTTAGCTCCAAAATAGAAAAAATATGGCAGTTCCTCATTTGAACCGCCATTGTGAAACACATTTATTTTTTTACTTTAATGCAAAATTTTAATCAATATGATTTGGAAAATTTTCTTGATTTTTTGGGAAGAAGCGGGAAGAGGGACATGGAATGGGGGGCAAGGGTACAGGGCAAGAAAAATGGAACAAGAAGCAAAAACTCGTAGACAGGCAAAATGCGATAGATTCGCGTTGATTATTGGGAAAATCACTTGGAAATATGCTTTTTTTGACTTGTGCGGAAATATTTTTTTCCTGAAAAGCTGCTTTTGCAGGTCTTGCAGAAATTCGAATTCGCATAAAATATGTTTTTTTTGCCGTGCGGAAATATTTTTTGCCGGGAAAATGCATTTTTGAGCTATGAATATTTGCATTTTCTCATACTTTATTTCATTTCTGGTAATTTATATTTGCATTTTATCAGAAAACGTGTTGGGCGGACAATTTGCAAACTGAAATTGATTGAAAAAGCGTTTTGTCAGCGAATTTACATTTGTATTTTCTCAGAAAGCAGACGAGGCTAAGAAAATGTATTTGCATTTTCTTAGAAATGGCGTTGGGCAGGGAAAATCTAAATGGAAATTGGGGTAAAGGAAAATACGTAATGAGGAACAAGCGGCACGGAAAGTGCAGTCAGAGCTTGCGGAAAATGCGCGGAAGAAAAATGCAATCTGTTCCCCTTCCGTTTTTATGTGCAAATTCCTTTTAGGTGTGCCGCATATCATTTTGATTTTCCTCTCCGATACGTTTTTCTATTTTTCAGCGTTTCCTAAGAATCTGTCTCTTGCTTTGCCGAATTTGCGCACTAAAAAGCCTAGAATCACGCCGACTAGAACAGCCGCAATCACAGTTCCAACGCCTACGCTTCCGAAGTTTCTTAGGGCAGTCAGGCAGGTTATGCACGAGACTGCGACCATTGTGCAGTCGAACGCGATTTTTACTTTTGCGAATTCGATTTTTGCGGTTTCAGAAATCGCGCCCATGCACCCTTCGCCTGCGAGCGGCACTAAGTTTGCCGGAACGTACCAGAAAATCCCGAATGCGACGATAAAGCAGCTTGCGAGCGAAAGCGCGAGACGCAGAATCAAGTTGTCTGGAGTCGGAAAAAAAGATGCGAGATAGTTGCAGAATGTCGTGAATTTTCCAAAGATGATTCCAACCGGAATTTGAAGCAGAATAAGCGGCGAGAATTTTTTTCTCAGAATCAGAAGCTGGATAAAAACAAGCGCGCAGTGGAAAATTATTGTAGCGTTTCCCATCTCGATTCCCCAAACGCGCGTCATTGTGTATGGAATTGAGCTTACAGGCGAGACTCCGAGATTCGACTTTACGGAAAGAGCAACGCCGACCGTCATAATAAAAAGTCCCAGCAAATACACTGGGACTTTTATCCTAAGATTTTTCATACCATAATGATAATGATTTTAGTCATAAAAAATCAATGCGCGGCGGCAAATCCTTTCAGGCTTTTTCTAAGGAGACCTGCGAGCAGGCAGATGATGAGAATCAGGACGAATGAAAGCGCGTTGATTACCGGGCTTACTCCGTGGCGAATCATATTGTAGACATAGATTGGAAGCGTCTCGACGTGTCCGTTCACAAGCGATGTGATTACAAAGTCTTCAATCGACATCGTTATGCTCATCATAAATCCGCTCATGATTCCCGGCATAATCGCAGGAATTATCACCTTGAAGAGCGTCTGCTTCTCGTTTGCGCCCAAGTCGTGCGCGGCTTCGATTATCGAATAGTCAAACTCGTCAACGCGTGCGCTTACCATAAGATAGACGAACGGCAGGCAGAAAGTCGTGTGCGCGATAATTATTGTGCCAAGCCCCAAGTTCATATGGACTCCGCTCAGAAAAATCAGAAGCGAGACGCCCATGATTACCTCCGGCAGAACCATCGGCAAGAAGCTCACCGACTGAATATAGCTCCGACCAAAGAACTTGTACCAGCTGTTTCCGATTGCGGCAAGGCTTCCCAAAATCGTGGAGATTACCGCAGACACAACCGCAACGACCATGCTGTAGAACAATGCGAGCCAGAGCCTGCCTGAATGGAAGAAAAGCTCCTCATACCAGACGAGCGAGAATCTCGTGAAATTCGAGCTTTTCGACTCGTTGAATGAGTAAAAAACAATCACGAAAAGCGGAATGAAAAGAAAAGCGAGCGAGAGCGCGAGAACTGTGTTTGAAAGGCTGAATCTTCTTCCGTGCCGTTTCCAGTTGCGTTTCGCGTGCTTGTTTGATTCGGTTTTTGAGAGCGGATTTTTTCTTAAAATCGCTAAAATTACAGAAACAAGAAAGTCCATTTGTTTTTCCTATTTTCTCATGTTTTTCAGGCTTGCGTCTTTTTTGTCAGATGAAATCATAAAAAGAATCGCGACCATGCTCACTGCGGTAAGAACAACGCTGAACGCGGAAGCCAGCGGAAGATTTCTCGCCTTGTTAATCTGATCCATGATGATGTTTCCGAGCATATAGCTTTCGGTTGAGCCGACAAGCTGCGGAACTGTGTAGTTTCCGAAAATCGGAATGAAAGTGAAAATCAGCGCGCTGATGATTCCGCTTTTTACGCCTGGAATCAAGACTTTGAACATAGACTGCGGTTTTGTGGCTCCCAAGTCACGCGCGGCTTCAAGAAGCGTAAAGTCAAAGCGGTCAATCGAAGTGAAAATCGGCAGAATCGCGTAAGGAAGATACATATAAATGCTCACGAGAATTACCGCGCCTTTTGTCATCATGAATCTGTGCGGCGTGAAAACTCCGTTCTCGTTTCTTGCAACAAAAAAGAAGATTTTCGTCAGGAATTCAAGAAATCCGTTCAGGTTCCCGTTTTCTCCGAGAATCGTCATCCATGCGAAAATTCTGATAAGCGAGTTTGTCAGGAACGGAACGATTACGAGAACAAGGAGAAGCGTCTGATGCTTGCTCCGGGCAATCGCGTATCCGCAAGGCAAGGCGATTATGATTGAAATTGCCGTCGCCACGCAGGTCATCCACAATGTCCTGAAAAAAATCATTCCGTAGTCTTTCGAGAACATCTGCTTGTAAGCGTCGAGGCTGAACTGATGGATTACGCCGCCGAACATATCGCGCTTCATAAACGAGTACGCCACGATTATCGCAAGCGGAACGATAAAGAACACGGAAAACCAGATTCCCATCGGCCAGCTGTAGAACGGGCCTGGATTGGCTTTCTTTATTGGCTTGATTTTTTTTTCTTTCATTATTTTTCGATGTCCTCAACGATGTAGCCGTCTTCCGCCGACCAGGAGATGTAAACCGTGTCTTTCCACTGAATCTCCGGACCTTCATCAAGATAATTCTGATGCTGCTTGAAAACTTTCACGATTGTTCCGTTCTCGAGCTTCACATAGAATTTTGACTGGAAACCTGTGTAGACAGGCTCTTCGACAACTCCCTTGAAAACATTGATGTCGCGTCTTCCGCCGAACGCAGGCTCCTCGAGCGTGATTCTGATTTTTTCCGGGCGGACTGTGAACGCGATTTTCTGCCCTTCGTCTGTATGCTCATAGTCCGTAACAAGAATGTTTTTGTCTTCCTCTCTCGTTGCGGCAGTGTCTCCTTTAAGCTCGGCCTGAATCCCAAGAGCAGGCGTGTGGAGCGTCACCATATATTCCTCGCCGGATTTTGCCTTGTAGCTTTCGCAGTTCACGACTGTCGACTCAAAGAGATTTGTCTCGCCGATAAACTGCGCCACAAACTGCGTTGCTGGAGACTCGTAAATCTCGTAAGGCGTTCCGACTTGGAGAACGTGCCCTTTGTTCATAACCGCGATTCTGTCTGAGACTGCAAGAGCCTCGCTTTGGTCGTGGGTCACGAAAATAAATGTGATTCCAATTTTATCGTGAAGCTTGTCCAGCTCGACAAGAAGATTCGAGCGGAGCTTTGCGTCAAGAGCTGAAAGAGGCTCGTCAAGAAGAAGAACTTTCGGCTCGTTGATAAGAGCGCGCGCAATCGCGACTCTCTGCCTCTGGCCGCCTGAAAGCTGGTTCGGCTTTTTCCAGATATGCTCGTCAAGTTCCACAAGATGAACGTATTCTTTTACTTTCTCATCGATTGTCTTTTTGTCCAGTTTTCTGAGCCTTAGCGGAAACGCGACATTTTCATAAACCGAAAGATGGGGAAAAAGCGCGTAGTTCTGGAAAACTGTGTTTGAATGTCGCTTGTTTGGAGGAAGCGGAGTAACATCTTTGTCGTCAAAAAGAACTGCGCCGTCATCAGGAAACTCAAATCCTGCCAAAATTCTCAAAAGTGTTGTTTTTCCACATCCGGAAGGACCAAGCAAAGTAAAAAATTCTCCCGGCTTGATTGTAAAATCAATGTTGTCGAGAGCGACAAAATCACCGAAGCTTTTGTTCAGGTGATTGATGGAAACTTGACTGCCTTTCAATTTGCAACCTCTATAGTTGTTTTAGTTACAGCCCTTTTGCAAAAAAGGACCATGGTCGTAACGTCTTTTCATAAGTCTAATTAAATTAGTTTCATTGCCTGAAATTGTCTATAAGTTTTTGTAAAAATTATAAAAAATAATTCAGCGCCATATAAACGATTGTGCCGCCGAAAATGCTAATCATCGCGTTTTTCTTCCATATGTGAAGAATCGCGGTTGCAAGCGAGGCGATTGCCGCAGGAGCCGCTCCCAAGGCTGATGAAAAACCCTCGCCGTTCTTGAAGATTAAATCCGTTGTTTTTTCCTTGAAGCAGGCGAGAAAGAGAACCGCGATTGAAATCGCCGGAATAAATTTCTCGATGAAGCCGAAAAATGCCGGAGTTTTTCTTTTTCCGAAAATCACGAAAGGCAGAACTCTAAGCGCGAAAATCAGCGCGCCCACGCAAAAAGTCGCAATCACAGCTTCCAGGACTGTAAATTTCATTTTGTTTCTCCTGATTCTGATTTTTCAGATTTCGCTTCTTTTTTTCCGAAAACGCCTTTTATAAAGATAATTGCCGCGATTCCGAGCGAAAGCCCAACGAGAATAATATTCTGCGAAGGCAAAATCGCGTGTCCGTTCACATTGATATAGGAAAGAGTTATAGCGATAAAGCAGGTCGCAAGTCCTGTTGCGGTCGGAACAAAGTCTTTTGACGAACGAATCTGGTTAATCATCAGGACAATAAAAAGCGCGGTCAGTGCAAAGTCAACGCCGTCAAGATAGCCTGCCGGAATCAGCTGGCCTGCAAGCGCGCCAATCACAGTTCCTAAAAACCAGTAGCCAAAGTCAAGAATCGAGATTGCAGCGTAAAAATCGCCTTTTTTTGCATTTTCTGGAACTTTTGCCTCAGCAATCAGCGCGTAAGTCTCGTCGCTCAAAGTGAAAATCAGCGGAATTTTCCATTTTCCTGTTCCCGAGTATTTTTTTATGAAAGAAAGACTGTAGAAAATCTGCCTTAGACCGACAAAAAATTCTATTCCCAAAAGCGAGATTAAGACCGCCGTGTAGTTTCCGCCGTCAGCGACTCCCGACGCGAAAACTGCGACTCCAAGATACTGCGCTGTGCCGGAATAAATCACAATGCTCATCAGCGGAGCGAGCCACCACGGAAATCCCGCGCTCACGACCATAAGCCCGAACGGAATTCCAATCGCGATATACCCGAAAAAAATCGGCGAAGTGAGTTTCAACGCCTTATGAAAATTTTCACTAGAAAGCATAGAAACGACTATATCATTTTTGACCTTGATTTTGGAACAGATTTTTTATAAAAATTAGATGATGATGTTTCGCATGATTCTTTTTGCGGAGCGTTTTTTGTTTTGATTTTTTTTTAATCTTAATTTTGACAATCTGAATTTATATGGAGAACTAAATGTTTGCGATTCTTTTCGGCGCGTTTTTGCTCGCGTTTTCGATTTTTGCGGCTTTGCCTTTCGGACTCGGCTGGGGAAGCCAGATTATTTTTGTCTTGAAAGGAGCTTTGCCGGTTCTCGCGGTGCTTTTTGGGATTTTTGCGATTTTTATCGGGCTTGCAGATATGAACGACCGCCGCGAGGCTAAGCTTGAGGAAGAGGAAGCCAGAAAAGCGGAAGAAGAAGCCAAAAAATCTTGACGAAGAATCATAAAAAATTTATTATTCTAGTCCCCGAATTCATTGCGGACGACTGCTCATCGTTCGTTTCTGCGGTTTTTTGAAGATGCAAATCAAAAATCTGCAAAAGAATTTTTTATAATCAAGGTTAGATATATGAAAACCATTTTCGTAAATGAAAAAGACCAGAAACGCGACTGGTACATTATCGATGCTGCGGGAAAACCGCTTGGACGCGTTGCAGCTAAAGTTGCTGCAATTCTTCGTGGAAAGAACAAGGCTACATTTACACCAAACCAGGCAATGGGCGATTTCGTTGTAATCATCAACGCTGAAAAAATTGCTGTTTCTGGAAACAAGAGAACAGATATGCTTTATCGCCACTACACAGGTTTCGTAGGCGGTCTTCGCAGCTACTCATTCGAGACATTGCTTGCAAAGCACCCTACAGATCCTCTTTCTCGCACAATTGCTGGTATGTTGCCTCACAACCGTCTCGGACGCAAGCTTATTGGCAATGTAAAAATCTATGCTGGTTCAGAGCATCCGCATGCTTCACAGAACCCAAAAGTAATTGAGTTGTAATAGGAGTCGGTCATGGCAGTAAAAAACATTGCAATCGGAACAGGTAGAAGAAAGACTTCAGTTGCCCGCGTTTTCGTTCGTGAAGGCTCTGGAAAAATCGTTGTAAACGGAAAAGATGTTGCTGAATACTTCCCAACAGAAGCTATGGTTCGCACAGTTCATCAGGCGCTTTTCGTAACAAAATACGAGAACAAATATGACGTTCTGATTAACGTTCAGGGCGGCGGACTGAAAGGTCAGGCTGCGGCTTGCCTTCACGGTCTTTCACGCGCTCTCCTTCAGGTTGACCCTGATACACGCGCTTCTTTGAAATCAAACGGCTTCCTTACACGCGACAGCCGCATGGTTGAAAGAAAGAAGTATGGTCAGCGCGGTGCTCGCCGTCGCTTCCAGTTCTCAAAACGCTAGTTCATATTTTTGTCTTGCGTTTCTTTTGGGAAACAAGAAAGTCAGCAGAAATGCTGGCTTTTTTTGTCTTTAAAGACTTTTTGGGATTTGATATTGGATTTGATAATTTTCACTTTCCTTGAATCAAAAAAGTCATTTTCGGTGTAGAATAATTTTATGGAAAACAGTCTTGATGATTCTGAAAATTCTTTTTCAGAAAATCATTTTTCGGAAAGTCCTTTTGAAGAAAATCCTCTGACAGAAAATGTGAAAGCCGCTGTTATAAAGGCGTTGAATTCCCTTGCGAGAACCGAGCAGTGCAGGGCTTCGCTTGAAAAAAAACTGGCTCAAAAAGATTTTTGCAAGGAAGACATTTCGGCGGCTCTCGATTATCTTGAAAAAAGGAATTTCCTGAGCGATGAGCGTTACGCGTCTCTTTGGGTTAGAAGCCACTGCTCGCTGAAATCTCAGGGAAAAATCCGTCTGATGAACGATTTGCTTTCGCGCGGAGTCAAAAAATCCGTGGCGGAAAAGGCGATAAACGAGTATCTTGAGCAGAATCCTGAAATCGAGCTTTGCCGAAAAGCCTACAAAAAATGCGTGAAGCAGGGAAAATCATCTGAAAAAATACTAAAATCTTTGGCACAAAGCGGTTTTTCATATAATATGATTCAGAAAGTTTTAAGGTCGGAGGACAATTATGCAGCAGAATGATGACAAGGCGGTTGTTTTTTCGGCTCTTGAAGTTTCAAATATTTGCGGCGTTGTGAATCAGACTGCGATTAACTGGATTAACAACGGCTATCTGAAGGCTTTTAAAACTCCCGGCGGGCAGTTCAGAATTTATCCTGATGACTTGGCTGCGTTTATGAAGCAGCGGAAAATGCAGATTCCTGAAAATTTGCTTTCGCTTTGCAAGTCGAAATTTGTGGAAAAAACTCTTTTGATTGTTGACGACGACAAAGGGCTGAATTCTGTGATTGCGAAATTTATCGGAAAGAAAATTCCCGACTCTGAAATTTATCAGGCTTTCGACGGATTTGAGGCCGGCTCGCTGATGTCTGAAAAACGGCCTTCTTGCTTTATTTTGGACTTGAATCTTCCCGGAATCGACGGATTTGACTTGTGCCGGAGAATTTTCGGGAGCGAGCGTTACGGAAATCCTGAAATCATTGTTGTGACTGCGCTTGAAGACCCTGAAACCGAGAAAAAAGTGAAAGAGCTTGGGGTCGCGAATTTTTTGAAAAAGCCGCTTGATTTGGGCGTTCTTTCGGATTTGGTTTCCAAGGCTTTTGGACTTTAGACTTTATGAAATTTATGAGACGCGGAATTTTCTTTATTTTTGTCATTTTTGCTTGTTCTGATTTTTTTCAGCCGGTCTTTGCGCAAAACGCAAAATCTTCTGCTGTTTCAACTGGAACGACTGCGAAAGGCGCGCTGACTGCCGCAACAAACAAAAAATCCTTGGAAGAAGCGGTTTCTTATCTAAAAAAAACTTCTGACTTGATGACCGTAGCCGCAGAAAAGCGGGCGACTTTAACGATTCTGGCAGGAATTGAAGAGCAGCTCGGAAATTATTCTGACGCGCAAAAACATTACGCCGCTGCGGCAGGAATCAGCGGAAGCGCGAAAATGCCGGCAGGAATTCCGAACAGAAGCTCCGCCCAGCTTGTGATTGACGCAATCCGCTGCGCCTTGAGCGCGGGAGATTATTCAACGGCGGACAGCTACTTAAATTCTTCGGTGCGGAATTCAAAGGAAGATGACGTTGTGGCGCATTTGAAGCTTTACGAGCAGTGGAGCTTGCTTTGCAAGGCGAATTCAAGCGACGAGACAAAAGAGGCTCTCGCAATTTTAAAGACATATTCAACTTTGGATTCGATGAAAAGCGTCTGTCCTTCGGTTTTGCTTACGCTTTGGCATTTGACAGGTTCCGAAGAATATTCAATCCGCCTAAAAAAGGAATTTCCGAAAAGCATGGAAGCCGCAGTCGTGAAAGGCGAAATTCAGGTTTTGCCGTCGCCTTTCTGGTATTTTGTTCCCCGGAGCGGCTCTGACATTCCTGATTTGGACATTGGAAAGAATGAAAATGCGGCAAAAGGCGAAAGTCAAAATCTCAAAGATGATTCTAAAGAAGCTGATTCTTCAAAAAATAACGGAAATTCAAGTGAAAAAATTGTGAAGCAGCAGCTCGGGCTTTTCCGCGACAAGGCGAACGCGCAAAGCCTTTGTGATAAAATCAAGGAAAAAGGATTCAGCCCTGAGATTGAAACGGAAATTCGCCCGAGCGGAACAACATATTATCTTGTTGTTGTGCGCGAAAACAAAGAAAACTCGATTGGAAAGCAGCTGAAAACGGCAGGATTTGAATGTTATCCGCTTTTTCAAGAATAAAAATCACATCCTTGTGATTTTTATTCCAACGAGAAAATGTAGCGGGACTGAAAGCAGGAAAGTATTTTCTCTCTTTGCATAATTCCCGCATCCGTGCGGGCGCAAAGGGGAAAATAGGCCTCGTTGAAAATGAAGACAAGAAAAATAATGGAGCGGAAGCGGAACTGCGGAAAGCTGGGCTTGTAACCGGCTTTTGCCGGGCTTTTGCGGGCAATTTCCGCGCTGGCTGCTCAAGAAAAACTTCGTCCAAAAAAAGATTGAACTTTCGTTTACATTCTTGTAAGATGTTTTTATATTGAAAATGACATTTTTTCGGTTTTTGTCGAAATAAATCTTGTCAAAATGGAGAAAACTATGGCAAAAAAATACGCATTTTTGTTTCCAGGACAGGGAGCGCAGGCTTCGGGAATGTTGAAAGATGTTGCGGAAAATTCGAAATCAGCAGAAAAAGTGATTGATGATGTTTCTTCGCTCATCGGACTTGATATGAAAAAATTGATGTGGGAAAGCAGCGCGGAAGAGCTTAGCCGTTCTGACAACTCACAGATTGCGATTACAACAGCGAGCATCGCGACAATGGCGGCTTTGAAGGACAAAGGAATCGAGCCGAGCGCGGTGATGGGATTTTCTCTCGGAGAATTTCCTGCTTTGTATGCGGCCGGCGTTTTGAGTTTTGAGGACGTTATCAAAGTTGTCCGCCAGCGCGGTCTGATTATGCAGAAAGTCTGCGAGAAAATCGCCGCTGAGAACGAGGGACACGCTCCGGGAATGAGCGCGATTCTTGGTCTTGAGCCTGAAAAAGTAGTTGAGATTGCAAAAAGCATAAAAGACGCTTACGCTGCGAATATGAACAGCGTCAAGCAGACTGTAATTTCAGGAACTTTCGACGCTTTGACTCAGGCTGAGGAAAAAGCCAAGGAAGCTGGCGCGCGCCGCGCAGTAAGGCTTCGCGTTGCAGGCCCTTTCCATTGTCCTCTTATGCAGGAAGCGGCCGACGAGCTTGAAAAAGTCTTGAAAGACGTGAAATTCAACGACCCGAAAATCCATCTTTTCTCGAATGTTACAGGAAAAGAAGTCGCGCACGGCGAAGAGGCAAAATCAAGCGCGGTTCTGCATCTGACTCACCCGGTTTTGTGGACAGACGAGGAAGCAGTTCTCGCAAACATCATCTCTGTTGAGGGCGGAACTGAAAACTGGTCTGTTTACGAGGTCGGACCTGGAAAAGTTTTGAGCGGACTTTGGGGACAGACAGAATTCGGAGCAAGCCTTGCAGCTTCCCCGGTAAATTCTCAGGAAACTTTGGCGGCTCTTTAATCTCAAAAATTGCATTTACAAGCCGGTGTTTTCGTCTGATATTTTTATCTTATCGGGCGCTCCGGCTTCGCCGTCGGGCTATCCGTGGCTGCGCTTGCGCTCCGGTGCTTCGCACTTGCTCTCGCAACCACTTCTATCCCTAGCGCGTGAAAGCTCGCAGGCCAGCCATCTTGCTGGCAATGTTTGCTAGAAAAATCTAAAAGCCAAAATCAAAGCATTTGCTGGCTTTAAAAAGGAAAAACTATGAAATTGCTTGAAAATAAAAAAGCTCTTGTTACAGGCTCTTCCCGGGGAATCGGACGCGGAATTGTTGAGGCTTATCTTAAAAACGGCGCGGAAGTCTGGGGGCTTTGCTCAAAGCCGAGCGCGGCAAAAGAGGAGCTTGAAGCTCTCGCAAAAGAAAACGGTGTCGCTTTCCACGAAATTTATGCTGATGTCGGAAACGCCGAGCAGGTTACAGAAGTTGTAAAAGCTGCTTTGGCTGAGGCTGGCGGATTTGATGTTCTTGTGAACAACGCAGGAATCACACGCGACGGCCTTTCGTTCAGAATGAAAAAAGCTGACTGGGACGATGTTCTTAGAATCAACTTGACTTCAGCTTTCTTGATTTGCCAGATTGTCTCAAACGATATGATTAGAAAGCGCGCCGGCTCAATCATCAATATGTCTTCGATTGTCGGAATCCATGGAAACGGCGGTCAGGTGAACTATGCGGCTTCAAAAGGCGGCTTGATTGCTTATTCAAAGTCTTTGGCGCAGGAAGTTGGTGGGCGCGGAGTGCGTGTAAACGCGATTGCTCCGGGTTTTATCGCGACAGATATGACAAAAGTCTTGAAAGAGGACTTGCAGAAAGCGATGATTGAAAAAATCCCGCTCAAGCGCGCAGGAACCCCAGAAGACATCGCGAATGCGGCTTTGTTCCTTGCAAGCGACTTAAGCTCTTACATCACAGCGCAGGTTATCGGCGTTGACGGAGGAATGGGCGCATAATTTTTTTACATTCATCTGAAATTTTAGCGGCGTGGAGATTTCGTTTATCTGACGACAGGCGAAATTTCCACGCTTTTTTTGTCCGTGATATTTTTTCCGTCATGCTGAACTCGGACGCGTTCATTTTTGTCCACTTTTTTGATTTTTTGGCAAATCCAGAACGGCTTTTCTGCTCAGAATCAAAACTGAACTTAATTCAAAAAAAATCATCATCTTTTGCGCGATTTTGAAATCAGTTAAAAATCTCCACTGTCGAGCCTGCGTTTGTCTTGTTCACTTTTATGCTCGACTTTATGTCGGGAAAATCTTCCATTTCGCTTACGTGGCTAATCATTCCAATCATTTTTGTCTCGCCGAGCTCCGTAAGAACCGACATTGCTTTTTCGAGTGTTTCCGGGTCGAGCGTGCCGAATCCTTCATCGATAAAAAGCGAGTCCAGCTGGATTCCGCCGCTTGAATTCTGCACAACGTCCGTCATCGCAAGCGCAAGGCTGATGCTCGCCTCAAAAGTTTCGCCGCCGGAAAGCTCCGCCGGGTCTGAAAATTTTCCAGTGTGGCTGTCGAAAACCTGCAAGTCCAAGCCTTTAAAGCCGTTTCCTGACGGATTTTCGTCTTTTTTAAGCTCAAAAGAAAATCTTCCGTCTGAAATTTCAAAAAATCTTTTTGACGCGAACGAGACAACCTGCTCAAAATACATTGCGAGCGCCCAAGCTTCAAAGCGGATTTTCTTAGGATTTTTCCCTGACAAGTCGTCATTCAGCTTTTGAAGCGGCGCGATTTCTTTTTCCTTTTTTTCAAAATCGCTTTTCGCGGCTTTGAGTTTTGAAAAATCGCTTTTAAGATTCGCCTGCTCAGCCTTTTTTTCGTTCAGAATTTTTCGGTTTTCTTCGTATTCTTTTAAAAGCTGGTTTTCCGCCGTTTTTAATTCCTCGAATTTTTTCTGGATATTTTCAGAAAGGTCAAGATTTTTGCTTTCGCCGTTTTTCACAGCCGCTTGCGCCGCTTTTAGCTCCGCGCGGTAATCGTTGTAAAATTTTCTTGCGGATTCAATTTTTTCGCTTTCGGCAGACGCGGATTTTGCTTCTTCTAGAGTTTCAAAAACTGATTTTTCAATTTTTTCGCTCAGAATTTTCTCCGCTGCCGCCAGTTTTTCCTTTGCCGAGCCAAAATTTTTCTGACATTCTTCGAGCTTTGTCTTGGATTTTTCTTTTTTTGTCTCTGAGATTTTGAATTTTTCTTCCCATTTCTCAAAAATTTTCGTGTTTTCTTGGAGAGTTTCCTGAAGAGAATTTCGTTTTGAAATTACATTTTCAAGCGGCTCGCCGAGCATTTTCTCAAGATTCTCTCGTTTTGCCTTTGCTTCAAGATAAATTTTTTCAGTTTCCGCCAGTTTTTCCTTTAAATTTTCTTCAAGATTTTCAAATTCGGAGATTTTTTTCCCGGTTTCCTGAATATTTTTCAGCTCGATTTCAAGATTTTTGATTTCCGCCGACTTTTTTTCAAGCTCCGCTTCAACTTCATTCGTTTTTCGGCTCGTCTTGATTTCTTCAATCTGATTTTTCGCGTTTTCAAATTTTACAGAAAATTTTGAAATTTCGCCCGTGAAAAGATTTATCGAAGTTTGAATCGAGCCAAGATTTTCCTGCAAAGTTTTGATTTGCTCGCTGTAATCCAAAAGTCCAGTCGGCTTTTCCGCTGGATTTGGATGTTCAACCGAGCCGCAAACCGGGCAAGGCGCGTTTTTTTTCAGGAAAACTGAGACCGAATAGGCCTGATTTTTTAGCTCCTGCGCCGATTTTTTTTCTTCAAGCTCCTTGATTGTCGCGTTTGTCCGTTCAAGTTTTTGCTTTTCTTTTTCAAGATTTTGCTTTTGTTCCGCTAAATCTTTTTCCGCTTGCGATTTTTCTTCTATATATCTGTCGCGTTTTTTGCAGTTTTCTGCCTCGTTTTGAAGTTCCAAGTGACTTTTTCTTAAATCCGCGAGCTTTTCATTTGTCTCGCTTGAAAGCTCGAGCGCGGTTTTTCCGCCGAGTTTTGATTTTTCCTCTGAGATTTTTGATTTTATTTCCTCAAGATTTTTTTCTTGCGCTGATTTTTCGGTTTCGGCATTTTTTTCTTTTTGAATCCAGAGCGGGAGTTCCTTTGCCCCGGCGATTTTTTCGTTCAGAACCTGAAGATTTCCGCTGTCGTTTTTGTTTTTTTCGGAAAGATTTTGCATTTCGTTTTTTTGATTTTCGAGCTTTTCAAAATTTTCCTGCGCCGTTTTTTGCTCGTTTTCCGCATTTTGCAAATCGTTTTGCGCCTGATTTTTCGCAAGAGACGCAAAGTTGAACGCGCTTATAAATTCTTTTAATTCAAGCGCTTTTTCCGCTTTTTCGATTTTTTTCAGGAGATTTTCATAATAATTTTGCTTTTCCAAAAGCGTCTGGAGCGATTTTTTGTTTTGCTCAAATTCCTTTGCATCTTTCAGTTCATGCTCAAGATTCGTTTTTTCCGCCGCGAGATTTTTTTGATTTTCCTGATTTTCCGCTTCTTTTTTTTCAAGATTTTCGATTTCGCCTTGCAGATTTTTAAGAAGATTTTCCGCGTCTGAAAAATTTCTTCCGTTTTCAATCGCCTGAATTTTTGCGTTCAAAAGTTTCAAATTTTCCTGAGCATTTTTCGTTTTGTCAGAGATTTTTTCGGTTATCTTTGAATAAAAATCGACTGGAAACAAAGTTTTTAGCGTTTCGGCGCGCTGTTTTGAGTTTTGATGAAGAAATTCCGCGAATTCTCCCTGCGGCAGAAGCACAATTTGCGCGAATTCATCAACGTTCAGCCCGATTATCTCTGCGATTTTTTCGTCGGTTTCAGTCTGAGTTAAAAAAATTTGCTTCTCAAAAAATTGATTTCCGTTTTCTGAAATTCCGTTTCCTTTTGCGATTTCAAAAAAGCTGGTTTCTTTCGATTTGCTCGAGATTTTTCCGTTTTTGTTTGTGTATTTAAATGGAACAGTCCTTAAAACTCTGTATTTTTTTCCGCCGGTCTCAAATTCAAAATCGACATATGATTCTTCGCTTTCTAAAGCGTAGCGGCTTTTCATATCGCTTTCGTGGCTTTTTCGGTTGCCTCGGAGTTTTCCGTAGAGCGCGTAGGTGATTGCGTCAAAAATGAACGTTTTGCCCGCGCCCGTGTCGCCTTTTATCAAAAACATATTGTCAAGCGAGGAAAAGTCTATTGTCTCGTTGCGGTACGGCCCGATATTTTTCATATGGAGTTTTGTTGGTTTCATTTTTCTTCCTTTTTAATTTTTGAGTTTTTTGGATTTTTTTACATTCAGATTTTGCGTTTTGCTGAAAATCCCTTTAAGCTGGAACTCGCATTTTTAACTGCGCGCTTCGTTGCTGCGCTGGCTTTATTTCAGCATATTTGCGAAATAAAACTGTTTCGTTTTTTTTATCTTATTCTTCGTTCAGGCTTTTTGATTCTTCCAGAAATAGCTTTTTTTCCTGCTCAAAAAGCTCTTCTGATTCTCCTGTTTCGTTTGTCTCGCCGTACAAATCCGCCAAAAACTGCGAGAAAATTTCCTCTGGATTGTTTGATTTCATAGCTTTTTCTTTTTGCTCGAGCGAAATATTTGTTTTTGAAGCTGCCCGCTCCTTTGACGAAAGCACAAGAAGATTTGGAAAAATGATTTTCAGCCGCGCGAAAGGCTCTGTCGGAAGCGTCTCGTCGGTCAAGATAATCTGAAGAAAATTGTCTTTGTTGTTTTTTATGGTTTCCGCGTCTTTTGGAAGATTTATAAAATCGCTGAATTTTCCCTCGAGCGTCGCGATTTTATGAAGCGGCTTGAAAAAAATTCTCTTGACCGAAGGAATTTCTTCTTTTGGTTTGATTTCAACGTCCAGCATTCCGCTTTCAGCGTCGTCATCGAAATTGTACGCGAGAAGCGAGCCTGGATAATAGCATCGGTGGTTTTTGTCACAGGCTTGAAACTTGTGGATATGGCCGAACGCGCCGTAGGCAAAATCCTTGAAAACGTTTGCGTCAACTTGCTCCGCTGTTCCGATGTTGCTTCGCTCAGACGCGTTTTTAATTCCGCCGAGCGTAAAAAGATGCGCGTTCAAAACTGCTGGCATTCCTTTTGGAAGATTTTCGAAATTTTTTTTGTGGCTTTCAATGATTTGCGCGCAGGCTTCCTCAAAAAGCGACTGCTGGCTTCTGCAAGGTTCAGAATCAGCGTTTTCGTTTGATTTTTCGGATTCATCGAAGGTTTCATCAGAATTTTCTTCGGAATTTTTTGTGATTTTTTTTGAATTGAGCCGCTTTGCAAAAACGGAAGCTGATAGAATGCGGCTTTTTCTCCGTTCTGCTCGACAATTACAGACTCTGTGAAATTTTTCGTGTCAGTCGCAAGATGAATGTTGTGCTTTTCAAGAAATGACGCGGCAAAAGAAAGACGGCTTGCGCTGTCGTGGTTTCCGCTAATCATAAAAATATGAAGACTTGGGAATAAATTTGTCGCCTGGACAAGAAAATCGTTTAAAAGCGTTGTCGCCTCGGCGGGCGGAACTGCGCGGTCGTAAATATCTCCTGAAACAACAAGCGCGGCAAACGGATTTTTTTCTTCCTCGGCAGATTTTATCGTCTGGATTATTTGCTTTAGAACGTGCCTTTGGTCCTCGATAAGCGAATATTCGTGGAAAATTTTTCCTAAGTGCCAGTCCGAAGTGTGCAGAATACGCATAAAACGCCCTCCATAAAAATGCGTTGTTTTATTTTGATTTCTCGGAAATCGTTTTGAATAAGAATTTTGTCATTTTGAATAAAAAATCCGTCATTCTGAACGCGCAAGTCATTTTCGAATTCAAGGCGAGCAGAAAACTGTTCGATTAAAAACTTAAAATTAAAACTTAAAACAGTGTGGTCAAGAGACCGCGATTTCGGAATCTATAATAAGAGTCTGAAAATAGATGTTCGTTCAAGAACGCAGGTTCATCATGACGAAAATTCAGATTTCAGGAACAAAGCGAATTCAGCGGCAGAAACGCCCTAATTCAAAATTATGAAAATTATTGCCGGACTTCGATTCCGTCCAAAATTCCGGCGTAGTTTGTGTTTTTCAGCTTGAACAAGAGATTTCCGTCGTTTCCGCTTGTGATTTCAATTCCGGTTTTTATCCAGCCGTCGTCCGTTTTTACTTCAAATGCGTCTCCGAATTCAAGCGAAGTGATTGGAGACTGGTCTTCCGGGTCTGTAATCCAGAATTTTCCTGAGTTGATGTCGAAAGTCAAAAGTCCTTCAAATTTTGCCATTTTTTTCTCCTGTAAAAAGCGATGTCCTGCATTTCAGCATGACGCACGCAGATTCGCATGACGAATTTTTTAGACATCTCTTTTTGAATTTTTCCTAATTAAAGAATATAAGATTTCCTATTATTATGGCAAATTTCTTCGGTTTCTGCCAAAATAAATTTCATGGATAAGAATGAGATTCACAAGTCGCTTCTGGAAAAATCTTCCGTTTCTTTTGCCCGCTCGGGCGGAAAAGGCGGGCAGAATGTGAACAAAGTCAGCACAAAAGTCCATATTTTTATTTCTCTCGACGAAATTTCAGGAATTTCAGAAATCGAGAAAGAAAAATTGAAGTCAAAATTAAAATCCTCGATAAATTCTCAAAATGAAATTTTTTTAGATGTTGATGACGAGCGTTTTCAGGGCGAAAACAGAAAAATCGCGCTTGAAAGGCTTGAAAGCAAAATCTTGAGCGCGCTGAAGACAAGAAAAAAAAGAATTCGGACAAAGCCGACAAAATCTTCTGTGGAAAAGCGGCTGAAGCTCAAAAAAATCCGCGCGGACAGAAAAAAGAGCCGGAAAAGAAATTTTGATTTTTGATTAGATTTTGACCGCGTTTTGGCTCGCAGTTTTTAGGAAAATTTTATTTTATGAAAAAATTCATTCTCGCCTTTGCAATGCTTTTTTCGTTTGCGCCAGCATTTTTGTTCAGTTCTGAGAAAATTCTTAATACAATGAAAGAAAAGCTGGATTCGGAATTTTACGTTTCTTACATAAGCGACGAGCTTTTTCAAAAAATCAAGGGAAAATCTTACAGTTCTGGCTGCACAGTTCCGCTTTCTGATTTGCGCTATGTTCACGTTCTGCACTGGAATTTTGACGGAAAAGAAAGCGTTGGCGAGATTATTTGCAGCGCGAAAATCGCGGAAAAGCTCGTGAGGATTTTCAGGAAACTTTATTCATATAATTACGAGATTGAAAAAATCCGTTTGATTGACGAGTACGGCGCGGATGACGAGGCTTCAATGCGCGACAACAATTCTTCTTGCTTTAACTTTCGATTTATTTCGCATACAAAAAAAATATCGATGCACGGAGCGGGCTTGGCGATTGACATAAATCCGCTTTACAATCCTTATCTTAAAAAAGTCGGCGGAAAAACCGTGATTGAGCCTTTGACCGGCGCGTTTTACACCGACAGAACGCGGAATTTTCCTCATAAAATCGACAGAAACGATTTATGCTATAAACTTTTTGTTTCGGAAGGTTTTGAATGGGGCGGCGACTGGAGCGGCATAAAAGACTGGCAGCACTTTGAATTCAATGGAAAATGAAATTGCGTTTTTGTGATGTTTTACTTTCCAGGAATCTGAATCATAAAAATCGAATCGGGCGATAGACTTGCTGAATTTGCCGTCATCGGAATCTTTCGTTTTAAATCTTGAACAAAAAAAAAATCTCATATAACATTGAGCCATTCAAAATGACAAAAAAACAAAAAATGTCATTTTGAAAAAATAAAACTGAAAATCGCTGGAACAGAGACTTGCTTGCATTTTACGCTTTTCGCTCTGTTTTATTTGCGCTAAATCTGAAAAATCAGGAGAAAATTATGAGAAGAGTCGTTGTTACAGGACTTGGATGTGTTTCACCAGTCGGAAATTCTGTTGATGAAACTTGGGCTTCTATCAAGGCTGGAAAAAGCGGAGTTGCGACAATCACACATTATGACAACACAAATTTCAAAGTAAAATATGCCGCGGAAGTAAAAGATTTTGACGCTTCAAAATATATGGACTCGTCGGCTGCAAGAAAAATGGCGCGCTACACAAAATATGCTGTGGCAGCTTCAAAAATGGCTTTGGAAGATGCGAATCTCATTGACAACAAGGAAGTTCTTGAGAACACAGCAGTTTATCTTGGAGTTGGAATCGGCGGTCTTGAAGTTACAGAATCTTCAATGAAAGCTTATTTTGACTCGAACCAGACAAGAATGCCTCCGATGACAGTTCCAATGCTTATTCCGAACGAGGGAGCTGGAAACATTTCTATGACTTTCGGAATTCACGGAGCAACGCACACAATCGCCACAGCCTGCGCTTCAGGAACAGACGCGATTGGAAACGCTTTGGACGAAATCAGAAGCGGACGCTACGATGTGATTTTGACTGGCGGAGCTGAGTCTACAGAATGTGGATTTGCAAACTTGGGATTCTCAATGCTTCACGCTCTTTCTTCAGGATTCGCTGACGACCCGACAAAGGCAAGCCGCCCGTTCGACAAGAAACGCGACGGATTCATCATGGGCGAGGGAAGCACAATCCTGATTCTTGAGGAATATGAGCATGCAAAAGCGCGCGGTGCAAAAATCTACGCGGAAGTTGCCGGCTACGGAGCTTCTTCTGACGGCTACCACCTTACAGCGCCAAATCCAGACGGAATCTGCGGCGCAAAAGCGATGACAATCGCAATGAAAGACGCTGGTGTAAAACCAGAGGAAGTTACATATTACAACGCGCACGGAACTTCAACTCACTTGAACGATTCCGGCGAGACAAAAATGCTTCACATCGCGTTCGGCGAGGCTGCAAAAAAACTCCACATTTCCTCAACAAAATCGATGACAGGCCACTGTCTTGGAAATGCTGGTTCTCTTGAGGCGATGATTTGCTGCAAGGCGATTTCTGACTCTTACATTCCGGCGACAATCAACCTTGACGAGCCTGAT
This sequence comes from Treponema sp. UBA4692, assembly GCA_002404895.1. GTDB lineage: Bacteria > Spirochaetota > Spirochaetia > Treponematales > Treponemataceae > Treponema_D. Next base: position 67,696 of record DHKO01000050.1, on the reverse strand, counting down.
GTTGAGGGCGGCTGCGACCTTGACTACACACCGAACAAGGGACTTGAAATGCCTGTTGAAGTTGCGATGAGCGGAAACTTCGGATTCGGCGGACACAACGGAATCTTGGTTTTCAAGAAAGCGAATTAGTTTTTTATAAAAGGCGAAAAAAACTAAAGAGGGTGAGAACAGCTTTGCTGTTCTCGTGATAGTTGCGAAAGCAACTCACGAAACGCCCGATATTAAACACAAATGCGCACAGATTTTTCGGATAAACGCGGACTGAAAATAATTTTGTATGCGTTTGTCTTTTTATCCGTGCAATTTGTGTTGAATTTTAGAATTTTTTAGGAGAAATTTATGGATTTGCCATTTACAGATATTGAGTCTCTTTTGCCGCACAGAAAACCGTTTCTTTTTGTTGACACGATTGAAAGTTTCGACGAGAACGGCTGCGTTTGCACAAGAAAATTCACTGACGAGGATTTTTTCTTCAAGGGACATTTCCCGGAATATCCGGTTGTGCCTGGCGTAATTCTGATTGAGACAATGGCGCAGGGCGGCGGCGCGGCTTTGAGCTTGCAGAAAAAGTTTGACGAGGGAAGCCTTTTCTTCCTTGCGACTGTGAACAACGTTAAATTCAAGCATCAGGTGCGCCCGGGAGACACTGTCCGCATGGTCGTTGAGAACAAACGCTGCACAAAAAATATGGTTGTTCAGTCTGGAAAAGCGTATGTTGGCGAAATACTCTGCGCCCAGGCAGAATGGATGTGCTTGGTTGGAAAAGGAAACTAAAAAAATTTGTCATTCTGAATTTAGGGCGAGAAGAAAACTGCGTGGTCAAGAGACCGCGATTTCAGCATCTAATTTGAATTTATAGATTCTGAACCAAGCTCAGAATGACGAGAAGTCTTGAAGATTCTGAATCCAAGCGAGCATTAAAATACCCGACTTCCTGAACATTGTTCAGAATGACGAGTTCATATCAGAATGAAAAGTAAAAGCCGGTCTTGCTGTGGAAATTGCAGCGGGCCGGCTTTTTTTTGTTTTTTAAGCTGTCATGCTGAATTTAATTGAACAAAAATGCGCCTGAGTTCCTGGACATAGTTCAAAATGACGCGTTTTTTTGCCGCTTCATCGCCTTTTCCAGAAAATCAAAATCTTGCTTGGCGAACGGTCTTTCTTTTTTCCCGATTTTTTCCTCAAAAATAATTTTACAGAAATTTTACACGCTTTTTGTTGCTTTATTTTTTCTATCGTCTGTATATTTTAGTTATGATTTATCTTTTGGAAGACGACGAGGCAATCAGAAAGCTTTTGGACTACACTCTCAAAACGCAGGGCTACGAGTGCAAAGGTTTCGGTCTGCCGAGCGAATTTTGGAAATCTCTTGGCGAGGAAAAGCCTGAGCTTGTTCTTCTTGACATTATGCTGCCCGAGGAGGACGGAATCTCGATTCTGAAAAAACTCCGGGCAAACAAGGAGACTTCTGGAATTCCTGTGATTATGCTCACTGCGAAAGATTCTGAATTTGATGTTGTTACAGGACTTGACTTGGGCGCGGACGATTACGTTACAAAGCCGTTCGGAATGATGTCTCTTCTTTCGCGGATAAAGGCGGTTTTGCGCAGATACGAGAAAAACGCGGCAAAATCTTCCGGCGGAGCCGGCGGAAACGAGCTTTCAGCTGGAAACGTAAAGATGGACATTGAAAAGCACACGGTTTTTGTCGGCGGAAAGCAGGTTTTTTTGACGGTTAAGGAATTCGACTTGCTCGCTCTTCTGATTGAAAACCGGGGAAACGTTCTAACGCGCGAGCGGCTTTTGGATTCAATCTGGAAAATCGACTCGGACATTGAAAGCCGCACGGTTGATGTTCACATAAGGACTTTGCGGCAGAAAATCGGAGACGAGAACGGAGACTTGATTGAAACCGTGCGCGGAGTCGGCTACAAGATAAAATTGTAGATTTGGAAATCAGGGAAAAAGCTGACGCGTTAGGGATAGAAGCCACGCAGAGCGGCCACTGGACTGAGCGTAGCGAAGGAAGCGGCTGGAGCGGCTAGCGGAATGGCGGATAGCCCGCCCTGTGAAACAGGGAACGCCCAAGAGGAAAAATAAAATGAAATCAAAATCACTTTCAATTCGGATTTTTGCGACGACTTTTTTTGCAGGCGCGCTTGTCTATCTTGTTTGCGCGTTTGTTTTCACGATGGATATGCACAGCTATTTTGAGCGGCAGATTTTTTCGGAGCTTGAGACGGAATCTTCGCTGCTTTCTGAATATGTGATTCGCGGCGAAGTTGACGAAATTGAAAAACTTGGGCTTAAAAACCGCGTTACGCTGATTCATTCTGACGGAACTGTTTATTTTGACAACACTGTTGATTTTAAGACGATGGAAAACCATGCCAGCCGCGAGGAATTTGCGGGAGCGGTTCAAAAGGGAACTTTTCAGATTGAGCGTTATTCAACAACAATGATGGAAAAAACGCTTTATTTTGCCAGGCTTCTTGAAAACGGCGATGTTCTTAGAATCAGTTCCGACCAGTTTACGGCGGGCGCGCTTATTTTTGGAATGAGTCCTGTTCTTCTTTTTATGCTTGTTGCCGCAATGGTCGTTTCTGCGATGACTGCAAACTGGACTTCAAAGAAAATAATTCAGCCGCTCGATAAAATCGACTTGGAAAATCCTGAAAGCGCGGAAGTTTACGAGGAATTGAAGCCTTTCACAAAGCGGATTGCAGAGGAGAATTTTGAAAAATCGCAGCGTGAAGAGCTTCGCAAGCAGTTCAGCGCGAATGTGAGCCACGAGCTTAAAACGCCTTTGACAAGCATTTCGGGATTTGCGGAAATTTTGAAAAACGGCGGAACGGACGAGAAAACAACGAAAGATTTTGCCTCGACGATTTATGAAGAGTCGCAAAGAATGATTTCTCTTGTGAACGACATCATAAAATTGAGCAAGCTCGACGAAAAATCAATAAGCATGGAAAAAGAATCTCTTAGCTTGCGTGAAGTCGCGCGCGAGGCGATTGAAGTTCTTTCTTCCAGCGCGAAAAAAAGCAACATCAGCGTGAACTTGACTGGAAGCGCGGGAATGATAAACGGCGTGCGGCCTGTAATCTACGAGATGGTCTTCAATCTGATTGACAACGCGATAAAATACAACAAAAAAGACGGAGCGGTTGATGTTGACATAAAAGAGCTGCCTGAAAGCCACCGCGTAACTTTTTCGGTGAAAGACACTGGAATTGGAATTCCTGCTGGCGAGCGCGAGCGGATTTTCGAGCGTTTTTACAGAATCGACAAGAGCCGCTCAAAGCAGCTCGGCGGAACTGGGCTTGGATTAAGCATTGTGAAGCACGGCGCGAAATATCACAACGCGACTGTGATTGTGAACTCGAAAGAAGGCGAGGGCAGCACATTCACTCTTGTTTTTAGAGTCTAGGCGATTTTAAGGCGGGATTTTTAGGAAACTAAAGTTTTTGGGCAGTTTCCGTAAAAACCGCCTGCTTAAAGAATCTTTTTGAAATGCCGAAAATTTTATTATGGACGTTCATTCAATCTGCAAAGAAATTTACACTTTCACTTGCCGTGCCTGCTGCGGCTCTGAAAGTCCGGTCGCTTATATTTCCGTAAAGCTCGGTGCGGAATTTAAATTCAGCGATTCCGACTTAATCTCTGAATTCGACAAGATGAAATGGAATTCCCCGATTTCGACTGCCGATTTGATTTTGGAACACGACGAGAAATTGCCCGAAATCTTCAAGATAAAAGAAATTCGCGGCTTTGAGGACGATTCTGGCTACGAGAAAATCTACAAAGTGGAAGGCGCGCAATGAAAAGCGCACTCCGCGCTGTTTCCGCATTTTTTTCGCTCATTTTTTGTTCTCTCGCTTTTGCCACGGATTTTTATTGGGTTGGAAAAGATTCTGATTCTGGAAACTGGAGCAAACAGGCTAACTGGTCGTTGAGTGAAGACGGAACTGTTTCCGCTGGTTCTTATCCTCAAAAAGACGACACTGCAATTTTTTCAAGCGAAGCGACAATTACAACAGGAGCTTCCTGCGGCTCGATAAAGTCCTCTTCTTCTTTAACTTTTCAAAAAACACTCACAGTCTCTTCAGGCGACTTGACCGTTTCAGACTCGCTTTCCACGGGCGGAAAAGTCGAAATCTCGTCTGGAAACTTGACTGTCGGAAAAGAATTTTCATATTCAGGCGATGTAAATGTCTCGGGAGATGTCAGTGTAAAATCCAGCGTAACTGCCGCCGCAAACATTACGGCAAATTCTATTGTTTTTGAAGGAAATGTTACAGTAAATGACAATGTAACTTTTGCGGCTTCCTCTGTGAATTTTAACGGCACTTTGAACAGCGGCGCGTCTGGCGCGGAAAAAAACGTTGTCATAAACGGCGACGCAATTTTTGGCGGAAGCGTTGGCGAGAGCGTGCCGCTTAATTCGCTTACGGTGAATGGAAAAAGCTCGATTGATTCTGATAAAAAAATTGTGACGACAAATTTTCAGCTCTATAAAGGCGAGATAACAACTGTAAATGCGGATTTCAAATCTGATACTTCAAGCATTACATTTGAGAAAAGCATAAAATTTACAGGCGGGTGGGGACGCATAACAATTTCTACAGGAAGAGGTTCTTTTTTTAATGAATCATTTGACGGCAATCCTGTTCTTATAGTAACAGGAAACGCTGAAATCTATGGCTCAAATACGTTTAACGGCTTGCAATTTTCAAATACAACTTCTGTTTCAACTGTAAAATTTGAAAGCGGAAAATGGCAGAAAATTGGTTCATTTTACTATACTCAGAACACAATTCTTTCTTCCACATCAACTGAAAAATGGTATGCAGTTTTTGATTCTGTTCCTTCTGAAAAAGATGTTTTTAACAACGTCATCATCAAAAATTCCCGTTCGGTGAAATCTTCCGGCTCAACGGAGATAAATTCGCTTGGCTTGTCTCCTGATTCTTCCAAAATTACCGATTTTGACCTTGACAATCCGACAACTGAAGGCTGGTTCAATTTTCCCGACACTTACTATTGGCTTGGCGGCGCGTCTTCTTCGTGGAGCGATGCCTCAAACTGGTCTAATGACGGCGAATCGGCTTTGTCTTCCGGCGGCTCGCCCGACTTTTCAAGCGGAAAATCAAAAATCATAATCGCAAAAGGCGAGTCTTCATCAAAAAGTCCGTTCATTTTGAAACTGGAAAATGACATAAAAATAAAGTCGCTTTCGGTTGATTCCGGAGCGAGCGTGGATTTTTCAGGTGCTGGCGTGGAAGCGGACTCAATCACAAACAGCGGAACTGTCGAGATTGGCGGAAATCAGGCGATTTCAGGAGATTTTGAAAACAATTCGCTCGTCAGAATCGGCGGAAATCCTTCTTTCGGCACGGCAAAAAACGGAAGCGGAAGCACAGTCGAATATTTCGGCACTTCTGGCTCTCCGATAAAATTGACTTGGGACGGAAATTCTTCGGAAAGCGGAAAAAACTACGAGAATCTTGTGATTTCAGGCTTTGTCTCTTCAAGCGACGAAATTTCTGTAAACGGCGAGACTTTGATAACCGGCGGCGCGGATTTTTCCGGGAATTGCGGCTTTTCAGGCGGGGTAACGGTTGGAAGCGCGTCTGTAAAAGCAAACGACATTTCGATGAGCGGCGCAAACTCTTTCTTGGGAACGGTTGAGATTCTTTCTGCCGGCGACATTTCAATGACCGGCTCGAACACTTTTTCAGAGGAAATTGAAATCGCTTCGGCCGGTGCAGTTTCGCTCAATGCAAAAACGGCTTTTTCTGTTGCGGCCGGCGCAAACTGCGCTTCGCTTGAAGTTTTGTCCGACGCGAAATTTCTAGGCGGCGTTTCAACTTCCGGCGCGCAAAAATATTCCGGCTCGGCTTCGTTTTTGGACGGCTCGGCTTTGTCGGCTGGCGGCGCGGTAACTTTTGAAAGTTCTGTTTCAGTTTTCAGCGATTTTTCCGATTCTTCAAGCTCCGGCACTTTGACCGTTGACTGCGGCGCAAACAAAGCTGATTTTTCCGGCGTTTTTGAAGGCTCTCTTGTCTTGAAATCTCCTGCGGCTTTCTCAAAGTCAAATTCGTTTGAAAATCTTTCTGTGGAAATCTCTTCGCAAATTTCTGCTGGTTCTCTTTCAGCTCTTGAAGTCTCTTTTGTCGGCGGCACAACTCAAAGCGTTGGCGGAACTTTAAAATGCTCCGGCACATCGGCGACAAGCATTTTGCTAAAATCATCAGATTCCTCAAAATGGATTTATTCCGGCTCGGCTTCTTCGTCTAATTTTTCGTACACTTTTGTTGACAATTCTTCTTCAAAAACTGCGCTGGACTTAGAATCTTCTGAAAAAACGGTTTGCGATTACGGCGAAAAAAATCTTGGCGCGTGCTCCACGGAAAAATGGTTCAAATCGCTTGCGTTTTTGGGAAAACTTTCATTCTCGCTTTCGCTCGCTCCAGTCGGCTCGAATTACGTCTATCTCGTTTCTCCTGAAAAAATTCTCTACGGCGGAAAATCTTTGCAGAAATTAAAATCTGAAGGAAATCTTGATGAGGCTCTGGAAGCGATAAAATCCGCGCTGAAAATAATGGACAAGGGCGCGTCGTCAGAACTCTTTGAAATTTCAGAAGTCGAATTCAAGGGCGGAAACGAAAATTTCACGGCTCTTCTTTTGACGCTCGGCCAGAAAATCGCTTTGGACGACATTCCGAATTCGTATCTGGTTTTTAATGAAAACGAAAAGCACATAATCAGCGATTTTGCGGTGAACGCTGTAAAGCCGCTCTACGCATGCACAAAATCTTCAAGCAAGTCTGGCGGAACAGATTCTGATGATTCTGACTTTGGAACTTTCTCAATCCACGATTTTGGCGAGGATTCTGGAAACTACGGAAAACTTCCAATCGGAAAAGACATTGTTCTTCAAGTTTCCTACGCTGGAAAAAACGCTGATGACGAGACGGACGGCTTAAAACTTATCGCTTCTCTAAAATCGTCGGTGAAATCTTCAATGAAAAGCGACAAAATCAACAGCTTGCTTGGCGTTTCGTGGCGCGTATGGATTCCTGAAAATTTCGAGGCGGTTTCCTCATCTGCAAACACTGAAATCTTGGCGGAGCTTTCGCCTGAATCTGTCAGCTCTTCCGGCGGAAATCTTTGGAATTTCACTTTCGAAAATGAAGATTCTGACTCTGATTCTCTTGGATTGAATGTTGGAGACGAAGTTCAGTTTGTCTTTAGAATCGGGAACACGAAAATCGACCACGGCGACGGAACGGAAACTTATCTTTACTCGTTCTGGATTCCCGAGGAAAATATTTTGCGCAAGGATTTTTCATTCCTTGATTTATGGTCTTTCTCGCTCAGAAATTTCACGAAGCAGCGCGGCGGAGTTTCAATCCTTAAAAATGTGATAAATTTGAATGAAAACGAGCAGTCGGTGATTGAAGTCGATATGAAATCCGGCGGAAATCTGAACGTTTTTGTGATGACTTTGGACGGAAACATTGTTCGCAGGCTTGCCAAAGGACGATACGAGGCGGGAACGCATTTTTTCAAATGGAACGGAACGAATATTTCGGGAAAATCCGTTGCGCGCGGACTTTATTTTGTGCGCGTTGTAGGACCTGGAATCGACGAGACCCGAAAAATCATGTGCGTGAAAAAATGAATTTGGAAAATCGTATGTCATTTCAAAAAACTTATGTCATTCCGAAGCCCTTTCGGAATCCACAAAAATACAGATGCTGAAATAAATTCAGCATGACGGGCTTTGTAGCAATTCTGCCGGACAAAAACGCGTTGTTGCAAAACTCTTGACGATTGATAAACTCCTGATTTTAATTCATACTTTCAAAATGAAAAATTCTAGGAAAGCAGAACGCTTTGCAGATTTCGGGCGCGTTGAAAATAGCGAAATTTGCGTTGTGAGCGGAATGCTTGAAGACATCAGCGAGACCGGCCTAAGAGTTAGCTACAGCGTGCCTCCAGCAATCGACATGGACAGAGAATACGAGGTTACTGTCCGGCTTTCCCGGGTTTCTGACGAGGCTTTGTCTTTGATTGTAAGGCCTGTGCGGATTTTTATAAGCGAAAAAGGTCAGGCTTCTGTGGGATTTTCAATCTTGCAGTCAAAGGATTCTGCGAGGCTTGAAAACTACATCGCTTTGCTGAAAAAAGACGCTGCAAATGAAAAAACAAGGATTGTTCCGCAGACGAGCAACGAATCTCTTTTTATCTGAAATCTGAAAAATTAAATCGAAAAAATTATGGCGAAAATTGAAAAATTAGAGGGAACTGCTTTTCTCGCGTTTCCTGAAATGAAAAATCTGCTTGTTTCGGAGCTTTCCGGGCGTTTTGGTTTTGACGCGAAAAATGGAAAATGGCACGGAGATTTGCTCTACTGCCCGAATTTTGTTCCTGAAAAAATCTCAAAAGATGATAAAGATGGAAAAAATGCAGAAACGGCCAATGAAAAAGATTCTGGCGAAAAAAATTATTCGGAAAATCTTCTGCTTCCGTACTGGACTAGAACCTGCATGCTGAATCCTGTTCTGATTCATTTTGACTCGATTGGAGAAGCCGCTTCTGCGCTGAAAAAAATCCAGCGGAACTGGGCACCGTATCAGTTTCAGCTTTTCCGCCGCGCGAGCCTGATTCAAGAAAAACTTCCTTATATAAATCTGAAAACAAGAAATTTTCCATGCAGAATTCCAAACACGCCGATGGGACTTTACACGCTTTTGGACGAAAAAACGATGATTGCGTCTGCCTGCACGAATAGTCCGCTTCCTGCCGGAAAAATCGAGTTTGTGGAAGACCACGAAAATCCGCCGAGCCGCGCTTATCTAAAAATTCAGGAAAGCCTCACGCTTTTTTCAACTTTTTTTGACGAGGAGCTTCCGCACGAGGGAAGCAAATGCTTTGAAGCCGGGGCTTGTCCCGGCGGCTGGACTTGGGTTTTAAGGCAGCTTGGAGCGGAAGTTTTCGCAGTTGACCGGGCGGAGCTTGCGCCGTCTTTGATGAAAGACCCGAAAGTGAAATTTCTTGCGCACGACGCGTTCACGCTAAAGCCGGAAGAAGTATGCGTGCAGCTGGAAACTGAAAAGCTTGATTTTGTTTTCAGCGATGTAATCTGCTATCCTGAGCGTCTTCTTGAATGGATAAAAATGTGGATTGAATCAAAAAGAACGAAAAACATAATCTGCACGATAAAAATGCAGGGCGCGGTGAACTGGGAGCTTATCGGAAAATTCGCCGAGTTTTCAAACAGCAAAATTGTCCACTTGAACTACAACAAGCACGAGCTTACGATTTTGATTCACCGCGTTTAAAAGCGAGCCACGGACGGAGTTCGCTTTGTCCGTGCGAAGCAATCTGTTATCTTCATTTTCAATTCATAATTCCGCATCGAAGACAAAAAATCACAAATTGTACGGTGTTTCCTGATAAACGTAGTAGTTCAGCCAGTTTGAAAAGAAAAGGTGGGCTGTGCTTCGCCATGTGTTGAGCGGCTTTTTTGAAGAGTCGTCGTCTGGAAAATAATTTCTCGGAATCTGGATTTCAAGTCCTTTGTTTTTATCTCTGAAATATTCGTTCGCGAGCGTTTCAGTGTCGTATTCAAGATGGCCGGTCATAAAAATCGAGCGGTTGTTTTTCGACTTGCACAATGTAACGTCGCCGTCTGAATTTTCCGCCAGAATCTGCAAGTCTTCTTCGTTTGCAATGTCGTCTCTTGAGACCGTCGTGTGGCGCGAAGTCGGAACTGAAAAAACATCGTCAAAGCCGCGCATTAAAGGGTCGGCGCGCAAAGTTCTGTGAGTCTTGTAAAGCCCGAACATTTTCTGCGAGAGCGAGTGCTTTTGAATTCCGTATTTATGGTAAAGCCCCGCCTGCGCTCCCCAGCAGATGTAAAGCGTTGAAAAGACATTTTCCTGCGCGTAGTCCATTATCTTGCAGAGGTCGTTCCAGTAGTCCACTTCCTCAAAAGGAATTTGCTCCACAGGCGCGCCGGTTATAATCAGTCCGTCATATTTGTTTTTCAGGATTTCGCTTGAAGGAATGTAGAATTTTTCAAGATGGGCAGAGCTTACGTGCGTTGACTCGTGATGCTCCATTCTCACAAGCGAAATGTCAATCTGAAGCGGCGTGTTTCCAAGAAGGCGCAAAAGCTGAATCTCCGTGGCTTCTTTTGTGGGCATAAGATTCACAATCGCGATTTTAAGAGGACGGATATCCTGAGTTGCCGCCCTGTTTTCAGTCATCACGAAGATGTTTTCGTATTCAAGAACTTTTTTTGCAGGCAAATCCGACTGAATTTTGATTGGCATAACGCACCTCTTTTACCAATAAATACGCAACTATAGCAAAATTTGGCGAAATTTACTATAGTTCTAAAAATATGAATTCTTCTAAAGACCGGCCGAAAGACAGGCAGAACGCTGTCAAAAAACTGAAAGCCTTTCTGCTGTCCCCAAAATCAGAAATCGATTCATTCAGGCAGAAAATTGACGACACTTTTTCTTCGGTTTATCTTCCAAATAATGTCGAGTGCGAGGAAAAAGAATACGGAAAAATCAAATGCGATGTTCTTTATCCTGAAATTTACGCTGTGAACCGCGCTGTTTTCTACATTCACGGAGGCTCTTTTGTCGCCGGCTCGCGGAAATCTTACCGGCCGTTCGCCGCATCTCTTGGAAACGCCTGCGCCGCTAAAGTCATTCTTCCTGAATTCCGGCTTGCTCCGGCTTTTCCTTTTCCTAATGCAATTGAAGATGTCCAGTCGGCTTTCCGCCATCTTTATGCGCAAATGAGCGTTTCGCTTTCTCTTGAGCAGGACGAGGACTTGAAAAAAGAGCCTGAAATCATAATCGCGGCGGATTCAACTGGAGCTTCTATTGCGCTTGCGATGGCTTTTCAGTTTGACGAGAAAATAAAATCTTCTATTAAGAAAATCGTGCTTTTTAGCCCGTGGCTGAATATTGCAGAGGACGACGAGATGTTTTCTGAGAAAAAGGCAAGCGACGAGGTTTTTACGGCTGAGTCTGTCAGGCTTTGCGCGGAAAATTACACTTATCAGGAAAATTGGAAAAATCCGCTTGTCTCGCCGCTGAAGGCTTCGCGCGAGATGATTTCGCATCTTCCCGATATTTTTATCCAGTGCGGCGAAAAAGAGATTTTTTTTGACGACTACGTTGTCTTTTCCGATATGCTCAAAAACAACGGCGTAAAATGCGAGCTTGATGTCTGGAAAAATATGATGCCGCTTTTTCAGCTTGCGGACGACTTCTTGAAAGAATCTCATCTTGCGGTGGAAAAAATCGGAAAAATGTTCACAACGCAAAAAGATGAAGAATCTGAGTAAAATTAAAGAATAACGGAGTTTTTTATGGAATTGGTTTGCCCGGCAGGAAATATCGATAAATTGGCTTACGCGTACAATTACGGAGCTGACACTGCTTACATCGGCTTAAAGCGTTTTTCGCTTAGAATCAAGGCCGACAATTTTTATGATGATGAATACAAGCGCGTTATCGAATTGAAGAAAAAATATCCGCAAAAAAGGCTTTTTTGCGCGCTGAACATTGCTTTTCACAACCATGACATCGAGATGTTTATGCAGAATCTCGACTATTTCAAGCTTTATCCGATTGACGCGTTTATCGTTCAGGATTTGGGAATGGTTCCTCTTCTTCAAAAGGAATTTCCTGCTGCGCATCTTCATCTTTCAACCCAGGCTTCTTGCATGAACCGCGAGGCTGTAAAAATGTACTCGAAATTAGGATTCAAGCGCGTTGTTCTCGGACGAGAGGTTTCTCTTGACGAAATCAGGGAGATAAAAGACGCGAATCCTGACATTGAGATTGAATGTTTCGCGCACGGCGCAATGTGCATCGCCTATTCCGGAAGATGTCTGATGAGCGCGTATCTCACAGGCCGAAGCGCGCAGAGCGGATTTTGCTCGCAGCCTTGCCGCTGGGAATACGACTTGGGCGTTGAAAAATCATTCGGAAAAGCAAGCGAGGCTTCAAGCCGCCTGAAAGAGCTTAACGAGAACGGCGGAAAGCTTACTCCAGCCGACGCGAAAATAATCGCCGAGTCTGGAATTTTGCGTTTGCAGGAAAAGCAGCGGCCGGGAGAGCTTTTCCCGGTTTTTGAAGGCGACGATTTCACTGCGGTTTTGTCATCAAAAGACTTGTGCATGATTGATCACATCGCCGATATGAAAAAAGCTGGAGTTGACGCTCTGAAAGTCGAGGGCAGAATGAAGTCGATTTACTACGTTGCGATGGTCGCGCGCGCGTACAGAAAAGCGATTGACGCTCTCGAGGGAAAAATCACAAAAGAGGAAGCCGCTCCGTTCATCGCTTCGATAAACGAGGTTGCGCACCGCGAAAGCACAACAGGCTTTTATTACAACCGTGGAAACGCAGACAAGACGACAATCGGCGCAAGCGATTCTCCTTACATTCTTGCTGCCACTGTCGAAAAGAAATTTGACGAAAGCGAAACTCAGAAAATCCTTAAAATGGGAAAAGACCTTGTTGAAAAACGCAAGGCGGAGCTTGACGCAATGCATCCAGACGCGCGAAAGGCGGTTCTTCTCGACGAGAAAAATCATCCTGAAAAAGTTGTGCGCACTGTGGAGCCTCACGAGGGCTGGAAAATCTATCTTTACAATCCGCTCAACAAAGTCGATTCTGGAAGCGAGCTTGAATTTGTCTCGCCGACAATCCTGAGCAGAAAAGTCCATGGCGACGAGTACGAGTTCATAAATCCGAAAAACGGCGAGAAGCTCGGCTGGGTAAACGCCGACCACGACTGCGCAATCTACACGCCGCTTGAAATCGAAGAGGGAACTCTGGTCAGAATAAAAGACCCGGATTTTATTGAAGGGAAAATCCGCGACACAGGAAGATAATTTCTGATTTTGGACGGAGTTTTCCTTGAGCAGCCAGTGTTTGAAAACATCGCTTTTTGCTGGTTACAAGCCCGGCTGCTCCAGGTTCGCTAACGCTCATTACCTTGCGGTAACTAAAGCCTTTCGCATCCGGCGTGGCATTTTGTTTAAGCGTCTGCTTTTTTAGAGCTGAAATTGAGGAATTGAAATGAAGAGAATTTTTTTGCTTTTCGGTTTGATTTTCTCCTGCGGATTTTGCTTCGCTTTTCCGCGCGTTTCGCAGTTTGTCGAGGCTGGCACTGGCTATGTCGCGGCAAAAAATGTGGAGTGCGAATTCAATCCTTTTAACTTCACTTACGGAATCGAGGAAAAAAACGAAAGTTTCGGTTCAGAATCGTCTTCGGATAATGTTTTGGATTCCGTTCAAAATCACGATTCAGAAAATTCTTCCGGCGTTGCACGAAATGTTTATCCGGGCTTTAGCCCAAATTTCAAGTCTCTTGCTTCCGTTCAGTTTTCCGACAAGATTTTTGACTTTACAACGCTCGGAACTTATTTTATTCCGCGGATGAACCAGGAGACTGAGTCCCAAAAAATCGGCTTCGGCGCGGAATTTATCTATCATTTTCAGCGTTACTACAATTTGTATTCTGAGCACGACATTTATCTTGAAGGCGTTTTTCGCCTTGCGTTAAAAAATCGTTTTGTATTTCTTGCTAATTTAGGCTCAGGCTTGAAGTTTGCGAGAATTGACGCTGTTGACCGCGATTTTCTCTGGGATTTTACTTTGAGCGGCTCTGTCTCCTTGAATTATTACTTTGACTCTGGCGCGGAAATTTACGGTTCAATAGTCTCGCACACTCTTTACCGCTATCCGCTTGCGTTCACGCCGCTTTATTCTCTGGGATTCGCATGGAATTTCAAGAACGGATTCAGAATTTCTTCTGATTTTGGCTTGCGCCTGCGCGACCAGTTTGTTGTGGCTCCTTACATCGACCGTTACGAATGGAATTTGAAAGCGAGGTTTTCATTTTGAGAAGATTTAGAAGACTTTTAACTTTGATTTCAATTTTGTTTTTGATTTCTCTTGCTTTTTCTTCATGCGCGAACTACGGATTTTACCAGCTTTTGTTCGGCGAGGACGATGTTGACGAGCGTTTCAGCGGATTTTCAGACTTGAGCGGCGAAACTGTCCTTTCTTCCGGTTTGGACTTGGGCGGAAAATACAGCTTTATCGTTGTGACGGACGTTCACATTGGAGCAAGCGATGTTCATTCTTCAAAAATGAACGATTTTATTGACAAGATTTCTTCGCTTTTTGAAAGCGGCGACAAGACAAAAATCCCGAGATTCATAGTAAACTTGGGCGACACAGCCGACGGCGGGCATTTGTCTGAATGTAATGAATACAATTCCTATATTGAAAAAATCAGAAAACTTGCACTTGAAAAAAATGTTGTGAGCGCAAAAGAAGATTTTAAGATTTACACGATTCTTGGAAACCACGACCTTTATAACAACGGCTGGACAGACTGGAAAAAGACGATTTATCCTTACAAGTCATCGTATTATTTTTCGCTTTCCTCCGGCTCAGCCGATTCAGCTTTGTCGCCGTTCAGTTTTTACTTTGTTGACACTGGAAACGGCGCGTTTGGAACTGACCAGCTGGACGCTTTTGAGAAATTGCTTAAATCAGACCCGAATCCGAAAATGGTTTTCTCGCATTATCCTTTTTACAGCGACAACGTTCCTTTTATGGCTCTTGAAGATACAGCCGAGCGAAACTATCTTCTCTCGCTTTTTGCGAAGAACAACGTGAAAGCTCTTTTCGGCGGACACGTTCACACGGTTTTTGAGCACGGATTTGGCAGCTTCTCGCAGGTGAACACTTCCGCGCTTTTCAAGAACGGCGCATTCCGCCTTGTTACAGTGGACGAAAGTGCATCGAGCGTCTCAACAAAGCTGATTGAGTTTTAGCTTCGTGTTCGCTTCGACGTTTATTCCGTTTTCGCCTTTTTCGGTGCGGCTTCCCGTTTTTCCCACTCCACATCGACCATTCTGTTTTCAATGTTCTGGATTCTCTGGAATGTGAGACAGGTCGCCTTGTGAACCATAATTCCTTTTTTCTTGCTCACGTAGCCCACGATTATGTCGCCTGGCTTCGGGCAGCAGCAGCCTGCGAGCGTGCAGAGCATATTTTTTGTGTTCTGCGCGATGATTTTTCCTGTGTAGTTCTCAAGCGGATTCTTGATTTCGCCTTCGCCTTTTCTCGAGTGCTTCCTGCGCTTTTCATCTTGAATCTGCTTTGACTTGTCGTTGTGGGCAGCAATGTCCGCCGCGCGCTGAGCCAAAGCCGCCTTGTCAACAAAAGTCGGGTCGTTCGCAACAAGCCACGAGTGTATTTTTTGGCGCGCCTTTGAAGTATGCACAAGCTTCAGCTGATTTTCCGTCGGGTGAGCCTGCGGATTCGTTATGATTTCGACAATCTGCGTGTTTTTGAGCGGAGTTGTAATCGGAATGATTTTTCCGTCGGCCTTTGCGCCAACGATTTTCTCGCCCACCGCCGAATGGACGCTGTACGCAAAGTCAATCGCGTTCGCGCCTGCCGGAAGCTGAATCACGTCTCCTCTTGGCGTGAAGACAAAAATCTCGTCGCCTAGAATCTCGTTTTTCAGCTCGGAAAAGAAATTCTCGTTTGAAAGATTCTCGTTTTTAAGATTTTGCAGCTGGTTGAAAATTCCAAGCGAGTTGATGTCAACCTTGTCGTGGTTCATTCCTTTTTTGTAGAGCCAGTGCGAGGCCACGCCGTATTCCGCCATGCTGTGCATTTTGTCGGTTCTGATTTGAATCTCAAGCGGCTTTCCCTCGCAGACGACCGTTGTATGGAGCGACTGGTAGCCGTTCGCCTTCGGCATTGCGATGTAGTCCTTGAATCTTCCGTCCATCGGTTTCCAAAGCCCGTGGACAATTCCAATCAGAGTGTAACATTCCGCGTTTGTGTGGCAGATTACGCGGAGCGCGAGCAGGTCATAGAGCTTTGAGGCAGGCACGTTTCTTTTCTGCATTTTCTTGTAGATTGAAAAAAAGTGCTTTGCCCGGCTTGAAATTGTCACTTCAATTCCGGCTTTTGTCGCTTCTTTTTTGATTGCGTTCACGGCTTTTTCAAGATAGGCGGCGCGCTCGTCTTTTTTCTGCGCGACAATCGCCTTTATCTGCTGGAAAACATTCGGATTGGAGTATTTCAGGCTTAAGTCTTCAAGCTCGTTCTTTACGTTCTGCATTCCGAGACGGTCGGCAAGCGGCGCCCAGATGTCGAGAACTTCCGCCGAAATCAGCCGCTGCTTTTTCTCTTCCACGGATTTCAGGTTTCTCATCCGGTCGAGACGGTCGGCAAGCTTCACAAAAATTACGCGTACATCGTCAATCATTGCGAAAAGCATTTTTCTGATGTTGTCCGCCTGCTGAATCGTAGACGCGTTTATCTTCATTCCTGTGATTTTTGATGTGTCCGAGACGATTTTTGTTACAGTTGTTCCGAAGAGGCTTTCGACTTCTTCCTTTTTTACGCCCTCGACTTCAAAAATCGAGTGCAGAAGTCCGCAGATTACGCAGTCTATGTCGAAATTTTTATCCGCAAGGAGGGAAGCCACGCGCATAGGGTGAAGATAATAAGGTTTTCCGCATTTCCGCGAGATTCCGTCGGTCTTTTCAAGAAGAAATTTCCATGCGCTGTCGAATTTTGCCTTTTCCTCGTCTGAAAATGACGGGAAAGATTCGAAAAACGCTTTTTCAAGCACGTCTGGATTTGTCTCGCTGCTGTTTGTGATAATGTCAAGCGCCATATTTTCTCCCTCCTCAAAGTCGTCTAAGAATCGTTGTTTTGCTTCCGACTATATCAAAAATCGCGAATATGGAAAATAGAAATGAATTATGGTAGAATCGCGCTATGAATGTTGTTTCATCAAGAGCGAGCCTTTCGGGGCGGATTTTCGTTCCCGGCTCTAAATCTCATACAATCCGCGCGCTTCTGCTTGCGTCTCTCGCGGAGGGCGTTTCACATATAAAGAATCCGCTTCCAAGCGCGGACTGCCTTTCAACAGCGGCTGCTGTTCCTTTGCTAGGTTCTGTTGTTGACCTTAATTTAAGCACTGAGGGCGAGCCTGGAACTGAATGGACTGTTCACGGAGCTGGAAAAAAGCTTCATCTGCCTGTAGATGTCGTGAATGTTGGAAATTCCGGCTCTCTTCTTTATTTTTTGACTCCGATTGCGGCGATTTTCAGCGGAACTTCCGTTTTTACAGGCGACGAGTCAATCAGAAAACGGCCTGTGAATCATCTTCTTGCGGCGTTGAGGCAGCTCGGCGCGGAATGTTTTACTGCGATTCCCGGAAAGGACGGCTGCCCGGTTGTGGTTACAGGTCCTTTAAAAGCCGGAACTGTAACGACTGAGGGCGAAGTTTCAAGCCAGTACATTTCAGGCCTGATGATGGCGGGAATCCTCCTTGATTCAAAGCTGAAAATAATTCTCACAAATCCAAAAGAGACTCCTTACCTTACGATGACGCAGAAATGGCTTGAAAAAGTCGGCGTAAATTGCCGAATTTCTTCTGATTTCAAGGAGATTGAAGTTGAGCCAAAACACGATTTGAAGTCTTTTGACTGCGTAATTCCAAGCGACTGGGAAGGCGTGGCATTTCCTTTGATTGCGGCTTTGGTTTCCGACAGCAAAATCACGATTGAAAATATTGACGGCGGCGGAACTCAGGGCGATTCCGCGATTGTCGATGTTCTTAAAAAGGTCGGAGCCGACATTGAATGGAACAAGGAAAAGCAAGAGCTTTACGTTTCGGGCGGAAAATTTGCAAAAGACGGAATCGGACGGCTTTCAACAGAAAATCTTCCAAACGGCGAGCTTCGCATTAAGATTTCAGATTTTCCTGACGCGGTCTGCGCGCTTTCGGCTGTCGCCTGTTTTATTGAAGGAAGAACTGTCATTGAGGATGCGGAAGTTTGCAGGCGAAAAGAGACCGACAGGCTTTCTGCCTTGACCTGCGAGCTTAAAAAACTCGGCGCGGAAATTGAGGAGCATGAAGACTCGCTTGTGATTCATGGACATTCGCCGGTTCTAAAAGACGGAGCGAAAAATCCCGAGTTCAGGCTGCACGGCGGCGAAGTTGAAAGCTACGACGACCACAGAATGGCAATGGCTTTGTCTTGTCTCGGACTTGGACTTTCAGACGGCGAAAGCTTAACGGTTAAGAATGCGGAGTGCTGCAAGGTGAGCTTCCCGCATTTCTACGAGATAATGAATTTAATCAACGCCGGCTTTAAAATGCAGAATTGAACTTTTTGGGCTTTTAAAAGTTTCGGTAAAAATGCCAGAAAATCGTTTTTGAATTTTCGGATTTAAAATCGTTTCGGAGAGTTTTCATTCTTGATTGCAGTTATGAATTGCACATCGCTAATTTTTAATTTGGAGATTTTATGACAGATATTGAGATTGCGCAGCAGAACGAGATGATTCCCATTGCTGAAGTCGCGGAAAAAATCGGAATAAAAGAAGACGACTTGGAGCTTTACGGAAAATACAAGTCGAAAATCACGATGGCGGAGCTTCGTCTGCTTCAAAAAAAGGCTTCCGACCCGAAAAACCGCGGCAAGCTTATTTTGACAACGGCTGTAACTCCGACTCCGGCAGGCGAGGGCAAATCGACAGTTTCGATTGCGCTTGGCGACGGACTTAACAAAATCGGAAAAAAAACCGTGATTGCCTTGCGCGAGCCGTCTCTCGGGCCTTGCTTCGGAATAAAAGGTGGTGCTTGCGGCGGCGGATATGCGCAGATTGTTCCGATGGAAGACATCAACCTGCATTTTACAGGCGACATTCACGCTATTTCAATCGCGAACAACCTGATTGCGGCTCTTATTGACAACCACATTCACCAGTCAAACGCGCTCAGAATCGACCCGAGGACAATCACCTGGAAACGCTGCGTTGACTTGAACGACCGCAGCCTTAGAAACATTGTGATTGGCCTTGGCGGAAGAACAGACGGCGTTCCGCGCGAGGACAGTTTCTGCATTACGGTGGCTTCCGAGCTTATGGCGATTATCTGCCTTTCAACTTCGATTTCAGACCTAAAAAGAAGAATCGACAACATCACAATCGCAAAGACTTATGACAAGCGGCCTGTAAAATTCGGCGAGCTTAAATGCACGGGAGCTGTCGCGGTTCTCTTGAAAGACGCAATCAAGCCGAATCTTGTTCAGACTTTGGAGAAGAATCCTGTTTTTGTTCACGGCGGGCCTTTTGCGAACATTGCCCAGGGAACAAATTCTGTGAACGCGACAATTTCCGCGCTTGCGACAGGCGACTACGTTGTTACCGAGGCAGGATTCGCGGCTGATTTGGGCGCGGAAAAGTTTATGGACATAAAATGCCGCGCCGCTGGAATTTCGCCTGACGTTGTTGTGATTGTTGCGACTGTGCGCGCGCTAAAAATGCACGGCGGAATGGCGAAGGCGGATTTGGCGTCTCCGAACGTTGATGCTTTGCGCAAAGGATTTGAGAATCTTGAGGTTCATATTGAAAATATCTCGAAATTTGGAGTTCCGAGCGTTGTGGCAATCAATAAATTTGTTACGGACTCGGAAGATGAGCTGAATCTTCTGAAAAAGCTTTGCGAGGAAAAAGGCGCGAAAGCTGTCTTGTGCGAGGGCTGGGGAAAAGGCGGAGAAGGCGCGAAAGAGCTTGCTTCTGTTGTTGCCGATGTCGCGGATTCTGGAAAAGCGGACTTTCATTATCTTTACCAGTCGAATATCTCGCTTGCTGACAAAATCAAGACAGTCGCGAAAGAGATTTACCGCGCTGCCGATGTGGAATTTGCGCCGAACGTGCTAAAAAAGCTCCGTGAATTTGAGGAGCTTGGATACAAGGAATTCCCGGTCTGCATCGCAAAAACGCAGAATTCTATAAGCCACGACCCGAAACTCATGGGCGCGCCGAAAGACTATGTTTTCCCTGTGCGCGATGTGCAGCTTTATTCCGGGGCTGGCTTTGTTGTCGCTCTTGCCGGCGACATTATGACAATGCCTGGCTTGCCGAAACTTCCTGCCGCTCTCAATATCGATGTTGATGATGACGGCCACGTTTCTGGACTGTTTTAATTTTTGACCGGGGATTAAATTGTTTAAGTTTTTTTTGAAGAAGAATTTTGCTGACGGCTGGGAAAATCTTTTTTTCATTATCTTGTGCAATGTGATTGTTACCGCTGCTGGCGTTGCCTGCGGATTTGGAATCTTTCAGGCTGGAAATATAAGCCGTCTTGCAGCCGCCGGAGCGTTTATTGTTTTTGCAGGAATTTTTTCTGCTTTTGTTTTTGCCTGGGGAGCGTGCGCGGCAAAAATCGCTGACTTTCGGGCGGCTTCGTTCAAAGTGTTTTTCGGGGCGTTCAGGCGTGTCTTTGGAATCGCGTTTGCGTTCGGCGCGCTTTTTGCGGTTTTCATTTTGATTGTAAGATTCGGAATCGCGTATTATTTTTCGGATTTTCTTCAGAAAGGAAGCAAAGTCTCGCTTTTGTTCACAGCGGTTTTGGCTTGGTTTACGCTTGTCTGCATAATCGCCTTGCAGTGGTTTCTTCCGCTTTATTATCTTCAGGAATCCAATGGATTTGCAAAATGCCTGAAAAAATCGTTCATTATCTTTTTTGACAACGCGGGATTTTCTGCCGGTATCTTTTTCTACAATATTCTTCTTTTTGCTCTTTCTGTTTTGACGGTTGGAATTGCGCCCGGAGTGAACGGAATCACGCTTTCGTGCATGAACGCGCTTCGCCTGCGGCTCTACAAATACGACTGGATTGAGGAGATGACTTCTCAGGATTCGGACTTTATCAACAGCCGCGACAAGCGTAGCGAAGTTCCATGGGACGAGCTTTTGGCAAGTGACAAAGAATCTTTAGGCGAATTCAAGCTTAGCAGGCTGTTGTTTCCTTGGAAATGAGCGACATCCTGTCACTGACGAGTTTTCTTTTGAAAAACTCGCGAAACTGAATTGCGTTAAGCCGGCATCCGTGGCGGCTGGCTTTATGTCGTATTCTCTTTCCCGCATTGTTTCTGTTTACAGTTGCCTATTTTCTAAATTTATTTTTTGCTGTAGGATTTCTTATCTTTTAAAAAAGCGAGGAATAAAAATGAAAAAGATTGCTGCTGCGTTTGCGGCTGTTGCCGCTGCATCCGTTTTGCTTTTGTCGGCTGGCTGCAAAGAAAAATCCGCTGCTTCAAATGCCGAATCTGCAAAAAAAATCAAGATTGGAATCATTCAGCTTGTTGAGCATCCGGCTTTGGATCAGGCTTACAAAGGCTTCGTTGATGAGCTTGCTGCGGAAGGCTATGTTGACGGCGACAATATCACAATCGATTATCAGAATGCTCAGGGCGAGCAGGCGAACTGCGTTACAATCGCGAACAAGCTTGTGAACGACCGCGACAATTTGATTTTCGCAATCGCGACACCGGCGGCTCAGGCGGTCGCAAATCTTACAAAGGACATTCCGATTCTCATTTCTGCCGTTACAGACCCGAAAACCGCGAATCTCGTTGAGTCAAACGAGCATCCTGGAACAAACGTTTCCGGAACTTCTGACTTGACTCCGGTTGCTGCCCAGATTTCTCTTCTTAAGAGAATCCTTCCAAACGCAAAAAAAGTCGGATTGATGTTCTGCTCAAGCGAGGCGAACTCGATTTTCCAGATTGACTTGGCAAAGGCTGCGTGCGCGGCTGAAGGTCTTGAATATGTTGAGGCTTCGGTTTCGGCTTCAAACGAAATTCAGCAGGTTACACAGGGATTGGTCGGAAAAGTTGACGCTTTGTATGTTCCAACTGACAATATGCTCGCTGCCGGAATGGCGAACGTTGCGATGGTCGCGAATCAGGCGAAACTTCCTGTAATCTGCGGCGAGGAAGGAATGGTCAAGTCCGGCGGACTTGCTACATACGGAATCAACTATTATGAGCTTGGAAAGCAGACTGCAAAGCAGGCGGTTGCAATTTTAAGAGACGGAGCAAATCCGGCTGAAATGCCGATTGAGTATCTTGAAAAATGCGACCTTGCCGTAAACCACGACACGGAAGCCGCAATCGGCGTGAAAGTGCCTGTTGAAATGTAACAAATTCCTTTTATTTTAGATTTAGCGGCGGCTGAAAACTCGGTCGCCGATAAAGTTTTGTTTCTGCTTGTCCCTTTTAATTTTCAAAATTTTCTTTTTCATTTGTTCCCTTAATTTGCCAAAATTCCAATCTCGCGCTTTCCATGCTCCTATTCCTACTTCCCTCATCCCACATCCTTCATCTTCATCATATTCTTTAGATTTTGAGAGATTTTTTAATAGACAAGGCTTGCGATAAAGCCGAAAATAAAAGTAAAAATTACTTGATTTGAGCTTCGCTCGAGGCTTGAATGGGGGCAATTATGACAAAAAGTGTTTCAAAAATAATACGGGGGGGGGTATCTGCAAAAAGGTCTGCCGGATTTTTAGCGGTGAAATTCGCGGCTCTGGCGTTTGCGGCTTTTCTTTTTTCCCTTTCCTCATGCGACGTTGGTTTGGGAGAAAGCGTTGACACGCAAGCTCCAACAATCGAAATCACTTATCCGCCTGTTTCTGCGGTAATCAGAGACAGTTTTATTCTTTACGGCTCATGGTCTGACGACAAATCGGTTTCCAAGATTTCAGTTTCTGTGATGAACACGGAGACAAAGGAAGTTGTCTTAAGCAATGTTTCTGCTGAAATCGGCTCTGGAAGCTGGCAAATCGAGCTTAATAATAAAGACGATTCAAACAAAAATTATTACAACGGCTGGCAGTTTGCCGACGGAACTTATCAGATTAGCGTTGTGGCGACTGACAACGCCGGCCACACTTCAGGCACTGTAAGCCGCACTTTCGACATTGACAACACGCCGCCTGTATTCGTAATTTCAAATCCGGGCGTTGTTAAAAAAGCTGGCGTGTCCGCATCCGCATACGGCTCAATCTTCACAATTGACGGAACAATTGCCGACGACCACACAATCAGCTCGATGGACGTTACAATTTACGATGCAAGCGGAAATCTTGTCTCAAAAGAAACTTATAATGGAAAAGAAATCGAGGCTTTTCACGAGGATGATATTGCGACGGCCGGCGGAACAAGCGTAACAATCGCGCAGTACGGCGAAAATCCAGATGAGCGTTACGAGGCGATTTACGGCAACGACAAATCAAAAGGAACAGAATATTATACTTGCTCGATAAAGCTCACAGACAGCGCGCAGGTTTACCAGTCTCCAACGGATTCAAGCTCTCGGAGCGCGGAGCAGGTTGAAGCGGACTCCGCTGGAAACTCGACTTACAGCCTTTATCTTTATGATGATGTCTACACAACGCTGATGAGCGCGAAAAAGGGACTTGGACTTAGCGCGGCGGACTTGAAGAACATTCTGAACAAAACCGTAAAAAATGAAAAGGCTGAAACTGCTCTGGAAACTCTTGAAAATACGGTGATTGACACTGAAAAAAAAGACAATTCATCGAATCTTTATTTTTCTTTGAATCCGCAGGCGAACCCGACTTATCAGGTGAACGGATTTGAGTACAGCTTTGACGAGAACGCGACTTTGCAGCAGGCTTCAAGCGGAAACACAGTCTCGGTCACTGTTGCGGCAGGTCTTGACGGAACAAACATTGACCCTGACGGAAACGATTCTCAAAATTCAACCGTAAAAGTCTGGATGAAGGAATACACGGCGAGCCCGGAGTCAAAGGAAGAGCTTGTCGCGGAGCTCACAGAAACACTTGCGGCGAAAGTAAAGTCTCTTGAAGACGATGAGGACGAATATTCAGAATCGACATTCACGGAATGCTCAAAGGCGACAGAGGAACTTCCAGCGACAGAAATCGGGGGCTGGAAACTTATATACGACTACGGAAAGAACAATTCCGGAGGAGCGTCGGTCTCGACGAAGACATTCTCGGTGACACTTCCGGAAGGCGCGATAGTCCTCAACAAGTATTATATTCTTGCGGTGACAGGACGCGACATAGACGGGGTGGAATTCTCACAGGGCACGATATACGGCTTTGAGGGAAACGAGGCCGGAGTACCGCCGACAATCAGGATTGACTCGCCTTCAAATTCAAGCCTCGTCGCTTCAAGCGAATTCTCGTTTGCGGGAACTGCGGCTGTAAAAAGCAGCTCGCTTTACGTGAAAAAGCTCACGGCGACTCTCACCGTAATCGACCAGAACGATAACAACAAAGAGCTTGCGACATTTTCGCAGACAATTTCAAGCTCGGCGGACAAAGTCTGGAGCGCGGAAAGCAGCTCTTCTCTCGATGTTTTCTCTTGCGATTCAAGCGGAAACTGGACATTCACGCCGTCAAAACTTTCTGGTTACAGCACGATTGCTGCGGCTGAAAATTCAGGTGAATCTTATCTTTACACGCTCGAAATCTACGGAGCGGCTTCTTCGGGACATGACACAACGGTCTCGTCAAATGTCCAGATTGACTCTGTCCTGCCGGTTGTTTCGATTTCTTCTATTACACCGACCGTTGACGGAAGCGAGTACGACTCCTCGTCAAACACATACGTGAACGGCACAGTCACGGTAAAAGGAACTGTCGAGGAGACAAATCTTGAAAGCGTCTCAATGCAGATTTTTGTTGACGGAAGCGCGGTTTCTTACTGGACAGACGACAGCGGAAATGCGACCGACACGCTGAGCCTTGGAAAAGTCTACTCATTCAGCGAGACAATCGACACGGCAAATTCAAAAATCCCAGACGGAAAATCTCTTGACGTGAGGGTCACAGCGACCGACAAGGTGGGAAATCAGACAACATATTCCTCTTTGAGCGGCGCGGATTCTTCATACAGCAAGCTTTTTGTTTTGCAGGAGACTGACCGGCCTGTAATCACGCTGAACAACGCGAGCAATTCAAGCGAGACAGATTCAGAAAAGAAAACATTCGACTTTGTTACGGATTCAACAAAAATCAACGCTACAAACGGAAACCTGTTCGGAACTATTTCGAATAACAAACTCACTGCGACTGTAAGCGATGACGACTCAATTGTCGCGGTTGAAGTTACGGTTTATGACAAAGACGGAAAAGCGCTTTCTGATGACAAAGTAAGCAGTATTTACGGCCTCAATCCGTACAAGTTTACTGTAAATAAATCAACATATAACCTTTCTTATTATCTTCCTGGCGACGAGGGCGTTTATAAAATATGCGTGGACGCTTACGATTATCTTGAGTCTGACACAAACGCAAAAGCAACTGGAAAAGGCACAACCGGCACATTCTTCATCGCAGTTTCCGCCGGCGCACCGACAATCGCGCTTAATTCGGTTGCCACATATCAGACTGCAACGCCGACATTCTCAGGAACGGTTTCCAGCACAAAATCAACTGTTTCGGCTGCATTCACAGGCGCAATAATCAGTCAGAATGAGCTTGATTCTTCAGGTCTCGAAACTCTTTCTCAAAAGCTCGAAGTAGAAAAAGCCGACGATTCAATAAGCTGGACTGCTTCTATAAAAGACGGCGAAAGCCTTGAAAACGGCGAATATTCCATCACGTTTACAGCGTCAAACGATTACGGCGAGAAAAATTCTGTAGAAGCCGATTTTATTGTAGACAGTGAGTCTCCAACTGTAAAAATCACGGAATACAACTCGATAAAAAGCGAAAGCTCCGACGGATTTACAACCGGGCAGATTTTCTATCTGAATCCTGAAAACATAAAGACGATAAAGGGAACTTGCGCCGACTCAGTAAGCGGAATCGACAGCGTTTATTATTACATTGGCGACAACACAGGAAAAGAATCTCCTTCGACAGAAAACGGCTGGCTTCTTGCAAATCTTACAAAAACAGACAGTGAGACAGGCTGGACCGTCTCGCTAACTGATTTGGGAAGTCTGACGGATGGTGAAAAATATCCGGTCCACATAAAGGCGACGGACAAGGCTGGAAACATAAGCGATGACTGCACCCATATCACTCTTTATATCGATAAAACTGGTCCTGTCTTGACAGCTTCGGTTTCTGATTCAGGCTTGACTTATACAAAAGATGAAAAAACTTACCGTGTTTACGGCTCAAATTCATTCAATGTTTCTGTAACTGCGGAAGATGTTGCTGGAGTTGCAAGCGTTTCAGCTAACTCAACTTCTCTAAAAGGCACTGACGGAACTTATACAGGAACTGTTTCTGCAACGCCTGATTCAGACGGATTCGCTTCAATAAGCGTTGTTGCAACGGACAGCGTTGGAAATTCTTCCACAAAAACAATCGATGATATAATGATTGACTTGACCGCGCCTGCAGTCTCAATCTCGTCATATCCTGAAAAGGCCGCAAAAGAAGAATTTACGCTCAGCGGAACAGTCTCAGACAATATCGGTGTGAAGTCTGTTGTCATAACAGATTCGCTTGATTCTTCAAAATCTTACAAGGCGACGGTCAACGGCGGAACTTGGTCTGTAACATTAAAGCCTACAGCACAGGGCGAGGGCGAAAACGAGACAAAGGACGGCTCTCACACTTACACTGCGGTTGCGACCGACAAGGTTGGGAACACTTCAAATGCGGCTTGCCGCGTTACAACCGACACAACCGCGCCTTACTGGTACACAGGCAACAAAGATTTAGCAGAGCCTTACATAAGCACAAAGTCAAGCTCAGAAAAAATCACAGTTTCTGATGTTGAATACAGCTTGTACAATTCGGCTTCTGTAACGGTTGCGGCAAAGGCAAAGGACGCAACAACAAGCGTCTCAAATCTTCTATATAATTTGAACGACGAAAAAGATGACTCATCTGCATTGGTCTGGAAATCTGCGGACAACGGAAATTTCTCTGTGGAAAATCTTTCTGAAGGCGTGAACACGCTAAAAATAAAGGCAGTTGACGAGGCTGGAAATGAAAACACAGCAGTTGCGCTTTCATTCTTTGTTGACTCTGCGGCTCCGGCAGAACCAGAATTAAAATCTGTAGACAGCGATTCAGATGAAAGCTCGATGACAGACTTCGCGGCGCAGAACAAGCAAAAGCTCGTGAACGGAAAAGAAGATGTTACATTCACAGTAGCCGTTGAGGACGACATTTCAAGCGGAGAAAAAGCTTACAGCGGAATTGCTTCTGTTGAGCTTACAAAAATCGGAAACAAGACACTTTCGGCTTCTGTTTCTGGAACTTTTGTTTCAGAGAAAAACGGAAAATCTGTCTATTCAATCACAATTCCGCATGAGAATCTTGCAAGCGGCTCGGCGACTGTAACTGTAAAGGACAAGGCTGGAAACGCGACAACGCTCGGAATGTTCAACTTCCTTTTGGACAGCAAAGCCCCGACTGTTTTATTGTCTTCTCCAGCGGGCGATGTCAACAAGACAATCTCGCTTAGCGGAAGCGCGACCGACAATCAGGAAATCGACGAGGAAACTTTAAGGCTTGAATACAGCACAGACAATTCATCTTGGGAATCTCTTTCATCAGAAAATGCTGGCTCAAAATACAAAGCTGTCATCTCGGATTCTGCGATAACGGTAACAGAATTTGACACGACAAAATTCGATGACAATTCCACAGTTTATGTTCGCGCGGCTATAAGCGACAAGGCGAAAAATGAAGGCGTTTCAGATTCTGTCGCCTTGAAAATAAATCAGGATTCTGACCGCCCGTCTGTAAAAATCAGCAACCTTACAAAACTTAGCGGCGGATTTATCTTGAAATATGGAACGAAAGCGCAGCTTACAGGAACTGTTTCAGATGATGACTCAACTTCAAGCGCGGTTGTTAAGCAGCTTGTGATTTCAGAATCTCCTTATGCTGGAAGCGGCGATATAACGAATCTCGCATCTTTCGACAAAGCGACAGGCGACTTTACATTCACTCCAAGCGACACGGAAGACGGCGCAAAAACGCTTTATTTCTATATAAAAGACAACGGCGGAAGCGAGTTCTATACAACGGCTTCGGCTTCACTGGAAAATCCGAAACTGTATTTGAAGACCGAGAAGCTCGAAGATTCTGTTTCTGCGGCTGCATTCACGTATAATTCGGATTCGGCTTCTCCTCAGGTTGAAAATGTCGAAGGAAAAATATCAGCTTCATCTTCTGCTGAAAAAACAGCGTACAGCGGAATTTCCGTAAGTTTTGTTGCTGGAGGCGACGACCGTTATCTGAATCTTAGGGTAAAAGCAAGCGATGCGAATGGAATCGATGGAATTTTGCTTGATGTTGCTGATTCAAGCGGAAACACGCTTTTCAAGCGCGCAACGGCTTCTGAAATTGCTGAAAACACGGTTGATTCTTCAACAAACGAAAGCGACGGAAATTTCACGTTGTCTGGTTCTGCAATAACGAGCGCGGAAAAATATTATGTGAACTCTTCTGACTCAAAAACATCGGATGGAACATCTTACATTTGGGAGCTAGCTTCTGCTCTCGACTTGGGAAGCGTTCCGTCTGGTTCTCTCACAATAACTGTAAAGCCTTACGATAATTCAGGACTTTTTGGAAACGGCTCTTATACGTTCATGGTTGACAACTCAGGTCCTTCTGTAAAAATGACAAGCCCAAGTTCTTCAACGATTGTCTCAGGCTCTTCAATCAATGTTTCTGGAACCGCGACTGAAATCGGCTCAAGTTCTGTTGACTCAATTCAATGGCTGATTCCAACGTCAGAACAGCAAGGCTGGAATGATTCTGCGCTTAACGCTCTTGAATGGAAAGGCGAGCTTAGCAAAGTTTCAACTGCAAGCGCGTGGACTTTTGTTTTCAACGGAACTGACAACGCCCTTTTAAGCGACTTCACGAAAGACACAACATATGCAAGCCCTGACAGCGACGGAGTTTACACGCTTCCGATTTATTTCAAGGCGACGGACGCACTTGGAAACTACACAATCTGCAAAGATTATTCAATAAGATACAATCCAGACGCTGACCGCCCGGTAACTCAAATCACTTATCCTGATTCTTCAATTTTGACGAAAGATTCAGACGGAAACGCTCTTGATTATGCGGTTCTTGGCGGAAAAATCCGTGTTACAGGAACTGTGGAAATTCCTTCTGGCGACAGCACGGCTTACCAAGTCTATCTTCAGGTTTCCGATGACAACGGAAATTTTGACGACAGCGACAAAGCGACTGCAAATGATACTTATGGATTCGCTGTTCTTGGCGCAGATGAACTTGAATCAGCATGGAAAACTGCGCAAGGAAGCACGTCAAGCCTGAATTTCTCAAATGAATCTTCTGCAAATACAGAAAAACGCAATGCCTGGTGGGGAATTCCTGCAACTCTATACAGCTCAAAAACATCTTGGTACATCGTAATCAACGATAATGAGCAGATGAACGCGTCAAGTGACACAAACAACGTGAAAATCCGTGTTTGCGGCGTTGGCGAGAACGGAAAAGTCGGGCTTTGGTCTGATTCTTACTCAATCCACATCGACAGCCAAGTTCCGCGCTATTCTGAGTCTCCGCTCTTGTATCAGTATTTAAGCGAGCTTTCAACTGGAGACGCTTTCTATTCAGCATCTCCGTCTTCTTCACAAGCATATTCTTCTGGAATTTATTTGAAAGGACAATGGTATCTTTGCACAAGTGTAACGGACGAGACAAAAGTAAAAGTCAACAGTGTTTCTCTTGGCTCAACGGCTCTTTCTTATGGAACTGATTATTTTGTCTGGCCAGAATCTGCAAACAACAGCAGTGGAAATGCTGCTGGTTCTGAACAAAAAGATTCTTCTGGAAGAAATATCTCTTATGTCTACATAAAAATTGATACAGACAAGACCTCAACACAAAGCTACACAATAACGGCGGAAGATTCTGACGCAAATGGAAGCAACACTTCAACTGCGACATTTGAGGTGAACGCGGACAACGTTGCGCCTGTGTTCTCGCTTAACTCCAGCGGAAAACCGGTTATCACAGACGGCAGCGATTCTGAAATCTCAATGACAAAGCTAAAGAATTCTGACCATGTTGTTACATTCGGCTCTACAGCGACAGACTCCGGCTCTGGATTTGAAAGAATCGCTTTCTATTTTGCGCGCATTGCTGACGGAAAAACGACGGTGGAGCTTCCGATTCCTTTAAATAATGGTTCTGCGTGGGAAAATTCTTCTTCTGCGGCTTATGTTGGAGAAATCACTTCGTCTGGCGACTTGCAGACAGACAAGGATTTGACAGATTCAGTTGACGCAAATTACAGCGAGAATGCTCTTTACGGAGTAACTCTTTCAGGAGCTTCAACTGTAGATTCCTCTTTAAGCACAACGACTTTCACAGCAGATTCAGATATTTCTGATTACAAATTTATCCGGGAAGGCGGAATCATAAAGCTTTCTGGCATTTATTACACAATTTCAAGCGTAAGCGGAAATGCAATCACAATTGACGGAATTATTTCAACATCTCCAACAACGGCTTTTGTTCCTGCCGCTTTAATTGTGGACAATACTTCCGCAGAATCAATCGGAAGCTGGTCTAGCGGATTTGTAATCAACGGAGACGCCGGCGACGGAATCATCGAGTCTGTAAAGAAAAGCGGCTCAACTTGGACTTGGAGCGCGTCAGTTTATCTTGACGAACTTGAAGACGGACCCGTTACGCTTGTGGCAATCGCATTCGACAAAGCAGGAAACGTGCGCACCCTCGAAACTTCTGTAATGATTGCAAACAACACGCCTCGCCTTGCAAAAGTCTATCTTGCGACAGACTTGAACGGAGACGGAAAATTCACAGATAACGAGCTTGGCACAAGCACAATGTCAGACACAAACGAAACTCAAAAATTCTACAGCGCGCTTACAAACGGAACAAGCGGACGCGTTCAGGAAATCTTGACGATTGAAAATGCGAGCGGCTCGGGCGTTGCGGGAATTACAATGCGAAACGACCTCGGACTTTCGTTTGAATTTGTAAGCGGCAGCGGAAGTGAAGGTTATGGAAGCGGAAACGGAACTCTCTACTATAAACTTGCCGTTGCCGATTCTGCCTTGACTACAGCGACAAGCGGAACTGATGGAACTCTCGAAACTGCGGATTCTGCTTCTTATGACAAAACTGCTGAAACAACAACTGCTGGAATTGTAGAAACCGGACTTAAAGGATTCAAGATTCCGACAAACAAGTTCAAATACGGTTCTGCAACAAGCGGATTTGACTACAACGAATGGGCTTCATCAAATGTCTTAAATGAAAAAGACAGCAACAAGATAAATTACATCGGCGTAACATTGTGGGACTCAACAAAAGGCACAGAGCCTGGAACAGGCGACACGGCTGATTCTGATGGAAACATCACAGCATTCGGCTCGCAGTGGACTGTCGTGAACATTCCGCTTTACATTGACCTTGTTGATGACCAGTTCCCAGTTCCTTTAATCACTGACCCGGCAGCGGACTCTTCAAGCGGACACGTTGATTTGAGCAGCACTTTGCCAGACACAAATTTTGCTGGAACAAGTGGAGAATTCGACACAGACACAAAGATTTCTGGAACTGTAGTCTTTACAGGAACAGTAACTGATGAAAAACGTGTTGACAGTATTTATCTTACAACGAGCAGAAGTTTCAGTTCTACACCTGTTTCTTCTATAAAAATTGCTTCTTACGACAGCGCAAGCGGCTCATTTGCTCTGACACAGCCTGCAACAGGACTTACGTTTGCGATAACAAGCAACGAATTCAGCACAGAAAACGGGCATACCGTAGGCTGGAGCTTGACCGTTGACACAAGCAAAGTTGAAGGCATTGCTGCTGCTGATGTAACATTCACAGTTGCCGCAAGCGACGGAACAAACACAAATTCTTCCGGCGCGGCAACAGAACCTGCTGAATATCAGGCGGACATTGTGCCGTATATCACAGGAATTGTGAGAAGCTCGACCTCAAAGAGCAACACGGCAATGAACCGCTCAACTTACGGAGAATATCCAGTTGCAGTTGGCGATAAATTGAAAGTTTCTGGCTGGAACTTTGGAACTTCGCCGACTGTAAAAGTTGGTTCAGAATCTATGACTGTTTCAAATGCAAACGGAACTTCATTCACGATTGACGCACCAGCAAATTCTGGCGAGCTTACCGTAACAGTAAATGGCATTGTTTCTCTGAACGACAAGAACAACAATGCCGCAGAATCAAACCTCGACTCAGACGGCAAGTTTGACAACAGATATATCCGTGTTTGGGACGTGGGACATTATTTCTCAAATTCCGATGGTGGAAACGAACCTACGTTAGCGGCAGACAATTCCGGAAATCTTTTCTCAACATGGACTTTGATGGGAACTGGCGCTGTTATGATGCAAAGAATGCTTTCTTCTGCAAGCTATCCGATTTATGCGGGTTATGACCAGCCTGATAAAGAAACTCAGCTTGGAATTGATAAGAAGTCTTCAAACGCTGGAAGCGTCTCTGTAATTTTCTTCCCTGCGAATGTTGGTTCGGGAGGCACACCAACGTCAAATGGTTATGCTGATGCTCAGAATATTGGTGGAGTTTGGGGACTTGGAATGTCAAACAATCCGTCTACAACTGCCTTGGGAAGCCAGATAACTACAACAGGTGGTAAAGAATCAACTTCTTCAACTCAAGAATACAAAAGATTTTATGGAACTGCTTATGATAACAATAATAAAAATGCAAAGACAGTCAAACAGATTAGAATAACAGGAAATCCGTATAATAAACTAGATTCATCAACTTGGACTGCTGGCTGGCAGCTTGCAAGTGGAGCAATGCGTCGAGAGGTTAGCCAGTTTAAACAAGGAAGAACTGTCCGTTATGGCGATAATATGCATTATGTTTATTATGACAGTGTAAACAAGGCTTTGCGTTATACTTATCAGCCAATCAGTAATGGAGTTGAGACTTCTGGGCAGGATGCATACAGAAATGATATTTCAGGCTGGACTTTAATTGATGGCAAGAATGATGCACAGGATAGAATTCACACAACTTCTAAGAGTTATTCTGGAATTGTTAGTGCTTATTCGGGAACTACAGTAACACTCAATGAGTCGAAAACGGTTTCAGCAGGCGACACAGTAGCAATTGCATATTTGAATACTTCCGGAGTTTATAAAATTGCATTAAGAACAGTTTCAAAAGCTTCAAATGGAACTTCCGTTACAGTAAGCGGAAGCGTTCCGTCTGATGTTTCATCTGTAACTGGCGGTGCAATTTATTGCGGAGATTCAAATGTTGTAACAAATGGAGTTTCAAAGTCTTCTTCTGCTGGCTCATATCTTGCTCTTGATGTAACATCTGGCGGAAGACCTGTTATTGTTTATTACGATGCTGCTTCCGAAGGCTTGCGTATTGCTTATTCAACTTCTGCAACTCCAAGCATGACTGATGTTTCTACAGGACGCGATACTTGGAC
This sequence comes from Treponema sp. UBA4692, assembly GCA_002404895.1. Classification (GTDB taxonomy): domain Bacteria; phylum Spirochaetota; class Spirochaetia; order Treponematales; family Treponemataceae; genus Treponema_D. The sequence goes on along the minus strand of DHKO01000050.1, from coordinate 34,329 downwards.
TCGTCAGACAATCTCCGGCGTTTCCGGCGGAACTTACGTTCAGGCAAAGATTGACGGCAACAACTACCTGCACATAATGTACCGCGACTCAGACGGTAAACTCTGCTATTTGAAGTCAACCAATAATCCTGACGGAGGCTCTTACACATTCGGCAGTCCGATGACAATTGATTCAAGCGGAACCTACGGCACGCTTTCTGTTATGAATACTGATTCGGGATACGTTCCTTGTGTTTCTTGGCTCAACAGCGAAGGCACTGCAAACGGCGTAAAATATGCTCTTCTCCGCAATGTTGACACTAGCGATGGAAACACAGAAAGCCTTTGGGACGTTCAGATTGTTCCTGCAGTTGTTGATAAAGGAAATCAAAATCATTATGTGAGTGGCGGCGAGCTTGTCTATGTTGAAGGCAAGTCCGGCTTTTGGAACGCAACCGAAGACGGAGTTTCTATGGGCGACTGCGATTCTGTAGTCGGCTTTAACACTGGCCGCATGGACGTTGTGTTCTTAAAGAGCGAAAAATAATTTACGCTAAAACCTATTTTTTAATACCGGCTTTCTGCAAAAAAAAGGAGGCCGGTATTTTTATATTCAAGCCTTTCTTTAGTCTCATTTTCCCTGATTTTTTTCCAAATATATAAAATTATAGAAGAAGTTTAGTTTCGCTTTGAAGAAAGCATGCCTAAGAGCTGAAAGAAGCCTAGCTAAGGTCTGAAGGAAGTATTCCTAAGACCCGAAGAAAGTATTCCTTTAGTCCTTAGGAAGTATACCTTAGGCTCTTAGGAAGTATTCCTTTAGTCTGAAATAGGTGTGGCTTCAAAAAAATTCCCGGAAAGCATTTTTTTTGCAGCTTGCAGTCCTGTGCTTTTTGCATAATTATCACTTGAAAATCACATAAAACACCCTTATATTTCATACATATTCAAGTGTTTTTTATTTTAAGGAGCAAATTATGGCAAACATTACAATCACTATTGATGACCAGGACAAAATCGGCATTTCTTCTTTCTGCGAGCAGGTCGGAATGACTGTTTCGGGGCTTTACAATGTTTTTACTAAGCAGGTTTTGCGCGAGGGGCGGATTCCGTTTGAAATCGCTGTTGACCGCCCGAACCGCAAGACAATCAAGGCTCTGGAGGAGGGCGACCGGATTGCAAGCGACCCTAATGTGAAAGGATATTCATTTGGCGAATTTATAAAGGAGATGAAAAAATGGTAGAGGCAAAATATCAGATTAAATGGACCTCAAGATACAAGAAGGATATAAAGCTTGCTAAGAAAAGGCGTTGTAATATTGAAGAGCTTGAAAAAGTTGTTTTTCAGCTCGCAAACGCTATCCCTTTAGATGAAAAATATCACGACCATGCGCTTGAAGAAAACTGTCTTAATCATCGTGAGTGCCACATAAGACCTGACTGGCTTTTGATTTATCAGATTAAAAACGGCATTCTTATCTTGAGATTTCCCGAACAGGCACACATTCTGATTTGTTTTGAAAGTAAAAGATACCAGTTCTTATAAATCTCCTAAGTACAGGATGTTTGCTTCTTTCACTTGTCATTTGAAGCAAAAATGTCCTTTTTCATTTCGCCTGCGGAGTTTCTGTTTTAGCCGTTTTTTAATACATCACTTTTGCGGCGAGTTCTTTTGCAAGCTGGCGGTATTGAGAAGTCGTAAAGAATATTTCGTTTCCAAGCCCTGCGTTTGGCGTGTTTGTCGCTGCAATCCAGTATCTTACATCGTCCGCCTGTTTGTCTGGCGTGCGGCAGTGCGCGAGAACCGGGGCTAATCCTGTCGCGCGGCTTAGATTTTCCTGTCCTTCCTGCGAAACGAGCGTTCTTATCAGTTTTTCCACGGATTTTGATTTTTTTAGAGGAACTGCGCAAATTGTCGCCGAAGTGAAGCATCTTGCGGCCGCATTGTTTTCAGACGGCAAATATATAGAAGAATAATTTGAGATTTTGCCTCCGAAATTTCTGTGGTCTGAAAGGCTCATAAAAAATCCTGACGCAAGACCGCTTGAGACGAACGCGTTCACATCTCTTTTTGAAAGCGCGAAAGTGTTCGGATTCAAAAGTTCGTTTTTCTGCCAGTTTTTCAGAGTTCTGACCGAAGTGATTAGCGGCGAGTCCGGATTTTGCGCAAGCTCGTCTGCAAGCTCTGCCGCGTTGAATCTTTTTCCAGCCTCGTTTTTCAGAATTTCTCTTGCTTTTTTGTACGAGTCTTGGCCGTCAAACGCTTCTGCAAGCCCGCCTAAAAGGTCAAGGAAGAATTTTCCGTCCGCGCCTGCGAAAACAAGCGGAAATTCGATTTTCCTTTTCTGGATTTTGCTGAAATTTTCGATGTCGCTCCACGTTGAAATCGCGTTCATTCCAGAATTTCTGAAAGCCTGAGTTGCAATGTCGATTTCAAGATTGTCGGAAAGAAGCGGAATCACGGAGATTTTTCTTTCATCTTTTTCATTTTTTGCGTTTCTCGTGATTTTTGCGGCGGTGCGCATTGAAGATGTCATTTCTGAAGTCAAGTCTGCCGGAAGCGCGGAATTTTTGCCAGCCTTGCTTTCCGCCGTTTCTGTTCCGTAGCCTTTTGTTGTGATTACCGCAAGAATTTTCGCCGGAATCATAAGCTGGCTTGAAAGGCTTTTTTCTCCGTCGAGAATCTGAACTTCAAGCGCGAGATTCTGCTCTTTTGAGATTTTTTCGATTTCTGATTTGACTGCAAGCGACTGCGGCTTTTCAAGTCCCCAGATTGCGACTGTGTTTTTCTTGCCCGAAAAAATTATCGCCGCGAGAGCAAAAACAACAGCGAGAACTAAAGTGATGATTGCAGCCACGAGAATTATCTTCTTATTTATTCTGATTTTCTCTTCTGATTTTTTGATTTCAACTTTTTTAATTTTTTTTGTCATTTTTTATCCTTTTTTAATTTTACTTTTTGAATTTTTGCTGTTTTATTTTCAATTTCTCGATTTTTCTGCGATTTTCGATTGTATCATTAAAATTATCGGCCGATTTTCCGATAAATGAAATATGCGCATACTTTTTTCTTTGCTTTTTGTTATTTCAGTAAGTTCTTGTCTTGCTCCTGCTCAGAGCGATGAAACTTTGTACAAGCTGCCCGAAGCCGAAACTCAGGTTTCCGAAGGTCCTGACTCGGGCTTTATGCTTGCCGGAAGCGAGTCCGGGCTTTATAAAATCACTTCCACGCGCACGGCGGTTCCTCTTTGGACGCAGGGAAAAGTGACGAAAATTTTGCGGACAGATTCTTTTTCAGGCGGCTCATCTTCATCTGAAAATTTTTCAGATGGCTCTCCTTTTAGCAACGAAAACAGTGAAAACAAAACTGAATGGTATTTCCTTACAAATCAAGGAATTATCCACAGTTCTGACCTTTCAGTTTTTGATATGCGAAACGAAGGCTTGCCGTTTCTCACGATAAAAGAATGGGACGGAACTAACACTTATTTTACAAAGCAGCCTGCCCAGCTAAAGGATTTGGCAGCCCATCCTCAAAATCCGAATATTCTTGTTACGGCAACGAAAGATGACGTTTACATAACTTATGACGGCGGAAAAAACTGGAAATCGCTTGGCTCAACTTCCGCTTACACTTCTGGAATCAAGGCGGTTGCGGTCTGCAGCTTGCCTGCGAGAAAGCCGACAGCGGAAAATCCGACGGAGCTTGTCGTGTTTATGGCGCACACGATTTTCGGATTCTCTTACTGCTTTCCGGGCGACAATGCAAAAAACGTTACTTGGCGCGACTGCAACGGCGGAATCGAGAATATGAAGACTCAGACTTATCCTGACGAGATTTCAGACATTCTGCCTGTTGTGAAAACCGATGAGAACGGAAACGCTTCAACGGAGATTTTCCTTTCGCAGTCTTATCTTCCGAGAATTTACAAGTTCAACTGGGAGACAAAGCGCGGCGAGCTTATTTTTTCCGGAAGCGAGCCAGCCGACACAATCGACGGCCTTTTTTACGACGGAACGAAACTTTTGTACTCAAGACCGGGCGAGGTTGCGGCTTTTAATCCTTCAACAAATTCGGCGGATTTTGTTCCGCCTGAATACAACAAATGGCGCGGATTTTTCAACGTTCTTGCGAAAAACGACACTTTGAACGCGGTCTGGATTCCTTCTATTGAAAATAGAAACGGCGTGGACGGAAGCGGAATCGGTGGAAACAAAAATGGAATCTGCCTGAACGAGCTTTGGCTTTTGTATCCGGACGACATAAACAACAAATACGCGGAGAAAGCAAGCGGACACAAGTCTATTTACATTCAGGCGCACAAGCTGATGGACAAAAAAGGAATCGACAGCTATGTGAAAATCATAAAGGAAAACAAGCTTGACTCAATGGTAATCGATATGAAAGACGATTACGGCGGGCTTCGCTTTGAGCCGAACGACCCTCTTGTGCGTGAAAAAGGCTTTGTCTCGCGCTGGAAGCTCGACTTGGACACTTTTGTTCCCGAGATGAAAAAGCAGGGAATTTATCTGATTGCGCGGATTGTAACTTTTAAGGACAAAAATCTTGCCCAGTACGGAAAAAAGCAGTACGCGGTCTGGGACAAGGCTTTGAACCGCCCCTGGAAAGGAATTTCCGGCTACGAGAAAGTCGTTGACGCGAACGGAAACGAGACTGGAGCCACAAAAGCGACTTATTATGACGAGGACTGGGTTGACCCTTATTCTCCTGAGGTCTGGGAATATTTTGTCCACATTGCAAAAGAGCTTGTGGAGCGAGGTTTCGACGAGATTCAGTTTGACTACATCAGATTTCCGACCGACGGAAAAAATATGGCGAACGCGCAGTTCAGATGGAAAAGCGCAGGAATGGACAAGGAATCGGCTTTGCATTCGTTCTTGAGCTACGCGAGAAAAAATATAGACGCTCCAATCGGAATCGATATTTACGGCGCGAACGGCTGGTATCGTTCTGGCACGCGGACAGGCCAGGATGTCGAGCAGCTTGCGGAATATGTGGATATTGTCTGCCCGATGTTTTATCCGAGCCATTTCGAGCAGAGCTTCTTGAATTACGCGCCTGCAAGCGAGCGTCCTTACAGAATTTATTATTATGGAACTTACCGCAACACTGTAATCGGCAGAAACAAGCTGATTATCCGTCCGTGGGTTCAGGCTTTTTATCTTAATGTGAGCTACGACCGCGCATGGTACAGCAAGGATTATGTCCAGAAAGAGATTTACGGCGTGCGAGACTCTGTGAACCGAGGATATATGTACTGGAACGGGCTTTGCCGCTACGACGACCTTTCGCCTGATGTTGGAGACTCAAAATATCCGTGGCCGTCATTCGAGGCTGACTCAAAGTTCAGGAAGCCTGCGTTAAGCGGCGGCTCAAAATCTGCCGAGTATCCGCTTTCTGTTAATCCTCAGACAAAAGGCGATTCTGAAAATTATGACGGAGACAATGAATTTGAAGCTGTTTCTCCGTCTTCAGACACGACCGCCTGGGACTCAATCCGCGAGCAGGAAAAACGCGAGAAATCCAGCGGATTTCCGTCTCTTGGCGACATCAAGAAACTTTGGGCAGCCTACGATTCATGAATTAAGATTCTTGAATCTAAGATTCTTGAATCTAAGATTCTTGAATCTATAAGTTTCCCCAAAAATACGATAGAATCATCTTTATGACAAACCTTGGATATACACCGGAGGAGCCGATTGCGGCGATTGCTACGGCTCTTGCTCCGGCTGCGCTTGGAATTGTGCGCGCTTCTGGAAAAAACTGCGTTTCCCTTGTTTCAAAAATATTTTCACGGCCGAAAGCTCTTCTTGAATCGGCTGGAAATTCAATCGTCTACGGCTGGATTGTTGACGGCGGCGCAAAAATTGACGAAGTTCTTGTTTCTGTTTTCCGCGCGCCGAAAAGCTTCACCGGCGAGGAAATGTGCGAAATCAGCTGCCACGGCGGAGTGAATGTTGTTCAGGCGATTTACAATGTCCTTTTGAAAAACGGATTCAGGCAGGCTGAACGCGGAGAATTCACTTTCCGCGCATACATAAACGGAAAAACCGATTTGACGCGCGCTGAGGCAATCAGGGAAATAATCGACTCAAAGACAAATGCGGGGCGTTCAAGGGCGGCTGGCCGGCTTGCGGGGAATCTTTTCGAGACAATCGACAAAATCAAAAAGCTTGTTGTTGACACTTTGGCTTCAATCGAGGTTGGAATCGAATATCCGGAGGACGAGGAGACAATCGCTGATTCCTATGACTCGACCGACTTGAAAAAGGCTTCGGCGGAGCTTTCCGCTCTTGCTTCATCTTGGAACAGCGAGAAAATTTATCAGGACGGCGCGCGCGTTGTTCTTTGCGGCCGCACAAACGCCGGAAAATCCTCGCTTTTTAACGCGCTTTTAAAGGAAGACCGCGCGATTGTTAGCGATATCGAAGGCACTACACGCGATTTTATTGAAAGCTGGATTGACTTTGACGGCGTTCCTGCCAGGCTTTTTGACACGGCAGGCTTGCGCGAGACAAGCGACAAAATCGAGGCGGTTGGAGTTGAGCGCACTAAAGACTTGAGCGTTGAGGCTGACTTGATTTTGTATCTCGTTGACTCATCTTGCGGAATCAAAAATTGTCTTGATGATGAAGACAAAAAATTCATAAAAAACGCGCTTGAAAACAAAAAGCCGCTGATTCTCGTTTTAAATAAATGCGACAAAATCATTGAAGATAAAAAAGAAAATGAAGAATTTGACGCGGACAGAGTTTCTCCAGCTGATTTGCCGTTTTTGAAAGATTTCTTGAATCTTTATTCTGAAAGTCAAAATTCTAAAGATAAAAATCTCAGTCCTTTTGTTTGTGTGAAAATTGCCGCGAAAAAAGGCTTGGGGCTTGGCGCGCTCAGTTCCGCAGTGAAAAATATTTTGATGAAGGCTTCTGAATCCGACAGGGCGCAGACTGGGCTTGGCTCCGAGCGGCAAAAAGAGGCGGTTGAGCAGGCACTTGAATGTGTGAATCACGCGCTTTCGCTTGCGACGAAGGATTACGCGCTTGACGCTGTTGTTCAGGATTTGGAGGACTGCCTTGACTATCTTGGCGAGGTTACTGGCGAAGTGACTCCTGATGATGTTCTAGGCTCGATTTTTTCAAGATTTTGCGTCGGAAAATAAGAGATTTGCTTTGAACGCTTGCATTAAGATGAAAAATCAAAATCTGAAAGCTGGAAAATCCTTTGGAAAAAACGCCGGAAAATCTTTCTGCGGCACGTTTTTTATTAAAAACGTCTTTTCCGTGATTTTCTCGCTTGTTTTTCTTCTTTCTTTCTCTGTTTTTGCGAAAGACAATTCTTTGAAGAAAAAATCTTCGTCTGAAAAAAAATCTGCGGAAACCATGGACAGCGAAAAAACTGTGGAATCTGAAAATTTTGCAAATTCTGAAAACTATGGAAATGCTGAAAGCAAAATTCCGGAAATCGTAACTCAGAATTTGAGCTTTAATCCTGAAAATGACTCCGAGCTTCTTGAAATTCTGGCGGAGCTTGATTCGGCGGTGGAAATGCGCTCGTCGGAGTCTGTCGCGCAAATCTTAAAAAACAGCAGAAATCAGGAAAATTATCCTCAGATTGAGAATCTCGTGCTTGAAAAGGCGCGGAATCTCGTTTTGGCGGAAGATTTTGAGCTTGCAAAAAATATTTCGCTTTGCGTGATTGAAATGAACATTGAAAATTTCGAGGCGATTGACTTGTATTCGTTCATCGAAAAAACGATTGCGAACGAGCGGGCTTACAAAAGGTCTCAAATCTTGAAAAGAAACCGTGAACTAAAAGGAGCTGGGCATGAAATCTATTAGAATTATAATTTCGCTTTTTTTTGCGTCTCTTTGCGCCTGCGCTTTTGCGGACTTGCCGGAGCAGATTGTAAGGCAGCAGGTCGAGTCTATAAAAACGGAGCTGCAGAATGGAAAAATATCTGACGCTTACGAAAAAACAAATGTGCTTTTGCGCTCGTTTGAAGAGCCGTCGGTTTTTCCGGGAAATGTTACGGCGGTTTCAATGCAGGCTTATGAAAAATATATCCGCCAGATTGACGAAAGCAAAAATTACAGTTTAATAGAAGAAGTTGACAGCAATCTGAACATTTTCACTGGAATTTCGTCGTCTTATCTTCAGGTTCAGGTGAACAAAGTAAAGGAAAAGCTTGAAAACCAGAAATTTCAGGCGCAGAGTGAAAATCAGCTTTCCGCGCTAAGATCGATAAAAAACTGGCTTTTCTGGATTTTTGCGGCGGTTTTAATTCTTGCTGTTTTGATTTTCGTTCCGTTCATAATGATTTCAAGAAAATCCCGCTCGCAGATGAAAAGCCTTGACCGCACGCTAAAGCTTCTTGCTGAGCAGCAGCGGAAAAACAGCCAGTTTTTGCTCGACACTTTGACTGATTTTGATTCTGTGGAGAATTTAAAGTCTGCCGGAAGCTCCACTTGGGGCGTTGACGCGCTTCCAGCTCCTGAAATGACGGACGAGGAGCAGAGCGAGCTAAAAAAACTTGCCGTAGAATGTGAAAAACTCGGCGAGGAAATCGACAAAATCACCGACAGAAAAAATAATTCAAAAAACGTGAGCGAGCTTGTCTACAAACTTGCCCGAAAACTTGGGCTTAACCATAATTCCGCGAAGCTTTATTTTTGCGCGGCGATGGTTTACGATGCCGGATTTAAGGCTTTGCCTGAAAATCTTCTGAAATCTGAAAATTTAAGCGATGAGCAGCGGAAATTTTTGCAGACTCACGTTGAGAAATTCGAGCCTTATCTTGGGTTCGTTCCGAAAAAATTCTGGAAAGTCTTTGAGGAGGCTTCAAAATATCATCATGAAAATATGGACGGAAGCGGCTATCCAGAAGGCTTGAAAGGAAATTCGATTCCGCAGGTGGCGCGTCTGATTCACGTTGCGGAAAGTTATAATTCTCTTATCAGCCTTAGAAATTACAAGCAGATTACGGACAAGGAAAGCGCGGTGAGGGAGCTTGAATCAAAACCAAAGTTGTACGACATCGAAGTTGTAAAAATGCTTGCGGTTATTCTATAATAAAATCCTAATTTTTGATTTTAGGAAAAATGATAAAAATTGCGTTGAAAAGTCGAATCGGAAATTTATATTTCTTCATTGGCTTTTTATGGGGGAAATATGTGCGGAATTGTTGGATATGTTGGCTCTAGGCAGGCGACTCCTGTTTTGATTAACGGACTTAGAAAACTTGAATATCGCGGCTATGATTCGGCCGGAGTCGCGGTTCTTTCGGAAGATTCCGATGAAATTCTTGTGAGAAAATCAAAAGGCGCGCTAAAATTTCTTGTTGAGAAAATAACAGGCGAAGTCGTAAAAAAATCGCAGAACGAGACCGAGGAAGAGACTGAAAAACGCTATTCTGGCTTGATTGAAAAAACAGGCGATATTTTGAAAGGACACGTCGGCGTTGGACACACACGCTGGGCAACCCACGGCGAGCCAAGCGACCTTAACGCCCATCCTCAGACAAATGTCTCAGGCTCGATTGCGGTTGTCCACAATGGAATTATCGAGAATTACGCGAAGCTTAAAGCTTGGCTTCAGGACAAGGGCGACGTTTTCAGGAGCCAGACAGACACCGAAGTTGTCGCTCATCTCGTGAATTATTTTTATGAGAAAACTGGCGAGATTTTTCCTGCGGTTCTTGAGACTCTTCACCGGCTTGAGGGAAGCTACGCGCTTGGAATTGTCTGCAAGGATTTTCCCGACAGGGTTATTGCGGCGAGAAAGGAAGCTCCGCTGATTGTCGGTCTTGGAAAAAACGAGAATTTCATCGCTTCTGATGTTCCTGCGATTCTCGAATACACACGCGAAGTTTATTATCTTGACCAGAAAGAAGTCGCGGTTTTGTATAACGACCATGTTGACCTTTTCACTGAGGACGGGCAGAAAATCGTCCGCGAGCCGAGCCATGTTGACTGGGATATGTCTGCGGCGGAAAAAGACGGATACGCGCATTTTATGCTTAAAGAGATTTTTGAGCAGCCGAAAGCGTTTACAGATACTTTGCGTCCGCGGCTTGAGCTTTACGGCGGCAGACCTTCAGATATAAAATTTGACGAAATCAGCTTTGACGAGGACTGGACACGCGCAAAGCGGATTGTGATTACGGCCTGCGGAACGGCTTACCACGCAGGAGTTGTCGGAAAATACGCGTTTGAAAAATTCGCGAGAATTCCTGTCGTTGTTGATGTGGCTTCTGAATTCAGATATAGAAATCCTATTTTGTTCAAAGATGACATTTTCATCGTGATTTCCCAGTCCGGCGAGACTGCCGACACTTTGGCTGCTCTTCGCCTTGCAAAAAAAGCCGGGGCTAAAGTGATTGCGATTACAAACTGTGTCGGCTCGACAGTCAGCCGCGAGGCCGACGAGGTGATTTATACTTGGGCAGGTCCTGAAATTGCCGTAGCGTCAACAAAAGCGTACACAACGCAGCTCATGTGTCTTTATCTTCTTGCGGTGAAGCTTGGAAAAGTTCGCGGAACAATCGATGACTCTGAATATTCAAATCTTTTGTGCGAGCTTGAAAAAATTCCTTCAAAGGCTCAGGAGATTCTTGATAACTTGGCTGTAATCCAGAAATTCGCTTCCGAGCAGTTCAACAAGGAAAAGATTTTCTACATCGGCCGCCAGTTTGACAGCGCGTCATCGCTTGAAAGCGCGCTAAAGCTAAAAGAAGTGAGCTATATGCACTGCGAGGCGTTTGCGGCAGGCGAGTTGAAGCACGGTCCGATTGCCTTAATCGACAAAAATACGCTGGTTGTCGCGATTGCGACTGTTCCCGAGCTTTATGAAAAGCTTGCGTCAAATATTCTGGAAGTTAAAAGTCGTGGAGCCGCCACAATGTGCATTACTCTCGACAAGTCCGGCTGTTTCGACAAAATCTGCGACACAGTTATCACAATTCCAGACACTGATTCTTCGCTTGCTTCAATGCTTTCAGTGATTCCTGCCCAGCTTTTTGCTTATTATTGCTCTGTTCAAAAAGGTATAGACCCTGACAAGCCGAGAAATCTTGCGAAAAGCGTCACTGTGGAGTAATCTCTTGGAACAATCAGGCCGATTTTGATAAAGACAGGCAAGCCGCGCCGATTTTGACGCGGTTTTTGCATTTTTATTTTGCGGAAGATTCGGTTTTATAAAGGATTTATTATTTTATGAGAATACTTTGTCTTGGCGACAGCATAATGCAGTACAACGATTTTTCGTCTTATCCTCAGACTGGCTGGGTTCAGGAGCTTTCGAGATTTTTTCCTGAAGACTGGGATTTTTTGAATTTTGCGAGAAACGGACGCAGCACAAAATCATTTATCGATGAAGGACGATTCGACTTGGTGATGGAAAATGCGGAGAAAGGCGATTTTGCGATAATCCAGTTTGCCCACAACGATGAAAAAGCCGCCGATTTGACGCGCTTCACGTCTCCTGAAAAGGGCGGAGCTTTCAGAAAAAATCTTTCTTACTTTGTGCGCTCTTTGCGTGAAAAAGGCGTTTTGCCAGTTTTTATGACTCCGATGGCGAGAAGAATGTTTGAGAACGGCCATATAAAAAATTCCCACGGAGAATATCCTGACGCGGTTATTGAGACAGCGGCGGAAGAAAATGTTCCTTGCATCGACATGAACGCCCTCACAATGGAATTTCTTGAAAAAACAGGCGACGAGGCTTCAAAAAGATTCTATATGAACTTTGCGCCTGGACTTTATCCGAATTATCCAGACGGAAAGGCGGACAACAGCCATCTTAGAAGCGACGGAGCGAACATTTTCTCAAAAATCGCAGCAGAAGAAATCAAGAAAATTTCGGCTTCTTTTCCAGAATATGCGGAGCTTTCAGAAAACTGCATGAAAAACACCGGCGGGCGGTTCTTGAACATTGAAAGCGGCGATAACAAAGAGATTGACGATGAGTTTATGGCGTTTAAAAAGTAATTATCACATTGACTAGCAATAAACTTTTTTGATAAAATGATTTCACTTCGTTTGGAGTGTTCGGGCCATTAGCTCAGCGGTTAGAGCAGAGGACTCATAATCCTTTGGTCCTTGGTTCAAATCCAAGATGGCCCAGACTTTTCAAAATGAAGAAAGCCTTTCAACAATTTTGTCGCGCAAACGGCACAGCTAAAAGTTTGTTTTGGGCGATTAACTCAGCGGTAGAGTGCTACCTTCACACGGTAGAAGTCATTGGTCCGATTCCAATATCGCCTAAATCCTTATTTCCCTGCAAAAACTGACCAAGCGAAAATCCAGATAAAAATCAGCACTGAAATCATCTTGACTCCTGTTCCGAGAAGAAAGCCTTTAAAAGCTCCCCAAGCCGCTTTGAAGGCTTTTTTTGCGTCTGAAGAATCGTGAATCATTTCGCCGATGAATGCTCCCAAAAATGGACCTAAAATCACGAAAACCGGGCCTAAGAAAAATCCTGCGAAAAGCCCGATTGTGCTTCCCAAAACGCCGGCTTTGCTTCCGCCGGATTTTTTTGTGAGCATTGACGGAAAAATATTGTCCATAATGCTCACAAATGCGGTTAAAATTCCTGCCGCAACGAGAATCCAGATTTTGATTTCGGAATAAGATGAAAAGTGAGCCGCCAAAAGTCCTGCCCATGCGAGAATCGGACCTGGCAAAACTGGAAGAAAAGTTCCGATGAATCCTAGCAGAAGCAGAACGCCTGCCAAAATTGCAAGAAAAATATCCATTTTAATAAAATCCTTATAAATCCCACCATTGAGCCGCTGTCTCGTCCGCAAGCTGAATCAGAACAACAAGCGGATTCTGCAGAAAAAGCGAGAAATTGATTCTTTCCATATCAGACAAATCTGAAAATCCCATGTGCCGGCTTATCGCCTCTATTAAAGTTCGGTTTTGGAGAGATTCGGGAATTGTCTCGAGCAAAAGGAGAACGGACTCGTTTCCGTGGCCGAGATTCCGCCAGTCATTTTTGACTTTGTAGAACGGCTCGTATTTCCAGTTGCCTTTTATGTCCTTTGTCTTGCGGCTTTCAAGATTGTAGCTTCCAGCCTTGCAAAAATCGTGGGCGATTGCGGAAATGAAAATATCCGCTGCGGAAAAAGTGAATTTGTCGGCGCGCTTTGAATTCATAAAATTCTCGGCGAAAGATTTCGCGTAGAAAAATGCCTGCTTAACAACTAAAAGCGAGTGGCCTGCAAGTCCGCCTTTTACGTTTCCGTGGAATCTTGCGCTTGCAGGGCTTGTCCAAAATTCGTGCGTGTCCATCCATTCAAGGAATTTTTTCTCAGATTCCTTGTTCTCAATCAAAATGTCCGCAATTTCTGTCACCGTTTTTTTTACTTGCTCGATTTCAAAATTTCCGTCGCTCTTAATCGGCTGGTTCTGCTCAAAAATTTCCAAAACTTTGTCTGTCTGTTCAAAAAGTCTGTCTTTTTCTTCTGTTGTCATAATTTTTCCTTGTTTTACGCAGGCTATTTTATGATATAATCCAAAAAAAGTTTATATTTTGGAGGAAAAAAATGGAATTTGACCCGAAACATTCAGTTATCACGCCGGAAGGCGTTTTTATTATCGCGACTTATGACGAAAACGGCGTGCCGAACGCGATGAATGCCGCGTGGGGAATCCAGTCTGACTACACAGAAGTAACTTTTTATCTTGCCGCGCACAAGACAACGGAAAATCTGAAGAAAACTGGAGCTTTCACGGTTTCGTTCGGAACAAAGGACACGGTTGTGATTTCAGATTATTTTGGAGTCGAGACTGGAAAAAACGTGAACAAGATTGAAAAGGCGAAAGTCCACGTTCACAAAAGCGCGCACGTGAACGCCCCGATTATCGAGGAGTATCCGCTCACGCTTGAGTGCGCCGTTAAAAGCTATGATGACGCCACTGGAATCCTCGTTGGAACAATCGTTGCGCAGCAGGCGGACGACTCGATTCTAACAGACGGAAAAATCGACCTTGACAAGCTAAAGCCGATAATCTACGACAGCTCAATTCAGGCGTACCGCGTAATCGGCGAAGTTGTCGGAAAAGCGTTCAAAGACGGCCTGCAGCTTAAATAATTTAAAACAAAAAAGAGGAAACGACACCTTAAAAAGGTTTCTTTTCCTCTTTCAATCTCTTTTTCTTCCAAAAACTACAGCGTTGCTAAAGTCTTTTCGATTCGTTTAAGGCTTCGCTCTTTGCCCAAAACGCTTATTGAGCCGATTAGCGGCGGCGAAACGCGGCTTCCTGTTACAGCCATTCTGATTGGCATCATAAAGTCGCCGAGCTTTATTCCAAGCTCTTCCGCTTTTGCCTTCGCGAAATTCTCTGCGCCCTCGTGGTCTGTCTCAAAAACTTTCGCGACAAATTCCTTTGCGGCTTCAAGAACTTCTTTTGTCTTTGCAGCGTCAATTCTCTTTGGAACAATCTGCTCAACTGGCGGAACTGCCGGCTCTGTGAACATAAAATGAACCATTTCTGCGGCTTCTGTAAGGAATTTCAGCCGTTCCTGAATAAGCGGCATGAGTCCGAGCAAAGTTTTCTTCACATCTTCAGAAGTCATATTCATTGACTTGTCAACGCAGTAAGGCTCGCCGTCTTCTCCAAGCGCGACTCCTGAGAATTCCGGCCCGACATTCGGCTTTGGCTGCGGATTTTCAGGATTGATTTCAAGCGTCGCGTCGCCTGTGCCAGTGATGAACGGCAAAGTCCACTTGTAAAGCTCTTCCGTTGAAAGCTGGCGGATATAGTTTGCGTTGTAATATTCAAGCTTTTTGTAGTCGAAAACCGCCGGCGCTTTGTTCAAATGCTCAAGCTTGAAATTTTCTGCAAGCTCCTTGAGATTATAGAATTCTTTTCCTTCCTCGTATGAGCAGCCGAGCATCGCAACGTAGTTCACGATTGCCTGCGGAAGATAGCCTCGCGCGCGGAATTCGTTGAGCGAAGTTGAACCGTGGCGTTTTGAGAGCTTTTTTCCGTCCGAGCCGTTTACCATCGGCAAGTGGCAGAATTCAGGATGTTCCCAGCCGAAAGCCTTGTACATCTGAACGTGGAGCGGAGTTGAAGGAATCCATTCCTGGGCGCGCATAACGTGCGAAATCTTCATGAGATGGTCGTCAACTATATTCGCAAGGTGATAAGTCGGAAATCCGTCTGATTTGAGCAAAATCGGATCCGGCGAGATGTCCTCGTTTTTCCATACGATGTCGCCTAAAATGTGGTCGTGGAATTTTGTCTCGCCTTCCATTGGAACTTTTAGGCGGATTACGTGCGGAATTCCCGAAGCGAGCTTTTCTTGAACTTCCTCTGGAGTGAGATGGCGGCAGTTTCTGTCGTATCCCGGAGCCATCTTGTTTTCTGTCTGAATCTTTCTGATTCTTTCAAGGCGCTCTGCATCGCAGAAGCAGTAGTAAGCCTCGCCTTTTTCAATAAGCTCGTTCGCGTATTTTTTGTAAAGCTCGAATCTTTCGCTCTGAACGTAAGGCCCGTATTCTCCGCCTTTGTCTCCGCCTTCGTCCCAGTCGATTCCAAGCCATGCCATTGTGTCGTAGAGATTTTTAACGTATTTTTCGTCGTAGCGCGTGCGGTCTGTGTCCTCAAGACGGAGAATGAATTTTCCGCCTTTTGAGCGCGCGTAAAGATAATTGAACAGCGCGGTTCTTACTCCGCCTATATGCTGCATTCCTGTCGGCGACGGAGCGTAGCGGACGCGTACTTCCTTGATGTTTTCCATAATGATTTTCCTCTATATAAATTGTTTTTGACTAATGTTTCTGCCAAAGGGAATCGGCAGGCATTTTGCGTAAAATAGATGATTCCCGATATTCTAATGAAAGTTTTTGCGATATTCAATTAACAGCGGATTTTGATGTGGTTGGAATCAAAAGCTAATGTTATTCCTAATTTAAGGCGAACAGAAAACTGCCTGGTCAAGAGACCACGATTTCGGAATCTGCAAAAAAATGCTGGAACAAAGCGAGTGCAAAGGTGCTTCGAGTTCAGCATGGCAGAAAGCGCGTCATTAAAAATTAAATGGAATCCTTGAGCATCCACGGCGCGTTTTGCTTTACGGTTTCCATGTCGATGTTCGAGACGATTTTCTGGACGGTTGTGATTAAGTCTTCAAGAGACTCGAGGGCGTTTTGGATGTAAATAAAATAATAAACCTGCGTGCCTTTCTTGTGGCTGATTATCATTCCCGCATCCTTCAAGATTTTAAGATGATGAGAAATCGCCGGGCGCGAAAGATGGGTTTTTGCGGTGATATCCTGAACGTCCATTCCGTCGGTTCCAGATTCTGCGAGAATCAAGAGAATTTTCTGCCGCACAGGGTCGCTCAGAGTTGAAAGATACGGACTGCAGACAATAAATTTCTGGCGCAGCGCTTCAATTTTTTCCAGATAATCGTCAGCAAGCGCGTTTTTCGCTGTTCCTGATTTTTTCTGAATCGCAAAATCTGTTTCGTTCATATTTTTCATCTCTTGTGTTTATAGGTTTATTCGTTTAAATAAATAATCATATTTCGGCGGATTGTCAAGTTTTGAGTTTTCGCAATTTTTGATACAGATGCTGAATCAAAGCGAACACTAAAGGAGTTCGAGCTCAGCATGACCGGCTTTTCGTCATTCCGAACTGTGATTCGGAATCTATAAAAATATGCTGAACAGCATGGCAGGCTTTCTTTATCTTGCGTTTAAGTTTATTTTATGATTCTAGGAAAGAATCTTGCAAAAATAATTGACGCTGAAAGATAAAATTTATATATTTGTGTTATTGGTTTAATTTGTTAAACATACGAACCTAAATAATTTCTGAAAATAAAAAATGATGCGAGGAGGATTGCACATCATGGATCGTTTTATGAAACGTTTATTCAAAGCTCCGTGGCTGATTATCGTGCTCACGCTGGCAGTTACGGGCGTGCTAAGTTTCCAGCTTAAAGATATTAAGATGGACAACTCAACGAGACTGTATTTCCCTCAAAAGCATGACTCTTACAAAAGGCTGATTGAGTCGGAGGACAAGTTTGGAAGCACAGTCGTAATCGGAGTTTCTCTTGAAACTGACAAGGGAACAATCATCACGCCGGAGAATTTGCAGATTATCGACCATATCTCAACTGACGTGGAAAATCTTCCGGGCGTTGACAGAATCGACTCTATCACAAAGATTGATTTTATTGAGGATGTTGACGGCGCGCTCACAGCGGGAAATATCATCGATGTAGACCGCGACGAGAACGGCTATCTTCCGCTTTTGACACAGGCGCAGGTGAACGAGCTTAAGCAGAATCTCACGGACTGGGACGAAATGTACTCGCGCTCGATTATTTCTGATGACAACAAAGCGGCTCAAATGCAGATTACGCTCATCACGAACAACCACCCCGGCGAGATTGCATACCTCGGCACTTTGTCGGCGGACCACATTGACGCGCTCGCAAAAGCCGGAATCAAGACTTTCGCGGATTTTCAGAAAGCTGAGAAAAATGGAAAGCTTTCTTCAATCGAGGGCTTGACCGCCGATGAAATCGCTTCTCTTTCAGAAACGATAAACGAGGCTGCGAAAACTCAGAAATCTGAATCTGACCTTGAAGCCGAAACGCTAGCTCAGGTAAAGGAAATCGCGCTTAAATACACAAAAGGCACAAATCTGAAAGTCATTTTCTTTGGAGACCCGGTTGTTTCTGAGAATTTCTTGGAATATATGACTTCGGATTTGACGAATTTGATTCCGCTTGTTTCGATTGTCGTTCTTCTGACTTTGTTTGCTAGCCTTAAAACTCTTGACGGAACGCTTTTGCCGCTGGTTACGGTTTTGCTTGCGACTGCCTGCACTTGCGGACTTATGGCTGTTTTCGGATTCACATTCACGATTGTTTCAAGCGTAATTCCTGTTGCATTGATTGCCTGCGGCTCTGCCTACGGAATCCACGTGATGACGCATTATTATATTGCTCTTGACGAAGCAAAAGCTAAAGGCATTGAAATCACAAAAGAAACCCACAAGGATATTATTCTAAAAGGCGTTGCTAGTTGTAGAACTGCGGTTTTCCTTGCCGCAATCACAACTGTAATCGGATTTATCTCCCTGATTTTAAGCCCGATGGGACCGCTTCACAGCTTCTCAATCTTTACGGCTGTCGGAATCGCTCTTTCCTGGCTTTTCGCGGAAACTTTCATTCCTGCCGTTTTGATGATAAAGCCAGTGAACAAAATCGGAAGAAAATCAAAGCTGATGATGAAGCTCACAAGCCGCGCTAAAAAGCACATTATCAGGCGAGGAAACGAGCGCAAGGATACTTTGTACAATATCTTCCTTTTCTTCTGCGGCTCGCGCCCAAGAATGTTCGTCTTTATGGTTTTCCTTGTTGTGCTTTCAATTTTTGGAGTGCGCAAGGTTAAAATCGAGTCGTCAATGATTAACTATTTTCCGCCGGATTCAAAGCTCAGGCAGGATATCGACTATGTTGACGAAAGATTCGCCGGAACAAACCTGATTTTTATGCTGGTTGACGGCCCGAAAGTTACAGACGAGAACGGAAATATTCTTGACGAGAACGGAATTCCGATGATGAACAAGGACGGAAAATTCCTTGACGTGAATGGAAACATCATCAAGAAGTCTGACGGACGCGAGGCGGCTCTTGTTGAAGGCTCGATGAAAAATCCTGACATTCTTGAGGCGATTGACGGAATGCAGGAAAATATCCAGAGCAAATTCCCTTATATCGGAAAAGTGATTTCATTCCCGACTTTAATCAAGCGAATGAATCAGGTTCTTCACGCTCCAAGCGCGGAGTCTGTCGCGGTTTCTTTTGATGCTTCAAGCGGAGAGGCAGGCTCAGGAGATTTCAGTTCTGACTTCTCTTTTGATTCCGGCTCGGATTTCGGATTTGACACAAATTCTGATTTTGGGGATTTCGGCGGATTTGACGCGGCGGATTCTTCTGATGAAGATGAAATGCTTCCTGACTATGTTGACCCGAACATTGAGTATGTTAAAAAGCTCAACGGCACAATCACTGTTGATGAAGGCTTCCAGCTTTTGACATCGGCTTACGCTGAGGCAGGCGGAAAAAACGCTTCTCTTGACGATGTTGTGAAAGTGCTTGAAAGAAAATTGAATTACAAGGGAACTGACTATTACGAGATTCCTTTTGACGAGGCGAAATACGGCTACAAACAGCACGCGGCTCTCAAAAATATTGTTGGAAACTTTCTTTCTATGCTTTCTGACAAGGAAACTTTGGGACGCTGGGCGAACGACCCTCAGAACGAGAACGTCTTGAATCCGAACAGATTGCGTGTTCAGCTTGTTTCGCGCTCAAATGCGACAAGCGACATTGAAAAAGTAATCCGCGAGTGTGATTCTTACGCGAAAAAGCATTTCCCGGAGGGCTACACAATTTCGTTCACAGGAAAAGGCGAGCTTGAAACTGTAATGACCGAGATGGTTTTCTCTAGCCAGATTCAGAGCTTGATAATCTCGCTTTTGAGCGTTTTCGTTGTGATTGCGATTTCGTTCCGCTCGGTTTTGGCAGGACTTTTGGGAGCGATTCCGCTTTCTCTTACAATCTTGCTCAACTACTGGACGATGGGAACTTTCGGAATCAGCCTTGACTTGGTAACTTCGATTATCGCTTCGGTTGCGGTCGGAATCGGAATTGACTACACGATTCACTTCCTTGAGACTTACAGAATGGAGCGCGCAAAAACGACAGATGTTCACGCTGCGGCGAGAAGAACGTTCAAATCGAGCGGAACTGGAATTTTGACTAATGCGGTTGCCGTCGGTCTTGGATTCTTGGTTTTGTGCCTTTCAAGGTTTATGGTTTTGCGCTACATCGGAATCCTGGTTGCAATCGTAATGTTCACAAGCTCAATGCTTGCGATGACGATTCTTCCTGGCTTCCTCACGAACTTTGACCCGAAATTCTCGCGCCCTAAAGTTGAGCCGGCAGAGGATTTGGGAGCTGACGAAGATTTGCTTGAAGAAACCGAAGAAAAAAAGTAAAACTGATGTAACCAAAAATTGGTTTATCCGTTTAATTTAATGAACGTATAATGCAAGGCATCGTAACTGCGAACGCGTTAGGGATTGGAGCACCGCGAAGCGTTGTTTTTGAAAATGTTTTGCTTGAAGTTTTGCTTCTTTCAAAAACAATGCAGGCGAAAGCCGGAAGTGCGGAAAGCCCGACCCGAGCGGTTGTTGAGCTTGTCGAAACAGAGCGAGGGAAACGCCCAGATAATTGGAGTTTCCTTTTATTTGAAGTTGAAATTTTATTCAAGCCTGCGGATTGCAGAAGGAGAAAATTATGAAAAAGAATTTGAAGAAATCGATTTTGGCATTGGCTGTCGCGGCGGTTTCTGCTGTGGCTTTTGCTCAGGACGCGCGCTCAATCGTTGACAAGGCGTTGAACATCAAAAAGCCGGATTTTAACCATTCGATTATCGAGATGGACTTGATTAACAAGAGCGGAAAAGTCGAGGAGCACCGAGTTATCGACGAGCTTGGCCGCCACAAGAAAGACACTGATACTTCTGATGTTGTGATGAACTTTGTTATGAGCAACAACAAGTCAAATCAGGGAATTAAATTCTTGCAGAAAGAGAACAAGGGCAAGGACGACGACAAATGGATTTATATGCCGTCTCTTAAGACAACACGCCGCGTAAATTCTTCAGAGGGAAGCAAGTCTTTCACAGGAACTGATGCAAGCTATGATGATATGTCAACACGCGAGCTTGACGACGACACACACGAGCTTTTGCGCGAGGAAAACAAGAACGGATACGACTGTTTCGTAATCAAGTCAACCCCGACTGACAAGACAATGGGCGATGCTCAGTACGCTTACAGAATCCAGTGGATTGACAAAAAAACTTACGTTCCTGTTTACGCTGAGATGTACGACAAAAAGGACAAGTCTCTCGTGAAAGTTTTGACTGTTGATGCTCTTGAAAACATTCAGGGCTACGACATTACGGTTTCCACAACTTTGAAAAACGTGAAGTCCGGACATTCAACAAGAATTGCCGCGCAGAAGAATCCGAAAAGCCCGAACGGCTACAACATCATTCTTGACAAGCCGATTCCGGACAATGTTTTCACTCAGAACTATTTGAATCAGGCAAAATAAATAGCTTGAAATGATTTTGCTCCGCCGTTTTTCCGGCGGAGTTTTAGTTTTGGCGGTGCTGTCAGATTTTATCTGAAGACAGTCTGTCATGCTGAATTCGGCTGCTGTTGTGCTTGCTTCGGTTCGGCAGCTTATTTGATAGGATTTATTTTTATGAAAAAGATTAAATTTCTTGGATTTTTGGCTCCTGCGCTTCTTTGCGTTTCTTTCGCTTCGGCGCAGGATTTCAGCTCTGATTTTGATTTCTCGGATTCTTCTTCATCTGGAGATTTTGGAAGCGACTTTGGAAATGACTTTTCCGGCGACTTTGGAAGCTCTTCTTCGTCATCATCATTTTCTGGATTCTCATCGTCTGCGCTTGAAGTGAGCGGAGAAGCCGAGGTTAATTTCCGCGGATATTTTGACAAGGAAGATGAATTTGGAGTTCCGCTAAAGGAATGGGAGACCGAGGCTGACCCGAAAGGCAAAATCAACTTGAAATATGCGAACGACGCGGTTTCGGCGGAAGTGAAATTTGCGCTCAGCAAGGATATTCTTGATGAGTATCACGGAGACGTTGTTGATGAGCTTACGCTTGAGTCGTATCTTGGAAATTTTGTTGTTCAGGCTGGAAAAATGAAGGTTGTCTGGGGAAAAGGCGACAAGCTCCATGCTGTAGACAATTTTAACGCGAACGACTACACGGATTTTATAAATGACGACTACATTGACCGCCGCCTTGCCGAGCCGATGGTGCGCGTTCTTTACAATGTTCCGAACGACATCGGTCCTTTTTCTTCAAGCAGGTTTGAAGCTGTTTGGACTCCGTTCATGACGGCAGACCGCTATGCTTTGAGCGGAAGATGGGTTCCGGCGCAGGTGAAGTCGTTGGAAAGCAAATTAACTGGTTTGGCAGAAACTGATATTGCAGAAACTATTACAAAACTTGAAACAGTTAGAGCAGCTATTGCTAAATCATCAAATGAAGATGATATAAAAACGTATCAGAAAACTTTAGCTTCGTTGAATTCAACATATCTTCATCAGTTGAGCAATTCATCGTCTCTTGCGGACAATCTTTATCCTGACACGAACCAGCTCAAATATATGCAGGCTGGCGCGCGGTTCACAACCACAACTGGCTCTCTTGACTGGGGCTTGAGCTATTACATCGGAAGAAACAAGCGTGCTTCTTTTGACTATAAAAAAATGGAAAGCTTTGTTTCAACTTATCTTACAACAGGCGACGCAGACGATGATGACAAATTCATCGACTACGACTTTCTGCAGGTTTTCGGTCTTGAGGCGGCAAAAACTTTTGGCGCATACAACTTCCGCGCAGAAGCGGCTTACAATCTCACAAAAGATACTGCCGGAGACGACCCGACGATTCAGAACAATTCAATCGCTTGGGTTGCGGGCTTTGACCGCGACCTGCCAATCAGCGAGCTTAACGTGAACATTCAGGGACAGGGAAAGCACATTCTTCATCACGATAAAATCGATGACAACGGTGAAAATGACACAGAAGACGGATCGTTCGCAAACGATGTAAAAATCGTCTTGAATATTTCTGACAGCTGGAATCACGGAAAAGTAAAGCCGGAAGTAAGCGCGGTTTACGGAATTCAGCATTACGACTTGGTTGTAATGCCAAAAATCACTTGGTATGTTTCTGACGGGCTTGAATTCAGCGCGAAAGGAATGTATATGGCAAGCTACAAGAGCGACAAGACTGAGTTTGAAGGCTGGCATAACAACGGCTTTGTTCAGTTTGGCGCAAAATACACATTCTGATTTGGCTTTGCAGCTTGATTTGCATTGTGAGCTGAAATCTGAGCGTTGTCATTGGCGCAATCTGATTGTCATTTTATTCTGAAAAATGGCCGTCACTGCGAGCCACTGACAGAGAGCGGACTTCGTTTTGTGAAGCAATACGCTTGCAATGAAAATTTTTTTGAACTAGAAAACAAAAAAACTGCGGATTTTTGAAGAAAACTTCATATTCCGCAGCTTTTCTTTTTATTGGCCGAGCATTACGCGGTCGTTTAATTCGCCTTGCGCCGCAAATTTCGCGAGCAGGTCATCGACTTTCAGATTTTTCTTTTCTTCGTCGCGCACGTCAAAAACGATATTTCCGTTCATCATCATAATCAGGCGGTTTCCGTATTCAATCGCGTGCTTCATATTGTGGGTAACCATAAAAGTTGTGAGATGGTCGCGACGCACAATTTTATCCGTGATTTCAAGGACTTTCGCAGCTGTTTTCGGGTCGAGAGCCGCCGTGTGCTCATCAAGAAGCAGAAGCTCCGGCTTTTTCAGCGTCGCCATCAAAAGCGTAAGAGCCTGCCGCTGTCCGCCTGAAAGAAGCCCGACTTTGCTTGTCATTCTGTTTTCAAGCCCCAGCTCGAGCATTGAAAGCCGTTCCTTGTAAAGTTCCCGCTCGTCTTTTTTGATTCCCCACGCGAGAGTGCGCTTGTTTCCGCGCCTGTATGCCATCGCAAGATTTTCTTCAATCTGCATATTCGCGGCAGTTCCCATCATCGGATCTTGGAAAACGCGCCCGAGAAACGCCGCCCGCTTGTATTCAGGCATTAGCGTGAGATTTTTGTTGTTCAGAACGATTGAGCCTGTGTCGCAAGTGTGGACTCCTGCAATCAAGTTGAGTAAAGTCGATTTTCCGGCTCCGTTTCCGCCGATTACAGTTATAAAGTCTCCGTCGGCAATCTCAAGATTTATGTCCAGAAGAGCTTTTTTTTCTGTGATTTGCCCCGGATTGAAAGTTTTTGATACATGTGTGATTTTTAGCATTTGTTTTCCTCGTTAAACGTCTTTGAAATCATAAAAATCAAAATCGTCATTTTTCAGATTTTTCTGGAGCCGCCTTGTAGCGTGTTGTCGCCTTTTTCTTGATTACAGGAATTGAAAGCGCAATCACAACGATAATTGCCGTTAAAAGTTTGAGGTCGGAAGATTTTAGACCAAGCTGAAGAACGACCGCGATGATGATTCTGTAGACGATTGAGCCGAGAACCACGGAAAGAAGCGTGAACCAGAACGAGAGATTTTTTCCGAGCGCGCCGAAAATACATTCGCCCAAGATAATCGAAGCCAAGCCGATAACGATTGTTCCAGTTCCCATTCCAACGTCTCCGTAGCCCTGACTTTGAGCCACGAGCGCGCCTGACATCGCGATAAGTCCGTTTGAAAGCGAAAGCCCGAGCAGCTTTATCTTGTCTGTGTCAACGCCGACCGCGCGGACCATATGCTCGTTGTTTCCAGTCGCGCGAAGGCAAGAGCCGATTTCTGTTCCGCAGAACCAGTAAAGCGCAGCCACAAGCACAACGCTGAAAATCAGTCCGATTATAAGAGACGCGACATTCGGAGAAAGCGAAAACGCGCCCTGAAGCTTCGTCATCATTGTCTGAACACCGAGAAGCGGAGTGTTTGAGCGTCCCATAATTCTGATGTTAATAGAATACAATGCAATCATTGTCAGAATTCCGGCAAGAATCTCGTGGATTTTTAGCTTTGCGTGCATAATTCCAGTCGCAAGCCCTGCCAAAAGTCCTGCTCCGAACGAGACCGCAACTGCCACAAGCGGATTCACGCCTTTTTTCACGAGAATTGCGCAAGTGCAGCCGCCGAGAGCAAATGAGCCGTCGCAGGTCATATCCGCAATATTCAAAATTCTAAATGTCAAATAAACACCGAGAGTCATAATTCCCCAGAGAACTCCCTGAGAAACCGCGCCTTCCATCGCGCCAAAAATGCTGATAAAATTCATTCTTCGATTATATATTGAAAAAATCTTCTGAGAAATAGAACTTTAAGGATAAAAATTTAAGAATTACGAATTAGCAGGCCGAAAAGACGCAGAAAAATTGGTAAAAAAAATCGGTTGAACGCGCGAGATGAATTTCATTATCATAAAATCATGGAAAAAAATGAAAATCTTGCTGAAGACTTGCTGGAATTTATCAAGAAATCTCCTTCGTGCTTTCACGCGGTAAAAAACATATCTGAAATTTTGAAGAAAAGCGGTTTTTCAGAGCTTTCTGAATCTGAAAAATGGAATCTCGAAAAAGGAAAAAAATATTTTGTGACGCGGAATTTGTCTTCCGTTATCGCTTTTTCGCTTCCGGCTTCTGATGAAAGAACGGAAAATTCGCCTTTTATGATTTGCGCGAGCCATTCTGATTCTCCGTCATTCAAAATTAAGGAAAATCCTGAAATCAAGTCTGGCGGCTGTGTTGTCCTGAATGTTGAAAAATACGGCGGAATGTTGATTTCGCCGTGGCTTGACCGCCCGCTTTCCGTTGCCGGCCGGGTTGTCGCAAAGTCTGCGCGCGGGCTGAGGCAGATTCTCGTTGATGCTGATAAAAATCTGCTGATGATTCCGAATCTCGCGATTCATATGGACCGGGAGGCGAACAACGGACACAAATTTGATGTTCAGTCGGAAATCCGCCCGGTTTTGAGCCTGAATGAAAATGCTGATTTGATGAAAATTATTGCAGAGAATGCGAAAGTCGATGAGAAAGACATTTTGAGTGCGGACTTGTTTTTGTACAACCGAAGCGAGCCTTGCGTTTGGGGCGCGGAAAGCGAATTTATTTCGTCTTCAAAGCTCGACGACTTGGAATGTGCTTTTTCAACTTTGCAGGGATTTTTGGATTCTTCTAATCTTGATTCTGCGAATTATGAGCCAGAAAATG
Source organism: Treponema sp. UBA4692 (assembly GCA_002404895.1). Classification (GTDB taxonomy): domain Bacteria; phylum Spirochaetota; class Spirochaetia; order Treponematales; family Treponemataceae; genus Treponema_D. The sequence continues at coordinate 8,481 of DHKO01000050.1, read as the reverse complement.
GCGGAAAATCTGACGTTCCCGGTGATTCTATAAAAGCCTACTGTGTTTTTGACAACGAGGAAGTTGGAAGCCAGACAAGGCAGGGCGCGGCTTCAACTTTCTTGAGCGACACTCTTTCCAGAATAAATTTTGCTTTTGATTCAGACGCGGAAGACTTTAGAATCAGGCTTTCAAAAAGTTTTATGGTGAGCGCGGACAATGCGCACGCTTTGCATCCGAATTTTGTCTCAGTCGCCGACTCTGTGAACCGTCCGAGAATTAACGGCGGAGTTGTCATAAAATTCAATGCGGCTCAGAAATACACTTCCGATTCTGTGAGCGCGGGATTTTTCAAGAGCGTTTGCGCGCAGGCCGGCGTTCCGTTTCAGGTTTTCACGAACAATTCAAATGTCGCTGGCGGCTCAACACTTGGAAACATAAGCCAGACGCAGGTTTCTGTTCCTTGCGTTGACATCGGGCTTGCCCAGTGGGCGATGCATTCGCCTTACGAGACTGCCGGAAAATACGATGTTGATTTTATGTCGCGGGCGATAAAGCGGTTTTATCAGAGCGAATTTTCTCTAATCTGATTTTGATGATTTTATTGATTCTGAAAAATCGGATTTCCGATGTTTTAGGAAAAGCGATTTTTGAAATCCCTTTCTTGAAGATTCTCGAAATCCTGAAAATCGTAAAGTCCAAAATCCTAAGAAAAATTTTGAGATTTAAGAGAAAAGCGCGCGGATTTTGCCGATTTTATTGACATCAAAAAACATTGTACATTGAAAAAAAATTCAATATATTAGTAATAGATTTTTTTAAGGAGATCTTAGAATGACAGTTAATGACATTAAAAATGCCAAGATTAAATCTTGGATTGAAGAATGTGTTAAAATGTGCGAACCAGATCAGGTTGTTGTTTGCGACGGTTCAGCAGCAGAGTATGACCGTCTCGTAAAAGTTTGCGTAGACGCTGGTCTTGCTACTCCATTGGCTAAGAAACCACACAGCTATCTTTTCCGCTCAGATCCTTCTGACGTTGCTCGTGTTGAAAAAAGAACTTTCATCGCTTCTAAAAAGCAGGAAGATGCGGGTCCGACAAACAACTGGATTGACCCTGTAGAACTCAAGGCTACAATGAAAGGTCTTTACAAAGGCTGTATGCACGGACGCACAATGTACGTTATTCCGTTCTGCATGGGACCTCTCGGCTCTCCAATCGCAAAATACGGAATTGAGCTTACAGACTCAGAATATGTTGTTTTGAACATGGACATCATGACACGCGCAGGCGAGAAAGTTTGGCCATATCTTGATGACAACTTTGTTCCTTGCTTGCACTCAGTTGGAAAGCCGCTTGAGAACGGCGCAAAAGACAACGGCGTTTGGGCTTGCGCTCCAGTCGAGAAGAAATACATTTCTCAGTTCCCGGAGGAGCACCTTGTTTGGTCTTTCGGTTCTGGATACGGCGGAAACGCCCTTCTTGGAAAGAAATGCTTTGCTTTGCGCATCGCTTCTGTAATCGCACGCGAGGAAGGCTGGCTTGCTGAGCATATGCTTATTCTTAAGCTCACAAATCCTAAAGGCGAAGTAAAATACGTTACAGGCGCTTTCCCTTCAGCTTGCGGAAAAACAAACCTCGCAATGCTTATTCCTACAATCCCTGGCTGGAAAGTTGAGACAGTCGGTGATGACATCGCTTGGATGAAATTCGGAAAAGACGGACGTCTTTATGCTATCAACCCAGAAGCTGGATTCTTCGGAGTTGCTCCGGGAACTTCTGCTCAGTCTAACAAAAACGCGCTTGAAGCTGCTTCTAAAAACACAATCTTCACAAACTGCGCTCTCACAGAAGACGGAGATGTTTGGTGGGAAGGAATCGGCTATCCTGCAAAGGGCAAGCTTGTTGACTGGAAAGGCAACACACGCGACGCTCTTCCAAAAGACAAATCACCAAAAGGCGAGGAATTCGCTCATCCAAACGCACGCTTTACAGCACCTGCAAAACAGTGTCCTTGTATCGCTTCTGACTGGGAATCTCCAGAAGGTGTACCAATCAGCGCAATCTTGTTCGGTGGCCGCCGTCCGTCAACAATTCCTCTTGTTCACCAGTCACGCTCTTGGGAGCACGGTGTATTCCTCGGATCTATCGTAGGTTCGGAAATCACAGCCGCTTCTACAATCAACGCTGACGAAGTCGGAAAAATCCGCCGCGACCCATTCGCAATTATTCCTTTCTGCGGATACAACATGGGCGACTACTTCCAGCACTGGATTGACGTTGGCAACGCTGCAAAAGACAAGAATCTCTTGCCAAAAATCTTCTATGTTAACTGGTTCCGCAAGGACGACAGCAACAAAGACCTTCCAGGCGGATTCATGTGGCCAGGATACGGCGACAACAGCCGCGTTCTCGAGTGGATTTTTGACCGCTGCGACGGAAAGGACAACTTTGTTGACACACCAATCGGATATATGCCAAAAGAAGGCGCAATCAACACTGACGGTCTCGCTGACTACTATAAGAAGACTTTGCCAGAGATTACAAAAGTTGACATCGAAGGCTGGAAGAAAGAAGTTAAGGATATTCGTGAAAACCACTATCCAAAATTCGGAAAACACCTTCCAAAAGAGCTTATGTCTATTCTTGACGACCTCGAGAAGAGACTCAACGCTGCAAACTAGTTTTAAAAAACTAGTTCAAAAAACTGGTTTCGCAAAACTAGCTGAAGAGCGATTTCCGCTTTGAAATTAGTCTTATAGCGTAAGCTTGTAGCCCGCTGCAAAAACGCAGCGGGCTTTTTTTTGTTTGGAAAATTCTTATAGAAATAATATAATAGGAGCGTCAGTTTTTAATTTTTCTTTGTAAAAAATAAAAAAATCAGACTGGAGTTGTCTTTAATGAAGAATCCGTTGAGATTTATTTCATATCTTCTTATTGTTTTTGCTTCGATTGGAATTTCTCACGGACTTTTTCGCATCAGCGCAAATTATTTTGATTCTGTCGGAAAAAATGATGATTCTTCTGATTTTCAGTCTTTAAGCGATAAGAAAGTTCTTTACATAAGTTCTTACAACAACACTTTTGACAATGTTGGCCAGCAAGTCCGCGGTCTGAAATCGGTTTTTGATCCGGCGAATATCGCGCTTGATGTTCAGTTTATGGATATGCTGAATTTCAACTCGAAATCGAATCTCGATATTTTTTACAAGACTCTTCAAATCAAATTTTCAGGGAAAAATTCTTACGATGCTGTTGTTCTTGGCGACGATTTCGCTCTTTCCTTTGCTTTTGACCACGAAAATGAGTTTTTCAAAGACATTCCGCTTGTTTTTACGGGTGTGAATGACGGCAGGCTTGCGGCTCTTGTGGAGCAAAATCAAAATGCGGCGGGCTTTTTTTCAGACAAAAGCATTCGCGGCACGGTTGAGATTGCAATGCGGCTTTATCCTAAAGCGCATGTGATTTATGCGGTTTACGATGACTCTACAATGGGAATTGAGCGGCAGTCGGAATTTTTCTCGATGAGACAGAGTTATCCTGGCTATCTTTTTCGCGGAGTTGACGCTTCCGAATATTCAAGAGAGGCTCTCGGAAAAGTTTTGGACGTGATTGAGGAAAACAATCTTGTGATTTGTCTTGGCGTGAGCGAGGACAAGGACGGAAATTGGTATTCTTCGACTGAGACCACGGAATTTGTTGCGGCGCACACGAAAGCCCCTGTTTTTTCGGATAATTTTGATTCAGTTGGAAAAGGATTTGTCGGCGGAAAAATCATAAATGATGAGAAAATGGCGAAATCTGCGGCCGAAGTTGTGAAAGGCATTATTGAAGGCAAAACTGATATAAAAAATCTTCATGCCGTTAGAGTTGAGCCTGAATATTATTTTGACAGCGCGCTTTTGAAAAAGTTCAATATGAAGAAAAAAGTGCTGTCCAGCGCGATTTTTCTGAACCGGAAATATGATTATTGGCAAAAATATTTTCCGATTTTAAGCCCGCTCGTTGAAATTTTCGTTTCGCTGCTTGTTTTCCTCGTGATTTTATTTGCTTTTATTGTTGAAATTTACAGGTCGCACAGGGAAAATGCTTTTTCCTCAAAGCACGATTTGCTCACTGGACTTTACAACCGTTATACGATTTTGAATCGGATTGGCCTTTCAATAAAAAATGGCAGAAAATTTTCTGTGATTCAGATTGATGTCGATGATTTTCGCTCGATAAACGATTTTAATTCTTATAAATGCGGCGATGCGGTTTTGAAGGAGCTTGCGCTTAGAATAAAATCTCTTTGTGCTGAAGGAAAATATGAGGCCGCGCGTTTTGACGGCGACAGTTTTCTTTTGATTTACAAGGGAGAGAATCTTTCTCAGAACGACCCGGAAATCTATTTTTTGAAGCAGTTTCTTGAAAACGCGATTGTTTTTGAGAACAAGACTTTTCTTATACGAACGACAGGCGGAATTGTCAATTCGCGTCCTGAATTTGAAGTTGACGATTATCTTTCGAATGTTGACATCGCGACTCACTTTGCGAAGCGTCAGGGAAAAAGCAGATTTTTGATTTTCGATGACGAGATGAAAAATGAAGTCCTTAAAAATTCAAAAATCGGAGCGCTTCTAGAAAATGCCTGCAATAATGAAAATTTCAGCGTGCTTTATCAGCCTCAGATTGACGCGAAAACTGAAAAACTTTGCGGATACGAGGCTCTGGTCAGGCTTCCGGACAGCGATATTCCGCCAAGCGTTTTTATTCCGATTGCGGAAAAGGACGGACACATCGCGAAAATCGGCAGAATTGTTACGGAAAAAGTTGTGAGGCAGATTGCCGAATGGCGGAAAAGCGGCGAGAGACTTTATCGTGTTTCAATAAATTTTTCAGTTGCCCAAATGGATGACAAAAATTATATTCCGTTTTTGTCGAAACTTATGCGGACTTATGAAATCCCGCCCGAGCTTATTGTCATTGAAATTACCGAAAGCCTTCTTTTGAAAGACCGGGCGCAGGCTTTGGAGCTTTTCAGGCAGTTCGCGTCGCTTGGAATAAAAATTGCTCTTGATGATTTTGGAACTGGATATTCGTCTTTGAATTATCTTGGCTATCTTCCTGTTTGCGCTGCGAAGCTTGATAAAAGCACAATTGACGCTTATCTTGACGGTAGACCTGAGTTTATTGAAAATATTGTAAGGCTTGTTCATTCTCTTGGAATGAAGCTGACGGCTGAGGGAGTCGAGGAAAAATGGCAGTATGACAAGCTAAAATCGTTTGGCTGTGATTTTATTCAAGGCTACTTTTTTGCAAAGCCGCTTTCTTGTGAAGCCTTGAAAACTTTTGTTTCAAAAATGGAGTAAAAAATGCTTAAAACTTATGAAATTGACCTTGACGACAAACTTGTGAACGAGGCGAGCGAAATTTTTGAAACGCTTGGCTCTGATATAGATTCTGCAATAAAGATTTTTTTGACTCAGGCGATTCTTAGAAAAGGGTTTCCATTTGAAGTTGCAGTTCCGCAAAGCGCAGAGACAGAAACTGAAAAAGAAAATTTGCTTGAAGAAAATGCGATTGCTTCAATTTCAAAAAACTCCGCTGAGCCTGACTCCTATAAAATCGAGACGCTGGAAAAAGACATTGAAGAACTGAAATCCGAATCAAAAGATTTCGAATCTTTTGATTCGGGATTACGAGTTTCAGAACATTCGGATACTGAAAATCCTGAAATTGCAGAAAATATTCCTGAAACGGCAGCTTCTACGTCTGCTGAGAATGTTCCATCATCTTGTGAAAATAAAATCTCTAAAACAAAAGAGATGGAAGACAATGTTTCTGAAGTGCCGGTTGCTGAAAACCAATCTTCTGAAGCTAAAGACGAAAATTCAGATTCAGAAGACGAAGATGAAACTGCTCCTGAAAATCTTTTTAGCCAGTGGGATAATAAATAAGGCTACGGGCTTTATAATTCAACGACATTTTCAGAGCCTGAGCGTTTTTTGTTTGCTTTGTTTCTGAAAGTTTCACTTAAAAGCTCACTGTGCATGAAATCGGGAGATGGTCGGAATATCCTTGCCCGTTCCAGACTTTGTAGCGGATTGGATGATTTTCCTCGTCTGCCCATTCTCCGTCTGTTTCTGCCGAAAAATCTTGAATTTCTGCGTTTCCCGCCGCAAAAAAATGGTCGATTCGTTCCCATTTCTCTTTGTAAAAGTAGCTTCCCGGAAATTTTAGCCCGCAGTTTTTTAAAATCCACGGCGAATAAACTGCGGCTGCGGTTTTTCCATTTAAAATGATATTGTTTTTTCCGTCCTTATGGAAAGAAAATTCTGAAATATCCATGTTGAAGTCTCCGCACGCAATTTTTGCCTTAGTCTTGCATTCTGATATAAGGCGCGCCAGAAGGCTTTCTTGCTTTTCCCGCCAAATTTTGCTTTCTTCCTCTCCTCCGCTCTTGCTTTTCCAGTGATTCACAAAAAGCGCAAGCGGCTTTTCATTCACTAAAATTTCAGTTTTGATAATCGGGCGCATTGACGGCTGAGCCAAAGTTTGTGAACGGCTTTCCAGATTGTGAACTGTTGTTTCGCCGAACGGAAAGCGCGACAAAATTCCGCAGCCGATTGAAGATTCTGGCGATGACGCGAAAATTCCGTAGCTGTAAAGTTTTGCAAAGTTGAAAGTTCCAGACAGCCTGTTTGAAATATCGAAAAGCTGCGTCTCCTTTTCAAGTTCCTCAAAAACAAGAATGTCAGCATCGAATTTTTTTATTGCTTCTTCAAGGCGCGAAAGACGCTGGATATATTTTTGCTCGCTCCAGCCTGACTTCTCATTTTTGAATTCAGAATATTCGTTTCCGTCAAAATTCGCGTCAAAAAATGTCTGGAGATTCCAGTTCAGAATCTTCACGCTTGTTTTGTTCTCTGAATTTTCCGCCCTGCACGAAATCATCTGCCCGCAGGAGCAGAAAATCAGGCTCGCCAAAACAATCTGCATAAAAACTGCTTTCATAAAGTCCTCTTTGAAAATTTTTTAATTCGCTCTTAATTTTTTCAGCTATATATTTCAAAAAAAAGTTCAAAATCGGCAAGAAATTTTAGATTCGTCCGCAAAAATGCAGAAAAATAAGAAAAATATTAGTCTTTTGACGAGTAAATCTTCTAAAATCAGTTTATATTTTTTATGATTTTATGTTAATCTGTCTTGCGTTTGCGGTTTTTTACAACGCTCTGAAAAAAAATGAAAAAAATTCCTTTGCCATCAAAAAAGCGTCTCGTTTTGCTTTCGAGATTTTTGGAGCAAGTTGACGCGAAAAAAATCACTTCGGTTCAAATTTCTGAGAAAACTCTTTGGAGCGAGGCGACAATCCGGCGCGATATTTCGCTTTTGGAGCTTCACAACGGCGTTTCAAACGGTTATGACGTGAAAATTCTGAAAAAAGCGATAGACGAGGCTCTTGGACTTTGCGGAAACGGCGAAAATTCGCAGAGACACAACTGCGCGATTGTCGGTCTTGGAAGCCTTGGGCAGGCATTTCTCGAAAATTCTGTTTTTGACAGCGGAATTTTCGCGCTTGTCGCGGCGTTCGACTCAAATCAGAACCGCGTGGAAATCTTGAAATCTCGGATTCCGCTTTATCAGACTTTGGATTTGGAAAAAATCATCAGACAGAAAAAAATCGAATTTGTGATTTTGACCGTTGAAGACGAAAAAGCCCAGAAAATGACCGACCGGCTTGTAAAATACGGCGTAAAAGGAATTGTGAATTATACAAACGTGATTTTGACCGTGCCGGAAGGCTTCAAGCTTGAAAACGCGTCTCCTGAAAAATCTCTTGCTGGGCTTGTCTGATTTTCATATTTCAATCGCTTATTCCACAAAGCGGCGTTTTTTTGTAAAATGCTTTCTATGAAAACTGTAGACGAGACAACTCTTTCAAATTTGCTGCAGCTCAGCCGGCTTTCTCCTGAAAGCACTGACATGGCAACACTTAAAAAACAAGTGGACGAAATCGTTGGATATTTTGACATTCTTTCCAAATATGACGACTCCGAGAATCCTTATGACGCTTATCCTTCTACCGAGGCTGAAAAACTCCGCGAGGACGAGATTGTTCCGGGGCTTGATATTCCATCTCTCAAACAGACAACGGACAAATTTATGGACGGATATTATCAGGTTCCTAAAGTTCTTGGCGAGGGAGCGTAAAAAGTAGGAATTTTGAAAACAGGGCAGGGGAAAAGCCTTGAGCCTCACAGCATAGCTGTTCGGAGACTCACTAAAAACAGTCCACTGGACTGTTTTTGCGGTAAAACCGCCGTTCCCTACCTGCGGCACACTTCGTTGCACCGCACCCCTTTCTCCTAAGGGCTGCGCCCTTAAAATCCTGCTTTAAAATCTTCATAAGGTGAAAATATGTTTTATACAATAGAAGAAACTGTAAAAGCCTTGAAATCCGGCGAGACAACTTCTGCCGCGCTTGTTAAGGCTTCTGTTGATACTTTTGAAAATGACAA
>DHKO01000053.1 GCA_002404895.1 Treponema sp. UBA4692 | reverse complement strand
CTGCGCTATTTCCGCAAAATTAACATAACCTTTTTAAGGAGTTATGCGAGAGAAGGGACTTGAACCCTTACGCCGAAGCACTAGATCCTAAGTCTAGCGTGTATGCCAATTTCACCACTCTCGCAAGTGTTTTGTCGGCACAGGACATAAGTCACAATTCCGATCATCTCAAGATAAACTTGAGTATGAGCGACCGGGGGCTCGAACCCCGGACCCACAGATTAAGAGTCTGTTGCTCTACCAACTGAGCTAGTCGCCCGATTTTTATCACTTACATTGCGTCCGACACGGGTCGAACGTGCAACCTACGGATTCGAAGTCCGTTACTCTATCCAGTTGAGCTACGAACGCAAGTCTAGGTTACAAACTTCAAAAAGAAGCGGGTGCCTGGTGGGATTTGAACCCACGACAACCAGATCCACAATCTGGCGCTCTACCCCTGAACTACAGGCACCGTGTAACTGACGAGAAATATATTATCAGAAATCGCTAAAAAGTGTCAATATGCAAATTTAAAAATTTCTGAATTTTTTTCATTTTTTTGATAAATCCTTTTCAAAAATCTCTGTGTTTTCGTATTTTCGGATTTTTGCTTTTTAGAAATCTTTTCGGATAGTTTATGTTTAAATTTCTGTAGTTTTTTGAATCTCGTTTCTGTTCTGATTTTTATCTCGTTTTGAAAAATCAGGCATCTTTTTTGAATCTCTTTGCCTTTTCAGCTTTGTCTCGTTGTCCAAAAAATTCTAATGAAAAAATTTTGACCGCCGATAATTAGAAAGAAGATAAAAAATTGATTTAAGGGAATTTTATGGGTGACCAGGAAATTATAAAACAAAAGCAGAATCTGATTCTTGTGATGCAGGAGGAAAGCAAACTTCTGGACTCAATCTTGAATCAGCAGGCTGTTCTTCATTCTTGCGTAAAGGAAAAAAACTGGGAAAAACTCAATGTGAATATTGAAAATCTTCAGGAGCTGAGCGACAAATTCGTTGAGCTTGAGGAAAAGCGGACCGCGCTAGCTGATTCGGCTGATAAAAATGACGCTGAAGTCAAGCCTGTTTTGAGCGAGGTGAGGGGAAAGCTCCAGCGTTCAAAAATCGAAAACAAGGCCTTGAATGAATATATCGCGACCACGAGAAAATTTCTTCAGGGCGTTTTTGATTCTGTCGTTCCGCAGCGGAGAAACAAAGTCTACACGAAAAAAGGCGAGATAAAAAAGCCTGAGCTTAGCAGCGTTGTGATAAATCAGCTGATGTAGAAAATCGCTTTTGCCTTGCGGCGGATTTTTTGATTTAAGAAAAAAAAGGAGAAGAATATGGCTAATTCATTTGCAGGAATCGAAATCGGAAAAAGAAGCTTGATGGTTCATTCGCAGCAGGTTCAGACTGCTGGACATAATATTTCAAATGCCGACACGGAAGGGTACAGCCGCCAGCGTGTTCAGGTGAAAGTGTTTGACCCGATTTACCGTCCTGACCTTGAGCGGGCGGAAACCGCAGGCCAGATTGGTCAGGGAACAACTGTGGAAAGCATTAACCGTCTTCGTGACGAGCTTCTCGACCAGAGAATCACTGCGCAGTCGAACACGGAATCTTACTGGGCGACGCGCGAAAAATATTACACGATGATAGAAGATGTCTACAATGAGCCTGACGACATCTCAGTCCGGACAAACATGGACAAATATTGGCAGTCATGGCAGGAGCTTTCTGTTTATCCTGAAAGCCAGGCGGCGCGGCAGGCAGTCGCGACACGGGGCGAGACTTTGGCTGAGAGCATTCAGCGGCGTTACAAGGCTTTGTCTGGAATCGGAACTTTGATTAACGGCGACATCGAGGCGACTGTGCGCCAGGTGAACAATTACACAAAGCAGATTGCGGAAATCAACAAGGAAATCGTGAGGTCAAAGGCGATGGGAGATAATCCAAACGACCTTCTTGACCGCCGCGATCTTCTCGTGGAAAAACTTTCAACTTTAGTCAATATCACAAGCGACAACCGCGACAGCGACGAATTTATGGTCCATATGGACGGCCAGATTCTTGTTCAGGGCGGAATCGCGCGCGGATTCGACGTTGAGTCGAACACCGACAATAACGGCTACAGCACAGTTGTCTGGAGCGACAGCGGAAACAAGGCGCAGGTTTCAGGCGGAACTTTGGGCGCGCTTGTTGAGCTTCGCGATGTTGACATCCGCTCGGAAGTGCAGAATCTCAACACAATGACAATGAATTTCGCTGACCTTGTGAACGATGTCCACAGAGATGGGATTGGAATGAACAATGTTACTGGGCTTGATTTTTTTGTTCAGCGGCCTTTTGTAACAAGCACAAACGGAAATTTTGACAGAAACGGCGACGGAACTGACGATTCTTCATATATTTTCAGATTTACTGGAACAAATTCTCTTAATCCGCAGGATAAAGTCGGTCTTGAAGGCGTTATGACTTTCTCTGGAAAAGACGGAAATATCACAGTTCCTTATCATCCGACGGACACAATCGAGGAAGTTGTCGCGAGGATAAACGATTCTGACGGCGAGGTGAAGGCTTATCTTGACCGCGGCAATCACCTTGTGCTAAAGGCGACGACATCTCTTGCGATGGAAAATCCTGACTTTGTAATCCGACACGTTGAGGACTCGGGGCTTTTCCTTGCTGGATACTCAGGAATCTTGAACGCGTCCGGCGCGGCAGGAGCTTATGACTTTTCTCAGGCGGACGCTGTGAACGCTCTTTCAGGAGATTTCGCGGTTGCGCCTGTCCTGAATCCTGCCGGCTACATCGAGGTGAATCCTGCGATAAAGTCTGATGTTCTGAGCGTTGCGGCGGCTTATCCGAACAATCAGGGAAAATCGATGATTGGAGACGGAAGGGCGGCTGTTGAAATTGCCTCAATCAGAAACACTCAGGTGATGATTGGAAAAGACAGGACTTTTGACGATTACTTCGCGAATTCTGTAACAAATGTGGGATTGAAAGGCGAGCAGGCGGAAACGAATCTTCTGAGCCAGAACGCGATTATGAACGATTTGCGCGACTTGCGCGACTCAATCAGCGGAGTGAACGTGGACGAGGAGCTTGCCGAGCTTATAAAATTCCAGCACGGCTACAATGCGGCGGCAAAGTTTGTTAGCGTTATTGACAATATGCTCGACACTGTAATCAACAGGCTGGGAGTTTAACGCGTTAGGTGGTGTCTGCATGCAAAGCAGCATGCTGGGCGGCGCAGCCGTTGCTGAGCGAGCGTTTAATTCTGCCCGCCGGACGGTAGAGCGAACGAAGCAATGAAGCCAAGCATGGCTGAGCGCTGAAACACTCGGTCCGAAGCGCAGCGCTTTCGCGAAGCTGAGGAAAACGCCCGAATTTTACGGATTTTAAAAAAGGAGTTTGAAATGCCTTCAAGAATATCAAGCCAGCTGAACAACAACAGAACTCAGTACAATTTGCGCAGACAGGAAGTCAAAAAGGCGAAAATTGACAATCAGATTGGAACGCAGTCGAGAATTCAAAGCCTGCGCGACGACCCGATTGCGGCCGGTCATCTTGTGAAATATCAGTCTTATCTGACCCGCGTGAACAATTTCGAGAAAAACGCGGCGACTTTGAGCGACCAGTTTGTCTACCGCGAGAGCTATATGTCGAATTCTCTTGACGTTATGCAGCGTGTGCGCGAGCTTGCCGTAACAGGCGCGAACGGAATAAACACGCCTGAAGACTTGAAGAACATGGCGAGCGAGGTTGACGAGCTTTTGAAGGAGCTTGTGCAGAACGCGAATGCTGTAGGTCCTGACGGAAACGCGATTTTTGCCGGAACAAACACTGACGCGCGCGCTTTTGACGTTAGCCTTGGGGCAGTTCCAGGTTCTGATGTTCCTTTGATTGAAAAAGTTGATTATAAAGGCTCGATTGACTTGAACAAGGTTGAAGTTGACGAGAACAAATATATATCGGTTGACAATGCCGGAAACCGCGTTTTCTGGGCTGAAAACCAGATGCTTTTCGGAGGACGCGACGCTTCTTCATGGCAGACAAAAAAAGATTCCGTAATCAGCGTGGACGGCCAGAAAATCGTTCTTGAGACAGGCGACAATGTCTATTCGCTTATCTCGAAAATCAACGCGAGCGGGGCTGCTGTGAAGGCTTCCCTTGACCCGGTTACAAACGCGCTTAATCTTATGACGACCGACGCAAGGCAGCTTTGGCTTGAGGACTTGAGCGGAAACGCGCTTAACGACTTGGGAATCATAAAGGATTCAAGCCAGCGGCCGCCTTACAACATCGGAAATTCAGTGCGCGTTACAGGCGGAAGCCTTTTTGACTCAGTTATCGCATTGCGTGACGCGATGCTTTCAGGCGACAACGAGGCAATCGGCGGAAAAGTTCTTATGAGCCTTGACCGCGGAATAAACACTTTGACAGGCAGAATAGCAAAGTCCGGCGCGGAATATGCAAGGCTTCAGAACGACATGACGCGGAATTCCGCAGTCGCCTTGAACGTGAACAGCCAGATTAGCCGCGAGGGCGACTTGGATTTGACAAAGGCAATCACGGACGAAAAAATGCTCGAGTACACGCAGCAGGCGACTTTAAGCACTGCCGGAAAAATGTATTCTTCAAGCCTTTTGAATTACATGAGATAAAAAAATAAAGGATAATTGACATGGAAGTAAAAACAAAGACGAGGGGAAAAGTCAATGTCTCAGATGACAAAATTATTGATTTCCCGTATGGACTTTTAGGATTTGAGGATTACCATAAATTTGCCTTGATTGAGGCAGAGTACAAGCCTTTTTACTGGATGCAGTCTGTCGACGAGCAGAATCTCGCGTTTTTGATTATCGACCCGTTTATAATCGCCGAGGACTACGAGCTTGACGTTGACGACAAGACTTTGTGCGAGATTGAGGTGGAGTCTGCATCTGATGTTATTGTCTTTGCGATTGTCACAGTTCCGTCAGGCGGAAATCCTGTTACGGCGAATCTTCAGGGACCTGTTGTAATCAACAAATTGAACAGCAAGGCGATGCAGGTTATTCTTTCAGACACGAGATGGACGACGAAATTCAATATCGTCAAGGCTCTGAAAGCCAAAGGAGCTGAGCAATGCTGATTTTGTCGAGAAAAGTTGATGAGAAAATTCGGATTGGAAACGATATTCTGATTCAGGTGATAAGCATATCAGGCGACCAGGTGAAAATCGGCGTTGACGCTCCGAAAAATGTGAAAGTTTTCCGGCAGGAAGTTTTTGATGACATTCAGCGGCAGAACAAGGAAGCCGCCGCAGGAAGCGTAACGCTTGAAGCTTTGGCGAATCTTCTCGAAAAAAAATAGCTTGCAGCTTAGTTTTTGCCTTCGAGCGCAAGCTCCGCTTCTGATTTTCTGATGTAAACAGGGCCGCTGTAATCTGCAAGCGGCTCTTTTTTTTGCTCAATCATCTTCTCGGCGATTTTAAAAAGAGAGTCAGTAGAAAGCGGCTCGGATTCTATCCAAAAGATTTTAAGATTTGGCTCGAGATTTTTTAAGATTTCCCCGAAGATTTTCGCGTCAGGACCTGCAACGATAATTTCCTCATTTTTGCCGATTTTTGAAAGGACTTTCTCCGCCGTCGTGTCCTCGGCTTCCATCAAAGTCTCGTCTCCTCGGTAAACAGCGGCGAAAAACTGGTCTTTTTTCGCGTCAATAACAGATACAATCTTATTCGGAAAATTCCTGAACGGAAAAGCGTACGCTTCAAGGCTCGGAATCCCATAAACCGGAACATTGTGCGCAAGTTCAATCGCTTTAAGAGCGGAAAAAGCCAGACGCAAGCCTGTAAAAGTTCCAGGACCTGCGCAGAGAGCAGTGTAGTCAAGCTCTTTCGCCTCAAGTCCGGCTTCCTTTAGAACATAGTCAATCGCCGGAAGAATTCTCTGCGACTGTTTTTGCCCCAAATCCAAAGAAACTGTCGCTGTTATATTCTCATTTTTTGCCGCGATAATCATATTTGACGCTGCGGAATCAATTGCAAGAGCTTTCATTTTATTTCCCCGTAAGGCCAGTTTTCAATTTCGATTTTTCTTTGAGTTGTTCCTTCAACCGGCTCGATTTTCAGGATTATTGTCGATTTTGGAAGCTCCTCCATGATTTTCTCGCTCCATTCGATAATGCTCACGCCTTTTCCATAAATCAAGTCTTCCGCGCCGAGATTTATAAAATCCTCGCCGTCATTGAGCCTGTAGACATCCATATGATAAAGCGGAATTTTCCCCTCGTATTCTGAAATCAGACAGAAAGTAGGGCTTGTGATTTCGTCCTTAATGTCTAAAGCCTGAGCGATTCCTTTTGTGATTGTTGTTTTGCCAGCCGCAAGAGTTCCTTGCATCGCGAAAATTTCTCCGCCCTTTAGAAAAGAGCCGATTTTTTTTCCAAGCTCGATTGTCTCCTCGGCGGAATTTGTCTGAAAATTCAAGCGCACGGTAATTTGCCTTCGTTATCCATTTTTAGAATATAAGCCTTCAAGGCTGATTTTACTGGAATCAAAGGATAATCAATATCGGCCGCAGGGTCAATGTCAACGTAGACATTTTTGTCTCCCAAAGGCCCGATTTCAATCGTGAACGAGATTTTTATTTCAGTCGTTTTTGAGAGCATCTGCAAAGACGCGTAAGCCGTATAATTTCTTCTGTAGTAAATGTATGTGTCATCAGTTGCGATTCTTGAAAGTCCTAAAACTTGCATATGTTAAAACCTATATTTGCTTTTCAATTTCAGTAAAAACCATTTCAATCATCATAATGGATTACCATAGCATTGATTCTGTTTGCGACAGCCTGTTCTATTTTTATGAATTTTATATGAAGAACAAATACGTCCTCGCTTCTTTTTGTTGTCCTGACTATGACTCCAATTGCGGAATCCGTCTGCTTTTTGTTGAACGGGCCTTTTATGTTTATGTTTTGGCCGGCTTTTATCGGAAGGCTTGTTGAAAGCTTGCATCCGCCGGATGAGATGTCTTCGAGTTTTCCGTCGTAATCTTTCCCGGAGATTTTAAAGACTTCTCGTTCTTTCTTGCCCTTTTTCTCGATTTCGATTTTTACCGAGTTGAATTTGCATGGAAAATCGATATCTGAGCGCTGCTGCGCGCGTTTCTGGAGATTTGCAATCTTGTCTGTGTGGGCGGCGATTATCTGCTGTGTTCCGTCCTTTCCCTGCTGAAAGCGCACAAGGCGAGACTCGATTGTGTACGGAGCGCCGTCTTTTGCCTCAAAAACCAAAGAGATTTTTTCAAGCGGCTTTGGAAGGTCTGTCTCAACATTCAGCTCGTCAGGAATATCAATCACCATTCCGTCAGCGAGATTTTCCGCAAGCACAAGCCGGTAATGGAATCCTTTTGCCTTCGTGTAGACAAATCCTGTTCCGACATCAAGCAGCTTTGTGTTTTTTATCACGTATTTCTGGTTGTAGACATCAAAAATTTTTTTTCTGAGCGAGAAAATGCACGTTTTTCCGTTCTCGTTTGAGGCAGAATCGTATTCTTTGAAAAGTTTTTTAAGAAGAGAATCAAAAGCCTTGAAATCTTTCACGAGATAAATAATGTTCGGCGTTCTGTTCCGTCTGCAAAAGTCCGAAAGAACCTCTTTCTCGTTTTTTTCAAGCCTGCATGCTGATGAGATTTCTGCAAAATCCTTTTGCGTCGTGGGGCGTTTTTTCTTTTTTTCAAGATATGCTTCCGACTTGAAATATTTCGACAGAATTTTAGACACAAAAAACGCGCAGACAACACCAAAAACAGCGACTGCTACGATTATGACGATTGAGACTATATTTTGTCCCACTTCCTGCCTTGCAAGAATTGTTGAACCTGTGTTTCCGCCCATTATAAGTCCTTGATTGAATCAGAAATTGCCTTAAGGCGAGGGCTGATTTCGTATTCGGCAAGGTCGCCCATCAAAACCGTGTCTTTTGAGCTGATTGCGCCTTCAAAATCATTCAAAATCTGCGAGAAATCTGAGAAGAATTCGCCGAGCGGCTTTCCGTCAATCCTTAAATTTCCGTAGGCTTCAGGAAAAAGCGCCGAAAGCGACGCTGTATGGCAGAATTTGTCGATTAAGTCCGCAAGAACTGTGATTAGAGCGTTCGCTTCCTTGTCTTTTCCAGCCTGAAGCTTGCCTGGAAGCTCCTGAATCTTCTCTGCAAGGCTTTCACAGTCTTTTGATTCCTGCACAAACATATTTTTAATGTCTGCCTGCGAGATTGTTATGAATTCAAGCTTTTCTGCTTCTTCAACCGGCTTCTTGCAGATTTCATCGAAATTAGCCGCATCGACTGCATTTCCATTTAGAGAAATTTTTATTGTTGTCGCGTTGTTTTTCTCACATTCTTCTTCAAAAGATTTTAAAACATCGCCGATTGTCTTCTCGTCTTCAAGTTGTATGTCGATTTTTTCGTTGTTTACATAAAATTCCATAGTTTACA
Source organism: Treponema sp. UBA4692 (assembly GCA_002404895.1). Lineage (GTDB taxonomy): Bacteria > Spirochaetota > Spirochaetia > Treponematales > Treponemataceae > Treponema_D. The sequence goes on along the minus strand of DHKO01000053.1, from coordinate 31,102 downwards.
CATCCTAAAAGCCCAAAGTTCTGTATAGAAATTATCGGCATTTGCCTTGAATGATTATACTACTGTTTTCCGCTATTTGCAAAATTGCTGATTGTGCTTGATTGCGCGTTCAGGCTGTTGAGCGTGCCTTCCATTTGTCCGTACTTGCTTCTAAGGCTTGCTTCTTTCGAGGCGATTTGGGTTTCCAGCCTTTTGATTTTTGATTCCGAGGTTTTTATCTGCGTGTCGAGATTCCTGTTTTTTGTCGCGATGATTCCGCCGCTCTGAACCCACGCTGTAAGCTGCCTGTCAAGCGCGTAGCCGATTCCTGAGTCAATCACAAGGTCGCCGTCAGAGTCATATCCGAAGAGATTTTTTATCTGGTCAAGGTCGTTTTCAAGAGATGAGTCGAGCTTTTTCTCGTCGATTTCAAGATAGCCGCGCATTTGAGACGCGTTATAGCCGCCTGAGCTTCCAGAAGCCCTGCTTGAAATTCCGATTTGGTTTAGCATCGTTATTGTCGCGTTCTCGTCCCAGCGGTAGCTTCCAGTCACAATCGTCCTTAAAGAGGATTTTCCGTTTGTGAGAGAGAAATCTCCTTGAAACATTCCAAGCTGCTTTTCCGCCGCATCTTTTTCGTCTTGCGAAAGGTAGTCAAGCTCCGAAATGACTTCAGGCTTGTTGTCGCTTAGAATATTGATTTCAGCCATAACCTGATTGTATTTTCCGACGAATTCTATCAAAGCGTCTTTTGCCGAGTCTTTGTCAGGCGAGATGTCGATTGTGGCGGTCTTTTCTGTCGGCTGTTTCACATTCAGCGTAACGTGCGGAACAACATCGTCAATCTTGTTTGTCGGCCGTCTGATTGTGATTCCTTCATATTTTATGATTGCGTCTCCGGCTTCGCTTATCGGATTTACAGCCGTGTAGCCAAGATTTTTTTTCTCGTCATAAAGCGAGACTGGCGAAACTGAAATTTGCGTTCCTGTGTTTCGGTTTCTGACAACGAGACTTTCGATATTCGGATAATCCCTAAGCGAGATTCCGACGGTCTTTTCTCCAGTTGTTTCGTCGGCTGCATATTTGCTTGTGTCGATTTTTTCCTCGCTTCCGTCTGCGTTATGCACATAGAAATCCGCCGCGCCTGAAATCGGAACAAGCGGCTCTGCTGGAACAGGCGGAAGATTCGTCTCGCTCTGCTCGTTTTCAATCGTTATTGTCTCGTAAGTCGCAGTTCCTGCTTCCGGAAGTTCCGGGCGGGTGGTGCGCTTTATGTTCAGTTCTTCAGTGATGTCTTCCGTTTCCTGTGTTGAAAAGGTGAATTCAAGCCGTTCTGAGTCAACTGCCTTGAATTCGTCGCCGATTTTTATGCTGTAGCCGCTTCTCGGCGGAACAATGATTTTTTTTGAGTCCTCATCTGCCGTTATCTGCTCCATAGTCATTGTCGGCATTCCAATCTGCTCGATTTCCGGGAATTTCTGCTCTTCCGGCGGATTTTCAAACTCTTCCACAGACGAGGCGATTTCGGTGATGTCTTTCCTGTTTTTTTCCACGATTTTGTTTTCAATCGCGTATTTTAAGGCGTCGTCCTTGAAAACAAGGCGGCTGTCGTTTCCGGTTTTAAGAGATTCTATCAAAAGCGATGATTTTGAGTCGTTTACGCCTACGAGCGAAACTTTGAGCGTGTTTGCGCTTCTTTTGTTAAGGGAGTTTATGAAATCTGTTAGCTTTCCGCCTTTCCAGTTGAATGTGATTGTCTTGTCCGCAACTTGGAACGTGTATTTTCCTTTTGGAACTGTTGAATTTTTTGAAAGTTCTCCAGACAGAAAACGGTCTGCCTTTGCTTCCTGTATCACGTCGATTTTAAATGACTCGTAAGGCGCTTCTCTTCCGGCTTCTGCCGTAACTGCGTTCTCTTCAGTTGATGTCGCAAGTTTATTGTTGAAAGGATTTTCAAAAGAGTAGAGATTTTTTGTGCTTGTGCGGAGCGACGACATTCTTGTGTTCATGTCTCTCCATGCGCTTTGCTGCTCTTTGTACCTGTCAAGCGATTCCTGCTCATGATTGAGAGGAATACGCTCTTTTTTCATCAGGGCTTCAATATAATCATTTGTCTTATATTTGTCACTGACGCCAGGTATTGAAATATCAGCCATAGTAATTATCCCCTCAGATTACTTTGCCGCAAACTAAATCATCTCGTCAAACAGAAGACCGATAGCCTTTCTGATTCGGACTTTCAATTTTTGGACATCTTGGGATGGTATCTCCTTGATAACTCTGTCGGTTGACGGGTCGATTATAGAAACAACAACTTGATCCAATTCCTGATTCACAGAAAATTTGACCTTTCGTCCCATAACAGCGTCTGACAGTCTTTGCAGCTGCCTTACATCTTCTTTTACTTGGGCGATGTTTTCGGTAATGTTCTGGACCACTTGCGCAGCGTCAGCCATTGGAGTCTCTGCAGGTCTTGCTGCTTCCGCAGATTTTATGCTGACTGTTGCTGTTCTTCCGGAGTTGTTTTTGAAGCGGCCATCCATTGCCAAATTCTGCCCGATTGAATTTATAACATTCATAGGGCTTTTTCCTCCTGAAAAATAAGAAGGAAAGAGGGGCGCACCCCTTTCCTTCACGTCTATCTAACCGTAAAAGACAACATCCAGAAGTCTCTTTTGACTAGAAATCCGATTTTTATTATTGGTAAAAAAACTAGCGAAGCAGTGCGAGTACGTTCTGAGACTGTGAGTTAGCCTGTGCAAGCATTGCTGTACCAGACTTTGTAAGAATCTGGTTCTTAGTGTATTCAACCATTTCAGAAGCCATGTCTGTGTCGCGGATGCGTGATTCAGCTGCCTGAAGATTTTCAGCAGCAACAGCAACTCCGTTTGCAGCCATCTCAAAGCGGTTCTGATAAGCGCCGAGGTCAGCTCTCTGTTTTGAAACTGTTTTAAGAGCTTCGTCGATTGAGCCGATAGCCATATTTGCTGTATCTGGTGTCGAAATTCCGATTCCGCCTTCTTCACCCTGCGCGCCTCTGAGACCGAGCGCCTGAGCTGTCATTGTTCCAATGAAAGCCTGAACACGCTGATCCATATTTGCTCCAACCTGGAACATCATTACGCGGCCAGAAGCTGAGTCCTGAGCAAAAGCGCCTGTAAGAGTGTTCATGCCGTTGAACTGAGCCTGAGAAGCGATGCGGTCAACCTCTGCTACAAGCTGAGAAACCTCAACCTGAATCTGCATGCGGTCTTCATCAGAATAGATTCCGTTTGCTGACTGAACTGCAAGCTCGCGGATTCTCTGAAGAATGTCTGTAGTTTCCTGCAAATATCCTTCTGTTGACTGGATAAAAGAAACGCCGTTCTGAATGTTTCTGTTAGCCTGATTCAAACCGCGAATCTGGCTGCGCATCTTTTCAGATACTGCCAATCCTGAAGCGTCATCTCCAGCTTTGTTGATGCGTTCTCCTGAACTAAGTCTTTCAATGTTGCCTACAAGCTGATCGCTGTTTACACCCAAAGTGCGGTTAGCATACATTGAGCTCATGTTGTGATTAATTACCATATTTGTGCCCTCCATGATAAATAAAACAATTCAACATCATGTTGTAATGTTCCCTTTTTTCTGTGCAGGCTGCAGCCGGTTATTGCGCCCCCGGATGCGGGTTTAGACCTTTACAGTGGGAATTGACCATTAACCTTGCATTAAGAGTCAATTTCCACCGTCACAGAAAAACATGGACGGCTTTTTTCAAAGAACTGAGGCGTAGCTAAACTTGCGCCGTTATATGTAAAAATTTAATTTTTACACAAAAATGAGTTATTTGAATTCTAGATGATTTTAAGGATTTGTAAAGAGGCAAAACGAAAAATCACCGCGAATTTTTGATGTCCTGAAAAAATTATCAAGACATCAAAAATTATAATGTACTATCTGAGCAAAGACAATACGTTCTGAGACTGTGAGTTAGCCTGCGCAAGCATAGCTGTTCCAGCCTGAGAAAGCACCTGGTCCTTTGTGAACTCAACCATCTGCTTAGCCATGTCAGCATCGCGGATTCTTGATTCTGATGCCTGGAGGTTTTCAGCAGATACGTTCAAGCCTTTAACTGCATATTCCATACGGTTCTGATATGCGCCGAGGTCTGCACGCTGTTTGTTGATCTTTTTGAGAGCTTCGTCAATAGTACCGATTGCGCGGTTGGCCAATTCTGGAGATTCCAGACTCAAAACATTTTCAGATCCTGTTTCGCGCACGCCGAGAGCAGCCGCTGTCATTGTTCCGATGAAAACCTGCATTCTCTGGTCCATGTTAGCGCCGATGTGGAACCACATAGAACCTGTTACTGCGTTTTCTCCAGCCTGAGCTGCAAAGCGTCCTGTGAGCATGTTCATGCCGTTGAACTGTGCCTGAGAAGCGATGCGGTCTACTTCAGCAACGAGCTGTGAAACTTCAACCTGAATCTGCATACGGTCTTCATCTGAATAAATGCCGTTTGAAGACTGAACTGAAAGCTCACGGATTCTCTGCATGATGTCAGTTGTTTCCTGCAAGTAACCTTCTGTCACCTGAATGAAGCTGATTCCATTCTGAGCGTTCTGTGAAGCCTGGTTCAAGCCGCGAATCTGGCCGCGCATCTTTTCAGATACTGCGAGTCCTGACGCGTCGTCTCCCGCACGGTTGATTTTTTCGCCTGAAGAGAGTTTCTCCATGTCTTTTGAAAGACTGAGACCTGTTACACCAAGCTGTCTGTTGGCGAACATTGCGGACATGTTGTGATTGATGACCATAATTTTCCTCCGTGGAAATTGTGTCAGACTGAAATCCTTTTCAATCTGTTTGTAAAAGGAAACTTCTGTATTACAAGGCTACATCCGTTTCCTTCTACATTTGACTTGCTTGGGCGCCGTTCTTCTACGAAGACTTAAACGCTCATAGTTCATCATTAGTTAGTTTCGGCAGACAGAATGAAAAACTTTAGAAAAAAAATCAGAGAAAAATGAAAAAAAACTCGCAAACTTTAAAACTAAGCCAAATTTTTTTTATGCTCTGAACTTGATTCCGTTTCAAAGAATTAGTTGAAGATTTTGAATTTCTGACTAGGAATTAAAGCCACGGAATTTTTGCTGAAAATCTGTGGAATTCATTTAGCAGATTTTCGAAAAATTTTAGCGCGCCTTTTTTGACAGCCAAGCAAGAAATCCTGAATCTAAAATCAAATCCTAAATCTAAAATTTTGAATTGGAGATTCAGAATCCTTTGTTCAAAATCAGAAATTCTTGAGAATTTCAGCGATTTTTCTTACGGCTTTTCCTCTGTGCGATATTCTGTTTTTTTCTTCTGCGGAAATTTCAGCGACAGTTTTTCCGTATTCTGGAAGATAGACAATCGGATCGTAGCCAAATCCGCCGTTTCCTGCCTGCTTGCTGATGTCATCGATTAGCTCGCCTTCGAAAATATCCTGCGCCACATAGAGCTGGTCGCTTTTCACAAAAAGAGCCATCGCGCAAGTGTAATGGCATTTCCTGTTTTTTGAGCCTGTCGCATTGAGCTGTTCAATTAAAAGCCTGTTCTGCTCGTCCTGAGGAATTTTCTTTCCGTCTGGGCGGCCGTGCGGAAAGTCAGGACCTGCGTATCTCGACGTGAAAATTCCAGGCTCGCCTGAAAGCGCGTCAACGCAAAGTCCTGAGTCGTCCGCGATGACCGGCTTGTTTACAATCTGCCACAAATCATTAGCCTTGATTATGCTGTTCTCGTAAAAAGTCGTTCCCATCTCGTCTGGATTGAAGTCGATTCCGTCGTCCGCAGGAATTCTGATTTCATAGTTTGTCAGAATCTCCTGCATCTCTTTTTGCTTGTGTCTGTTTCCTGTTGCTAAATATAAAACCATAATGGGCGGAATTTTAATGAATCGTCGATTGACAGTCTAGTTTTCCCTCTTTTTCCGTCTCCTCGTCTGGTTTTTCTGAATTTTCAAGATTTCCGAAAGTTTTTTTCGCGCAGAACAGATAGAAGCCGACCGTGCGCGGCTTTAAACCGAGCTTTTTCGCAATTTCGTTGTTTGAAGGGCTTGTTACGCAGCTTCTTGTCAAAAGCGCGTTGTTTTTTATCCAGTTTCTGCTCTGATTTTCGTATCTTTCTTTTAGATTGCTGTATGAAAGCGCGTCGTTTCCCAAATTCTGCATTTCAAGACTGTATTTTCGGCGGAAGTAAAAAGCGTTGTTTCTCTTTGAGATTAATTTTTCGCGTTTTTCTTCTTTTTTGAAAGCGATGTTTTTCATTTCCTGAACGAGCTTTTGAAGAGCTTCCTCAGTCAGTCCTGTAAAATCGCTTATCTTTGAAATCAGCTTGTCATCAACCTCGCGGCAGGCTTTTAGAGTCAGAATCAGCATTGTGAGAGCCTTTATTTTCATCTTGCATTTTGAGCCGCTTTTTATGTTTTTTTGATTTTTATTTTCCTGTTCATCAAGATTGTTCTCGAATTTTGATGAATATTCGTCTTTTGATTTTCCTGTCAGAAAAATTCCTGCTGTCTTGCTCCTGATTTCTTCTTGCATGCGTTTTTTTTCCCACGAGATTTTCCTTAATTTGATGCAGCCCCGCAGGAAACTCTGAAGGTTTCCCAGATTTTCGTTGTAGTTTTTTAAGGTCGGAAGAATTTTCCCCCGGAAATCCAGCAGAAAATCGCTTTTTTCGTCTTCGTCATAATCCTGAAGACCGTAAAAATTCGGCTTTGTGTAAATTTCCTCCCATAAAAAGTTGATGATTTCCTGCTTCTTGATTTTGTTTTCTCTGAACAGCTGCGGCAAATCGTTGATATTGACTTTTTGCATATTTCCTCCGTTTGGAAAACTGATATGCAAAAAACGTGCCAAGCGCCTAAAAACAGCTGAAAATTGAAAAACCAACAAAAAACAGCATTTTTCCAACAAAATCCAACAAAGAAACAATGAAAAACAGCAAAATCCAACAAAAAACAACAAAATTTTGAAGAGATATGACGAGAAGAATTCTGAAAAAATCAGCTGAGGCTTGCATAAAAAATCCGGCAAAATTAAAAATCAAAAATTGCCGGACTTTGTTCTAAAAAATAAAAAGCTATTTCAAGACTTTTGCGAATTCAAGGCAGATTTTTTCTGAAACGTCCTTGATTTTTCCGTCGATGCTAAGTCCAGCCGCGTTTTTGTGTCCGCCGCCGCCGAATTTCGCCGCGATTGCGCTTACGTCAATTTTGTCTCTTGAGCGGAAGCCGCAAGTGCAGGTAAGCTCGCTGTCCTGCCGGATAAAAAGCACTGCCTCAACGCCGTCAACAGAAAGCAGAAGAGAGTAGAGCGAGTCGCTGTCGCGTCCTTCCTGCCCCCATTTTTTTGTGTCCTCCATTGTCTCGTAAGTGATGACAAGCTTGTTGTTGTATCTGCGCTCTGCGCGGTCGAGCATTATTCCGAGCAGTTTCCGCGTCGAATACGCTTTTCCGCCAGTGATTATGTCGTAAATTTTCCGCGGATTCACGCCTGCTTCAACAAGCCTCGCTGTCTGCCTGAAAAACTCCGCAGAGCCGGTGTCGAGAAATCTGAAATAGCCTGTGTCGGTCGCCATTCCGAAAAAGAAATATTCCGCAGCTTTCGGAGTGAGTTTTCCAACAAGTTTTTCGTAAATTTGCTGGACAAGGCAGCAGCAGGCAGGCGATGTCGGGTCTATGATGCTGTTTTCTGTTGCTTCGGCTGTTTTGTGATGGTCAATTGTGAACGTGTCAAGATTCTTGAAATCGCCTTCGATGTCGCCAAGACGGCTGTATTCCGAGCAGTCAAGCATTATGAGCGCGGCTTTTTTCCGCTCCGGCTCGGAAAGGAATTTCATCTCGCTGCTGAAAAGCCTTGCTTTAGGCTTTATCTCGTTTCTCTTGAACGGTCCCGCAGACAAAAGCTGATACTCAAGTCCTTTCGACTTTAAGATTTCCGCAACTCCGAGGCAGCTGAAAATCGCGTCTCCGTCAGGCTCTCTGTGTCCTATCACATAAAAAAAATCGTGTCCGCCCAAAAAAGACTCAAACTGCTTGATTTTCTCATCTGAAATAATAATCATTTTTTCCTCATGCTTTTATTTGTAAAAAAAAATAGGCTGCCATTTTTTCAACAGCAGCCGTAGATTATAGATTATTTTTCAAGTCGATTCCAGCAAGACAACTCTTGCAGCCTAAACTTAATAGACGATTTCAAGAGTGTCCTTGTCAGCATCGTCAACCTGATAAGAGCTGTCCGCAACTCCCCATGCTGAATCAGCGCGTGAAGTCGGCATATTCAAGATGACTCTCTCGAATGAGCCGCTGCGTGAAATTACTGTCATGTATGGAGACATCGCTTTTGGAAGACTTCTGAAAGTGAGCTTTGCGTCAGCCTTTTTCATGCTTGAGTACCATTTTTTCGGGATTGTAACAGAACCGACATCTCTGTGGCCTTTCGCGTAAGTAACAATGTAAGCGTCTTTGTGGTCTAAAACCTTGTAGATTGTAACATTGTGATAAGAGACCTCAGACTCCTGAAACGGATACTTGTACTCGCGCTGCGCGCTCTGAGCGGCAGATGAGAACAAAATTCCAACAAGAATCAACGCAGACAAGATAAATGATTTTTTCATACAAAACTCCTCTTTGCTTTGCCAGTCTTTTAGATAAGCGCAAGCATGATTGCCTTGATCGTATGCTTTCGGTTTTCAGCTTCGTCCCACACTTTGCTTGCGGAACTTTCAAAAACATCCTCGGTAACTTCCTGGCCTAGAACAGCCGGCAGACAATGCATAAAGATTGTGTCTTTCTTGCCTGTCGCAGCCATAAGCTCCTTGTTTACCTGATACGGTCTCAGCAAATGGGTTCTTTCTTCTTTGAGCGCTTCCTCGCCCATCGAAACCCATACATCAGTATAAAGGCAATCCGCTCCTTTTACAACTGAAATATCATCAGAAATTTCAATTTTTGAGCCGCTTTTTGCAGCGAGCGGAGCGCAGGTTTCCTGAATGTCTTTTGGAGGAAAAAGCTCTTTCGGAGCGAAAATCGCAAAGTCGATTCCAAGCTTAGCAGAAATAATCATGAGAGAGCGTGCGACATTGTTCCGTCCGTCTCCGCAGAAAACCCATTTGAGTCCTTTGAGCTTTCCAAAGTTCTCTTTAAGAGTCATGATGTCGGCTAAAGCCTGTGTAGGGTGAAAATCGTCAGTAAGACCGTTGATTACTGGAATTCCCGAGAATTCTGCAAGCTGCTTCACGTGTTCCTGCTTGAATCCTCTGAACTCAATCGCGCTGAACATTCTTCCAAGAACGCGCGCTGTGTCTTTTACGCTTTCTTTTCCGCCGAGCTGAATATCCTGAGTTGACATGAAAACCGGATGTCCGCCCTCCTCTCCGAACGCTGTTTCAAAAGAAGAGCGGGTGCGTGTCGAGCGTTTCTCAAAAATAAGGGCGATTGTCTTTCCCAAAAATCTCTGGTGAATTTCTCCGTTGCGGGACTGTTTTTTTACAAGAAATGCGTAGTCGAGAATCTGCAGAATCTCTTCTGGCTCGTAGTCAAGCCAAGTTAGCAGCGAGCGGCCTTTAAAAGGAGACTCAAATTTTTCAGCTTCCATCTTCTTCCTCCTGAAAATGCGCATAAACAAGAAAAGCTAGCCATTTCTGACTAGCTTTTATCAAAGTAGGGGCAATAGGACTTGAACCTATGACATACGGAATATGAGTCCGGTGTTCTACCAGCTGGACTATGCCCCCAAGTGATGTATTTATCTTATAACAGCAGATGATTTGTGTCAATAGCAAAAAAGGTTATTTTTCATTTATTTTTGAATTTTTTATTTCTTTTATGAATTCGTCCAAAGTTTCAAAATGCTTGTAGACGGATGCGAAGCGGATATAAGCGACTTTGTCTGTCTTGTAGAGCCTGTCGAGAACAAGCTCGCCGAGCTTTTCCGTGGAGATTTCGCGGCTGGTTTTCCCAATCATAACGGCTTGGTCGTAAATGTCGTTTGTGATGTTTTCAATCATGTCGGAGGTTACTGGGCGTTTTTCAAGCGCGCGCTCGATTCCTTTTTCGAGTTTTGCCTGGTCGAAAGGCTGGCGTCTTCCGTCTTTCTTCACAACCATGAATTTTTTCTCTTCGATTCTTTCGTAGCTTGTGAAACGGTAGCCGCAGCTCATGCATTCGCGCCGTCGCCTGATTGATTCTCCGTTCGCCATCGTTCTTGATTCAAGGACTTTGTCGTCAAGGCTTCCGCAGTAAGGGCATCTCATTTTTTTTCCTCCAGAATTAGATTTTAGAAATTCCATTCGCTGAAATTTATTGAAAGCGCTTCTTTATATGAAGAAATAGTTTTTTCACATATTTCGCACGATTTTTCGTTCTGTTTGTGCGGTTCGCTTTCATGGCTTATGCACAGCGTCGAGATTTCTTTTTCATCTTTTTCACGCTCAAAATTCTTTCTGACTTTGAAAATCACAAAAATCAGGCAGAGAATCACCGCCGAGTGAGGCAGCCAGTTTCCGAATCTCGCGAAAATTGTAATCTGACGCTCGAAAACCGGAACTTTGTATGAAAGCGCGCCTTCCTCAAAAAGCGGAAGAGACTCAAGAACTTTTCCAGTCGGAGAGATAACCGTCGTGAGACCCGCGTTTGCTGCCCGGATTGTCGTCGTCCTGAATTCTATGCTCCTGTAGTGCGCGACTGCGAAATGCTGCGTCTCGGCCGATTTTGTCTTTGACCATGAGTCATTTGTTATGTTCACGAAACACTCTGTTCCTGAAAGAAACATCGCCCGGCAGACTTCGATTGCGGAGTCGTCAAAGCAGATTGGCGTTGTTATTCTGACAGATTTTTTTTCGATTTCATTTTTTTTGCCGGATTCTTTTTCCAGAAGAGAAACTACATCGAACTTTTCGTTTTTTTCCGGCTGGCTTGAAACGAGCGGAATTTCAAACACGACAGGCTTTTCACCGGGAGCCCAGCCGTAGCTTCCAGCGATTTTCTTGACGATTTTTCTGACCGCCTGATATTGCCGCCCCGGAATTCGCTCCGCAAACGGAACGAGATGCATTTTTATGTATGCGCCGCGGAATTTTCCGTTTTTATCGAACAGAAGCGCGCCGTTCCCGTAGTCCTGTTTTTCGGCGTTCATTATGTAAGGTCCGCCGATTACAAAAGGAGTCCTGAGATTTTTGATGAAAGGCAAAAGAGGCTCGTCTTCAGGATAATGTTTGTAGAAACTTTCAGCGTTCGGAAATCTCTTCGCAAGGACGGCCTCGCTCCACACGACTAGGTCGGTCTCCTCGCCGTATTTTGAGCGGATTTCCTCTGTTCCCTGTTTTGAAAGCCTCTGAGAGATGTATATGTTCTGCCTTTGGTTTCGGTTCCATGAGTCATTGTTCTGCTGGACTAGAACTGTGTTCATTGTCTTGACAGGCTTGCGTTCTTTTAGAATCTGGTATGCGCCATAAATTGTTGAAATAAGAAAAAATGAGGCGCAGCAGAGAAAAGTCCTTTTTAGAGCCTTGAAAATCTCTTTTTTTGCGCCGCAGTTCTGGATTCTTCCTAAAATCAGAACCGCTTCGCCGAGGCAGGACGAAAAAAACACGAAAAGAAATGTTACGCCCCAGACGCCAGTGATGTCCGCAATCTGTGTGACAAGCGGCCACTTGAAAGCTGTCATCGAGACCGTTCCCCACGGATAAGCTAAAAATCCTGTTGACTTGCACCATTCGTAAATAACGTAGACGGCAGTGAACCACAAAATCCTGAATGGAATTTTGAAAGGCGATTTTCCGGAATCTTCCTCGAGCCGTTCGGATTTTCTTGAGTATAAAGTCGGAAAATAAGAGATAAGGCTGATGAATCCGCCGATGAATCCAGTCCCGACAAGCGAAGCCCCGAGCGTGAAAACTGCGAACCCCCGGAAATTTCCAAGCCAGAAGCTCGAAAGAAGATGGCAGACCGCAGTCTGGACATATCCGCAAAGGAAAGCTGATTTATATGATTTTGAAGTGTTTATCGCGATGTAAAGCGGAGCCGCTGAAAAAAGTCCCGCCGCAGGAATTCCATAAAGGTAAAAATTGTTTTGTATACCTAATGAAAGAATACAGCCCGAAAGTAGAGAATAAAAAACTTGTAAAATGGGGAACATATCGATATAATTTTATTATCTTGTTTTTTTTAATGCAATGATATGATATAGAAAAAAGTTGGGGATAATCAGGTGGAGCTTATTAACGAAATTCACAAGTCAGAATATTCGGCTTCGCCCCAGGTTGTTGTTGAGACTCCAGGGCGTTTTCATCTTATCGGCGAGCATTCATGGTTTTTTAGGGACAAGACACTTTCGATGGCGGTGAATCTTCCTGTCTATATTGCCGCTTCGCTCCGTGAGGACAACGGTGTTCATTTTTATTTTCCCCAGCTTAAAGACTCGAAAAAATCAACTCTTACAACACTGAAATACAAAAAAGAAGACAAATGGGCAAATTCGATAAAGGCCGTTCTTTTCGGCTTTGTTTCGAGCGGATACGACTTAAAGGGGATTGATTTTACGGTTTATTCCGACATTCTTCCGTCTGCAGGATTCGGAATAGCGACCGCGATGAAAGTCGGAACTGCCTATGCTGTGCGCAGTCTCTTGAATCTTGATATTGATGACGATGCGCTTCTTCGGGTTATCGAGCGCGGAAACAGAAAATTTCTTGGAGCGCAGAACTATGTCTCGGACTTTTTCGCGGCGCTTCATTCTGAAGAAAAATCGCTGATTTTGACAGACCATTCCTCAAAGACTTACGAGATTCTTCCGTGGAATTTCAACAAGAAAATTCTCCTTGTTGACGCGAAAGTTCCTAGGATTGAAATTTGGGACGAGAATATGATTCGTCAGCCTGAATACGCATTGATTCTTGGCGAGCTTAAAGAGACAAAATCTAATGTGAGGGGCGGCTGGATTTACGAGGAGAATCCTCATGAGGTGAATCTTGTTCTTTCCGCGACTCCTGAGCCAGTCCACAAAAAGCTGAACTCGATAATGAAAGAGCATGAGTATGTCTTGAAGGCAAGCGAGGGAATCAGGAACGGGGCGTTCGGAGCTTTTGCCCGCGCGGTGAATATGAGCCACGAGAATATGCGGGACGAGTACGAAATCTCCTGCCCTGAAATCGACTGGCTTGTAAAGCGGCTTCTTGAGATTGAGCCGAACAATGACGACTCCCGCAATCCTTTCACGTGCGGAAGAATCACTGGAAAAGGCTTTGGACGCTGTATGTACGCGATTTTGGATGAGCATAATGTTCCTGAATTCAAGAAAAAGCTTGTTGAATTCACAAAAATATTCGGCGCGCACGCGACTTGCTACGAAGTAGAGCCTGCAAGAGGTGTTCATATTGTCTCTTAGTAACGGCAGAAAAAAAATCCTTATTTCAAATGACGACGGAATCGGAAGCGCGGGCTTGAAGGTGTTAAGAGAAGAGCTTTCAAAAGTCTGCGATGTTTACGTTATGGCTCCGTCGGAAAACCAGTCTGGAGTCTCCTCTAAAATTTCGCTTGGTAAAAAGCTTGAATTCGTGAAATTTTCGGAGAACGAATATTCATGCTCGGGAACTCCTGCCGACTGTGTTATAAGCGCGCTTTGCCACGATTTTTTCAATTTTGACTCAGACAATAAAAATGGAAAGTATGTGAAATTCGACGCGGTTTTTTCAGGAATCAACAGGGGACCGAATCTCGGAACAGACACTATTTATTCTGGAACGATTGCGGCTGCCAGACAGGCGGCTTTGTATTCTTTTCCCGGAGTCGCTGTGAGCCTTGAGTCTCCTGAATTTGACTATGCTGAGTCGAATTTCAATTTTGCTCCGCTCGCGAAATTCTGCGCGGAAAATCTCGATTTGCTGATTTCCCTTTGCAAAGATGACCTGTTCGTGAGCATAAACGCGCTTTCATCTGAGAAATACAGCAGGGCGGAGTTCACTTCGCTTTGCCGGCGCGACTACAATGACAATCTTGAAATTTCTGAAAAATCGGCTGAAAAATGCGCGGGAGCTTGCAGTGGCGGAAAAATCGTTACGGAAGGCGGTTCTGATTGCGATTATCTTGCTGTCCGGAACGGAAAAATTTCCATCTCGCTGATTCATGCGAATCCTGAGTCTGAAAGATATTCGGGCGGAATCGAATTCAAATTTTAATTTTTGGCATAAGGGCGGGATTTTATGGCAGAAAAAAATATCTTGAAAGACGGAATTGAAATGTACAGAAGAAGGGATTATTCGTCTTCGCTCGCTTTTTTTCTTTCTCTCCCTGACGAAAACGGCGCGGACAAAGGCGAGCTTGCCTATTATATCGGGCTTTGCTATGCGAAAATGAGCAGGTACGAGGACGCGCTTCTTTATCTTGAGCAGGTTGTAACTTCTACCGAAAATTTAGACAGAATCTTGCAGTGCAGATATATTCTCGCGGTGATTTACGCGAACAGCGGAAGAAAGCGGCTTGCCGAATTTGAGCTGAACAAGCTGCTTGAAAGCGGATACAATCCGTCGAAAGTCTATGCGTCTCTTGCCTATGTTTACTGGGCTAGGGGCGAAAACGAGAAGAGCATCGAATTTTATAAGAAATCTCTTGAAATCGATGCGGACAATCCGACGGCCTTGAACGGAATCGGCTATGTTCTTGCCTGCCAGAACAAGGATTTGACGATGGCTCTTTCGTATTGCAGAAAGGCTCTGGAGCGCTCTCCTGACTCGGCGGCTTATCTTGACAGCATCGGCTGGGTTTACTTAAAGCTTGGACTTGATGCGGATGCTCTGAAATATCTTTCGCAGGCGCAGGAAAAGCTTCCTGACAACGCGGAAATTGCGCGTCATCTGAAAATCTTGCAGGAAAAATAATCGGGTGGATTTATGAAAAAATTTAAGGTCATATTTGTTTCTTGTTTTTTTTGCTTTTCATTTTTGACTACGGCTTTTTCAGACAACGGAATTTTCAAGAGCGACGAGGCTGCTTTGCGTTCAGGCTTGGGAGCGAGGACTGCGGCGAGCGGAAAGGGCGAGGAAGAATTCAGGCGCGGCGTTCAGGCTTACTACAGGGGCGCGTTCAACGATGCGATTTTGCAGTTTGAAAAGGCTTTGTCTTATCTTCCGGGCGAGAGCGTGATTCTTGACTGGCTTGGAAAGTCTTACTATAGAACCGGCGTTGAGGGAGCTGCGCTTCAGAATTGGCAGTACGCTTCAGATTCGGGGTACGGCGGGCTTCTTCTTCAAAACAGAATTGAAATTGTACGGGAAAGGCGGCTTGTTTCTGGCGAGGGGCTTGAAAAGCCTGTGAAATACACGGAATCAGGAGTCTTTTATGGAAAAAATCAGGAGGGCAAGCTGGTTTTCAGCCAGCCGGTCTCGCTTCTTCCGAACAATGACGGAACTTTGTGGCTTGTCTCTTATTCTTCAAACGAGCTTTTAAAGCTTGACCAGAACGGTCTTGTGCTTTCAAGAAGTTTCGGACCTGTTAACGGTTTTGACCGTCCGATGGACATTATCCGTCTCGATGACGGCTCGATTCTGATTTCGGAATTCGCAGGCGACAGAATCAGTCAGTTCTCTTCAAAAGGAAATTTTGAGAAGTCTTTCGGAAAAAAAGGCGGAAGTGTCGGCTGCATGGTCGGGCCTCAGTACCTTGCGCAGAGCAGGGACGGAAATATTTTTGTTAGCGATTTTGGAAACAGCCGTATTGATGTTTTCGACAGAGACGGAAACGGACTGTTTTTCTTCGGCGGAAAGCAGGGCGATTTTCCGGGGCTTGAAGGGCCTACAGGAATTTCCGTGATTGGCCAGACTGTTTTTGTCGCTGACTGCCTTACAGGCGCAATCTACCGCTTTGACTTGGCTGGAAACTACCTCGGGCTTTTGTGCAAGGCAAAAACTTTTGTCAAGCCTGAGTCGATGAAGCCGTGGGGAAAATATCTCGTTCTCTGCGACAAAAACAAAGTTTATTCTGTTGACAGCGACACAGGCGCGGTTTTTGAGAATGTTTCGTCTGGAAACGCTCCGTCGCGTCTTACAAGCGCGGTTCCTGACATCAACGGAAACATTCTCGTTACGGATTTTATCGGAAATGAGATTTATGTGATGGCGAAAATGTCTGAGCTTGTCGGCGGCCTTTTTGTCCAGATTGAAAAAATCGATTCTGACAGCTTCCCGAAAGTTACAGTCGAGGTGAAAGTCGAGAACAGAAGCCGCCAGAGCGTTGTCGGGCTAAAAGAAAACAACTTCCTTGTCACAGAAAATAAGAACAGCGTCGCAGATTATAAGCTTGAGGGCGCGTCTTATTTGAACGACGAGGCGGACATAACTTTGCTTGTCAGCCGTTCTTCTTCGTCGGCTCTTTATGACGAGGCGATGGAAAGCGCGGTAAAGGAGATTTCTTCCGCTATGAACAGAAAAGGTGTTTTGCGGATTGTGAGCGCGGGTGCTGTCCCTGTTCTTGAATTCGAGGGAAATCCAGCCGATGCCGCAAAGTTCACAGTGAAGTCCTTGAAAAATCCTGTTTCTTCTGACATTTCGATTGACCTTGCGCTTCGCCTTTGCGCGAATGCTCTAATAAACGAGTCGAGAAAATCCGCAGTCATTTTTATCGGAGACGGGCAAGTTACGCAGAACTCATTCAGCCGCTACAGTCTTTCGGACTTGACCGCATATCTCAACAACAATTCAATAGGATTTGTGAACTTGATGCTTTCTCAGGGCGCGGCTTCAAGCGAAATTGACTATATCTGCAAGAACACCGAGGGCGGCGAGTATTATGTTTACCGCGAGAAAGGTCTAAGTCAGGTTGTAGATGACATAATCAATATTCCGTCTGGAATTTACGTTTTAAGCTACACTTCTGCGCTTCAGACTGATTTTGGCCAGCGTTATCTTCCTGTTGAGGTCGAGACTTATCTGATGAACCGAAGCGGCCGTGACGAGAGCGGATATTTTGCGCCTTTGCAGTGATTCTTAGAATCTGATTGATGCGCTGATTGAGACATTTGCGCTTAAAACCGCTGCTTTGTTCCATGTCGCGTAATATCCGGCACCTGCCGTTGTGCTTAGCGAGACGTGCTTTGTGATTTGCGTTTCCGCGCCGTGAGAAAAGTCAAAACTGCATTTTTTTACTATTGAAGATGATGACGACGCTCTTGCGGCTGAAAAATTCATGCTGTCGGTTTTTGTTATCTTGAAGCTGTTTTTGTCTTTAAGATTCTTGAAAAGCGAGCAGAAGCCAAAAACGACTGAATTTTTTGAATTCCGCTTCCAGACTAAAGTCATTTTTCCGTCCCAGTCATTTTTTGACTCAAATGAGCCTTCAACGCCTGTTTTAAGCGAATTCTTGTCCTTGAAGAAAATTGTGAGCTGGCTATAGCCGCTTACTGATGCGGAAATTTGCGAAGAATATTTCCGCGGAATTTTCAATGCGGCTGAAAATGATGACGCGAACTCGTCCTGCTCATAAAAACTGAAAAGCGGAATCGCGCCGTATTTTCCGAAAACATTCAGAGCGGAGCTTGCCGCGCTTATTTTCGCCTGAAAAAGGTCGCTTGCCGTTTCAGCGGTTCTGATGCCCCTTGAAAAATCAAATTTCAGCGAATTTGGAATGAAAAAGTCGTATTTGTCGCCTGAAAAGCCTCTCCGCCAGCTGAACGAGTAAAGCCCCGTGTAGTAAGTTGTGAAATCTCTGCTGGAATTTTGCGCGGATGAAATTTTGTAGACATCTTTTTGAAGATTATCGCTTAGCAAGTCGTAAAAAGGCAGCGCGGCTAAAAAATATCTTTTTTCGTTGATTTTTTCCGCGAGATTTTCCGCATCTGAAAAATAGCCGCCGCCTTCTTCGATATAAGATGCTGAGCCGGAAGATTTTTTCCAGCTCAAAGAAAAGCTGTTTTTTCCTTTTGAAAACGGAAAAGAAAATCTTAGAGACGAATCGTCCTTGAATGTTGCCTCAGATGACGATTTGTAAGTTCCATATGAAGATACGGAAATTTCCGGCGAAAGATTGAGAAATCCAAAATTGTGTTTTGCATTTGCTGAAAATCCGACTTTCCTTTTTTTTGCTTTTTCATCGCCGGCTGAAAATTCGAATTTTGAAATATTTTTATATGAGGAAAAATAATTTTCGGCCTTGAAATCGTCATCGCTTGAATTTGAAGAAGAATTTGAAACTGTCGGCTTTGTTTTTTGAGAGGCTTGAACTTTTGTTTCTAGCGAGAATTTTCCTGAATTGAAATTCGCTCCGCTTGAAATCTCCTGAGAACGCGACCAAGAATTTGATTCTGTTTTCGCGTCTGCCGAAAAAGTCAGCGGCACAAAAAATTTTTCAAGCGAGATTTTCGCGCTGTTTTCTTTTGATAAATTTTCTGCCGTGGCGTTGAACGTGTAGTTTTCTGAAAAAGAAACGAAATCGAAAATTGGCGCGGCGGTTGAAAATCCGTGCGAGGCTGAGGAAAGCGCGTTTTTTGAATTTGACTCAGTGTCTTTCGCGCCTGAAACTGAAATTTTCAGCTTTGAAAAAGTCGCTTCTGCGCTTCCTTTTCCTGAGAAAATGTTTTTGCTTTTAAGATTTTCTGTGTTTAACGCGGAAGAGCCGCTTCCGTCTGCGCGAATCTTCAGGTCGCTTAAAACCGGAATTTCGCCTGCTTTTAAGACTGCGCCGTTTTTTTCAAGGCTGAACGAAATTTTGTCTTGTAAATCAAGAAAAACGCTTGTCTCCGAAAGAAAAATCTCATCGATGCTGAAACTTCCTGCCGCTCCATTTTCCACGTCGTCTTCCGAAATTTCCGCCGTCAAAATTTCTATTGTGAATCTCGTCGGAATCACGCTGTCGTCGATGTATGCCGTGTTTTCATAGCCGTTCGCCGAAACTTTTTTGTCTTTCAGCGAGACTTCGAATTTTTGCCAGTCTGACGAAATTTTTTCTGATTGAAAAGAAAATTTCGCCGCTGTTTTTGTTCCGTCGTCTTCCAGCGTGTCGAAAATAAAATTCACGGATCTTGTGAATTCTGAATCGAGCTTAAAATAAAAGCACAAATTTTTGTAGTACGAAAAATCGACTGCGGAAAAATATTTTCTGAAAACAAGTTTTTCCTCGTCCGAAGATGAGATGAATTTGAAGTCGAAATTCTGCACTTTGTTCGCCGAGCCAGAGTTGAAATCCTTTATTTTTGATGACGAGAGCGTGTAGTCTGTGCTTTGGCTTTGCGAGATTTTAACATTTTCAGGAATTTCCGCAATGAATGACTTTGAGCCGCATTCGTAAGGTCCTGCGAGAATACGGCCGCTTTTATTTGCGGCGTTCACAGAGCCGTTTTTTGGAACTGCAATCAGCCGCGCGCTGTAGTCTGAAACATTTGAGAAAAATGCGCGGTCGGAGTCTGAAATTGAGACTTTTACGGCCTGCCAGCCTGAATTTGCCGTGTCGAAACTTTTTAGGACATCTTCGCTCGAGTTTTCAGAAATTTTCCATGTCGGAATTTTATCCTCGTCCTCAAACGAAAAATCGTCGTCGCGGCTTACTCCAAGCTGCAGAAAAAGGTCAAAATCGTAAGCGTCTGCAGAAGAATTTTTCAGCGCGATTTCAAAGACGCTTGAAAGCGAAAGCGAATTTTTAGCTTCCGGCAAGGCGATTGTTAAAGCTGCCCATTGCGTTTGCGTGCTTGAGAGTGAAGAGTTTTCAAAATTCCATGAAAAAGGAACTGCGTATCCTGAAATTCCTTCCGTCTTGAATCCTGATTCGGCTTCGCCTGCCATATTCGATTTTGATTTCAGAACTGGAAAAATTTCATCGTCTGAGCGCGGATTAAGGCTCGGCGTGAAATCTGACGGCAAGTCAACGCCCGCATCTTTTTGAAGATAGCTCGTTCCGCTGTCCGTGTCGTCCATTCCCAAAATCCTGTAAAGTCCTGTCGCGTTTATGTTTTCGAAAGTCGCCGCCGCCGAATTTTTTATGCTTAGAAGCTTGTTTTTGTATTCGATTCCTGCCGCGAGCGTTCCGTATGAGGGGCTTGAATATGAGGAGTCCGCGAAATTCTGGTTTTGATTGAAAGAAAATCTTCCTGATGATGAGATGTTCGCGCTTAAATTTTCTGAAAAATCATACTTGAATCCTGCCGCTGCCGCGAACGAGGCAGTTTGCGCGTCATCTGAATCTTCCTGCCAGGTGATAAAAATCTTGTCTGTGCTTGAGACAGCAGATGAAAGCGAGACTGAGCCTGTCGAGGAATCGTAGATTGCGCCTGCGTCAATCACGCTGTTTTTGTAGACCATGACGGTTCCAGGAACTGCCTTTGTTCCGATGTCGAGCCGTGAGACTGGAGAATAATTTCTGACTCTTAGGATAAAATCGTCGTTTGTTCCGTAGCCAAGATAAATTCCCGGGTTTGATTTTGCGAAAGGAAAGCGATTTTCAGCATTCATAATGGAAGAATTTGATGTAGAATCTTTAGATTCCGAATCTTCATTTTCCTTGAAGACATCGATGTAAGTGTGCGCGTCATCAAAAAAATCCGACGGATAAAAAGCCGTCTCGTCATCGCTTATGACGGCCGAAAAATCTTTAGAAACTGTTCCGCTGTAGCCTGAAACGATTGCCGCATCGTCCGCGCTTAAAATTCCCGCATCATACCGGCTTGCGTTTTGAAACGGCGAAAATCCAGACGGATGCTGCACAAAAAGGACTTTCCCGGAATCGATTTCGCCTGAAAAATCATAGTAAAATTTTTTAAGATTCACAGAGCCGAACGCATTTTGAACATCTTCCAGAAAATCTGAAAAATCCTCATCGTTTTCTGAAAAATCTCTGCCGAAAGAGACTGCGACTGCCGGAAGCTCGCCGTTTTTTCTGCCTGCCTTCGCGTCTTTTGAAAGCAACAGAAGATTTTGCGAGGCGACAATGAGAAACTGCGTTGAGCCGAGCTTTTTATATTTTCTTCCTTTTGAATCCCTGTAATTTCCGTCTGCAGTCTGAACGAAAACCGCCTTTACCGACTGCGCAAGATTTTTTGACGGCAGAACGTACTGGTTTCCTGTGCTGTAAGATGAAAGCGAGATTGTGTTTGCAGAAACTGCGTTCATTCCAAAATATGTTTTGCTTTCTGTTTTCAGCGAGTCGTATCTGAATGTAAAATCTGAACGCCATTTTTTGCCTTGCCAGCTTAGAGAAACTCCCGGAGCCTGATTTTTTCCTCCGCCGATTCCCCGTGAAAAGTCTTCAAACGCGTAAATTCCGGGGAATGTGATGCCTCTGTTTCCGATTCTTGCGGATTTTAGAAATCCGTTTCCGTTGTATCCTGCCGCAACGGTGTTTTCCTCGAATCCGTCTGCAAAAGCGGCCTCAAAGTAATATTTTTTGTTTGCCTCAAGATAAAGCGAAAGGTCAACATTTTGTGAAAAAACAGGCGGCGAGAGCGAAAGGGCGGGCGTTGTGCCGAATCCGAATGAATAGCTTGCCGAGCTTGAAAATGAGCTTTTCCAGTAGCCTTCAGCTAGAAAATCAATCTCGTTTCCGAAAAATGTCTTGCTTAAAATCGAAAACTGCCCGTCGGATTCCTCAAGCGGAAGATTTTCCGTGTCAAAAGCGATTGCAGCGGCTCCGTCCGCTTCCCTTGCTGTTGAGGTTGAAATTGTTTCCGCGGAAATTTTATTTCCTAAAACCGAAAAAAAAACAAGGAGCAGCGAAAAAAGCGTTTCTTTTCCTAAAAGCCTCGCCTTTGTGATTTTTAGTGAAGGGTCTTTTTGCTGCGCTTTTATAATCGCCTGCTCGAGCCTGCGTTTTTTTTCCTCGCCAAAGTCAAAAAGCTCCTTGCTTCGTGGAAGCTCGTCATTTTCAAGATTTTGAAGACAGACTCCCAGAAGCCTTATTCCGAGCTTTCTGTTGTATTTTTTTTCAAAGAGCGATTTTGCGCGGTCAAAAAGGTCATCAACAGAGGAGACGTATCTTTCAGAGCTTTCCTGGACTGATACTGTCGAAAAATCCTCGTACCTGATTTTTAGCGATATTGACTTGCTTCGCACTTTTTCCTTTAGCGAGCGGAACATGACCGTGTGGCAAAGCTCAAGAAGCGCAGTCTCAATCGCGTACAAGTCCGACAAGTCGTATTCGTATGTTGTTTCCGCGCTGACTGAGCGGCTTTTCAGCTTTGCGTTGAAATCCTCATATTCATTTCCCCGTACGGCATTGTACAAGAAAAGTCCAGTTGCCTGCCCGAAAATGCTTTGAAGAAGCGCGGGCGAGCGGTTGAAAATCTCTTTTGTGGTTGTGATTCCGCTGTTTTTGAGTTTTTCCTGCGTTTTTTTTCCTGCGCCCCAGAGTTTTGAGAGAGGCAGTCTGAGCATAAAATCCTGCTCTTTTCCAGCTGGAATCTCAAAAAGTCCGTCCGGCTTTTTTATTCCCGAAGCGATTTTCGCGCAGTATTTTGTGGAGGCGATTCCGATTGAGACTGTAAGCCCTGTTTTCTCCAAAATTTCAGATTTCAGCTTTTTTGCGGCTTCAATCGGCTTTCCGAAAAGCTTTTCAGTTCCTGTCATATCGATGAAAGCCTCGTCAACAGACATTTGCCTCACGTCCGGAGAATAATCATAAAAAATCGACATCACCTCGCGCGATTTTTCATGGTATCGCTTCATGTTTGTCCTGAGAAAAATTCCGTTCGGGCAGAGCTTTACCGCCTGAAAAACCGGCATTGCAGAGTGAACGCCGAATTTTCTTGCCTCGTAAGAAGCCGTCGAGACAACGGCTCTTCTGTCGCCCGGAAGTCCGCCGACAATAACAGGCTTTCCTCTGTATTCGGGATGGTCGAGCTGCTCTACGGAAGCAAAAAAAGCGTCAAGGTCAACATGAAAAAAAACTTTTGTCAATTTTCCGTCCTTGCCTTTGCTTTATCTTTTTGAAGCGAGCCGGTTTCTTTTTGGTTTGGTTTTGTGAAAACGCTTGTTTTTTCGCGGAGAATCTCGTTTTCCTTTTCTCCTTTGTAAAATGCGGAAACTTCAATTTCCGCATAAGAATCAGGAGACGCCGCATAGTCAATCGTTATTTTTTCAGGAGGATAATCTGGAACGACAAAAGTCACTTCCTCGGCTGTTTTTCCGTTTTCTGCCTTTTCCGATGAAAAATCGTAATCGTAAATCGAGTCGTAAATCGGAATTTTGTAGTCGAGGCTTTTAATTTTAACTGAGTATCTGAGCGCATCCTTTTTCGACGAGATTTTTATGTGGTTTGTGCTAAGCCCTGAAAATTCATCATGCGAAAGCTCGACTCTGCAAAATTCTGAATCCGCATCTTTTATGAAAATTTTTGATTTTTCGTAATTTTCAAGGCTTTCCCTGTAAAACGCAAAGTAAATCGCCTGCATCACAAAAAAGCAGAACGCAAGAATCGAAGCTGTCGAGATGATTCCGTTTCTGACAAGTTTCAAAGCTGAATATTTTTTTGCCTTGTTGAAAATTTCAAGCCGCACAAGAATTTTGAGCCAGATGATTTGAAAAGGAAAAAGCGCGAGCGCGACCGAAAAATTTCCCGCAAAATTCGTGAAGAGAAGAGACGGAAAATCCTCCATGCTTGTCTTCTGCAAGATGTCTGCAGCGTAAGGCAAAAATGGAAGAACCATCATCACAAGAAAAATTATAAGGCTGGCAACGCTTTTCCGTTTCCTGAAAATAAAAATCAGAATGTACTCGGCTCCAAAAGGCACGAAAAGCAGAATATCACGCATAGAAAAGTAAAAAATGTTAAAAAGCGCGATAAACTGAATTATATAGCTGTAAATGAAAATGTCTGTCGGGAGTTTCAAGACATTGTGAAGAGCATACAGGGCAGACACGAAAAACATTGCGGCGATAATTTTTGTTCCGAAAATCACAACAGGATTCAAGAACGGGCTGGAGGCGAATCCTTTCAAAAAAAACTGCGCGAGCAAAAGCCCCGAAAGCGAGACCGCGAGCGAAAGCGGAATCATATAAAGATTTTTTAGCAAGTCATACTTGTTCTGCTCTCCTTGCTTTCCTGTGAATGAAATCACGCAGAGCGAAAGAAGCGTAAGAATTGCGAGAATCACGCAAATTCCGATGCACGAGAATTCATTCAAGACAACGGGCTTTAAAGGATAGTGAAGCGGCATAAAAACGTAGTGCTGCTCCCATTCATCGCTTCCTGCGGAATCATAAGATAAAAGAAAATTTTTTATTAGATTCAAGCCGTCTTTTGTGTTTTCAAACGAGACTGAAATCGCCGGAATCTCGTTCCTCGCAAAATCGTCCATCCGCGCGTCGCCGTTCATAAATCCGAGCCTGTATAATGAAGAAATCAGATTCGGAAACGAATAGTTTTTTTCGTCAGCGTAAAAAGTTTCTGAAAGTTTTCTGCAAAGCCAAAGCGGGCTTGTTGAACGAAGCGCGCCTGTAAGAATCGTGTCGGGTTTGTTTTTGTCAAAACTCACTGAAAGCGCGAACGACTCGTCTGGAGACGGCAGATTTTCTGCGAAAATTTCAGTTCCAGAAAGTCTTTTTTCCAAGAAATTTGATTTTTCTGAAATTGCAGGCGTTGTGAGCGCGGAAAAAAGGATCGTCAGGTCGTAGTTCAGATGGAAATTTTTCACGTCAGACAAAAATGAAAGAAATTCATCTTCATTCTGATAAAAATCTTCCTGTGTAAAATCCAGAACCGCCGTGTTTCTCAAAGATTCCTGATTTTGCGGATTTTCAGCCTTGTCTTCAGAAAAAAAATCAAGATAAATGTTTTCCGCAAAGCTGTCCTGTCCTGTAGGCGAGAGCCGTTGCGTTGAATATTGAAATTTTTTCGCCGCGAGTGTTTTTTCGATATGTTTTGAAAGAGCATTTCCAGAAAGCGTTTTTTTTGAGCCTGAATCTTTTGAATTCGAGATAGAATTTTCTGCTTTTTGTGATTCTGTTTTCGACTTTTGATTTGAATCTGAAAAAATTGAGCCGGAATTTTCTTCTTCTCTAAATTCGTCTTGCATTTTTGAAACTTTTGATGGATTTTTTGAATGAGATGGATTAAAAAATGGAAAACTGGACGGAAAAAGTTCTGAAAAGGCGCCGAAAAACAGGCAGAAAGCCAGAAAAAAAGCTGCCGGATTCTGATTTTTTTTCATGCTTTTAGAATATAAGGAAGGCGAAATTTGTTCAATAATTTCTTGGTTTACAACTGGAGTTCTTTATAATATAATGAAATTATTGGAAAATTCGGAGATATAAATGCCAGCAAAAAAATTCACTTTAAGCTTGCCCCTCAAAGTCATTTTGACAGAGGAAGGAACTTCCTATTTTATTAGCAACAAGAAAAAGCTGCTGAGAATTCGCTTGGCAGACAATGTTGAAGAATACGGAATCTCGCTGAATCCTTTTTCGCCGCAGTCAATCCAGAATATGATGATGGTTGACTACATTTCTAAAATTGAAATTTCAATGTCTGAGTTCGTTTCTGTCCGTCAGGAAGTAATGGACTTGTCGAAAGTAATCGTTTATTCAATCCTTTACAAGCAGTTTGACCGTCAGGTTTTCACAGATTTGATAAAATGCGACTGCGTGAGAAAGCACAACAGAACTCATCCGAACGAGCTTATAGACGAGCGCACAAAGATTGAAGACCGCCAGCTCCGCGCGATTATAGCAAAAAAAGAGGCGACAATCCGCGCCGCAAAGAAAATGATTCTTGATCCTGTCTGGAAATCAATAATGGAAAACAAGGATTATTCGCTTGAGGAGCGCAACATCTATCTTCTGATGACGGAAAAATTCCTTAATAGAATGACGCTTCTTAACTGGTACATAATCCTGAAATTCTTTAAGGATCAGGATGCTTTTGCGCAGATCAACATCGCAATCAGGCATCTTTTGCAGACTTATATGGAAAAATCCCGGGTTGCAGAGTACATTTCAATCCTTTTGATGGAACTTGCGCTTAATGCCGAGAACCAGAACCTGAAAAAAGAGGCGAAGAGAATGTACGCCGGCGTTGACGACATCGACGCGCTTATGTTCGACCCGGAAGTCCGCGCGAAAATTGTCTCACAGCTTAAGGCGAACCACGAGCTTGTAACGCTTTCATGGAAACTCGGCGGCGGCTCTACCGCAATCGGAAAGCAGGGACGGCTTCAAATCACAGTTCTTAACAAGAATGACGACTATCAGGAGCAAAAAGAAAACCTCGAGTCTAAAATGGCGGCAGACACAAACAAACGCTCGCTGATTGACTTTTACAGGGAGCTTCCTGAAGGGCAGGAAAACACGGATTTGGGACTTTACTATTTCTCTTATCTTGAGGATGCCTGCAAAAAAGTGAACGTGAAATTTGAGTCGATTGTAAACCAGTTCTCCGATAACGATTTGACCGTTATCAGCCTGATTTTCAACTTCTAGTTTTTATGAGGCTTGCGCTCGCTTCTGCCCTGATTCTTTCCTTCATTTCTCTTTTTTCGTGCGCGGTGGACGATGCTGAAATTTCCACTGCTTCGGGAAGTCTGATTTTGGATTATGAAAATGACGAGAGTGTTCCTGATTCAAGGCTCGCAGTTTTTATCCAGACAAAAAATTCAGTTCAGAGGACTGATTCATTTTCCGCTGAAAATCTTGATTCTGGCTATATCTGGAATGTGCCTTTTCCGTCTCTTTTTGAGACAGACACAAGGCAGTTTGCCTACAGCGCAAATCTGAAAGCTCCCGACGGCGAAAATATTCCGAAAGGAATCTATAAAATCGTTTACAATGACGCGGCTGGAAATTCCGCTGAATTCTCGCTGAAAATCGACTATGACGACAAGCTTCTTGAGCAAAAATCATCTGAGATTGCAGGCTTGATTTCTGGGAAAACCGAGAATTTTGCAGTTTATGATGAAAACGATGAGCTTATCTATTTTGGAAGACGAAAAAGCGGCTGGACTTCAAACGCCGCAATCTTGAATGAATACAAAATTGCATCTTACACGCGGGTCTGCTATTCCACACCGTCAAATTCCGTGATTTGCTTTATGCCTGCTGTGTTTT
Organism: Treponema sp. UBA4692; assembly: GCA_002404895.1. Taxonomy (GTDB): domain Bacteria; phylum Spirochaetota; class Spirochaetia; order Treponematales; family Treponemataceae; genus Treponema_D. Next base: position 4,090 of record DHKO01000053.1, on the reverse strand, counting down.
TAAAGGAAAAATAATGGAAGATATTGAAGACAACGGACGAAATGAAAATCCAATCAGGCGCGAGATAAAGACTTTTGTTTTGCGCGCCGGGCATTTCACAAATTCTGAGCGGCAGGCTTACGAGTCGCTTCACGGCGAATTCTGCATTCCTTATGAGAAAAATCTGCTCGACTATGAGAAAATTTTCGGAAACAAAAATCCTGTTGCGATTGAGATTGGATTCGGAATGGGAAAGGCGACCGCGATAATTGCTCAGAACAATCCTGAAATCAACTATATCGGAATTGAAGTCCACAAGCCCGGAGTCGGAAAACTGCTCGGCGAAATCAAGGAGAAAAATCTGAAGAATCTTCGGATAATCGAGCATGACGCGATGGAAGTTTTAAGCGACCAGATTCCAGACGGCAGCGTGAGCGCATTCCACATTTTCTTTGCCGACCCGTGGCCTAAAAAGCGGCATCACAAAAGGCGGCTTGTCCAGCGTCCGCGCACAGATTTGCTTACGAAAAAACTTCTGAAAGGCGGCTACATTTATTTTGTGACGGACTGGCTTCCTTACGCGGAATTTGCGCTTGAGGAGCTTCGCGCGACTGAAAACCTGAAAAACAGGTTCGACGGCTTTGCTCCTCATCAGGAATGGCGGCCTGAAACTCGCTTTGAGCAGAAAGGTCTTGATGCGAACCGCGTGATTTCAGAGCTTATGTTTGAAAAAGTCTAAATCTTCTTGCAGATTTGCTGAAAAAACTTTCCAACGCTTTATTTAGGAAGAAAATTAAAAATGGAACTTTTCGATTTTGACAGGGAAGACCGCATTTTAGAGCTTTCGCGTCTTATAAAAAAATATCAGGATTCTTATTACAACGGCGAGGCGGGAATTTCCGACGCTGAGTTTGACAAGCTTTGGGACGAGCTTAAAGAACTTGATCCGGAAAATCCGATTTTTCAGAAAGTCGGGGCTGACAGCGGAAACTTTTCAAAGGCGAAGCACATTATGCCGATGGGAAGCCAGGAAAAAGCCGCAAATCCTGAGCAGTTTTTGGCGTGGGCGCAAAATCATAAATATGATGAATATCTCGTTGAATACAAGCTTGACGGAGCTTCTTTGGAGCTTCAGTACAAAAACGGCGAGCTTGTGCGCGCTGTAACTCGCGGCGACGGAACTGTTGGAGACGAAATCACGGAGAACGCAAAAAAAATGCAGGGCGTAAAATCTGCTCTTTATGACAAAAATTTGAAAAAAGTTGACTTTACCGGGGCTGTCCGAGGCGAAGTCATAATGAAGCACGAAATTCACGAGAAATATTATTCTGACAAGGCGAACTGCCGAAATGCCGCAAACGGGCTTATGAAACGCAAGGACGGAAGCGGAAGCGAGAATCTCACTTTGATTTGCTATGACGCGCTTTCAACTGCGGGCGAAAGCCCTTTCAACGACGAGGAAGAAAAAGTAGGCTGGCTTTCATCTCTCGGCTTCAACACATCGCCTTTAAAAATCTGCAGGACTCCAGACGATGTGATTTCCTACCGCGCAGAAGTCATGGAAATCAGAAAAAATCTTGACTATGACATTGACGGCCTTGTTATAAAAGAGCGGAAAATAAACATGGACGACGCTTGGCGCGCCCGGCCTGACCGCCAGATTGCATTCAAATTCAGCCTTGAGGAAGCAGTTACGACTTTGCGGAACATCGAATGGAGCGAGTCCGGAGCGACTTACACGCCGATTGCGCTTTTTGACGCGGTGCAGCTGAACGGAACGACTGTCCAGCGCGCGAGCCTTGCAAATCCTGACACAATGCGGAAACTCAACGTTAAAATCGGCTCGAAAATTGTTGTCGTAAAGCGTGGCGAGATTATTCCTAAAGTCGAGGCGGTTGTGCCGGAAGAAGAAAATCAGAAAACTTCGCCTGTCGTTTATCCTGAAACTTGCTCAGTCTGCGGCGCAAAGCTCGTTGATGACGGAGCGCGTCTTTACTGTCCGAACAAAAAATGCAGAAAGCGCGTTCTTCATCAGATTCAAAAATGGATTTCCGTTGTTGACATACGCGACTTTGGCGACGCTTTAATCCGCTCGCTATTTGAAAGCGGAGAAGTGTCTTCGATTTCAGACATTTATAATCTGACTGTGGAAAAACTCGCGCCATATTTTTTGAATGAGGAGTCGCTTGAAAGCCGCAAGGATTCTCTTGGCGCAAAAAAAGTCTACGAAAGCATACAGAACCGCAGAAAAATGAGCCTTCCTGTTTTTGTTGCGGGATTCGACATTGAGGGCTTGGGCGAGACGATGATTCAGAAAATCGCCGATGCGGGATTCAGCACGCTTGAAAAAATCTTGGCAGCTACAGAAGAAGACATCGCGAATGTCTACGGATTTGCGGAAATAACCGCGCGCGACTTGGTTCATGGGCTTAGCGAAAACAAGGAAGAAATGCTCTCGCTTACTCAAGGCGGCACGATTGTTCTTGAGAATGCGGCAGAGGGGCTTCTTTCTGGAAAATCTTTCTGCTTTACAGGCGAGCTTAAAACGATGAAGAGGGCGGACGCTGAAAATCTCGTTAAGCAGAACGGCGGAAGCTGCAAGTCGTCTGTCACGAAGGATTTGAGCTATCTTGTTACAAACGACACAGAATCCGGCTCGAGCAAGAACAAAAAAGCCGCGCAGTACGGAATTCCAATCATAAACGAGGAAGAATTCCTGAAACTCCTGAAACAGAAATAAAGCTGACAAAACTAAAACGAAAAAATCAGGAAAAAAGTTATGATTCAGATTTTTGGAACGACAAAGAATTTTGACACAAAAAAGGCGCAGATGTGGTTCAAGGAGCGGCGTATTCCGTTTCAGTTCATCGACTTAAGGGAAAAAGCTATGAGCCGAGGTGAATTTGAAAGCGTTGTGGATTCAATTGCGCGCATGGCTGGCTCACGTTCGGAAGCGCTTGAGCTTTTAGCGGACAAAAAATCAAAAGACTATGCCTCGTTCGCGTATCTTGATGACGCGGACAAGGAAGAAAAACTTTTTGAAAACCAGTTTTTGCTGAGGCTGCCGGTTTGCCGAAACGGAAAAAATGCCGCGACCTGCGGACTTGAAATGAAAATCTGGGAAAACTGGAAATGACAGCCATAAAACCAGATTCAGAAATAATTTTTGACAAAAATCTTCCGCGTTGCAAATGGTGCAACCTCAAAAATCCAAAATATGTTGCCTACCACGACAGCGAATGGGGAAAATTAAGCGAAAAAAGCACAGACGATAAATATCTTTTTGAAATGCTGACGCTCGAAAGTTTTCAGGCGGGACTTTCCTGGGAATGTGTCTTGAACAAGCGTGAAGATTTCCGTTCTGCCTACGACGGATTTGACCTTGAAAAAGTCTCTGGCTACGGCGAGGAAAAAATCGCGGAGCTTTTGGAGAATCCAAAAATCATCAGAAACCGGCTTAAGATAAAGGCTAGCATTTCAAATGCAAGGATTTTCAAGGCGATTTGCCTTGAATACGGAAGTTTCTTTAATTTTGTGAAAAAGTTTCTGGACGAATATTTATGCAAAAAAGCTGTGGCTGAAAACGAAACCACGGAAAATGCAGAAAATGAAATCATTGAGGAAAACACTGAGAACAAATCCGCTTTTTCCAACATAAAAATAATTTACGAGACAGGCAAGACAACGAACGCACTTTCCGACGCAATTTCCTTGGAACTAAAAAGACGCGGAATGAAATTCATGGGCAGCACAATTGTCTATTCATTTCTGCAGGCAATCGGCGTTATTTTTTCGCATGGGGAAGAGTGCTTTTTGTTCAGAAATGAAAATTGAGATTTTTGCTGCTGCTTATATCTGCGACTTTCAGGTTTCCGAAATCCGGCTGGATAACATAAGCCTGCTGCATTGTTTTGAATCCTGAGAATTTTGCGTACTACCACAGGCGCGGAATCAGGTTTTCATCGTAGTTCTTGAACTGTTTTTTTATGAAAGTGGAATCAATTTCGTCTTTATTTTCATTCTTTTTGATTTTTTCAGAGTTTGCGGCAAAGCTGATTTTGCTGCCGTTTCTGCAATTGCTTTCGTTCAAAATGATTCTGTTCCGCTCCAA
>DHKO01000022.1 GCA_002404895.1 Treponema sp. UBA4692 | reverse complement strand
CAGTAGTCGAACTCGATTCCCTGCCCGATTCTGTTAGGTCCGCCGCCAAGAATCATTACTTTTTTCTTGTTGTCTGTGGCCGTCGATTTGTCAACCGCGTTGTAAGTCGAGTAATAATAGCAGGCGTTTTCTACTCCGCTTACAGGAACTCTAAGCCATGCTTCTCTTATTCCGAGTTCGTTGCGGCGTTTGCGGATGTCTTTTTCTGCGACCTTGAGAATTTTTGAAAGATATTTGTCGCTGAATCCGTCTTTTTTTGCCTTAATCAAAAGCTTGTCTTCCGGAACGCGTCCTGGATTTTTGAGCATTTCTTCCTCAAGGTCAACCATTTCCTTCATTTCTTTGAGGAAATATTCTTTTACGTAAGTGATTTTTGAAAGAGTCTCAAGCGGAACGCCTTTGCGGATTGCCTCATAAAGCTGAAAATATCTTTCAGAAGAAGCGGTCTTGAGCATTTCGCAAAGCTCCTCGGCAGATTTTTTGTTAAAGTCTTTTGCAAAGCCGAGACCAGCGCGTCCGTTTTCAAGACCGCGGATTGCTTTTTGGAAAGTTTCTTTAAAATTCTTTCCAATCGCCATAACTTCGCCGACAGCTTTCATTGAAGTTCCAAGCTCGTCCTTTGCTCCGCGGAATTTTTCAAAAGCCCAGCGAGCAAATTTAAGAACAACGTAGTCTCCGTCAGGCGCGCCGCCGAGAGTGTATTTTTCCAAAGTTCCGTCGCGCCAGTAAGGAATTTCGTCTAAAGTCATTCCAGAAGCGAGTTTTGCAGAAATCAAGGCAATCGGAAATCCTGTTGCCTTTGAAGCGAGAGCCGAAGAGCGCGAAGTTCTTGGGTTGATTTCGATGATTACGATTCTTCCGTTTTTAGGATTGTGCGCAAACTGAACGTTTGTCCCGCCGATTACGCCGATATTCTCGACGATTTTAAATGCCATTTTTTGGAGTTTCTGTTCAAGCTCCTTGTCAATCGTCATAAAAGGAGCGGCGCAGAAAGAGTCTCCTGTGTGAACTCCAACCGCGTCAATATTTTCGATTGTGCAGATTGCGACCATCTGGTTCTTTGCGTCGCGCACAACCTCAACTTCAAGCTCTTCCCAGCCAAGAATCGATTCTTCAATAAGACACTGGTGAGTGAGCGAAAGGTCAAGGCCGTTTGAGACAATCGCGCGAAGCTCCTCGACATTGTAGCAGAAACCGCCGCCGGCTCCGCCCATCGTGTATGCAGGACGAACAACAAGCGGAAATCCGATTTCCTCAGCGATTTTTTCCGCGCCCTCTACAGTATGGCAAATATCAGAGCGAGGAGTGTCGATTCCAAGATTCTTCATCGTCTCCTTGAAAATCTCACGGTCCTCTCCACGTTCAATCGCGTCAAGGTTTACACCGATTACTTTCACGCCGTACTTGTCAAGAACACCGAGCTTGTTAAGCTCCATCGCCATGTTAAGTCCGGTCTGGCCGCCCAAGTTCGGAAGAAGCGCGTCCGGTCTCTCTTTTTCGATAATCTGGCTGATTCTTTCGACATTAAGAGGCTCGATATAAGTAGCGTCCGCCATAACAGGGTCTGTCATAATTGTAGCCGGGTTTGAGTTCACCAAAACAATTTTGTAGCCGAGTTCGCGCAAAGCCTTGCAAGCCTGAGTTCCCGAATAGTCAAATTCGCATGCCTGGCCAATAACAATCGGGCCGGAACCGATAATCAGAACTTTCTTAATGTCGTCTCTTTTCATATATACTCCTAAAAATTATTAAAACCTGTTTCGAGCAAAAAAAAAGTGAACTTCAATAGAAATTCACTTTTAAATTCATCAGTAAACAATGCAAGCGCAAGAACCTTTTGCCGTCGAAAAAAAACTGCATCCGTAAATTGTCGCTTTCATACTAAAGTCGTATTCTATATTTTTTTTTGATTCAGTTCAACATTCGGCTTTTGGATTCCAAGAACAAAAACACAGCCGCGAGAAATTTTTCTGGCCTGAAAAATCCGCTCGACACAATTTTTTCAAGCGTCTAAAATAAAAAAAATTTTAGGATTTAGGCAAACAGCAAGAAATAAAGAGGAAAAAATGAAATCGCAGCTCACAACGCTTTGTTATATAGAAAAAAACAGCGCATATTTAATGCTTCACCGCGTCACAAAAAAGAACGACATAAACCATGACAAATGGATTGGAGTCGGCGGGCATTTTGAATTCAAGGAAAGCCCGGAAGACTGCCTTCTGCGCGAAGTAAAAGAAGAGACAGGACTCACTCTTAAAAATTTCAAATTCCGTGGAATCGTAACTTTTGTCTCCGACGAAGAGCCTGCGGAATACATGTGCCTTTACACTTCAGACGACTTTGAGGGAAATTTAACGGAATGTGATGAAGGAAAGCTTGAATGGATTCCGTTTGAAAAAATTGAAAGCCTTGAGCTTTGGGAAGGCGACAAGATTTTTCTCCGTCTTCTGCACACAGACGCGCCATTTTTCTCGCTAAAGCTCGTTTACAAAAACGGAGAGCTAATCCAGAAATTTCTTGACGGGAAAAAGATCTGAAAAATAAAGCTAAAAAATCGGCTGCCATAAAAAAATATTTTCTATGCGTCTTTATCTTGCCAAAATCATTATTTGCGCTAATTTTTGAGATTCCCGCAAAATCAATAACGGCAAAAAAAATTTTCAGGCAGCCTTTTTTTAATCAGATAAATCAGAAACCTTTTGTTTCAGACTCTATTTTGAAATTCGGATTGACTCCCAAATCTTATAGTATTTATCAAGATTCTTTCCCAAATCAACTTTCGCCTCGCAGCTGTCAAGAACATCGGCTGGATACATCGGCTTTTTTGTCGTGTACTTTGCGGCTTCCGTATTCACGTAGCAAGGAAAGCGGAAATTGTCCAAGAACTGGGCATAATTTTCCGGCCGCTGCATAAAATTCATAAATTCCGTAGCCAAGTCAGCATTTTTTGAATGTTTAAGAATGACCATGCACTCAAGATAAGAAGGTCCGCCGTTCTCAGGAATAAAAAAGTCGATTGTGTCGTCCCACTCGTTTTCTGGAACTTCGCCGAAAACGCACTCCGCGTATCCCTGACAAAGCCACAAGTCTCCGCGCGCAAAATCCTTTCCGAATCCTTCCGCGTCAAATTTCACGATGTTAGGAAGCCAGTCATTTCTGATTATTTTTTCCGCTTCGGCAAGCTCTGCGTCGCTTGAGGTTGAAACGCTGTATCCTTTGTAGGCAAGAGCGTCTCCAATCACCTCTCGGTAATCGTCCATCATCGAGGCATGCCCCTTGAACTGAGAATCAGCGAAAATATTCCATGTTCTCTCGTAGTTTCCGCCCGGAACTTTTTTCTTGTTCACGCAGATTCCTGACGCGCCAAAATAATAAGGAACAGAATAAACCATCTCGCGGTCAACAGATTTTTTTTCAATCAATTTCGGATTTATGAGATTGCGGTTTGTGAAAAGCTCCTGATTTATCGGCTGCAGCATTCCTTTTTCAAGCATAATCGAGATATAGTCCTGGCCCGGAACGCAAATATCAAAGCTTTTCGCTCCGCCGTTCACCAGCTTGTTGTACATTGTCTCGTTTGAGTCATATTCCGTCACAATAACCTTGCAGTCGAATTTCTTCTCAAAATCCTTGATTACCTTTTCCGGAGTGTAATACGTCCATGTGTAAAGTTTAAGGGCTCTCTTCTGCTCGCAGGAAAGAAGCGTGAGTGTTGCAACAGCGGCCGCAAAACCCAAAGCGATTTTTGATAGTGTTTTTTTTGTCGTTCTGAATTTCATTTTATTACCTCCTGAAAATTAAGAATCGAAAGTCTGATTATATAAAATTTCAAGAGTTTTTTTAAGCCCGAAAAATTTCTTTAGGGAAAACAAAAACTGCGAATTCGTCAAAACGTGAAAAGATTTCAGAAATTAAAATAAAGTTTTCAGTGAAAATTCAAAAACAGAATACGGAATTTTATCGCAAAATAGGAAGCAGAAAAAAACTCCGTCCCCAAAATAATTCACGCAGGAACGGAGTTCTTCAAGATTCTAAATTTTCCAGTTTGAAAACATTTTTTCTTTTTGTCCGATTCTGGAACTAGAAAAAGATTATTTCTCGAGCTTTCTAAGCTCTTTCTCAAAATGCCGGTCTTCTTCCTTTTTTGCAGGCTTATAGAAAATCGCGACATTTCCGATTGTCCTCACGTGGACGGAGCCTGTTTTCTCGGAGATTTCGCTGTCGAGCTTATCCCGGTTCTCGTTCACCTCAGCCTTTTCAGAAACAGCCGCAAGAGACTTTATGAAATTGTACTTGATTTTTATAAGCTCATGGGAATCAATCACGCTTGAAATGTTCTTTACCTGCTCTTCTGTAAGCCCCGCGCCTCCAACCTGAACAAGCGGGCTTAGCGGCTGCGCGCTTTTCTCTAAAAATTTTCTCTGTTTTGATGTTAATGTTGTCATATCCATGATTTTATATTTTCTGATTTTAAAACTCAACCATAGCCAAGCGGCAAATCAAAAATAAAACCTGTTTATTTTTTTTGCTTTATTTGTAGTGTTGATACAATCATAAAATATTTTCGTGCTGTCTCTCCGTATGAAATTTCATAAGTCGCTTATACATTTTGAATATGAACAAAAATTCATATTTAAAAAAGACATTGTCAAGAAATCTCAAATTGTTCAGGCAGTCAAAGAAAATAACGCAGGATCATCTTGAAGAGCTTTCCGGTGTCTCAAAATATACAATCTCAGACATTGAAACCTGCGAAAGCTGGCCGGGAGCAGAAACTCTTGAAAAGCTCGCAAAATCATTAGGAATAAAAGCAACAGACTTCTTCAATGACTCAGACAATCCTGTCGCCGACCTTTCAGTAAGAGAAAACACTTTGAACCAAGTCAGACGCGACTTAAAATCAGTGATAGACAACGCGATTGACAACCTGAATATTCCGTTCAACACAACCCACTCAAAACCGCGAAACTAGTTTTCAGTTGTTAGATTTATTTCATTTCGATATAATTTTTCTATTAAAGTAATGAATTTCGAGGAAAATCATGCCAAAAATTGAAGTAAACGAGAAACTGTTTTTTAATCTTCTTGGAAAAAAATACGACTACGACACACTGGAAAAAAAGCTCACTTGCGGAAAAGCGGAGCTTGACGAGAAACCTGATATGTCCCAGAAAGAAGACGAGCGCGTAATAAAAATCGAGCTGAACGACACAAACCGCCCGGACTTGTGGTCTACAGGAGGCGTAACAAGACAGCTCCGACTTCATGAAGGCGCGAAACGCTCCGACTACTCAAAGTTCATGTCAAGAAAAGGCGACATCAAGGACTGCGGAGACAGAATCGTAACCGTTGATCCGGAACTTGCGAAAATCCGTCCTTATATGGTCAGCTTTGTTATCTCAGGAAAGCCGATTGACGACCCGATGCTCAAGGACATTATCCAGACACAGGAAAAGCTGGCATGGAACTTCGGCCGCAAAAGAAAGTCAATTTCAATGGGCGTTTACAGAATCTCCGAGATAAAATTTCCTGTTCATTACAAGGCAGTCGATCCTGACACAACATCTTTCGTTCCGCTCCAGTGCGAGACACCGATGACTTGCCGCCAGATTTTAACAGAACATCCAAAAGGAAAAGATTTCGGCTGGATTATCAAGGACTTCAAGAAATTTCCGCTTCTTGCTGACGACAAAGGCAAGATTATGTCTATGGCGCCGGTCATCAACTCTGCAACGCTCGGTGCTGTAAAAGTCGGCGACAAAGGTCTTATGGTCGAGCTTACAGGCGACAACATCGAGAATCTTGTCTTGTCCGCAAATATCGTCGCTTGCGATTTTGCTGATGCGGGATATGAAATTCTTCCTGTAAAAGTTGTGCATCCGTATGAGACAGGACTCGGAAAAGAAATAACAGTTCCTTACTATTTCCAGCAGCCTACAAAAGCGACGCTCGCCGCAATCAACAAGAAGCTCGGCTGCGACTTGACTAAAGAGCAGGTTCTTGACGCTCTTGCGAGAATGGACAACGACGTTGCTGCAAAAGACTTCGAGGCGACAGAAAAGACTTCAAAATATCTAAAGTCGAATAAAAATGACGTTGAATTCACACTGAATCCGTCTCCATACAGAAATGACTTTCTGCACGAAGTTGATGTAATAGAAGATGTGATGATTGGAATCGGGCTTGACTACTTCAAGCCTGTTCGTCCAAGCGATTTCACGGTAGGCCAGCTTTCAGACGTCACTCTTTTCAGCCGCAAGGCAAAAGAGATTATGGTCGGTCTCGGCTATCAGGAGATGATTTTCAACTATCTCGGCTCAAAGAAAGACTACATCGACAAGATGAACATCAAGGCAGACAAAGTGATTGAAATCTTGAACCCGATGAGCGAGAACTACCAGTTTGTTCGTCCGTCGATTATATCGTCTCTTCTAAGAGCAGAAAGCGCGGCGGCAAATGCGATTTTCCCTCATAAAATCTTCGAGATTGGAAAAGTCGCGTTCCTTGATGACACGCAGAACACAGGAACAAAGACAATCCAGTCGCTCGGCTTTATGACGGCTGCAAACAACGCGAACTTCAACAGCCTCGCTTCGGAAGTCTCGGCAATTCTCTATTATCTGAACCACAAATATGAAGTTAAAGAAGCGAACGACCCTCGCTTTATTCCAGGCAGACAGGCGGCAATAATTACAAACGGAAAGCAAGTCGGTGTGTTCGGTGAAGTTCATCCGCAGGTTCTTGAGAACTGGCAGATTACAGTTCCTTGCGTAGCCGGCGAAATCGACATCGAAGAGCTTATGCCAGCTGAAAAGCCGAATTCAAAGCCTGCTGCAAAAAAACAGAAAAAAGAAAGCTCAAATCAAGCTGGAAGCACAAGCCCTGCAGAGACCGATCCGGCAGGATATTTCGACAGCCACATTCAGCTATTGGTAGCAAAAATTGAGAAAGTCGAGACAAATCCTCAAGGGGACAAGCTCTACATAGAGACAATGGATGACGGCTCAGGAACTCCTAGAATCATACAGTCGGGATTGCGTCCTTATCTCAAAGAGGAAGAACTTCTTGGAAAGCACGTGATTATCGCTGCGAACCTCGCCCCGCGCAAAATGAAAGGCGTTGAAAGCCACGGAATGCTGCTCGCATGCGACTACACAGAAGACGGAAAAGAAAAAGTGGAGCTTCTTGAAGCGCCATGGGCAAAACCAGGAACAGTAATCACACTTGAAGGCAGCGATTACAGCGGAGAAAAACCTGCAAAAATCGACATCGAGAAATTTGCAAAAGTAGAATACAAAGTCGCAGACCACACAGTGATTATTGCAGGCAAAAAAGCTCTTGCAGACGGAAAAGAGATAAAGACTTCAAAAGCAGACAACTGCGAGGTATGCTGATTTTCAGGCTTATTTGTACCAACAATACAATTTTGCTGAAAACAAGTGATGTATCTCCGTTGTGTTCTGCAAAACCTGCTTTATCATTTAATTAAGTTTTGATACTGGAAAATCAAACCCTCGTCCTAGAAAAGGACTTCTGGTATCTTTTTTAAGAACTTTGGGCTGCCTGATAAGTTTTATCGGCAGCCCTCTTTTTTACAAGTTTTTACGAAGGGAAAAAATGAAAGAACTTCCTTACCACAAGCAGCTTGACCGAATAATCTTGCAAATTCAAAATGAAATGCAAGAAAATGAAAACCACAAAAAGCCGAGTCTTCTTCTCCATGCCTGCTGCGGACCTTGCAGCTCATATGTGCTGGAATACCTAGCAGAACATTTCGACATCACAATATACTATTACAATCCGAATATACATCCGTCAGAAGAATATCACAGGCGGCTGAACGAGCTGAAAAAATTCCTGACACAATTTCCAGAAGCCATAAAAAATTCCGTAAAGCTCATCGAGGAAATCTACAATCCAGAAGAATATTTTTCAGCCACAAAAACGCTTGAACAGCCTGAGCTTCAGACCGAACCTGAAAAAGGCGAAAGGTGCAGGCGATGCTATGAGTTCAGAATGAGAAAAGCATATGAATACGCAAACAGTCATTCATTTGAATGGTTCACGACAACTCTAAGCATTAGTCCTCACAAAGACGCTGAAAAAATAAACACAATCGGAAAAAATCTCCAAAAAGAAAAAGAAGAGAAAATCAAGAATCTTGAAATCTCAAAAATCACAAAATATTTGCCGTCTGACTTCAAAAAACGAGGTGGATTTTTAAGAAGCACGCAGTTAAGCAAAGAATACGGGCTTTGGCGGCAGGACTACTGCGGCTGCGTGTATTCAAAGCAAAATTCGCCGAGGCAGAAAACTGAAAATCAATCAAAATAAAGAGAGAAAATATATGGAAGAAAGCGCAATAATCGAAAAGGCAGAAAGAATAAGAGACGTTATCCGCTATATAAAACGCTTCAAAAACGCATCAATTGTAATTCACATCGACAACGAGATAATCGACTCGCCTCTTTTTGTAAGCCACATCAGAGACATCGCGATGATTCATCAGGCGGGACTGAAAGTCATAATCGTTCCAGGAGCGAGAATAAAAATCGACAACATTCTCGCACAGAACAAAATCTCATGGACTTACAAGAACGGAGTCAGAATCACGACTCCAGAAACAATCTCATTGATAAAAAACGCTGCTTTTGACACTGCAAACATTGTGATGACAAGCCTTGCAGGCGAAAATCTCACGGCGGTCATCGGAAACTGGGTCAGGGCGAGAGGAAAAGGAGTTCTTTCAGGAATCGACTACGGAACAGCGGGCGAAATTGACAAGCTGAACGATGAGGCAATAAACACAGTTCTCGAAAGCGGATTCATACCGATTTTTCCATGCATTGGCTGGAGCCTGAACGGAAAACCTTACAACATATCCTCTGCCCAGCTTGCAGCCCAAATTGCGACTCATATACATGCCGACAAGCTTTTTTTTCTTCTTCCAAACGCGGAAATTTCAAAAGAGACATTCAAAATTCCATCTGAACTGGGACTTTCATCAGACGGAAACGTTCCGGCAATGAATATTGAAGAGCTTGACGATTTTATCAGAGAAAATCCAGAAACAGAAAAATCAAAGACAATTCTACAGATGCTGGAACTTTCAAAAAAAGCAGTTATTGACGGAGTTACACGCGTGCACATTCTAAACGGCTCGACAGAGGGGACTCTTCCATGCGAAATTTTCAGCGACTTCGGTTCAGGAACAATGATTTATTCATCAAACTATGGAAAAATAAGGGCGATGAGACGCGAAGACATTTCAGGAGTTCTTTCTGTAATGCGTCCTTTCATTAAAAAGGAGATTCTTCTTCCGCGCACAGAAAAACAGCTTGAAGCAGAATACAACAGCTACATCGTATATGAGCTAGACGGAGCAATCAGAGCATGCGCCGCCCTGCACATCTACGACAGAAAACAAGCTGAAATCGCGGCAGTCGCGGTTGACGAGGCCTGCTCCCACATCGGAATCGGACCGAAAATGATTCAATATTTGATAGAAAAAGCAAAGACAATAAACCTTGAAAGCGTTTTCATAATGACAACGCAGACAGCAGACTGGTTTGAAAAACAAGGGTTCGTTCCAAATGACATTTCAACGCTTCCTGAAGAAAGAAAAAATCTATGGACTCCAGAACGAGGCTCAAAGCTGTTCAGGTTAAATTTAAGATAAGCAAAGCAAAGAAATCGACAGATTTTTATAAGCACGCTCAAAAAGATTCTCAGTTTGAACGTGCTTTTTTCTTTTTAAAGACAAGGCTGAATAAAAAATTATAAAACATGGTTCACAATCGTTAGTTATAAAAGAATTAAAAATGCAAAAATAACCTTAAAGTTTCAAAGAGATTCTCAAATAATTAGTTCTATATCTAGGAAATTTTAACAAACCTTAGTTAGACTAAAGCAAAATCACAAACGAACGCTTGGCAGTTTAAAAGTAAACATAATATCATGAAAAAACAGCTATACTGTTTCATGTGAAACATACTTTTTCCACATTTTGTTTAAAAATTGTGGAAAAATAAGAGTTTTCCACCGTGTTTCATATAAAACTTCGTGTTTTATTTAGGAAAAATATCGATTAAAATGCTGGAACTTTTCATCATAGAATAAAAATCTGTCTATCAAAAATTTTTATTTAACGTAACTGCAAGCAATGGAATATTAGTAAAGCTAACAAGATATTTTTTGAGGTAAAACACAAAATGAACACAATCAAATATCGTTTCACATGAAACGATAAAAACATTCAGATGTTATAATAAAACAAGTTTCATATCGAACAAAAACAATATTCGTTCAAAGAAATAATGCGAGTTTTACAACTTCCGACTAAGCAAATAAAAAATATTTTTGCTCATTGTAAATCAAAATATCCCCCCCTCTTTCTTCGTTCATTCTGTGATAAAAGCAACTAAAATAGCTTTCGATGAATCATGAAAAATATTTTCACGTGAAACAATTTAAATAAAAAAAAGCCGGAGAAACAACATTGGCTTCTCCGGCACCTGATGGATTTCTTCAATCACTAAATAAATAAAAAGCGATTGTCCCCTAATTATATCCCAGCAAAATTGTATCTTACAAAGCTTTTTTTGTCAGTAAGTTTTCTTTTATTTTTCCTCTGCGCTATCCTGCGCAACGCTGTCAAAACCGACAAGATAATCTGGAGTATCGACATTTATAACTCTAGAGCCAGAAGAATTTCTTCCCTGCTTTGAAATTGTGTCTGCCTTGACCCTGAGAGTTTTTCCCTGCCCTGTCATACAAATAACCTCATCTTGCTCAGCGACAGCAATTGCGCCTATAATTTCGCCTTTGCCGTCGATATTTCCGAAAATTCTCTGTCCAGAAGTTCCTCTTCCATGCTGCCCGAAATCATCAAAATCGACACGCTTTCCATAGCCTTTCTCGGTCAAAATCAGCGCGTCTTTTTCAGTTTCAACGCGGATTGCGGCTGCAAGCTCGTCTCCAGAAGCCAAGCGGATTCCTGTAATGCCTCCGCTCGCTCTTCCCATCTGCCTTACTTCAGCCTCGTTTATCCGCAACGCTTGACCTCTACGCGTTACAAGCATAACTTCATCTTGACCACTAGACAAAATAGAAGATACTAATTCATCATCGTCCTTAAGCTTTATCGCAATCACACCGCGGGTTTTAGCATTCGCAAACTCGGTTGTCGCGCATTTTTTTACAAATCCTTTGGCAGTCGCCATGAAGATATACTGCTGGTCGGTGTAATCTTTCATAGTGACAATAGTCGTGATTTCCTCGTCGGCAGAAAGCTGCAGCAATGATTTCACGCTTGAGCCGCGGCTTGAGCGGCTTGCCTCCGGAATCTCATGAACTTTTATCCAGTACGCTTTTCCCTCGTTTGTGAGGAATGTTATATAAGATTTTGTCGTGGCGATGAAAATCTGATTGATATAATCGCCGTCAACGAGATTCGCGCTTAGACTTCCCTTTCCGCCTCGGCTCTGAGCCTTGTACTGAGTGAGAGGAACACGCTTGATATAGCCAAGCTTGGAAATCATAACAACGACTTCCTCCTCCTTAATCATATCCTCAGTGTTAATCTGCTCGACCTCATCTGCAACAATGTCAGTTTTGCGGTCGTCGCCGTATTTCTGGGCAAGCTCGTTAGTCTCGTCCTTTATTATCTGGCGGATTTTCTCATGATGGGCAAGCAAGTCCTCAAGATGCTCAATCAAAGCCTGAAGCTCTCTTATCTGATTCTGCAAATCCTCCACAAGAAGATGAGTGAGTCGCTTGAGCGGCATATCGACAATAGCCTGAGCCTGCTCGTCGTCAAAGTCGAAACGCTTTTCAAGCCGAAGCTTGGCCTCTTCCGTGTCGCGACTGGACTTTATAATCTGAATGACTTCATCGATATTGTTGATTGCGGTAATCAAAGCCTGAAGAATCTTCATCTTGTGCTTTGCAACCTTCAGGTCATAAATCGTCCGCCGCGTGATAACCTCGTCACGATGGTCAACAAAATACTGGATAAGCTGCTTCAATGTAAGAATCTGAGGCTTTAGATAGATTTGAGGAAGCTGGAGCTGCGGCTCGTCATAGCGAAGTCCTGAGTCTTTTTTGACAGGAACAAGCGCGAGATTTATAACGCCGAAATTCGACTGCAAATCCGTCTTCGCAAAAAGCTGGTTCAAGACTATCTTTGTAATCGCATTCTTCTTCAAATCGACTACAAGCCGCATTCCGACGCGGTCTGAAGTCTCGTCGTTCGCATCAGCGATTCCCTCGATTATCTTGT
Source organism: Treponema sp. UBA4692 (assembly GCA_002404895.1). Classification (GTDB taxonomy): domain Bacteria; phylum Spirochaetota; class Spirochaetia; order Treponematales; family Treponemataceae; genus Treponema_D. The sequence goes on along the minus strand of DHKO01000022.1, from coordinate 20,393 downwards.
TGTCTTTCAGCTCATTTATTCTCTTGATTATGTTTGTCGTGTTCACTCCGTAAGGAACTTCAGTGAAAACGATTTTCTCATGTCCCCGCTTGTCTGTCTCAATCGTGAATTTCGAGCGGATTGTGATTTTTCCGCGCCCGGTTCTGTAGGCTTTTCTGATTCCCTCGCGTCCATAGATGATTCCGCCAGTAGGAAAATCAGGTCCCTTTATATGAGTCATAAGCTCGTCAACGGAGATGTCAGGATTGTCAATATACGCGCTTATGGATGCCGCGACCTCGCGCAGATTGTGGGTCGGCATATTTGTCGCCATTCCGACTGCGATTCCAGTAGTTCCGTTGCAAAGAAGAAAAGGAAATTTTGCAGGCAAAACAGAAGGCTCAACTGTCGTGTCGTCAAAGTTCGGAATCATATCGACAGTTTCCTTGTTGATGTCAGCCGTCATCTCCTCTGTGATTTTAGACATCTTCGCTTCTGTGTAACGGTAGGCCGCAGGCGGGTCACCAGCGATTGTGCCGAAATTTCCCTGCGGAGTTACAGTCGTATAACGCTGCGCAAAATCCTGTCCAAGGCGAACCAAAGCATCATAAACCGATGCGTCTCCGTGAGGATGATAATGTCCCAATACTTCGCCGACAATCGTTGCGCACTTTTTTGTCTTTCCGCCGCTTGAAAGATTCAGCTTGTCCATCGCATACATAATTCTGCGGTGAACCGGCTTCAATCCGTCGCGGACATCAGGCAAAGCGCGCTGGACAATAACCGACATTGAATAGTCGATGTAAGCCTGTTTGACCTCGTCCTCAATCGGAATTTTTATCACTATTCCGCCTTCCGGCGTTTTCTCTTCTTCTAGCATTTATTATTCCTAAAAACACTGGCAAGCAAAAATGCAAAAACCAGATGATTATAAAAATGGCCTTATTTCATTAAATATCAAGATTAGCGTAACTTGAATTCGACTCGATGAATTCGCGGCGAGGCTCTACTTCCTCGCCCATGCAAACCGTGAAAATCCTGTCGGCGGCCTCCGCGTCAGGAACTGTAACGACTCTCATTCTTCGCCTTGCAGGATCCATTGTCGTCTCCCAAAGCTGCTCGCCGTCCATTTCGCCAAGTCCTTTGTAACGCTGAACATCGGCCTTGTCTCGCTGGTCTCCGAGAGCTTCCAGCGCGGAATCCCGCTCCGCATCAGAATAGCAGTAAACCGGCTCTTTTTTTCCAAGCTGGACTTTAAAAAGCGGCGGCATAGCAAGATAGACATATCCATGAGTAATAAGCTCAGGCATATATCTGAAGAAGAAAGTCAAAAGCAAGGTGCGGATATGAGAGCCGTCAACATCGGCATCCGCCATGATTATGATTTTATGGTAGCGGAGCTTTTCAATATTGAAGTCCTTTCCAAAGCCAGCTCCAAGCGTCCTGATTACAGGGTCGAGCTTGTCGTTTCCGACAACTTTTGACGCGTCAACTTTCTCAACATTGAGCATTTTTCCCCATAGAGGAAGTATCGCCTGAGTCTTCGAGTCTCTTCCTTTCTTGGCAGAGCCGCCAGCCGAGTCGCCCTCGACTATATAAACCTCGCAGATTTCAGGATTGTCTTTTATAGAACAGTCGGAAAGTTTCTCAGGCTTTACAAAAGAGCCGCCGACAGTTTTTTTACGAGTGTTTTCCTTTGCCTTGCGCGCTGCAACACGCGCCTGAGCTTCCCCAAGAGCCTTCTCAAGGACTTTCTCAAGAACATTCGGATTCAGCTCAAAGAAAATAGTGAGTTTTTCCTTTACGAGAGAATCCACAATTCCGCGGACTTCAGGATTTCCAAGCTTGTCCTTTGTCTGGCCGACAAATTCAGGCTCTGGAACTTTCATTGAAAGAACCGCGACAAGCCCGGCGCGCACATCATCGCCTGTCAGACTCTCGTCCTTGTCGAGCTTCTTTTTAAGCTTCTCGTTCGCCTCGAACGCTTTTTTCAGAACGTAAAGCAAGGCAGACTTGAATCCGTCAAGATGAGTTCCGCCGTCGCCAGTGTGAATGTCGTTTACATAAGTGTAGACAGACTCTGAATATTTGTCATTGTACTGGAACGCAAGCTCCGTAACGACTCCGTCTTTCTCGCCTGTGATATAGATTGGCTCGTCAGGATAATAAAATTTGCTTTTGACAGACTCATTCAGCTCTTTTACATAATGAACGATTCCGCCCTCATATTTTAGAATCTGCTCTTTCGGATTTTCAAGACGCTCATCGCGGAAGACAATCACTATTCCGCTGTTCAAAAAGGCAAGCTCCTTCAGCCGCTGAATCAGAACATCCCAGTCATAAGTCGTCGTAACAGTGAATATTGTCTTGTCAGCTTTCCACCGGATTGTAGTTCCATGCTCTTCTGAGTCTCCGATTGTCTCGACCTTTGTGACAGGAATTCCGCGCTCGTATCTCTGGCGGTAAATATGCCCGTCGCGCCTGATTGTCGCCTCAAGCCAGTCAGAAAGAGCGTTCACGCAGGAAACGCCGACTCCGTGAAGACCGCCCGAGACTTTATATGATTTCTTGTCAAATTTTCCGCCGGCATGAAGGCGCGTCAAGACAAGCTCAAGCGCGCTGATATGCTCCGTCGGATGCATCGCGACAGGAATTCCGCGGCCGTTGTCCTCCACACGCACAACATCGTCTTTTTCAAGAGCGACAACGATTCTGTCGCAGTAGCCGGCCATCGCCTCGTCAATACAGTTGTCAACAGTCTCATAAACAAGATGATGAAGTCCTTTAGGCCCGGTCGAGCCGATATACATGCCAGGACGCTTGCGGACAGCTTCAAGACCCTTCAATACCTGAATACTGCCAGCATCATAAGAAGAAGCCATTTTTATTTCCTTGATTTATAATATTTTAGAAGTGATTAAAAGACATGATTAGACTTTTAGAACATTCAGAAAATTATAGTTTTATTGCCGAAAAAAGTAAAGTTGTACTATAATTTAGCCTATGTCTGAACAGAACTACAAGGATTTTTTTGAAGAAGCGATGAACCAGATTCATCAGGAATACGCAGCAGCCGGAACAGAAAACGATTTCAAGCTTTTCTTTAACTTTGAATACGTGGAAGACACAATTTCCGACATAACAGTTTCCGTCGCCTCGGAATTCATGTGGACAAGAATGGTCAAGAAAGGAAATGTCGAAAAGCTCCAGCAAAAAATAAACGAGCTTACAGGCCAGAACATCTCAATCAGACATATCGTGAACTCAAAGCCGTCAGAGACACCGGCTTTTGTTCCTCCAGCCACGCAGACTCAAAAAACTGAACTTCCGCAGGCTGAAAATTTTGAAAGAGAGACTTCACAAACTTTCTCAAAGCCAAAAACACTGGAAAATTCCGCGCCAAAAAAAAACACAAGCAAGCATCCGCAGCTTAATGAGGAATTCACTTTCAGCACTTTCATTCCGGGAGACAACAGCCAGTACGCCTACTCTGCCTGCATCGCGGCAGCAAAGACTCCCGGCTCAAGAAAGACAAACCCTATTCTCCTTTACGGCTCTTCAGGTCTTGGAAAAACCCACCTTATGGTCTCCGTCGGAAACTATATCTACGAGAACAGTCCCAGCCTTAAAATCGGATACCTGACAACAGAATCTTTCATGAATGAATTCACTTCAGCAATCAGGGAAAAGTCAATAGACAAATTCACCAAGAAATACAGAAAGCTCGATGTTCTTCTTCTCGACGATATCCAGTTTCTCGAGGGCAAGGAAGGGCTTCAGAACGAGCTTTTCTATACTTTCGAGGACATCTACAACAGAAAAGGCCAGCTGGTATTCACAAGCGACCGCCCGATAACAGAAATCAAGGGAATCGAGGACAGGCTCAAGACAAGGTTCACCGCAGGATTAAGCATAGACATGAAAGCCCCTGACTATGAGACAAGGCTTGCTATTATCGACAAGAAGCTTGAGCTTCAGGGAAAAAGCATAAGCCCGGAAATAAAGGAATTCATAGCGAAAAACATACAGTCGAACGTCAGAGAGCTTGAGGGCGCGCTTTTGAAAAGTCTGAACTACGCGGAGCTTATGAACAGGCCTCTCACTCTTGACTTGGTCAAGGAACTTTTAAGCGACTCTCTGACATCGCAGGCTTCAAACGTTGTAACTGTCGAGTCAATCCAAAAGACAATCTCAGAATTCTACAACATCTCAATCGCAGACTTGAAAAGCTCAAAAAGAAACAAGAGCATCGCAGGTCCGCGCCACATAGCGGTCTGGCTCTGCAAGAAAATGACCGAATACTCGCTTTCAGACATCGGAGAGGAATTCGGAGGAAGAGACCACACTACAATAATGTCATCAATAAGGAAAATAGACGACCTTCTAAAAACCGACTCGACAATGAGCGACACTGTGAAGCTTCTTGAAAAACAGATAAAGGGAAGCTGACGCGCTCTGAATTTTTATGATTTTTTGAATTACAGCAATATCATAAAAGTGTAAAATATGGTAACATTCTGTTGATAAGTTGTTAGAAACTTTGTTTAAAGTGAATTTGTGGAAAATACGTGAATTCAAATTCAAAACTTTTCACGAATTTATCTTGTTATTCTGCAAAGAAATAAGACGCTTATCCACAAATTCACAAGCCTTATTATTACTACTACTAAATTTTTTAAAATTTAAATTTATATAGGAATGTGAATAAGATTAAAAAGCAAAAATCAGTCTTCCTAAAAACAAGGCTCTTTTAGCATAAAAACTAGATTTCAAAAAAATCTTCAGGAGAAACAAATGAAATTTACTTTTGACAGAAATTCCATGATAAATGAAATTTCAATTGCACAGGAAATCATTTCCACAAAAAACGCGCTTTCAGTTCTTTCAAATATCCTTTTGATTGCAGAGGGAGGAAGCCTGACTGTCAAGGCGACTGACATAAAAGTAAATTTCCAGACAAAAATTCCAGTGGACATTGAAGAGGAAGGCTCAACTACAGTTCTCTGCGACAAATTCATGAGCATTCTTTCGGCTCTTCCAGAGGGAGAAATCGAATTCAATCTTGTTGAGAAAGACAATCTGATTTGCGCTGTAATCAAGCATTCTGCGAAAAAAATCAAGTACCAGCTCAACTGCACTTCCCAAGACAAATTTCCTGAAATCGCAATCGCTGAAAAAATTTCTTTCTTTGAGGTTCCGGCAAAGGAGCTTAAGCAGATGATTTCACAGACAACTTTCGCAGTAAGCGAGGACGAGACAAGATATTTCATGAACGGCGTTCTTTTCGAGAAAAAGGATGACAGGCTTGTTCTTGTCGCGACGGACGGAAGAAGGCTAGCATACGCTGAAAAAAGTGTGCTTGCTGGCGTTGAAGATTTCCCTTCTGCTATTGTCCATCCGAAAATTCTCAATATTGTTGCGAAAAACGCTTCCGACGAGGGAAATATCAATGTCGCTGTTGTTGACAAGATGATTTTCTTCAAGTTCGGAAACTATGAATTCTCCGCAACCCTTATCGACGGACAGTTTCCTAACTATATGAGGGTAATTCCTGAGCATCAGGCCCATAAATTCTCAGTTCTAAAAAGCGATTTTGTGTCTGCGCTGAAGCGCATTTCGATTATGATTGACAAGACCGGAAGAATCAGCCTTGACGTTGCTCCGGGAGTTCTTTCAATCACTTCAAAATCCACAGACTTGGGCGATGCGAAAGAGGAAATTCCGTGCCAGTTCGACGGCGAGGAAGTTTCAATCGCGATGAACTACAGACACATCGACAATCCTCTAAAAGTAATGGACAGCGAATATATCACTTTTGAATTCACCGAGGTCTTGCGGGCTGTTACTCTCCGTCCGGAGCCTGCTTCAGACTACTTCCATATCATTATGCCGATGTCGGTAGAGTAGCAAATTCTAAATGCCAGTTCTCTCCGCTTCATATGTGAACTACAGAAATCTGCAGAACTCGACAATAGATTTTCTCGCAAAGGAAATTTATTTTGTCGGGGAGAACGGTCAGGGAAAAAGCAATCTTCTTGAGTCCATTTATTATTCCGCCTACGGAAATTCATTCAGGACTCGCTCCGATGCTGAAATCATAAAGGACGGCGAGTCCAGCTTCAGTATCCGAACTCTTTACCGCGAGGAGAACGGCTCTACAGACAATATTTTCATATCATACGACAGGCAGAAAAAGAGAATCGACAAGAACGGAAAATCGATAAAGGACAGAAAAGAGCTGATAAACACTATGCCGTGTGTCCTTTTTTGCCATGATGACTTGGAGTTTGCGGCCGGAGAGCCTGAAAAAAAGCGTTTTTTTATCGACCAGTGCCTCTCAATGTATGATGTGCTTTACGTTACGCTCAATAGAAACTACAAGAAAGTTCTGAAAAGCCGGAATCTTTGCCTTAAAGAAAAGCGGTATGAAATGCTCGATGTGCTTGACATGCAGCTTGCTCAGAGCGGAGTTGAAATCCAAAAGAAAAGAAATTCCACGATTTTCAAGTTCAACCAGATTTTCGGAAATCTTTATGAAAATATAGCCGGAATCGGCGGCGTTTCAATAAAGTATATTCCGAGCTGGAAAAATGACGGCGGCGAAGCAGATGTGGTTTTTGCCCTCTCTATTCTTTCTGAAAAGCGCGAGATAGACAAGGTTATTCAGACCACAATGAGCGGACCTCACCGGGACAGGATTGTCTTTGTTCGCGACGGAAAAAATTTTGTTCCGAACGCTTCGACCGGGCAAAGAAGGCTGCTCGCGATTTTGCTGCGTTTTTCTCAGGCGATTTACTACAGCCAGGTGAATGAGAAAAAGCCTGTTCTTCTGATGGACGATGTTCTTCTTGAGCTTGACCCTGACAAAAGGCAAAGCGTTACCGCCCTGCTTCCAGATTATGACCAGCTTTTCTGCACGTTTTTGCCTGGCGAGCCTTACGAGAGATACAAGAGAAGCACAACAAAAGTCTATAGAATTGAGAAAGGAGTCTGCATAGATGGCGATTGACGAGAATATTGTGAAGGCCTCCTCGATGATTGAAGTCGCCTATGTGAACATCGAGCAGCGGAAATTTGAGCAGAGCAACAGCATCTTAAAATACTGGCGTCTTGTGCTTGAGTCCATAAAGTCCAACGGAAAAAACGGCGCTAACCTTGGAAAAAATCTTGCCTCTCATTCTAGAGTAATCGACTTGAAGAATGGAATTCTTCTTGTCGAGGCAGACCATCCGGCCTGGATTCAGACTCTGAAAATTTACCAGAAATATATAATGACAGGCTTGAACCGCAGAATCTCCGACGTGAATATTTCTTCGCTTGCATTCCGCTTAAAAGGAACTGATTTTCAGCTTCAGAACGAGAAAAAAGAAGAAGAAATCCGAAAGATGAATGAGAAAATTCAAGACCGCCTTAATAAAGAGCAGGCTGTCTTTGAAAAATTTCAGAATTCGGATTCTGTAAAAGAAGAGAAAAGGGAAATGCCTGAAAACTTGCGGAAAATTCTCGACAGATTAAAAAATGATATGTTGACTTGTACTCAATAAATTTGATATATTTTTTGGACTATAAAGGGAAACTTCTAAAAACTTTGTTTTTAGTAAAAATATCTTAGGGATTGTTACCAATTTCATTTAATTAAGGAGACATGTTCACTATGCTTAGAACATATCAACCAAGTAAAGTAAAAAGAAACAGAAAATTTGGATTCCGTGCACGCATGGCAACACGCGGTGGACGCCTCATTCTTGCCCGCAGAAGAGCTAAAGGCCGCAAAAAGCTTTCAGTTTGCGATGAGCACAAGAAATACTAATTTCGATTTCTTAAAAGAAGGCAGATTTGGAAAAATCTAGCATTGATGAGACAGGATGCTTTAGATGTTTTGAGCACATAAAGCGTCCTGTTGATTTTAAAAGGCTATTTTCAAAAGGAAAAAAAATTAGCATTTTAGGCGCAAAATTATATTTCATGCCTAATGGACTAAAATACAATAGGGTTGGATTTCCTCTTCCTAGAGGATTTGGCAACGCTGTTCAGCGAAACCGTGCAAAGCGGTTCAGCCGAGAGACCTACCGAAAAATAAAAGCGCACCTGAACAACGGCTATGATATGCTTTTCTTAGTCTATCCGCCAGCCGAAAAAGACTCGTTCCGCACCCGGTGTGCCCAATTTCAGACATTAATTGCAAAAGCTGGATTGTTCTCAAAATGAAACACTTTCTTGTTAAGATTTTGTGTTTTCCAATTCGGTTTTACAGAAAATTCATCTCTCCATTGAAGCCTGCATGCTGTAGGTTTTATCCTTCATGCTCAGAGTATTCAATCGAGGCTTTGAAAAAATACGGTCCTGCAAAAGGAATGTATCTTTCCACAAAAAGAATTTTAAAATGCAATCCTTTGTTTAAAGGCGGATACGACCCTGTTCCTTAAAAATCAGCTGAAAGTTATCTCTATCTAAAAAATTGGAGTAAAAATGGAAAAGAATACAATTTGGGCGATTTCGCTCTCGACTGTTGTTCTTGTTGGATTTTTTGCTGCCCAGACTTTCCTTTTTCCTAACAAAAATGCGGAAAAACAGAATTCCCAGCAGAATGTTGCGGAAGAAAGCGGACAAAATCCGGATGAGAATTCATCATCGGTAAAGACAGATGGCAGCAGCCTGATTGTTGCCGAGCAGAGTCCAGATGAATCTCTTGAGGAAGAAAATTTCACAATCACGACCGACAAAGTGAAAGTGACATTCACAAACCGCGGCGGAGACGTAATCGGCTATGAGTTTGTCGGAAAAGACGATAAAGGCAACCTTAAAAACCTTGACAGGGACACTGGAAAAGGCGTTGAGATGGTTGACAACGTTTCTGACAAAAACCGCGCGTTCGCGCTTTCTTTCGGCGGCTACGAGAATGAAATCATCAACGACATTTTCAATGTGAAGAGAATCGACGACTACACAATCGGATTCTACAGGGACTACGAGATTAAGAATTCGGACGGAACTTCTGACAAATTCACGCTTGTAAAGGAATATTCTTTCAAGAAAGACGACTATATTTTCAGGCTTGATGTCAGAGTTGACGGCGATGCGCCTGTTAAGAATCTTTCTTCAGGAAACGCTGCCTATACTTTGCGCACTGCTCCACAAATTGGACCTTATTTCAATGCAAAGCAGAACCGCTATGAGAACCGGCAATTTATTTCGTACAACGGACAGAAAGCGAAAAAAATCATTCTTGGCCAGAGGCAGTCTAAGGAATATGACCGCGAATGGACTTGGGCGGCTCTTGCAGGCAAATATTTTGAGATGATTATTTATCCGTTGAACAGCGATAAAATGCTTTCTGCGATAAATTATTCATCTGCGGTTGAAGTCGGCGATTATGCGAACGCTCAGATAAAAGTTCAGAGAAAGGCTCTTACAGAAAAAGAAACTAACGATAGTTATTACATTTATGTCGGACCGAGAAACGAGAGAGAGCTTAAAATCTACAATCTTGCGGAAAATAATGACTGGAAAATCAGCGGCTCTCATCTTGATGACAGCCTGAACACATCTGGATTCTTGAGCTGGCTTGAGGTTATCCTTAAATTCGGTCTTGAAAATATTTACAAGCTTGTGAAAAACTGGGGCGTTTCAATCATCATTCTTACGGTTATCTTGAAGCTTCTTCTTTTCCCGATTACAAAGAAAAGTCTTGAGGGAACTCAGAAGATGCAGAAGTATCAGCCGAGAATGAAAGAGCTTCAGGAAAAATACAAGAATGACCCGCAGAAAATGCAGATGGAGACCGCGAAAATGTACAAGGAGATTGGCTACAACCCGATGAGCGGCTGTCTTCCTTTGCTTTTCCAGTTCTTCATTTTGTTTGCGATGTACAATCTTTTCAATAATTATTTTGAATTCCGTGGAGCGGCTTTTGTTCCTGGCTGGATTGACGATCTTTCAGCCGGCGACCATATAGGAAAGACTTTTTCTCGCGGACTTCCTATTCTTGGCTGGAACACAATCAGAATTTTGCCTGTAATTTATGTTATCTCGCAGCTTCTGTTCGGAAAAATCACAGGAAACGGCGGCACTGCTGCGGCTGGTCAAAGCGCGGGTCAGATGAAGATGATGATGTACGGAATGCCGATTCTGTTCTTCTTCCTTTTCTATAACGCTCCGTCTGGACTTCTTCTTTATTGGACTGTAAGCAATATTTTTCAGCTTGGACAGCAGCTTATAATCAACAAGATGATGAAAGGCAAAAACGAAGAAATAAAAGTTGTAAAACATGATAAAAACAAACGGTAGTTAGTTTAAAGATTAGCTATCTTCTTAGGAGATAAAAATGACTTACGAATTTGAAGGAAAAACTGAGAAAGACGCGATTGAAAAAGCGTGTTCAGAGCTTGGTCTTGAAAGCGACCAGTTTGATGTTGAGATTATCGAGACTCAGAAAAAGACTTTGTTCAAGTCTGGATATGTGAAAATCCGCGTCCACACTGAAGAATCCACTCCTGGCGTAAAATATGACGAGACTGAATCCGTTTCTAGCTCTGTTAAGAGAGCTGTTGCTGATCCTGTTCCGCAGGGAGAATTCGAGGAAAAACTTGTAACTTTTGTTAAGAACGTTATTTCTAAAATGGGATACGATGCAGAAGTTGAAGTTATGTTCCGCGAGGAAAGAAAAATCGGTCTTAAAATGAAGTCCGAAAGTTCTTCAATCCTTATCGGACGCAAGGGAAAAAATCTTGATGCGTTGCAGCTTTTGGCGAATGTTTATGCAGGACATCTCGGATACGAGGAAATCCGCGTTATTCTTGACACAGAGAACTACAGAGTAAGACGCGAGGAGAATCTTGTCCATCTTGCATACAACACTGCGGATAAAGTTCGCTCGACAAAACATTCAATCTTGCTTGAGCCGATGAATCCTTTTGAAAGAAGACTTATACACACTACTCTCAATGATTTTGCTGACATTGAGACAAAAAGCGAGGGCGAAGGTCTTTACAAGCAGGTTCGTGTGATTTACAAGGGAAATTACTAGAACTTGTCAAACGTTCAAAATAAATTTTTAAGGGGCAGAAAAATGAAAAGAATATTATTTTTGATTTTAGAATTGTTTTCATTTTCTGCCTTTTCTTTTCCTAATAGCATTTCAGCTGGGCTTCTTGAAAAGCTAAAAGCATCAGGCGAGTTGCAGAATGTTTTTCTAGCCAAAAACGAAGCCAAACTATCGTTAGTTCCGAAAACAGAGCTTTCTGAGCTTGCGGTGAAAAAATGGACTTTTGAGGAAAAGCCTCGGCTTACAACCGAGAAGCTTTTTTATCTTGATAAGAATTCTCTCGGAGCGGATGCTGAGGCAAAGTCAAAAACTGAATTGACAGTTGAAAAAGTTTCGAAGATTTTGCGCTCGATTTCCACGATGAAAGGCTCTGAATATTATTCAAACCGCCATAAAAAATGGGAAGTCTTATATCATGATGCCTGTCTTTTGGATTCTAAAGAGAACAAAAATCCGATTCCAGATGACACGGAAGGTTCTGCAGACGGGAAAATTCTTTACTGTATGCAGGATGACAACTCTTTCGGAAAATGCTATTACCAGCTTGAATACAGGCAGACAGAAAAAGAGGTCAGTGTTTATTTTGACAATTTCGAGCCGCTGAAATTCGGACCGATAACGGCGGCAAAAGCCCACAATGTAAAAATAAATCTCGTTGCGGTGGACGAAGGAGATTATTATCTTGTTTATCTTCTGGTTCAAGCTTCTTATCCGAGAATTTCTTTGTTCGAGAATATGATGCTTGACTCGTTTAACTCGCGCGTGGATTCGATTTATAAATGGTTTGTGAGGGAAGCAAACAAATGAAAAAAAATATTTTCGCAGCTATTTTTTGCTGCTTGGCAATCAGCTTTGGAGGATGCAATTCTATGGAAAAAGAATTAAGCGCAATTAAAGGAAAAAATGGTGTTTTCGCAATTATGGAAACCTCGAAAGGCTCTATCGTTCTGGAGCTTTTTTATGGCAAGACACCGCTTACAGTTACTAACTTCGTAGGCCTTGCGGAAGGAACTTTGGATGCCACAAAAGGAAAGCATTTTTATGACGGGCTTACTTTCCACCGTGTGATTTCAGACTTTATGATTCAGGGCGGAGACCCGGAGGGAACAGGACGCGGCGGACCTGGCTACCGTTTTGCAGACGAATGCAGGGATGACTTGGTCTTTGACAAGCCTGGCTATCTCGCAATGGCTAACGCAGGTCCTGGAACAAACGGCTCTCAGTTCTTTATCACTCATGTTCCGACAGACTGGCTCAATGGAAAGCATACTATTTTTGGTCAGGTTGTAAATGAGGAAAGTCAGAACGTTGTGAATGCGATTAAACAAAATGACAAGATTGTAAAACTAACGATAGTTCGTCAGGGCGATGATGCTGAAAAATTCACAGCGACACAGGCTGACTTTGACAGACTTTCTGTAGAGGCTTCTAAAAAAGCTGAGGAAGCTAAGAAAGCTGCTGCTGCGGCAAAAATCAAGGAAGTAGAGACAAAATTTCCGGGGTTCAGCAAGGATTCTAACGGAATTTATTACAAGACAACAAAAGAAGGCTCAGGAAGCAAGATTGGCGGAAAAAGAGCTGTCGCAGTCGAGTACAAAGGATATTTTGTGAGCGGACAGGTTTTTGACCAGTCTAAAGGACGGGGACCTCTTGAATTTACAACTGCCGGCGGACAGATGATTCCTGGATTCGATATTATGGTTCAGGATATGAAGCTCGGCGAAAAAAGGACAATTGTTCTTCCTCCAAGTCAGGCATATGGCGAGGGCGGAATTCCTGGAGTTATTCCAGGCGGAGCTTACATCGCATTTGATGTCGAGCTTACAAAAGTGAAAAAATAAATTATTAATTTTTTAGCTTTAGAAGTCAATCATAAGCCAGATGTCTGCTGAGTTAGGCATCTGGCTTTTTTTATATGCAAATCAGCCGAAAAATAGACGGAGCGTATAAAAATCGGAGCTGATATAAAGATGTCCATAATCGGAAAATTCCGTGAAAGAATCCAAGCAAAAACTATGTAAAGCAGAATCAAAATTGAAATTGCGCTCCAGTAGATCTTCAAAAATCTTTTCTTTAAGAAAGGAAAATAAAGATTAAACGCCATAATAAAATTGAATGGGAAAAGATATATAAACTGAAAATTGTTTCTGAAAAGACTTTGCGGTGAGATGAAATCCTGAATCAAAACTGTTGCTCCTGCAAGTCCTGAAAAAAACAGAATTATAAAATCAAAAGTCTGCCCTGCTTTTGCAATTGAGTTGCAGTATAAAATTGGTATAAAATTAACGAGCGTTAGGTAGATAGAATAAATCAGAACTAGAAAAATAAAAACTGAGAAACAAATAATTTTTGAGATACTAACGTTTGGCAGTGAAAATTTATAGGAAACAGAATCTTCTTGTGTTTTTATGGTTTCAGTTGAAAATGTTTTTATTGGAATTGAGCTGTTTGTTCTTTTTAAGACTAACGTTAGTTTTCTTGAATAATCATAGAAAGAATAATCTGTTTCTGCTGTTGCGCGGCTGCTTTTTGCTGCGTCATTTAAGATTCTTGCGATATGAGTGTATGAGTTATTTGTTTGAATATCATAATTATACGAGTAATTTTTGAGGTTCTCATGCAGATTTTTCAAAAAATCATAGATATAAAGAATTTCATCATAAGGAAGATTTAGAACAATGTCCGTGATTTCAGCGTCTTTTTCCTGAATAATTGCCTTTGTGAAAGCTGATGAGATTATTTGTGCTTTCGGGCTTAGAAAATAAAATTTTAGAAAAAAAAGAGGATCGTCAAAATCTTGAAAATATGCGAAATCTATAAGCTCGTCAAAACTCTTTCTCTTGTCATAGATTCTAAGCGCGGCTTTTGAAAAAATTGATTTGAATGAACTTCTTGGATAGTCGATTGTGACAACGGAAATCAAAGCTTCTTTTGAAAGCGTTTCCGGATAGTTATCCAAATATTCATCCAGACTTTCTGATGAAAAAGAAAACGCAAGCGAAGAGAATATTGCCAGCAAAATTAAGACTGTTTTCTTGAAATTCATTTTGAGCTATTCTATTGGAAAGAAGATTATTTTTCTATACAAGAATATTTTGCTAACGGCTAGGTTGTATCAGACTGCAAACAAATAAGTATTTTTTTTACCAATCAAATGTTAGTTTGTTTAAGAGTTGTGGAAAAGTGGAAATATTTGTGTAAAACTTATAGACGTTAGTTAGAATTTTTCCACATTTTGTGACTAAATTGTGGAAAACTATTGCCTAACGATAGTAAACCAATGAAGTTTTTTATTTTTTGTAAAAAAAATATAAAAAAAAGCCAGTCAAAAATTGACTGGCCTAGAAAATTTTACTAAATATTATACTAACAAACGGTAGGTATATATTCTAATTTTATTTTCCGAAGTAGTTGAGAGCGTTTCCGAACGAAATGTCTTTCACAATTTTTGTGAGCATTTCCATGTCGTTTGGATATTCTCCGTTTTCAACCCAAGTTCCGATGATATTGCAGAGAATTCTTCTGAAATACTCGTGGCGTGAGTATGAGAGGAATGAGCGAGAGTCTGTCAACATTCCGACGAAAGCAGGAATCATGCCGAGGTTTCCGAGAACCTTAATCTGCTGTTCCATTCCGTCTTTGTGGTCGCAGAACCACCATCCTGAGCCGAGCTGGATTTTCCCCTTGACTCCGCTTCCCTGGAAGCAGCCCATGATTGTTCCGATTGGATAGTAGTCTTTAGGGTTGAGCGTGTAGAGGATTGTTTTTGGTGTGCCGCCCGCGGCTTCAATCAAAGAAAGAAGACCTGCGAGGTTTTCTGCGATTGGCTTGTCGTGCGAGCCGTCAAATCCTGTGTCAGGACCGAGCTTTTTGAACATTGCCTTGTTGTTGTCGCGGATTGCGTTCATATGCCACTGCTGAACAATTCCTCTCTGCTCGTAAGCGCGTCCGAGAGCAACGAGAACCTTTGTCTTGTAAGCCTCAGCCTCTGCTTCAGAAATTACTTCGCCGTTGAGAGCACGTGCTACAACTGCGTCGATATTCGCATCAGAATCAACTTTGCATGGTGGATATTCAAGAGCGTGGTCAGAAGCGCGGCAGCCGTTCTCGATAAAGTAGTCAAGGCGTTTGATGAGGGCTTCAATTACATCGTCAGAAGTCTTGATGTTGATTCCTGAAACTTCAGAAAGCTTTGCGATGTAATCTTTGTATGTCGGAAGATTGATGTTGAGTGCTTTGTCCGGGCGGTAAGACGGGCGAACGTGAGTCTCGATTTTTCCGATTGGAGCTGTTCCTGCGGCGATTGCCTTGTGATATTCAAGAGAGTCAATCGGATCGTCTGTTGTTCCGACAGCATAAACATGGAATTTCTTGAAAATTCCCTTTACTGAAAGCTCGTCTGTCTGGAGCATAGCGTTTGCTTTTTCCCAGATTCTCGGAGCTGACTCAACCGTCAAAGGCTCGTAAATTCCGAAATAACGCTGGAGTTCGAGATGTGTCCAGTGATAAAGAGGGTTTCCGATAAGATGCTCGATTGTCTCTGCCCATTTAAGGAATTTTTCGTAATCAGGTTTGTCGCCAGTAATATAATCTTCAGAGATTCCGTAAGTTCTCATCTGGCGCCATTTGTAGTGGTCGCCTCCGAGCCAAATCTCTGTAAGGTTCTTGAATTTTTTGTTCTCAGCAATCTGAGCCGGAATAAGGTGACAGTGGTAGTCCCAAAGTGGCTCGTCTTTGCAGGCTTCAAAAAGTTTTTGTGCTGTTTTTGTGTCCAGCAGGAAGTCTTTGTCCATGAATTTTTTCATTTGATTTTGCTCCTGGGGTGAATTTCCTTCACCGATGATTTTCATCATTTTATTACGAAAAACGTGGATTGTATAGAAGATTGACTTAAAACAAAAGTTTCTTGTAAAGTCAAAATTATGAAGCGATTTTTATTTTTTTTGACTGCTGTTTTTTTTGTCGGATTTGGTGCTGCCGCTCGAGATTTTAATATTTTCGGAAAAGGCGATGTTTTTAGATTGACTCCGCTCACTGACGGAATTCTTTTGGGAAGCGGAATTGCTCTTTCTGGAGCCGACCTTGTTTTGGACAACGGATTGAAAGTGAACCGTTCAGAATACAATAACGAGACTTTCAACAAAGATGATGTGAATGTTTTTGACCGCTATTTTATGAAAAGCTATTCGTCATCAAGAGACAAAGCTGCGGATTTTCTTCTTGCTGTGGCTGTCGCTACCCCGCTCGCGCTTATTCCGTCTGGGAAAGATGAATGGCTAACCGAGGGCGTTATGTACGCGGAGACTCTTCTGATTGCAAACGGAATAAAGGAAATCACAAAACTTTGCGTGAGCAGAACCCGGCCTTATATGTATTATGATTCTGACACTTGGCCTGAAAGCGATGTTGACTCGGGCGACTACGCGAATTCGTTTCCGTCGGGACACACGACAATCGCTTTTGCCTCGGCGACTTTCACAAGCTATACTTTTTCGAAATATTTTCCTGATTCCGTATGGAAATATCCTGTGATTGCCGGAAGCTACGCTTTGGCCGCCGGAACTTCGGCTTTAAGGCTTTTGAGCGGAAACCATTTTATGACAGATGTTTTGGCTGGGGCGGCGATTGGCTCTGCTGTGGGATTTTTGGTTCCGTGGCTTCACACTTTCAACACTTCGCACGACTTGAAGGTTTCTGTTTTGGGAAACGGAATTTCGTTCAAAGTTGATTTGTAATTTTAGATTGCATTGAAAATTCAAATGCGTTAGGGGCTGTAGCCGCGCCGCAGGCGTTCCGTCGCTTATCTTGAAGTTTTGCTTCTAAGGGCGGAGGAATGGAGCGAAAGCGGAACGGCGAAAGACCCGACCCGAGCGGAGCGAGGGGAACGCCCAAAAAAGGAAATTTTATGAGACGAAAAGAGCGTGAGATTACAGATTTTTCGGAGATTGAGGCGTTTTTGGCTTCACAGAAGATTATGCGTGTCGGTTTTTGCGATGAAGGAGGTGTTTATATTGTTCCTGTGAATTTTGGATTTGAGAGCAAGGACGGAAAATTTGTTTTTTATTTTCACGGCGCGCGTGACGGAAGAAAATTTTCGCTGATTAAAAAAGGAGGAAATGTGGGCTTTGAGATTGACGCTGACTATGGAACAAAATCTGCGGAGAAAGCCTGCGACTGCACTGAGTATTATGCGAGCGTGATTGGCGAGGGAAAAATCACTGAAATTAAAGAAAATGATGAGAAAAAGCACGCCTTGAATAAAATTATGCTCAGTTCTACTAAAAAAGACGGCTGGAATTTTCCTTTGGTTATGCTGAATCTGGTCGGAGTTTTCAAGATTGAGGCAGAGTCTGTCTCGTGCAAAATGCACAAGAAACTATTGTCTGAAAAGTGAAAATGATTTTATTTTTCGCTGGAATTTTTTTATAACTTATATCTGATGAAAAAATAAAAAAAAGCCCAAAAACTTTTCGGACGTTTTATTGCATTTCCGATTTGCTTTTGGGCTTTATTGTTTTGGTCAGGAATTACCAAAAACTAAAGTGTAACTCCGTCCTTGAAGATTGCGATTTCGCGGTAGCCGTTAGTCTCGTTCTTTGCCTGCGCTTTACCAGAGCAGATGTCGCAAATCTGCTCAAGAAGAGCGTCTCGGACTTTGTCGCTTGGCTCGTCAAGAAGACGCGCGGCGTCAAAGTCAATCCAGCCTGCTTTTTTCTCGGCAAGCGGATGGTTTGAAGAGATTTTGATTGTAGGGGCTGGCGCGCCGAGAGGAGTTCCTCTTCCTGTGGAGAACAAGATGATGTTTGCTCCTGCGGCAGTCAAGTCTGTTGAAGCGACGATGTCGTTTCCTGGACCTTCAAGAAGAGTGAGCCCTTTTTCTGTAAGACGCTCGCCGTATTTTAGAACGCCTGTAACAGGAGCTTTTCCGCCTTTCTGAACGCAGCCCAAAGACTTGTCCTCAAGAGTCGTGATTCCGCCAGCCTTGTTTCCCGGGCTTGGATTCTCGTAGCAAACCTGATTGTGGCGCGCGTAGTAGTCTTTGAAACCGTTGATGAGCTTTACAGTCTCGTCGAAGCGTTTCTTGTCAACGCAGCGGTTCATAAGCATCTGCTCAGCTCCGAACATCTCCGGAACTTCTGTGAGCATTACTCTTCCGCCCATTCCTGTCATTGCGTCGCAGATGCGTCCAATCAATGCGTTTGCGGTGATTCCTGACATTCCGTCTGAGCCGCCGCATTTCATTCCGAGAACAACGTCTGTAAGCGGAGCGTCTTCCCTCTTGAATTTTGAAACATAGTCAACGAGTCCTGAGAGAATTTTCTTTGCTTCCCCAAGCTCGTCGGAAAAATCCTGAGTTGTGATGAATTTCACGCGGTTCTCGTCATATTCCCCGAGAAACTGCTTGAAGTAAGGAATATTGTTTTCCTCGCAGCCGAGCGAAACAACGAGAACTCCGCCAGCGTTAGGATGCTTTACAAGGTCTGAAAGAACTACAGCGGTTGTTTCCTTGTCTCCGCCCATCTGGGAGCAGCCGTAAGGATGCGTCCAAGCGAAAACGCCTTCAAGTCCGCCGTCTATCTTTGGTCCCGGCTCGCCGCCCAAGAATTTCCCGTTTGCCCAGTTGGCAAGATTCTCAGAAATCTTGTTCACGCAGCCGACGAGAGGAACAATCCAGATTTCGTTTCTGATTCCGACTCTTCCGTCTTCGCGTTTGTAGACTTTTACTGTCGGAACATTTTTTCTGAGGCTTTCTGTCTCCTTGAACCAAGAATCATAGGCTTTTTTTGCGTTTGCCTCGTCGTAAGTGTATTCAAATTTCTCGGACAAGAGAGTGTGGATATTGTGCGTGTGGACATGCTCGCCTTTTTTGATGTCCTTGCTTGCGGCTCCAATCGCATATCCGTATTTGATGACATGCTCGTCTTTTTTGATGTCTCTAAGCGCGAACTTGTGTCCGGCTGTGATGTCCTCTTGAAGAGTTACAGTCGCTTCCGGCGCGCCTTCCATTGCCTCAAGAGTTACAGTCGTTCCTTTAGCTAGCGGCTCGAGAGCGACGGCAACAATGTCAGCCGGATTGATTCTTATGGCAATCTTGCTCATTTAGTACCTCGTAAAATCGCGATATTCAAAAAAAGCTGCCTTTTGCAAGCGAACAGAAAAAATTCCGCTTTGAAAGGCAACTGATTTTCTCCAATAAATATAAATGATTTCTTTATAAAAGAAAAGAACGGTAAATGTCCGATGTTTTTTGCTGAAAAGCTAAAATCGGAATTGTGATAAAAAGTCTTTTTCTAAGCGAAATAATTTCATGCAGTGAAAACGGCTTGGGCAATGAATGAAATCCTTGCGTTTGCAGAAAACGTGTTTTGCCTGGTAACGCAGAAATTTCATAAGCGGAAAATACGTTGGGTGTTCGTGAAATTATTTTATAGCGGGAAGTGTGAAACTAAGCGGCTTCTTTAAAATCTAGAATGGTGGGATTTTCAGGGCGAAAAACTTGCGGAAATCTTGCCTCTTTTGTGCGATCCGGATTTGCAGAAAGTCGCAGACGAAATCTGGAAGATTCTTGCGTAGAAATAAAATCATAAAAAACTTGAAAATTTGACTTCTTTTCACCTTTCACAATTCATTCGCTCAATTTTCAATTTAAGTTTTATTTTTTGAAAATATGAACTTATAATGTAATAGAAGAAAAATTGTTTTTGCCGCTTTCTGCGGTTGAAGCGGTTGAAAAGGAGCGAAAAAATATGAAGAAAGTTCTTGTCTGCAAGGAAAAAGACGAGCGCGAAACGCGTGTTGCCCTTGTTCCTGACGACGTGAAGAAACTTGTTCCGATGGGATTTGAAATCAAAGTGGTGTCTAAAGCAGGCTTGAAAAGCGGTTTTTCCGACGAGATGTACAAGGCGGCTGGAGCTTCGGTTGTGGAAACTGAGGAAAGCGCGTATGGCGACAGCGAAATCGTCTTGCGAATTATGAAGCCTGAAAGCATAAATGGAATAAAAAGCGGCACGCTTCATCTGAGCTATCTTGACCCGTTCAATCAGAAAGACTTGCTTAACGGATTTGCCGATAACGGGATTCAGGCGGTCTCGCTTGAGATGATTCCGCGCACTACTCTGGCGCAGAAAATGGATGTTCAGTCCTCGCAGACTTCGCTTGCAGGCTATGTCGCGGTTTTGAATGCGGCTTCCCACCTTCCAAAGGCGTTGCCGATGATGGTGACTCCAGCAGGAACAATCAATCCGGCTCGCGTTTTTGTAATCGGTGTAGGAGTTGCGGGACTTCAGGCGATTGCAACGGCAAAGCGTCTTGGCGCGCGAGTTGACGCTTTTGACACGCGTCCTGTAGTTGAGGAGCAGGTAAAGTCTCT
>DHKO01000027.1 GCA_002404895.1 Treponema sp. UBA4692 | reverse complement strand
CACTTTTTATGACAGGCTCCAACTTTATGACTAAAATCCGGGGACAATCGGGGCTTGAAAACGCTTTTTCATCTGCTGCAAAAACGCGATTGCGGTATCCGCGTCAACTTCCTTGTCTTCCTTATGATATTCAACAAGATTCGCAGGAATTTCGTCCAGAAATCGGCTCGGCTGGCACTCAACGCTCGTGTTCTGCTTTCTTCTCGACTTGCACGAAGAGATAATCAGCTTGTCGCGCGCGCGTGTGATTGCAACGTAAAAAAGCCGCCTCTCCTCCTCAACCGCCGCGTCTCCGCCCTCGTCAACAGCGCGTCCATGCGGAATCAGTCCTTCCTCAGTTCCTGCGATAAAAACGACCGGAAACTCAAGTCCTTTTGACGCGTGAATCGTCATCAAATTTACTTTTCCCTGGTCTTCTTCGTCGTCCATGTCGTCGCGAGAAAGAAGAGTGATTCTGTTCAGATAATTGTAAAGCGTCGGCTCGCCTGAGTCAGGATTGTTTTCCCAGCGTTCAATCGAATTTATAAGGCTTTCAATGTTCAAAAACTTGAATCTCGCGGCTTTCTCAGATTTTGGATTTTCCGCAATCAGATAGTCAAAATAGCGTATGTCCTCGACCATTTTCTTGACTTTTTTTGAAAGTCCGTGGCCGCCGAGCATCGGCTTGTTTCCGTCAATCAGCTCGACAAAAGCCTGCAGCGACTTTTTCGTTCCGTCGGAAAAATTCTCGTCCGACAAATCATCAAATTTCGGATTGTATTCAGAGCTAGACGGCTGCATGAACAAATCCGCTTCGCTGTCGCTCACCTGCAAAAGCGAATTTATCGCCTCCCAAAGCGAGCAGCTGAGATTTTTCGCAATCTGGTTCAGCTTCTCGATTGTCGCCCGCCCTATTCCGCGCCGTGGAACGTTCAAAATGCGCAAAAGATTCACATCGTCATCGTGATTTGAAATAACGCGGAGATAGCTGATTACGTCTTTGATTTCCTTCCGCTGGAAGAATGAAGTTCCGCCTGACATCGTGTAAGGAATGTTCGCGGCAAGAAAAGCCTCCTCAATTGCGCGGGACTGAGTGTTTGCGCGCATAAGAACGCAAAAGTCATCATATTTTCGCTTTTCTGTAACGCAGATTGACTGGACTGTTTCAACGATAAAATCGGCCTCGGCAGTTTCGTTGTCCGGCATATAGACTTCAATCGGCTTGCCCTCGCCGTTTCCAGACCAAAGCGACTTGTCCTTGCGGTTCGTGTTGTGCTTTATTACGCCGTTAGCCGCCGCAAGAATCGTTCCAGTCGAGCGGTAGTTCTGCTCTAGCCGGATTTCCTCAACATCTTTGAAGTCTTTCTCAAAATTCACAATATTCTGATAGTCCGCGCCGCGCCAGCTGTAAATGCTTTGGTCGTCATCGCCTACAACCGCGACGTTCTCATCCGCGAGAAGCTTCATAAATTCATACTGCTGATGGCTCGTGTCCTGAAACTCGTCCACCATTATGTATTTGTAGCGACTTTTGTAAGAGGCAAGAACATCGGGATTCTCGCGGAAAAGCTTTATCGGCAAAGTAATCAAGTCGTCAAAATCGACAGCGTTGTAAAGTTTAAGCCCTTCCTGATAGCCTTCGTAAAGCTGCCTGTAAATCTCGTTTTCGGCGTTCCAGTGCTTGCGCCCGGTTTTTATGTCTGAAATCAAAATTCCAATTTTATAGATGTCGAGCGCCTCGGGACTATAATGAAGCTCCCTGCCCGTCTCTTTTATGAGCGCGTTTCTGTCTGTCTCGTCGTAAATCGAAAAATTCTCGCGGTAGCCGAGCCTAGAAATGTCCTGCCGCAAAATTCTGACTCCAAAAGCATGAAAAGTTGAGACCGTGAGCATCGGAAGTTTTTTTCCTGTAAGCTCCTTGATTCGCTCTTCCATTTCTTTTGCAGCCTTGTTTGTGAAAGTGAGCGCGAGAATCGCCGACTGCGGAATTCCCGAATTCAGCATATGAGCGATTCTAAAAGTGATTACGCGGGTTTTTCCAGAGCCTGCGCCTGCGATTATCAAAAATGCGCCGTTGATTCTAGTTACCGCTTTGAATTGCTCTGGATTAAGCTCGTGTTCAAGTCTTGCAAGTTCTTCAGATGTGCTAGGCATATTAAGATTATAGAATTTGTGATGAAAAATTGGAATTCAGTAGCTATCCTTGATTGGAATCGAGCCTAAATCCAAGACGAGGCTGTAGCTTCTTGTCAACGAAGATGAATCCCAAGCGACTCCGACTGCGAAAAGCTGAACATAATACTCGGCAGAGGCAGAGGCAGTTGAGCTGTGCTTGTAGTCAAGGTCGCCGCTTTCAGGCTTCACATCGATTTTGCCGGTGCTGTCGCTGTCATCGTTGTCAAAAAAGTCGAAAGATTTGTCGTTTGAGTAGCGATAAGGGATTTTCCCGGTTGAAGTTCCTGAAATTCTTATGTCGGCAACCAAGTCATCTCCATCGCCATTGTCAACGAGACGAAAATAAACGCGGCGGTCACTTCCCGAGCTTGAAAGGAAAATCGAGTCTGAATTCTGCGGATTCATTCCGAGCGGCTGATAAGTGTAAGTCTCGACCATTCTCGTTGCGGCAGAGCTTCCGTTGCTTGTCGTGTTCACGGCAGTTATCGCGTTTCTTTCGGAAACGAGCACGCTTGAATTATTGTAGATTTTATAATAGACCTCAGTCCCCAAGAATGAGTCAGGCTGACCGCTTTCCTTTGTCAAAAAAGAGCAATAATAATTCGTGTAGTCGTCATCAGAATAAAGCGGATCGTTGTAAGTTACGGTCGGAGCTTCAACAACAATAACTTCCTCAAGACCGCATGAAATCTGAAAAAAAAGGCAGTAAAAAAACATCAAAAAAAGCAAATTCTTCTCAATGATTTTCGCTGCCGTTTTCATATGAAAATGAAATAAATTTCGTTTTTGCTAGTTACTTTTGTTCCAATAAGAGATTTATTGGATTTGTCCTGCTGCTTTCAACGCAATAAGACGAGATTTTGCGAGCTGTCCCCAGCTTGTTGCCGGATGCAAATCGTTGAGCTTCTCATAAGCTGCCTTTGCAGACGCGAAATCTGATTTTGCCTCGTAAACGCGGCCCAAGCTGAACAAAGCGTGGTCAATCAAGACAAAATTTTTGTCGCTTGAAGCAAGCTCGTAATATTTTTCAGCGGAATCGATGTCTCCAAGCTCTTCCGAGCAAACGCCGGCATTGAAATTGTTCAGCGCGGCAGTGTAAGCTTTTTTGCCGTTTGCAGCTTTTACATAAGCGTCGCGAGCCTCAGAATAGTTTTTCTGGCTGAATTTGATGTCGGCAACAAGCATATTCGCTCTAACGCCAACGATTCCCGATTTTGATGAAAGCGAAGCGAGCTGCTCCAAAGCCACATTCTGGCGTGAAGTTTTTTTCTCAGCCTTTTTAGAAGCGATTTCTTCCTCTGAAACATTCTCATCGCCTGCGGAAATTTCAGATTCTTTTGTCAAAGAATAATTTATCGTGTCAATCAGCTCCAAGCCTTTTTTTGTTGCGCCAGCGTTTACATTTGAAACAACAATCACCGCCAAAAACACGATGACAACAACCGCCGCAAGCGCAAGCAGAGCCTTTGATGATTTTGCCAAAGAAGCGTTGAGTTTCTCGGCAACAGTTTCATTCTGAACTTTTTCAGCCATTTTTATAATCTCCTAAGATTTCTATATTTTTTAATGCTTTCTATTTTACCGCAAATGCAGCTCGTTAAGCAAACGGCTGACATAAGTCCGCTGAATTCCAAGAACTTTTCCAGCCGCAGTCTGATTCCAGTTGTTTTCCTGAAGAATTTTCTTGATATAAGCCGCCTTGAATTTATTCAAAGCCGTCTTCAAAGTTTTGTCTTCATTTTCATCATAAATTTCTTCAGCAAGATGACTGCAAAAAGAATTATTATCGTCTGAATTCGTTTTTGAGACTGCAATTCCAAGATTTTCAGCCTGAATAAGAGGAGGAGTTCCAAGAACACAGGCTCTCTCAATGGAATTTTCAAGCTCGCGCACATTTCCAGGCCAGTAATAATCGTACATCGTCCTAAGCGCGCTCTGAGAAAAGCCTTCAAAATTTTTCTTTGTCTCAATCTTGAATTTATTCAGGAAAAACTGCGCCAAATAATCAATGTCCTCTTTTCGCTCACGAAGCGGAGGAATATTAAGCGGAACAATATTCAGCCGATAGTAAAGGTCGCTTCTGAATTTTCCAGAATTGACCATTTCCTCAAGATTTCGGTTCGTAGCAGCCACAATCCTAACGTCAACTGAAACCGTCTTGTTCGAGCCGACACGCTCAAATTTATGCTCCTGCAAGACACGCAAGAATTTCGCCTGCAAATCAAGAGGAAGCTCCGCAATCTCGTCAAGGAAAAGAGTTCCGCCGTCCGCAGCCTCAAAACGTCCGATTCTGTCAGAAACAGCATCGGTAAACGCGCCTTTCACATGGCCAAAAAGCTCGCTTTCAAGCAGCATAGGAGAAAGAGCCGCGCAATTGACACGGATAAAAGGCTTATCAGAACGCGAGCTTTTTATATGAAGCTGCTCCGCAAAAAGCTCCTTTCCAACTCCGCTCTCGCCTGTAATCAAAATTGTAGCATTTGTTTTCGCGACTTCATCAATCACGCGGAGCAAATCCAAAACAGCCGCGCTTTTCGCGACAAAAGAATGATATTCTGAGCCGCTTATGATTTTATTTGAAAGAACTGAAATCTGGTCTTTTGCGCTGCGGTAGATATCTGCGTTAATATAAGCGATTCCAGCCTGATTTGACAAAAGCTGCAAAATATCAAGGTCTTTTTCATCAAAAGGATTCGCGCCGAACTTGTTTATAAGCTCAATTACACCAATGCAGCGTCCTTTCACGCACATTGGAATCGCGGCCATATTTTTTGAAATGTAGCCAGTTTTATCCTGAACATTCCGAAAAAATCTCGGGTCGTTTTCGACATCTTTTATGATTAAAGCCTTGTTGTTTTCCACAACCCAGCCTGCAATGCTGTTTTTTGCTACTGGAATATTTTTTGCTTCCGCGCCTTTCGGACCAAGCGCAACAACGAAGTTAAGGTTGCCTGTCTCATTATTTACAAGAAGCAGCGAAGAAGATTCGCATTGAACAAGACGCATTGCTGATTCAAGAATGTAAACCAGCAATGCGTTTATATCAGAATAATTTGAATTTATCCGTTCGTTTATCTCGATGAGTGTTTTTAATTGATCTAATTCAAGAGAATTTTCTGCACTCATCAATCTACAAACTAGTTATTTTTCTGAGATTTGAGCATATCGCCAAGAGTATAAGCACCATCATCTTCATTTGCAGAAGACATATACTGATTCATCTCTTTGCGAGCCTGTGCTCTTTTGTATTCCTTGATAGAGAATGCAACTTTTTCTTTGTCAACATTTACATCAACAACGTAAACATTTACCTTGTCGCCAACATTGAACTTTTTGATTGCTTCCTCAGCAGGAACATCACGTTCGTCAGTCAAGTTAGAATTGTTTACAAGACCTTCGATTCCGTCCGGAGCTTTTACAAACAAGCCGAAATCAGTAATTGAAGTGATTTCACCCTCAAGTGTCGAGCCTGGCTTGTAATCCTCAGCGAACTTCTTCCATGGATTATCTGTAAGCTGCTTGATTCCGACATTGATTCTGTGGTTTTCCAAATCTGTGTTCAAAACAACAACATCTACTTCCTGACCAACAGAAAGCTCACTTCCAGCGTGCTTAACTTTCTTTGTCCAAGAAATATCTTCAGCGCGCAAGAAACCGTCGATTCCTTCCTCAAGCTGAACAAACGCGCCGGCATTTGTAAGTTTCACAACTTTTCCGTGAACTTTTGTTCCCTCTGGATATTTCTCGCCGATTGAATCCCAAGGATTTGGCGTGCACTGCTTAAGTCCGAGAGAAACACGGCCAGCAGGAATATCATAGCCCAAAATCATGCACTTGACTTTGTCGCCGATTTTAACCATATCAGAAGGCTTGTTGATTTTCTTTGTCCAGCTGAACTCAGAAATATGAGCAAGACCTTCAATTCCTTCCTCAAGCTCGATGAATGCGCCGAAGTCTGTAAGCTTTGTTACAGTTCCCTCAACGATGTCATCAACATGATATTTATCCTCAAAATGAACCCACGGATCTTCCTTGAAGTGCTTCAAAGAAAGATTGATTCTCTTTTCAGCAGGGTCAAGACGGATTACTTTAAGCTCGATTTCCTGGCCTTTCTTAACGAAATCTTTCGGACGTGTAACGTGTCCCCAAGACATATCGTTTATATGAAGAAGACCGTCAAATCCGCCCAAGTCAATAAACGCGCCGAAACTTGTGAAAGATTTCACAACACCTTTCACAGTGTCGCCAATCTGAGTCTCAGCGAAGAATTTTTCTCTCTTTTCGTTGATAACTTCCTCAAGATATTTTCTGCGGTTTACAACGACATTAGCCTTGTTGTCTGAATAAAGTCTTTCGATATAGAATTTTGCTTCCAAGCCGATAAGTTTTGAAGGAACTTCAACTTTCTGGCTGTCCGCCTGACTAATAGGAAGAAAAGCGTGAATATCGCCGCCGAGAAGAACGTCATATCCGCCTTTAACTTCTTTCTGAATTGTTCCGTCGATAGGAGTTTTTTCTTCAAATGCCTTGCGGAGATCTTTCCAAAGCTGCTTTGACTGAGCTTTTGTGTATGAAATCTCAGGTCCGTTTCTTCCGTCTTTGCGGAGAACAACTACAGTAAGAACATCGCCTTCTTTAGGGAGTTTTCCATTGAACTCGCTTGCAGGAATTCTTCCTTCTGATTTATATCCAATATCGATGAACACATAATCATTTGTAACCTGAACTACTGTGCCATCAACAAGCTGACCGTCCTCAACAGTTCCAAGACTTTTGAGTGACTCTTCCATTAATTGTGTTTGGATTTCGCTCTTTTTGTTCTGAGCCTCTTCCTTTTCCACTTCCATCTGTTCCATATTATTACCTTTATTGTGAATTTTGCTTAACATTATCTCACAAACCTGTTCTATCGTCAAGTTGGAAGTGTCAATATATACAGCATCCGAAGCACGTTTCAGCGCGCCCTCTTTCTTGTTCTTGTCAATTTCATCGCGCTTTATGATTGCGGCTTTTACTTCCTCAAGCGTCATATTTGAAACGCCTTGGTCAAAACGCCGCTGCGCCTGCACATCAATAGAAGCGTCAAGATAAAATTTATAGTCCGCATTAGGGAAAACGACAGTTGTCATATCGCGTCCCTCGCAAATTATGTCAAGATGATTCGTGATTTCCCTCATTCTGTCGTTCACAAGATGCCGGATTTCAACGATTGAAGAAACCTGCGCAACTTTCGCGCTGACTGCATCATCGTGAAGATGAGACTCAACATCTCTCCCGTTCAAAATAAGGTGCGAATTTTTGTAGTCGAGAGACTGCTTTTTACAAAAATCAAGAACATTTTCTGTGTCGGAAATATCGATTTCGGCTTCATTCAAAGCCATTGTCAGCGCACGGTAAAAACTTCCGCTGTTCAAATAAGTGATGTTCAGTTTCTTTGCAATCAAAGATGCGATTGTCGATTTTCCTGTTCCGGCAGGTCCGTCCATTGCAATAATCATATTTTTCCTTCTTTTTCTGATTTCATTCTAGTTTTTGCAAAGTCTCAAAAGTCCGTTGACTTCAGCGTTTGTCAAATTGCGGCTTTCTCCGGGCTTCAAGTCTCCAAGCTCCACGCAGCCGATTCTGACGCGCTTCAGATTTTTGATTGTCGCTTCCTGGCTTTCAAAAACGCGCCTGATTTCACGGTTTTTTCCTTCAATAAGAACGACTCTCATTTTGTGGGAATTAAGCTCCTGCGCGTCCTTCGCCTTGTAAAAAACGTTGTCGATTCTGATTCCGCGCCTGAAATCTTCTGCAAGATAACGAGGAAGGGCAAAGCTTGTCTCAACCAGATATTCCTTTTCGATTTCCGCGCTCGGATGGCTAAGTTTTGCGGCAAAATCTCCGTCATTTGTAAAAATAATCGCGCCGTGGCTGAACATATCGAGCCTGCCTACATTGTAAAGGCGCTCCTTATATTTGCTTTTCAGCAAATCAACAGCAATCTGGCGGCCTTTTTCATCTGACTGCGAGCAGACATATCCAAGAGGCTTGTTCAAAAGCACATAGCGTTTCGACTCCTCAAGATGGATTTCTTTTCCGTCAACCAAAACTTTGTCGCTTGGAGAAACTTTCGTTCCAAGCTCTGTGACGACATCTCCGTTCACGCTCACGCGTCCGTCCAAAATGATTTTTTCCGATGCTCTCCGGCTTGCGACTCCGCAATGAGCCAAAAAAGCCTGGAGGCGAATATTTTCTGAATTTGAATTATTAGCGGGCAAGGACAAATCTCTCCTCTTCTTTTTCATCAAGTTTAGGCAATTCTGCGATAGAATTCAATCTGAAGAATTTCAAAAATTCTTTTGTTGTTCCAAATTCGACCGGTCGGCCAGGAGAATCTCTTCTTCCGACTTCCTTGACAAGCTGGCGGTCAATCAAAATCCGAAGCATATTGTCAGGCGAAACGCCCCGGAGATTCTCGATTTCCGCGCGCGTAATCGGCTGCTTGTAGGCGATAATCGAAAGCACTTCCAGCGCGGATTTTGAAAGTTTTCCCTCGTTCTTGTTTCCGTAGCGTTCTTTTATCGTGTCCCAATATTCCTTTTTTGGGGTCAGAATGTAGCCGCCGGTGATTACAGAAATTTCAACGCCGCAGTTTTCCGCAGTGTATTTTTCCTTCAAAATCTCAATGCAGCTTTCAGCAACATCTTCTGCAAGCTGCGTTATTCCGGCAATGGCTGCTGATGTTAAAGGCTGGCTTTCAAGAAACAAAACTGCTTCAACAAGTCCAGCTTCCTTCTCTAAATTCACGTCCATTTTTATAAAACTTCCCGTTTCTATTTTTAAGATTAAGCGGCTGTATATTCTGTTATTTTTATGTCTCCGAACATACGATTCTGATAAATGCAGGCTCTCTTGAATTTCACAGCCTCGAGCAAAGCCATAAACGCGCAAATCACGTCAAGAAGATTCCCTTTCCGCACAATCAAATCCGTGAACATACATTCGCCTTTTTCTTCAATAAGCTCGTTCATCAAAGTCAGCTTTTCATTGACAGAAATTTCCTCGTACATATCAAGAATTTTCTCGTCCGAATACTGGCTGACTAGATTCTTGAACATTTTCTGCATCTGCTCAAGCAAATCCCAAGTGTCAACTTTCTGCCACAAATCTTCCTCTTCAAACGGAAGAATTCTCTGAATTTTTTTTCGCTCAAAAGTCCATTCGCTCTCGTCCTGCTTTTCCTCGATAAGAGACGAAAGTTTCTTGAATTTCTGATATTCAATCAAAGTGTCAACAAGCTCTTCCCGCGGATCGTCAAAATCCAAGTCATCATCAACCTTTACATCCGAAGGAAGCATCATTTTTGACTTTATGTAAATCAGGCGGGAAGCCATGCTGTAGAATTCGGACAAATCGCTAAGCTCAAACGACGCGGCATAATCAAGATACTCCAAAAACTGCTCCGTAATCGTTGCAATCGGAATATCGTAAATATTGATTTTGTTGTCGCGGATAAGCGTCCAAAGCAAATCAAGCGGACCTTCAAACTGGCCTGCCGAATAACGGCGTTTTTCTTTTTTTTCAGTTTCCTCAGATTTTTCCAGAACAAAAGTCTGCTGAGCCGAATCTGTCTGAACCAGCAAGTCTTCCATCGTTTTCTCCCGCTTTTTTTATCATCGCTTCAAAATCAGCTGGGCAAAGCAACTTTTTAACCCGCCCGCTTTTTCCGTCATGCTCATCTTTCTTTCTGATTTCCGAAAGCCAGCCGCGAATCTGAAGCGCATTTAAAATATCGGAATCTTTCGGCAAAACATCAAGGAGCGGAAGCAAAACAAAAGCACGTTCTTGCAGCCTCGGATGCGGGATTTGAAGATTTTTCATTTTGTCTTTTGAATCGCAGAAGTCGATTTTTTCAGTTCCGTAAAGCTCAATGTCAATGTCAATCGAGCGAGGTCCGTTTCTTGTCTCGTTTTCGCGTTCTCTTCCAAGAGACGACTCAATCTGATGAATTTTCCGCAAAAGTTCCGCCGCTGAAAGATTTGTAAATCCAGAAACACACATATTGTGAAAATCCGCCTGGTCTTCCAGATACATCGCTTTTGAAATGTAAACGGAAGACACGCGAAAATCAGAGACAAACAATTTTTCCAATCTGAAGCAAGCATGCGACAAAAGCTCAAGCGGCTCAAGTCCGCCCCAGCTTTTGTTCGAGCCAAGCCCTAAAACTGCGAAAACCATTTTTCTAAAATAAAAATTCTAGAAAAGAGCGTCGCTTGCGTTAGGAGAAGCAGGTTCAGCACCGATGTCAAGTTTTGGAGCTTTCGCGGCCGCCTCTTTTTCAGCGGCTTTTTTCGCTTCTTTTTCAGCCTTTTCTTTTGCTTTTTTCGCTTCAAGAACTGCTTTTTCCTGCTCAGGATAAACAGCAACGCCCTCACGGGTTCTTAAAATCTGTCCAGGGAAAAGGTCGCTTCGAATCTGAGACTCAAGCTGCTTTGCATAGTCCGCATTTTCTGTAAGGAATTTTATCGCGTTATCCTTTCCCTGACCGACTTTTTCATCTCCACGCGTATACCAAGCACCTCGCTTGTCGATAAATCCGTGCTTTACAGCTGAATCCAAAAGCGATGCGACTGCAGAAACGCCTTTTCCAAAGTAAATGTCAAGCTCGACTTTTCTAAATGGCGGCGCAACCTTGTTTTTCACGATTTTAACGCGAACACGGTTTCCGACCGCATCCTCATCTCCTTTTCCGTCAATCGACTCGATTCTCCGAATTTCAAGGCGGACTGAAGAATAAAATTTCAAAGCGTTTCCGCCGGTTGTCGTTTCAGGATTTCCAAACATGATTCCAATTTTCATTCGAATCTGGTTGATAAACACGATAATGCACTTTGACTTTCCGACAATCGCAGTGAGTTTTCGCAGAGCCTGGCTCATAAGACGCGCCTGCAAGCCCATCATTGAGTCTCCCATGTCTCCCTCGATTTCTTTCTGAGGAGTAAGAGCCGCAACCGAGTCAACAACAATTATGTCAACCGCGCCGGAACGGACAAGCTGCTCCGTGATTTCAAGAGCCTGCTCGCCTGTGTCAGGCTGCGAAACATAAAGGTTGTCAATGTCAACGCCAAGATTTTTCGCATAAACAGGATCGAGAGCGTGCTCCGCGTCAACAAACGCCGCAATTCCGCCGAGTTTCTGGGCCTCAGCGATTGCATGAAGCGCGAGAGTCGTTTTTCCAGAGCTTTCAGGACCGTACATCTCGATGATTCTTCCGCGCGGATAGCCGCCGACTCCGAGAGCCTCATCAAGAAGAATCGAGCCGGATGGAATCACGTCGATTGAAGCCGTATCAGTACGGTCTCCGAGCTTCATCAAAGAACCTGAGCCGAACTGCTTTTCAATTTGAAGCCGAGCCGCCTCGAGAGCTTTCAGTTTTTCCGCCATATCAGGCGATTGAACTTTTTCTGCCATTTTGTCCACCTTAAATTTTATTTTTCCCTCACCACCATATAAATAGGCGGAAAATATTCAAATTCAGCAAGATTTTTTCAATTTTATCAAAAAAATCTAAAAAATTTTGCGATGCTTTTTCATTTTTCTCCAAAATCTCCATTTTTTGCTTTTAGGATTTTAAAATTTCAGAAAAATAAAAAATTCCTTGATTCTTAATTCTTAATTTTCAATTTCGCTTTTTTTTTCATTATTTCATAAGCGGCTGATAAACCGCCCTTCCGCGAAGAACAAGCTTTCCGTCCTGATTTTCAATTTTCGCAAGAACCCTCACAGGCCGCTCGCCGTCAATCGCAGGATAAGGCGCGTCATCAAAAATCAAAGGCACAAAACCATCAATTCTTTCCATAGATTCGTAGCCGACAAGCATAACACAATGAAATGAGTTTCTTTCAGTAACCGCATTAGAAATCCGTCCGCCCCATGAAACCCAGCAGCCGATATAAAGCGCCGGATCTTTTGCGACAGAAGCGTAATCGTAATTGTCGAGAAGAGAATCAAAAGTCGGCTCCTGAAAATACGACTCTACAACTTTCGCGTTCTGCTTGATTGCCTCGCTCGCGTTTGAATTCAAAAGACGGTTTATCTCAACCTGGGCGGCATTTTCACGGTGGTCGCCGTAATAGTTCACCGCATTTTCATACGATTTCAGAATCTGCTTGTCATTCAAGACATATCTGTAAACCGAGCCAGACATATCTTTTTGCTGAGGATTTTTCTGCTCGTCAGCTGAAAGAAAAAATTCGCTCAAATCTGCATTTGAATTTGAAAACTTGAGCCTGCGGGAAATATCTCCGAATTTTCCGGCATTAAAAATAACAACAGCTAAAATCACTCCAGCAAAAACCGAGAAAGCGACTCTTTTCACAGAATCAGGATTCACGCCGAGAGGAGGATAAAATTTCTCGATTTTTCCATTGTCAACGATTTTGCAGATTTCTTCATACGAGCCGTGCTCTTTTAAGAATTCCATCGCTGCGGAGGCAGTTTTGTTGTGAGGGTCGTAATCAAGAACATCAAGATAATAGTTGATTGCGCGCTCAGTGTCGCCTCGCCGCAAAAAAAGCACCGCCTGCGCATTCAAAAGTGTGGGGTCTGTGGTTCTGATATGCCTTGCGTACTGAAAATACGCGCTCGCGCTTCCTGTGTCGCCAAGATAAAGGCACGCAAGTCCTGCCGTCATATAATAAGAGAAACTTTCCTTGTAGATTTTCGGGTTTTTCCCAGATTCAAGAAGAGAAATCGCCTGCGAGAATTTCCGCCGCAAAAGCAGACTGTGGGCTTTTTCCAAATCAGTCCGTCTCATTGCTGCCGCCTCAGCACTTTTAAAATCGCGTCAAGCTCCGCATTCAGCCTTTCAATTTCATCTTTGTCAATATTTTCCGAATCAGACTGGAGAGAATTGATTTTATCAATAAGATTTTGAACATATTCGGGGTCGAATTTGTAATCGTCTGCCGGAGCGACGATAAAATCAACATCAGTGCGTTTTTCAGATTTTTGAGTTTTTATCTGCTGCTTCACGTTTTTTTGAGGCTCGGTCTTTTTATCCGAGTTTTCTGGAACAGATTTTTTTGGAACTGAAGTTTTCGCGGAATCTTTTTCAAAATAAAAATCTTTTTTATTGAGATTTTCTTGATTTTCTCCGTCAGAAATAAAATATTCGCCCCTGCACTCTCTGCCGTCTGTCGCTGCAAAAATGTAAAAATCGTCAGAAACAGTCGAATTCGCGCCTACAGAATTTTCGCGCCAAGAAATCATAACCGCAGAATTATTGTAAAGATTTATGCTGTTGAATCCGCGCTCAGGTTTCGCGCTCGCGTTCCATTCCATGCTTTCCAAAATTTCAGGATTTGCAATCAAAACGCTTTTAAGCGGAGAAATTTCTTTTCCATAAAGCATAAACTGCACGGAAGTTTTTCTGTCGGAAGAAAGAAGATAGCGGGCATTTTTCAGCTCGTCAGGATAAAGCATTGTCTCCGTCGAGATTTGCCGTCCGTCCGCAGAAGAAAAATGATATGGAAGATTTTCGCCAAAAACTGTGTCAAAAATCGCTTTCAAACTGAAAGTTCGAGTTTTTCCAGAAAGATTTGTCGAATAAATTCTGATAAGAAGCGCGTCCTCGTCTTCATCAGGAATTGTGGAGACAAAAGAAATATCAGCCGCAATCTGAAAAAAATTCTCCAGAGAGAAAACAATCTGCGCGCCGTTCTGCGTCTGGTGGATTTGCTTCTGCACGTCAGAATTTTCATTAAGACTGTAAACCGTGCCGTCATATTTCAAAAAAAACTTCACAGGAGAGCTGTTCACAGAGGAAAAAAGCGGAGTTTCCTTTCCAGAGTCGGATTTTGCAAAAATATTGAACGAGCCGTTTTTTAATGCTGCACGCAAAGTCTTGCCTTTCAACTCGCAACTTGTAGCTTTCACATAAAGAAGATTCAGATTCTCGTCCAAAACAGCTTTTTGGCGGAATTTTTTCTCTGCGGAAAGCTGTTTTTTTTCAAGTTTCGTCTGATTTTTTGATTTTTCTGAAACATCGCCGGAATTTGACTTTTGAGAAAAAACAGAAAAACAAGCCGCAACCATAAAAATCAAAAACAAAAATTTTCTCTTCATTTTTCTATTTTTCTCCGTTTAGATTCTGACTGTCAATTTTTTGATTTTCAAGCAGATATTGAATCTGCCTCGCTTTCCGTTTTAGAACCTCAATATCCTGCGTTGCAGAATTCTCCCGGCGATTAGAGGAAAATTCGGCAGAAATCTGAACAGTTCCGCCGTTTTCATTTGATTTTTCTGAATTCTCTGCTGAATTTCCATCCGATATAGAGTTCGTTTTTTCTTCCGTCGTTTTGCCAGAATCAGAATTTTTCAGGATTTTCCCATCATTCTCACCAGAAGAAGAATTCAACGGAACAGAATTTTTTTCAGCGAGAAGTCCCTCAAGCTCATTAACACGGTTCTGCAAGTCAATGACTTTTTTGTTGAGGCCAAGCTTGTCCTGCAGCTCATAAATCTTAATCTGCCGCTCATATTCCTCGCGGGTCGAAAGATTTTCCTCGCCGATAACTTTCAAGAGATAAAGCAGCTTCTCTTCCCTAGCCCGCTGCGCAATCAAGTCGAGCTTGTACTGGGAATCCGCCGATTTCTCGCAGCCGGGGAATTCAGAGACAATCCTCTTGTAAATTCCCTGCGCCGAATCAAAATTGTACTCATCGTAAAAAGACTCGGCAATCCAATAAAGAGCAAGCGGATAAAGCTCATCGTCATAATGCTGACGGCAAAAATCACTCAGCGCAAGAACAGCGTCCTCATTTTTTCCGAGGAGATGCAACATTCTTCCATTTTGATACTGGACATGGCTCGCGTAGACGCTAAGCGGAAAAAGCGAAAGGAATTTTTCACAGTCAGACTGCGCCATTTTGTACTCGCCGGAATAAATCTCGCTTTTTATCAGCATAAAATAGTTTTCGTCCGTCAAATTCAAAGCGGATGAAACGGCTTTCCGCAAAAACATCGTCGCCGAAATCCAGTCTTCATTTCTAAAAGACTCATATCCTTGCCGCAAATCTGAATCTGAAATTCCGTTTGAAACGCCCGAAACCTGAGCAAAAACTCCCGGACAAAACGAGAAAACCAGAAAAAAAACAGCAAGAAGATGAAATCTCTTCAAATTAAAGCTCCCATTTCAGTTTTCCGCTGAAAAACGCAGAGCCTGAAACAACAATGTCGCTTCCAGCGGAAACAACATCGGAAACATTTTTCTCGTTCACGCCGCCGTCCACAGAAATCTTGAAATTCAAGTTCCGTTCCTCGCGGATTTTTTTTAGTTTTTTGATTTTTTCAACGCAATAAGGAATAAGTTTCTGTCCGCCAAAACCAGGATTCACTGTCATAACAAGAACAAGGTCAACAAGCGGCAAGGTTTCAGAAATTGACTCGACAGGAGTTGACGGAACAATTGAAATTCCGCATTTTTTTCCCTTTTCGTGGATATGATTCACAAGCCTGTCGATGTGCGTAGAGGCTTCATAATGAAAAGTAATCCAGTCCGCGCCCGCATCGATAAATGAGTCAACTGCAAGGTCAGGATTTTCAATCATAAGATGCACATCAAAAGGAAGAGATGTCAATTTCCGCACAGATTTTATGACCGGCTGGCCGTACGAAATTTGCGGAACGAACTGTCCGTCCATAACATCGATATGAACAACGCTTCCGCCGCAAGACTCAATCATTTTAAATGCGGAAGCCAAATCTGAAAAATCCGCAGAAAGCAAAGATGGAGCAAGTAAAACTTCTTTCATTATAGAAAAAATAATATCAGATGAAAAACAGATTGTAAACAATATGATTAAAAACGGAGATTTTTTTTCAAAAACATATTGACAACTTATTAAAAAAACTTTATAAACTTTACCCCTCTTTTTTCTATTTTTATCATTTTTATTGACTAACACCCCCATTCTGCGATAAATTTAAAAAAGTCATATGGATATTCAAACCGAAGAAGAATTAAAAAAGGCTTACTCGCTTATTGAAGAAGGAAAAACTTCAGAAGCAAAGCGAATTCTTGCAGAGGCTCTTGAATATAATTTTGACAGCGAAGAGCTTAATTTTGCGCACTGGTGCTGCTCTTATTGGAACGACTTCATCAGAAGACTTCCTCGGCTAGAGCTTTACGAGCAGGGGGAAAGCCTTGTTAGCCGCTGGAAAACATTCCGAATCGACATTGACAGGCAAAAAAAGACTTTTTCACGGGCTGTCTATGCAGTTCAAAAAGGAGTTTTTTCGCTGGCTTTCAATGCTTACGAGTCGATTCTAGCGAACAAGAACGCGCTTGAGCTAAGCTCATTGCAAAAGGCGGAAATCAGCAGAAAGCTGGGGCTTTGCTACAAAAAGCTAGGAAACTACGAGGCGGCTTTGGATTGCCTTACAGACGCAAACCAAGCGATGCCGTCATCTGCGGAAATTCTTTCAGAAACGGCGGACTGCTTTGCTCTCTGCGGCGAGGACAAGAAAGCGAAAGTTCTCTTCCGCGAGGCTTTTTTTATCGACGCGCAAAAAATTGAAATCGAGTTTTTTGACTCGGAGCTTATTTGCAGCCTGATAAAGCAAGTGAAAGACAAGGGATATTCCGGAGCCGCATTAAAAGAATGGATTCCGGTTTTTGGCGTTCTTTACGGCGTTTTCAATATGAAAAGGGAGCTTAAAACTCACGAGGCGGCAAGGCTTCGTCAGGAAATATATGCTAAGGAAAACGAGCTGAAAAATCCGGCGAACAACGCCGAAATCTTGGTTCCGAAGCTTATAAATATGTATTTCTGGCTTATAGATTATTATGTGCGCTCTGGAGAAAGCGTAAACAGAATCAATGAATGTCTGCTCCAGATTCGCGTTCATAATGAGAGCGTTTTTAAGATGTATACAAGTTGATTCTGCAGGCTCAGAATCTTCAAGCAATAAAAAGGTTTTAGATTTTTAATTTATATACAGGAGTATTTTATGTCAGAAGAGCTCGTAAAATTGGTTCAGGACAAACTCAAGGAAGACACCTGGACACGCGCGACAATCAGCAATTACACAAAAAATGACCTGATTGAGTTGACAACAATCGTTGAGAGAGCAAAGAACGAAAACTGCATCGACGAGATTAAGGCAATCTGCGATGAACAGCTTTCTCACACAAAGGACAGCATTACAGCTCTCTACATTTCGGGAATGCTTGGATTAAAAAGAGGTTCTTTGGACAACTCTTCTCTTGAAACTCTTGTAGATATTTTCCAGAACAACCACAAAGAGCCGATTGTAATCTATATGTGCGAGACGATTCTAGAAGACGACAAGAACAACAAATTCGCGCTCCGCACGCTTGCAAAAAATTACGAGGCTTCAAACAATCCTGAGCTTTGGACAATTTACGAAAGAATCGTGAAGGCAGACCTTTCAGAAGCAGAAATCGCGAAAAAGCTCGCAGACCACTACGATGCGGAAGGCGACAAAGAAAAGGCGATTGAATTCTACAAAAAATCGCTTCTCAGATACGTCAACAGCAAAAACATCAACATGGCAAAAGAGCTTTGGACAAAGCTCGTGGCGGCAATTCCAGAGGAAATCGACTGGTTTCTTCTCGTTCAGAGAAAAATCGCAAAATCAATCAGCGCGGACAAATCCGCATTGATGATGCAGGAGCTTTACACTTACTACAAAGACAACAAAAAATGGGACACAGCGATTGAAATTCTAAAGCTCAACCTTTCAATCGACCCGAATGATTTCTGGGCAAGAAGAGAAATCGCCGAGTGCTTCGCAGCAAAATACGCAAACCACAGCCACGTTGAAGAATATATTCAGTCTTCAGACCTGACAAAAAATTTCAGAAACGTATTTGAGGCAATCAGCGACTTTGAAAAGCACATCGCTTTTGACGCAAGAAGTTTCGTTTTCCACAGAACATGGGGAGTCGGAATAATCTTAAGCGTGGAAGACGAGAACCTTAAAATCAACTTCGGCAAAAACGGAGTCAAAAACATCTCGCTTAAAATGGCGGTCAGCGCGCTCCAGCCTCTTTCAAGAGACCATATCTGGGTAATCAAGGCGACTGTCGGCTCAAAATCTTCAAAATTCAAGACAAAGGCAGACCTTGCAAAAAAAATCAAGGAAGACAAAGTCTGGGCTTTGAAAACAATCATCACAAGCTTTGGAAACAGCTGCGACCTCAAAAAAATCAAGGTAGAACTTGTTCCTTCAATTCTCACAGCAAGCGAATGGACAAGCTGGAATTCAGGCGCAAAGAAAATTCTTGAGGAAGACTCCGCATTCGGCGTGAACCCGAACAACATCAACGAGTACACGGTTCGTGAACGCGCAATCACTCCTGAAGAAAAATATTCGAACGAATTTAAAGCGCAGAAAGGATTCTTCCAGAGAATCGACATTCTCTACAAATTCATCGAGGACGATTCAACAGACAAGACAAGCGAGCTTCTCGCAGATATGGTCAGCTATTTCACAGGCTTCTTGAAATCTTTCACATCGGTAAATGAGGAAGTTATCGCTTCTTATCTCGTTGTGCAGGATGTGAACCAGCAGGTTCCAAACCTCGCATACACGCCAAAATACACTTTCGCGCAGTTCTACGGGGAAATCGAAAATCCAAAGGAAATGTACACAGTTTTGAAAGGCTCAAAACGTGTTGACTTGCGCGCGAAATTTCTTGAGGCAATCAAGCTTCTTCCAAACTGGGAAGACGAATATATCAAGCTGATTCCTGCAGTTTTGGGAAAAGACAGCAAAAACAGCAGAGAGATTATCACAAATCTCATAAACGTCGGCTCGGTGGAAAGCGTAAAAAAACTTGCAGCCACAGCATTCAACGACTTCAGAGGATACAGAGACGTGATTTTGTTCTTCTTCGGCGAATGTGCGGACGAGGACTGGTTCAAAGCGGCTGAAATTCCGCTCCAGAAACAGCTGATTGCAATCATCAATATTATTGCACAGTGCTTCCGCGAAATTGAAAACCATGTTGACTCCACAGAAAACAAAAAAATCATCAAGAACGCATGCAAGCTGATTTTCAAGGGACTTTTCGGAAATCCGAAAGACAAGAATATTTTCACAGACTATATGCTTTCTTGCGATGAAGAGCAGATGTCTCATATGTACACGCTCGTTGACGACATCAAAGGACTCGATACTTTCGCAGTTGACACAGACAAGAGCAACAAGTTCGACGCGACAAAAATCAAGCCGCATCTTAGAAACAAGATTCTTGAAAAATATCCTGACTTCAAGTTTCACAAGACAGAAGAAAAATCTTCCGCTCCGAAGGGAATGCTCGTTACAAAAGCGCAGTACGACATCAAAGTTGCCCTTATCGACAAAATGCAGAATGTTGATATTCCTGCGATTGCAAAAGAAGTTGCAGAAGCGAAGGAAAAGGGAGACTTGAAAGAGAACGCGGAATATATCGCGGCAAAAGAAGCTCAGCACAAGCTCGGAAACGACCTGAAGAGAATTCAGGAAGAGATGTCGCGCGCAACTCTCTTCGACCCTACAACAGCGACAACTTCAGTAATCTCATTTGGAACTGTCGTAACGCTTACGGACAAGGCTTCTGAAAACGACGAGACATACACAATTCTCGGACCATGGGAATCAGACCCTGACAGCGGAGTTATCTCGTATATGTCGCCGTTCGGAAATGAACTTCTCGACCGCAAGGTTGGAGAGGAGCTTTCATTC
Source organism: Treponema sp. UBA4692 (assembly GCA_002404895.1). GTDB lineage: Bacteria > Spirochaetota > Spirochaetia > Treponematales > Treponemataceae > Treponema_D. Next base: position 442 of record DHKO01000027.1, on the reverse strand, counting down.
AAAATCAACGACCACAGATACAACTATATTGTAAAGTCAATTAAACTCGCAAAAATCTAAGCTGAGTTTTATTCTAAAAACTGAAAACTCCCCGACAGGATTTTTTTCCTTATCGGGGAGTTTTTTTATGTTCAAACCTTAGAAATTTAATTTTAGAAATCTAATTTTCAGCCAGCTTTATAAAGATGACTCCATTGAACTTGCTTCATATTTTTGCAGCAACAAAGAAAAGACAACTAAATGTAAATAAACGAATAGAGACAATGCTCTATGATAAAATTTTCCTGCAGGACTACAGCAAGTCTAGTCTATGTGCTCAGAATCGGCAGCTCTAAGTCTTCAGCTAAACATCAGCATAATCCGTAACCTGATGGATTGAATACAAGGAAAATCTGCCTCAGGGACTCCATAAGGTCAAAGTCAGAGCCATCAGCATCCAGCA
>DHKO01000040.1 GCA_002404895.1 Treponema sp. UBA4692 | reverse complement strand
GCGCCGCCGTTCTTTTCAATCCAGTGGAGAACTTTGTCCAAAACGTAGATTGTGTAGCAAGGCGGAGTGTTGAACATTGAGCCGTTGTCAGCGTGTGTCTTGTAAGTGAGCATTGTCGGAGTGCCTGCAAGCGGAGTTTCCGTAATCAAATCCTCGCGGACAATCACGAGAGTAACTCCGGCTGGAGCCAAGTTTTTCTGCGCGCCTGCGAACAAAAGCCCGAATTTTGAGACATCGAGCGGCTCAGACAAAACACAAGAAGAAATATCCGCAACGAGCGGAATATCGCCTGTGTCAGGAAGATACTCGTAGTGAGTTCCCATAATCGTGTTGTTCATGCAGATATAAACATAGTCGTAATCGCCTGAAACTTTTTCCACGCGAGGAATATAAGAATAATTCTTGTCTTTTGAAGACGCGATAATGTCAACTTCAACGCCGAGCTTTTTCGCCTCAGCCGCAGCTTTTTTCGCCCAGACTCCAGTCTCAATGTAAGCCGCTTTCTTGTGATGGATTCCCAAGTTCTCAGCAACCATCGCAAACTGGGTCGAGCCTCCGCCCTGAACAAAAAGAACCTTGTAATTTTCAGGAACGTTCATCAGCTTGCGGACCATCGCCTCAGCGTCTTCAATAATCGGCTCGTAATCCTTTGAGCGGTGGCTCATTTCCATAACCGACTGGCCGCTTCCATTGTAATCAAGCATTTCTGCCGCGCACTCTTTCAAAACTTCTTCCGGCAAGCAAGAAGGACCAGCACTAAAATTGTAAACTCTTGACATTCGTCTCCACCTCATCGTGATTTTAGATTCTTTTTTCGGGCGTTCCAGCAAGCCGCTCCGTCACTCTGTTCTGTCGCGTCTTGCTGTCGGGCCATTCAGGGTTCCGGCGTTTGCCGCGCCTACATTCTAAAAAAACGCTCGGCTTCGGCAAGCTCCGCTTTCGCATTTTTTAGAACGCGCTTCGCGCGCCCTTCCTGTCCCTAACGCTTTGCTTTTTTTGCTGTCTCTGTGAAATTATTCACGGAATCAACGTTCAAGAGTTTAGAGTTTTTTAAGCCGATGTTCAAGAAAATCAAAGTTTTAATTCAATTTACCGTGAAAAAATTCACAATAAACTGAATTGCAAAAAACTTGCAGCTTAAAACTTTCAGTTTAAAACAAGAAAGCCGGCTTCAAAACGAAACCGGCTTTATCTTCAAATCGTTTAAAAACTACAAAACGAGCATTGAATTACTGCTTTTTTCCCTGGTTTGCAACTGCCTGCATTTTTGCGGCGATTGCAGCCTGATCTCCGAGATAATAATGCTTTGCAACATTGAAGTTGTCATCAAACTCGTAAACGAGCGGAGTCGCAGTCGGAATGTTCACGCCCAGGATTTCCTCTGGAGTCATCTTGTCGAGGTAGTAAACGAGAGCGCGGAGAGAATTTCCGTGCGCAGCGATTACAACGCGTTTTCCGGCTTTCATCTGCGGCTTGATTTCCTCAAGGAAGTAAGGAACTACGCGCGCGATTGTTGTCTCAAGAGACTCGTTCTGAGGCAAGAATGACGGATCAACATCGCGGTACATCGCCTGTTTTTTCGCAGAGCGCTCATCATCATCAGAAAGAACCGGCGGCTTTACATCAAAAGAGCGTCTCCAGATTTTTACCTGATCCTCGCCGAATTTTTCAGCGGCCTCGCTCTTGTTTTTTCCCTGCAAGTCGCCGTAATGACGCTCGTTGAGCTTCCAGGTCTTGATTACTGGCAGCCACTCTCTGTCCATCTCTTTCAAAACACCGTTCAAAGTGTGGATTGCGCGCTTCAAATATGAAGTGTAGCAAATATCAAAGTCATATCCTTCTTTTTTAAGAAGCTGACCGGCATTTTTCGCCTCTTCAACGCCTTTTTCGCTAAGCTCAACATCCATCCAGCCTGTAAAAAGGTTAAGTTTGTTCCATTCACTTTCACCGTGGCGAATCAAAACCAGTTTAGTCATAATTTCCTCCAAATCGAAATCAATTCTTCTATTAAATACAACTTCAAAGCAATTTTCAAGATGTGCGGTTTTCTAAAAAACCACGAAAACAAATGCTGAAATAAAGCGAGCGCGGCAACGAATGTGCGCGGTTAAATCTGCGAATTCAGCATGACGACTTTTTTCAATATGAAGATTTTTTCAGGACGGAGATTTTCTCGAGCAGTTCTCCGCTAGAAAAAGCTCCGCATTTTTAATTTTATACAATGCCCAGCTTTTCGCGGTTCCGCCATTCGGCTTCATTGCCGGTCATTTTCAGCTTCAATTTTGCGTAACTTTTTGAAAACAAAAATCAAAACAAATTTTTCTTCTATTGAAGAATGTCCGGCAACGGCTTCGCCGCCGCTCCAATCTGGCGTAGCATTTTCCCATCAAAAATTCAGCTGTAGAATTCGTCTTCAATGATTCTGAAAATTTCCGATTCGTGAATGTCGAGAGATTTTTTTTTATCCCGTGAGAACCTCAGTCTTGAAGAATTTCCTTCGCCGTCAAAAAACGGAAAATATTCCCGGCACTTTTTCTCAAAATAAAGCCACGCAAAAAGATAAACGAACTGACCGCCCGAAGTGTAAACTGGCTTTTGCGCAAGCGGGGAAAAAAGTTCAACGTCTTTTATGTAAGTTGCGCCAATCTCATCTTGATTCACAAGATTCAAGTCCAGCGCGCTTTTGTAAAGATTGTAAGCCTTGAAAAGCAAATTCTCGTCAGAATCAATGTTCACCGCGCGTACGGAATCAGCTCCCAAAGCCTCAAACGGCGACTTGTAAATCTTGTATGTCGAAACGACATTGTTTCTTAGCCGCTCGGAGCGTTCTTTCAAATTTTCGCCCGCAAAATCAGAATCCGATTTTTTTTTGACAATCCGTCTGCTGTCTGAATCTGCGTCATTGAATCTCTTTAGCTTGTCTGAAAATTTGCTGAACGCCTCGGAAATATATCCGCTCATTTTTCTTCCTTTTCCACAAAATCTAAAAACATTATAATGTCGCTTATGAAAAAAACAAATGCAATGCGAATTCTTGATGGACTAAAAATAAAATACGAGACACTTTCATACGATGACGACGGCGAGCATGAGCTTAGCCGCGGAGCTGCGGAAAAAACAGCGGAAAAGCTGGGAATCGACCCGGCTGCGTGCTTCAAGACAATCGTGATGCGCTCAAACGACAAGCAGATTTTCGTTTTTTGCCAAAGCGCGCTCCACGAAATCAACCTTAAAAAAGCCCGGCAAGCCGCCGGCGCAAAAGAAATCTCGCCAGTAAAGCCTGATGAGCTTCTCGCGCTGACCGGCTACGTGCGCGGCGGCTGCTCTCCGCTCGGAATGAAGCGAAAATTCCCGACCTTTATTGACAAAACCGCGCTTGACCACGAAAAAATCTACATAAGCGCAGGAATGAGAGGCGAGCAAATCGCGCTAAGTCCAGAAGACTTGATAAAAGCCGCCAGCGCAGAAGCTGTGGACTTGGTGCTAGAAGAAAAAGCGTGATTTACGGCTGATGAAAGCTAAAAAACGCCGGCAAAACTTTTGAACGACAATGACACTGGGCAAAAGCCGCCGCTGAAATAAAGCGATTTCAGCGGCGGCTTCTTTGATTCTGGAGTTTGATACATAATAATTCTTTTTTTGAAATTTTGTATTTCATCGCATAATATGCAAATTGCTTAAAACAATGAAAATAGCGAATTTAAGCAAAGTAAAATGTTTTTCCTTTTTTATCTTGCCTTGACGACCAATATTTAGTTCATTATATTCTTTATTAGTTACAAAGTGTAACTAATCTTTTTGTGGGGTGGAATGGAGAAAATATGACAAAAGAAGAATTTTCTAAAATCGACAAATTTGGAGTTGGGGAGCCGAACGAGGCGTTCGCAAAGTATTTTACAGGGCAGTCGTTCTTAAAGCCGCTCACGGACGCTAAAAAGGGCGAGATTCCGATTTTCAACGTTACGTTTGAGCCTGGCTGCCGCAACAACTGGCACGTTCATCACGCTTCAAAGGGCGGCGGTCAGGTTTTAATATGCACGGCTGGAAGCGGCTGGTATCAGGAATGGGGAAAAGAGGCGGTTTCTATGGAGGCTGGAAGCGTCGTTGTTATTCCTGCGAACGTTAAGCACTGGCACGGCGCAAAAAAAGGCAGCTGGTTCAGCCACATCACGTTTGAGCCGGCAGGTGAGGAAACTTCCAATGAATGGCTTGAGCCTGTAAGCGATGAGGAATATGGAAAGCTTGGAGAATAGTTTCTGTTGACAATCTGCGCTTTGTAAGTCATAAATTAACAAATTTTATTATTATGGAGCAGAAAATGCAGATTGTTGAATACGACCCGAAATATAAAAGCGACTTTGTCCGGCTGAACACAGAATGGCTTGAAAAACTTTACTACATTGAATCCTACGACCAATATGCAATGGATCATGTTGAGGAGCTTATCGAAAAAGGCTCGATGGTCTATTTTGCTGTTGAGGACGGAAAAGTTCTTGCAACCTGCATGATTGAGCCGCTCGGAAATGATGTCTGGGAAGTCTGCAAGCTTGCGGCGGCCGGTCAGTACACGGGAACTGGAGCCGGCTCTGCTGTCTTAAAAGCCTGCATGGATTATGCAGTTTCTCACGGCGCGAAAAAACTTTGCCTGATTACGATTTCCGGCTTGAAGCCTGCAATTCATCTTTACAAAAAGTTCGGATTCGTTGAAATTCCGTACAGAAAAGATGTCTGGCATTCTGAAAAAGCGGACGTTGAGATGAAATACATTGTGAAATAAGGAAACCTGAAATGAAAATCATCTGTTTTATGTACGCGAGCCTTGACGGAAGAATCGACTGCGCGATGACTGAAAAAATCGACCCGGAGGCGAACGCTTATTACACTCATCTTGCGTCATTCGGGGATTTTACGCAGATTAACGGAAAGACGACAAACGCAATGCACTACGCACAAAGCGGCGTTTTTAAGGCGAAAAATTACTGCGCGTGCGGCGGGACTTTTTACAAGGCAGAAGACGCGGCTGGCTATCAGGTCTGCATGGACACAAAAGGAACTTTGCTCTGGAGCTCAAACCGCGTTGACGGAAAGCCTTTGATTGTTGTTACAAGCGAAAAGGCAAGTTTAGAATACTTGGACTATCTGAAGTCTAAAGGAATCTCGTACATCGCTTGCGGCGCGGAAAAAATCGACCTTAAAAAAGCTGTCTCTGTTCTGGAAAAAGAATTCGGCGTAAAAAAATCGGTGATTACCGGCGGCGGACACATAAACGGCTCGTTCCTGGACGCAGGCTTGATTGATGAAGTTGAGATGATGTTCGGTCCTGGAATTGACGGACGCGAAGGCTGGGCTGCAAGTTTTGATGGCCGGGCGCAGAACAGAAATCCTGTTGCGCTGGAGTTGCTTGACGTTGAACGGCTTGAAAAAGGAACTGTGCTTTTGAAGTACAAGGTGAAAAATTAGAAAAGTTGTGGCAATGCTTTTTTGGCATTGCCCTTGTTGTTTTGTCATTCCGGCTTTTGCCTTATTGAAAAATCGTGTCCTCTAAAGGCTGACGGAAGCGGTTCTGGTTCTCCATTTAGCTCAGCGGTTTTCATCTTTGAGGTCTCTTCGGTTTTTTTGAGGCAAATAAAATAAAACTTTTTGGCTTCTTCGGTATTTTCAAAAAAACTTGAATATTCAAAATTGCTTTCAAGCAGTTTCTTTATTGCCAGCTTGTAGCCTACGTGAAAATTGCGTTTTATTTCATTGACCACAAATGCAAAATCATAGTTTTTGAAAAAGAAATTCCTGTTGCTTCTGTCTTGCGAAAAAATTTGAGGAAAATATTTTTTATTTTTTTCTAAATATTGATTCAGTGATTCTGTTTTTATCATGACCTTTTCAGCAAAATCAATTGCGTTTTTTTCGTTTTCTGAATTTTCAACGGAAATTTTGTTCACTGAAAGAAAATTGTATTCATCTTGCAACGCAGCCATAAAATAAAATTGCTTTGCCATTTCGAAAAGCTGTTTTTCTGTTGTGTTGCAAACTTTTGTATTGATGACGATAACAGGATACTCTTCGAAATATGAAAATGGCGTTGTGTATTTATGATTTAAACTTGTTGAAAAAGGTAAACTTGTTGAAAAAGATGAAATTTTTTCTGTTGTGAAGTGAAAGAAAAATCTCCTGATTCCCAAACTGTCGAGCAAATATGTAATTTCTATTGGACTTTGCGAATCTATAAATATATTGTCTTTAAAAATTTCTTTGTAAAAGTTATCGACTATTGAAAAAAGGTATTTGCTGTTTGATTTTTCAAGCGATTTAATCAGCAGTTTTCGTCTGTCATAAAAAGTTTCTTGATTAGTATTTTCTGTTGGTCTATCAAAAATTTCAAAATAGTTTAGCCATTCTTCTGGTTTTGAATCAGACTTTTCGAGTTGATTTTTCATAAAATTGTGGAAGTCATCGCGAAATTGGGCTTTTTCCAATCCTGAAAGCATTTTTGAGCAGCGAATTCTGATGTTTTGAAAGATTTTATCTTCTTTTAATAAATCTTCTTCAGAAAAACCTCGTGAAATGATAAATAGAAGAATTTTTTCTTTTGAATCTTCGGACGGCTCGAATTTCTCATTTAAAATATTTGATAAAGTGTTTGGGCTTATTCCGATTTTTTCAGAGGCTGACTTGTTGTTCAGTTTTAGAATTCCTAAGATTGCTGCTAAATTTGTTCCATATGACATTGTGTATCTCCTTTTGTTGTTTATTTAACACAATAATAACAAAAATATTGTGTTAATGTTAAGATTTTTTAAGACACACAACTTTTTTTCTATGTTTTCCCCTATCATCCTTTAAAAAACTCCACGAACGCCTTTGCGCTCGGGCTCATATTTGCGGATTTCTTCCAGGCGAGGACTGAAGTCATCGGGTTGGCTTTTTCTAACGGAACGAATGCAAGTCCGTCGTAATTGTAGATTTTTTCAACGGTGATTGCCGCCGCGTTCTCAAGCTTTACAAGGTGCGTTATGTTTCCCGGCAGGTTGTAAGTTCCGGCGACCGTGATTTTTTCGGCGCAGTCAGAAAGCCATGCTGAAACTTCGCTCCGCATAGTCGTTCTCCACGGAATGTAAAGCGGAACCGTGTTCAAGTCCTGCGGCGTTATGGAAGTTTTTGCGGCAAGAGGACTGTCGCTTCTCACAAGAATTCCCCAGCGCTCGACCGTCTTTATCCTCGCAAAATCGTAGTGGAGAATCTCGACAGGCTCGCGCTCATAAGCCCGAAGTCTAGAATCCCCTGGTCAAGGCGTAATTTTATGTCATCGGCAATCGCGCTGTAGATTCTGTAGGTGATTTTCGGGTTCAGCCGTTTGAAATCCGCAAGTTTTTCTGCAAGCTCCCTCATTCCCATGTTCTCGCCGCACCCGAACGAAAGCTCGCCAGAAATCTCGTCTCCGCCACCGGAAAATTCCCTCCGGATTTTGTCTTCAAGCGAAAGAATTTCCTCCGCGCGCCGCTTTAAAAGAAGCCCCGCGTCCGTAAGCACAATGCAGTGGCTTGAGCGCACAAAAAGCGGCTTTCCAAGCTCGTCCTCAAGCTGCGCAATCTGCCGCGACAGGGCAGGCTGGCTGACGTTGAGAGACATTGCCGCCTTTGTGAAATTTTCCTCCCTCGCCACCGCCAAAAAATACCGCAAGATTCTAAGTTCCATTTTTTTAATATAAAGCGCATTTTTCCGCCTCGCAAGGTTTATTCACTTTTTGCATATCTTGAAATTAGAAATAAATATTGGACATAGAGATTCCTCAGAATTATATTCTTTTTAGAAAGAAAATCTTTTAATTTTTTCGGGGCTTCCGGCTGCGGCCTCGTTGCACTATGCCCGCCGCCGTCGGGCTATCCGTGGTTCCGTGCTGTCCGCACATAATTTCTTCAAGCGTCATCGTGACGTTCAGTGAACTGGCGCCTTTTTACAAACGTTATTTTGATTTTCCTCGTCAGCATCTGATTTCTGCCTGCGTTAAAATAACGCTCGCTGAATTTGCTTGCTTTCTTGAAACGTCATGGTAACGCTCGCCGTCCGCACGTAATTTCTTGAAACATTAAAATAACGTTGTCTGTCCAGAAGCGTTTTCTGCAAACGTCATCGTGACGTTCCGGAAAACTTTCTGCTTTCATAAAACGTTAATTCACCGCTTTCCTTGCCCCTTGTCCCGCTCAAATATACTTTTTCACCGCCTCAATATATCTTGCCGCGTATCTTGAAAGAATCACATTCTTCTTTGTGATAATTCCAATCCGCATTTTCTCGTCAAGCTCGAGCGGCCGCGATATTATATGCTCTCCGTTCAGCTCCTCGTCGATTACGCCTGAGCTTACTGTGAATCCGTCAAGTCCAATCAGAAGATTGAAAAGTGTCGCCCGGTCCCGCACCATGATTGTTTTCTCGTGGTCGATTGCAGGATAAGGCTCTTCTGAAAAATAAAAGGAGCTGCGCTCGCCCTGCTCAAACACGAGATAAGGAAAAGGCGCAAGGTCTTTCACGGTGATTCTGCTTTTCTTGCAGAGCGGATTTCTGTCGCTTATGAAAACGTGCGGCTCCGCCGTAAAAAGCTCGGAGAACTCAAGCTCGTTTTTCTTCAGGAGTTTTCCGATAACTTCCTCGTTTTTTGAGTCCGTGTAGAGAATTCCGATTTCGCTTTTAAGGCGCGAAACGTCCTCGATTATTTCAAAAGTCTGGGTTTCCCGGAGCGTGAAGCTGTATTTGTCTCCTCCGAATTCTTTGATTACGTCAACAAAGGCATTCACCGCGAACGAGTAGTGCTGGCATGAAACGCTGAAAAACGGATTTGAGTTTCTCTTTCCAGTGAATTTTTCCTCGAGCAAGTCCGCCTGCTCAAGAACTTGACGCGCGTAGGACAAAAAAATCTCGCCGTCTTTTGTGATTTCGATTCCCTTGTTTGTGCGCGAGAAGATTTTCACGTTCATTTCGTCTTCAAGCTGCCTGATTGCGGCTGTGAGGCTCGGCTGCGAGATAAAGACTTTCTCAGCCGCTTTTGAGATTGTCCTGCACTCGGCGACCGTAACTGCGTATTTTAGCTGCTGTAGTGTCATTTTGCTTTAATTTTAGCTTTTCAATATAGTTTAAATCTATATCAAATCGCATAAATTTAGTATTTTTCACGATTTCTTTAATCGGCTATATTCTCATCAGGAAAAAACAAAACGAGATTATGGAGAAAATTATGGCAGAAAAAAGATTTGATGTCGTGGGCAGTTTCCTTCGCCCGGAAAGCTTGAAAAAAGCGCGCGCTTTGTTTGAGAAAGGCGAGATTTCAGCTGCGGATTTTGACGCAATCAAAAAGGAAGAGATTAAAACGCTCGTTGAAAAGCAGAAAAAAGCGGGGCTTCCGTTCATCACAGATGGCGAGTACAACCGCAAGTTCTGGCATCTCGACTTTTTCTGGGGATTCAGCGGCGTTGAGCATAAGAAAGAGGGCGGCGGAGTTCCTTTTAACGGCGAGATTGCAGAACTTGAGGACACTTTTATCACTGGAAAAATTTCCGCGAAGACGCATCCTTTTGTCGAGGACTTTAAATTCGTAAAAAGCCTTGAAAGCGGCGGATTCGAGGCAAAGCAGACAATTCCGGCTCCGGCGCAGCTGTTGCAGCAGCTTAACATTCCGAAAAACTTTGAGGCGACAAGAAAAATTTATCCGACAAACGACGAGCTTATCGAGGACATTGCAAAGGCTTACCGCGATGTGATTAAGCAGCTTTACGACGCTGGCTGCCGCACTCTCCAGCTTGACGACTGCACTTGGGGCGCGGTTGTTGGAAATGCGGCTGCGCAGAGATACGAGAAGCTTGGAAGCCTAAAAGAAGTGAAAGAGCAGCTTTTGAAAGTGAACAATCTTGCGCTTGCAGAAAAGCCAGGCGATATGACAGTCAACACTCATATCTGCCGAGGAAACTACCATTCAACATATTTTACAAGCGGACCTTACGACACAGTCGCGGACTATGTTTTTGCGAAGGAGAACGTGAGCCGCCTTTATCTTGAATATGATGATGCTCGTTCAGGCGGATTTGCTCCGCTTGCGAAAGTAAGCAAAGAAAAGAAGGTCGTGCTCGGCCTTATAACGACAAAATCTCCTGCGCTTGAAGACAAGAACGCTGTGATTGCGCGCATAAGAGAGGCCGAAAAATACATTCCGCTTGAGAGGCTTTATCTAAGCCCTCAGTGCGGATTTGCCTCTTGCGAGATTGGGAACAAGCTCACCGAGGATGAGCAGTGGGCAAAAATCGCTCTCGTCCGTGAGATTTCGGAAGAAGTCTGGAAATAAGGCGAAGATTTTATTTTTTACGCTTTTTATTGAGTTATAATTTTTGAAAAGCCGTTCTGATTGAGCGGCTTTTTTTTGTTTGAAGCGCACTCCTGAAGTTGGACAAATAAAGTTTCAATTTTAGGAGATGCATTTTTTATATGGTGCGTTTATAAAATCTTCCAGCTGCCGTTTTTGTCCGCGCCGATTCTCTGAATGATTTTTTTCTCCTGAAGTTTTTTCATGTTGCGGTTTACGGTTTCGCGCGCGATGTTCATTTTTAAGGCGATTTCATTTTGCGTTATATGTGGACTTTCTTTTATCAGGTTCAGGATTTCTTTTTGTGTTTGTGTGAGTTTTACAGTGATATTTTGAGTGATATTCTTACCGGTTACAGTGGCAATTCTGTCGTTTACAGTGACACCTTCGTTATTTTGAGTAATTGTTTTTTCTTTTACTGTGACATTTTTGTTGTTTGTAGAGATATTTTCGTTGTTTACAGTGATATTACGTGTGATATTTTTGTTGTTTTCTGAGATGTTTTGAGTGATATTTCCATTTTTTCGAGTGATTTTTTTGTAGTTTACTGTGACGTTTTTGTTGTTTTCCTTGATTTTCAGGAAATCTTTTGCCCTGATGTGGAGAAATCTGTTTTTCAGTTCGTTGTGTTCTCCGAGCAGAAGATTCCGGAAGAATTTTTCAAGGAATTCTGGAGTTTCATGGATTCCTTTTTGCAGATTGTTGTAGTTTGCCCGCACAAGCGCATTCCGAAAATACCATGAATTTTCCGCGAATATTCTGTTGTCCGCGTTGAATCCAAGTGAGCGCAGATATTTTATCGTGAAAACTGCGGCCGTTCTTGTGTTGCCTTCTCCAAAAGCGTGAATCTGCCAAAGCCGTGAGACAAAGAAAACTATATGCTTTACGGTTTCTTCCAGTGTTAGATTTTTGTAGCTGAAAATCCTTTCCTGCTCAAAATCGTAGTCGAGCGCGGCTTTAAGCTCAAATGCGGCTCCGTACATCACGGAGTCTCCGTCTAAGACCCATTCTTTTTTCGAGATGTCATAATCGCGGATGTTTCCTGCGAACTTGAAGATTCCTTCAAAAAGCCTTCCGTGAAGCGCAATCAGATACGACGGAGAAAAGTTGAACGACCTCTCGCTTAAAATTTGCGCGATTCTTGACGAGACTTTGTCGGCTTCTTCTGTCCGTCCGCCGTTATCATCTTTCCGGACTGATTTTGACTCATAGTAGCTGTCGATTATGGAAGTTGCTTCTGCGACCGAAATTTCGCCGTCGATGTTGCGTTTCGCGGTCTCAAAAAGATATTTTGAAGGCGTAAGACCGTCCACCTGCTGCAATCCGATTGCGGTGGACCAGGCATAAGTCTTTTCTTTTTGCGCAGGCTCGGAGTTGCGGATATATTCTTCAAAATCAAGCTCGTAAGGCGATTTTTTTTTCGGCATAATCGGAAAGTCCTAATTTTCGCTTCTTTATAAGTTTCCAAGCAACAGACTGACAACGCTTTTTTGCCGTTTTTTTAGATTGTCAATTTTCCATTCTTTGTTTTCTAGCAACAGTTTTGTTATGCCTGGGAATATTTCTATATCTTTTTTGAAGTATTTTTCATATTTTTGTTCGTAATCAAGATTCCCTTGAGATGAATTTTTTCTACTTGAAATTAAAGTGAGATTTCCAATTTTGTCTGTCCATTCTTCTCTTTGCTCATCAGTAAAATCTTTTTTCCATTGGCTATTTTCGGGCGGATTCTGAGGAAGAATGTGTTCTATTGAAATCGTCTTTGGCGGATTATATTGCGTTTCAGGACTATTCATTAAAACATCGGTTTTTATCAATAAATACCGTGCATATTTTCGACCGTAAATATTTCCGCTTATAACTGATTCAAAACTTGCTTTATCAATGTCGAATACATTTGAATTAAAAATGCTTTGATAGTCAGATTTTTCATCAATACATTTTTGAATTTCATTCATATTTGCTATGCGCATTGACGGAACAATTCCTGTAATCCAGTCAACAGAAAGTTTGTTGTCTAGTTTTTTTAGGAAGTCTAAAAATCCTTTATATTTAAACTTCTTGAAGTACATTAAAACCGGAGCTTTCCAGTAATCTGTTTTAAACCCATTGTTCATTAAAGTAAGGTAATTGGAGATTTCATAAGATTTTGTTTCGTCATAGTGTGTTTTATCAAAAATCGACTGATACTGGAGAAAATAATCTTTTATGAATTCAAAAGTATTTTCACCGCGTTTTAAGAGGGCTGTACAGGATTCCCATTGTTTTGTTGTTCGGTTCCAGCGTTCTTCTGAATAAACATTGTCATTAAATTCTTTTATAAGTGAATATTCTGGCTTCTGTTTTACTAGAATTGTCCTTATCTGGGAAAGAAAGTTGTCAAAATCATCTCCGAAATATGATTGCATTTCTTCCCATTCTGTTGCCCATTTTTGCTGTTTTTTTTCATCTTTTACAGCTTTCAAGTTATCAGCTTTTAAAATATCGCTATTTGTAAGTTTCAAGCCTGTATTGTTCATCACCGTAAAAAGCTGAAAAGCATCATCTAAATTTTCTGTGGCAATGTAAACAAGCAGAACATTATTTAGGAGATATTTGAAAATGTCGCCAAGAATTGAAATATTTTCTGTAAAAAATTTTCTTGCGACCAAAACAGTGTTTGAAATATGTCTGATAGATGTGTTTACGGATTTGCTTTCTGCGTTTCTCTTGAACTCTTCTTTGTTTGCTGTTGTGCTTCCATTTTCTTTTATATGAGAATCTACAAAATCCTTTACATCTTTGCGGATTTCAAAAATTATCCGTTGCAATTCTGGAATTCCTTCATAAGGATTTGCTTTTTGGTAGATTAGTTTTTCACAAGTTGAAAGAATATTTGCGTAAGCGGTCGGTTCGAATTTGTCTTTGTTTTGAATTACAATGTCTCTTATTGAAGCGATAACTAAAAATATCGTTGTAATTCGCTGCTGTCCGTCGAGCAGTTCACATTCTTGATATGAAACACCATCTATTTCTTTTTCTGATTTTCTGTAAACTATCGAACCTAAAAAATATTGCTCTTCTTTTCGCTCATAAGCATTTTTTATGCAGTCCAAAAGTTCTTCGACTTGTTCTGTTTCCCAAACATAAGGTCGCTGATAGTTTGGAATATTGTACCAATTCTCAAAAATCTTCTTTATCAGGGCTTTATCACAGTCAATTTTTGTTTTCATAAATGTTGTTCCTGTTTATAGAGACATTCTGATTTTTTTTATTTTATATTTTTAAGTATCAGTTTTCTAGTAGCTGCAAAAAAGTCAATGCTTTGAAAGTTTGTTCTGGACTGCTTTTTTGTATGAAGTTTAATTTTCCATGTTCATTAAAGTTTATTTTCTGTTTATAGCCGTTTTAAATTTTCTGATTATAAGGGGGAATCAGTCTTAGGAATTGTCTTAAGACCGGCGGAAAAATATTTTGTCATATTAAATAAATACTTTTGATTGATATTCCAAAGAAGCTCTTCTTCTTTTTTTTTGTGGGGGGAAAAAAAACTGGGTTTTAGTGTAGTCGTAGGTGCTTCCCTTTCATATTAAATTTACATTCCAATAATAGTAAAAACATCATAGTTTTTGAAACATTCCTTTACCCATAAATCTGCTTCCGTAATAATTTTTTGCCAAATCTGATTGGATTCTTTACTAATCTTAACAATTTCTTCCCACTGTTTTTTAGAAATTTCTGTTGTTCCGAAATAATCAAAATTTTTGACAGCGTGAGTAAATAAATCTGACAAATGATGCTCATCCCATAATTCACAGTAAATGCTAATCGAATCAGGAAGCCAGCATTTGTCGTTGTAATTACCTTTTTGAAATTCAAGATAGCAGGTGCTGTTAGAAGCCTTTCGTTGGTCTTCAGTAACAAAAAAAATCATAATAGCCTCGCTCTTCAGTTTTTATCGCATGATTTTCTATATTTCCATCAAGACATTTTGGCGACGCTGCCTTTATCTGTTCTAAGACTGTTTTATAAGACATAGTCCGCCTCTATTTTTTATTACAGCAAGGTTCTATCCGTGCGATTTTTATACATCGTTGCGGGCGAAAAAGTTACATTCCGAACAAATCCGCGTGGCTTCCAGTGTCAACAAGCTCAAGAATCAGAATGTCGTTGAAGATTCTGTAAATTAAAAGCAAATCCGGCATAATATGGCACTCGCGGTTGCCTTTCAGTTTTCCTGCAAGCTCGTGGTCGCGGAAACGTTCGGGAAGTTTTTCGCCTCTTGCGAGAAGTTCGATAGCATTTTTCAGTTTTTCTGAATCTTTTTCGCTCCGCTTTTTTACAAGTTTAGCGTGCTTCTTGAACCGTTTTGTGGCTCGTGTTTTATATTTGTAGAAATTTTCACTCATAAGCCGATTTCATCCCAAAGTTCCTGTGGCGTTTCGTACGTCTTCGCGTCCGGGTCGTTCATAAGCTGGTCGGCTTCCTCGGATGCAAGCTCAATCTCGCTCTTGCGTCTCGTCCGCTGCGGCTTGAACGGCAGCCCGTTTTCCCTGACCGACTGCCGCAAGAACATATTGATTGCGCTCGAAAGCGAAAGCCCCAAATCGTTGTAAAGCTCCGTCGCCTGTTCCTTGAGATTTTTGTCAATTCTAACATTCATTGCTACTGTGTTCATATCTACAATATATGTCAAAAAGTTGCATTTGTAAAGAAAAACGCTTTTTTCAGGGGCTTCCCCTCGCTCCGCTCGGGTCGAGCTATCCGCGAGTTTTCTTTGAAAACTCGTTACGAGAACGGAAATCCGTTCTCGCTGGTTCTGTGCTGACCGCACTCCATTGTTTTGTTCTGGTTTCGGCAGACGTTGGAGAGGAAACTTCGTCAACGGTCGCAACCGCCACAAAACAACGGCTTCGCCGCCGCTGCTATCCCTAAGCCAGTCGGCTTAGGACGTGCGCATTTTGCGCACACGTAAAATAACGAGTTTTGCGTCGCGAGTTTTCATCTTGACCGCTACTGACTTCTCTTGTATTTTAAAACTCAGGGAGATGAAAATTATGGCATTGACAGCAACTGCAACATTCAGGACAACGCCTGAATTAAAAAAAAGGATAAAATTTCTCGCGAAAGAAACTCACAGGCCAACAAGTTTTTATTACAATCTGCTTCTTGAAGACTATCTCGATGATTTGGAAGACATTTATTTATCAAAAAAAGTTCTTGAAGACATCAGAAGCGGCAAGGAAAAAACATATTCTGCGGAAGACGTTTTTGCAGAGGCTGGTCTATGAGAGTTGAATTCTCTGCGAAAGCGAAAAAAGAATTCTTGAAGCTCGATAAACCAGTTCAAAAGCAAATCCAGACTTTCATTATAAAGCTCCAAAAAGTGCAAGACCCGCGTTCAAGCGGCAAGGCTCTTGTCGGAAACCTTGCAGGCTGTTGGCGTTACCGTGTGGGAGATTATCGTCTTGTCTGTTATATTGATGACGAAAAAATTCTCATAACTGTTTTACGTATCGCCCACCGAAAAGAAGTCTATAAATAATCCTCACTTCAAAAATCCGTATTCATATACTTTCTGTGCAATCTTCGCGCCGAGCGTTTTCATCTTTTCGCGCAGGCTGCCGATTAGCTCTGTGTAGCGCGCGTCGTCGGAAGCCGCGGTCTTTAAGGTTCAGAGCGCCCAGTTTATTTAAGATTTTGTCGGCGGTTGTCTTTTTGAAAAATGCGTACTGTTCAAGCAGGAATGAGAAAAATTCCATTTCTTTTGTCATTCTGTGCCTCCTAATCCCTGCGAAGATAAAGCAAACTCTGCGGGCTGCTTGTAACTTGCTCATTTTCCCACATATCAAAAATTCCGTCCGGGCTGAAATCCCACATTTCAAGTTTCGGGTCGGAGAGCATTCTGTATGTTTTTGAATTCAGAAATTTTCTATAGAAATCCATGGGCGAAAATCCGTACTTCCGGCTTATTTTTAATGAAACTTCCTTGTCGTAAAAATCAAGGATAAAAGGCAGTTCATTCGTCATAGCTTTTTGCCTCGATAAAATTCCGTGATTGAATTATTGCTTATTTTTTTAGATTTGCGATTGGAACGATTTTTATGGATATTCCCGCATGAATTCTTCCTTACTCAGAATCGCGGCCGGATTTTTGTAGACGCGTCCCTGTCGGCTGAATATTTCGGTCTTCGCGTCAATCACCCGGAAATTCATTCCGTGCTTCAAGTCATCAGCGTTTATTCCTTCAAAATAAACTGTTTTCCATTTTCCACCGCTGAAATAATTTCTCTGCGGTTTCGGAACGATTTCGTCCACGATGAATCCGCCGTCGCGTGCGATGAAGCCTTCGTCCGAATCTGCGTTTACCTTGAATTTTTTGATGAGATAGTCGTCATCATCGAACAGTCCGACATTCACGGAAAAAACATATCTCAGACTGTACGGAACCCATCTTTCCGCTGTGTAGCGTCCGCCCTCGTATGCTCCGAACACCGGCTTTGAGACGCTTTTTGTCCATACATTGTTGTTTCTGTCTTCAGCCAAGTTTTTCCACTTGTTCATGACTGTTGCCCAGACTTTCATCGCTACGGCGTTCGGAACGCATTTTACACCCGGATGAATTTCAATATCAACACTCCTTTTTTGCATATTTATATTATTGTCGTTAACGTAAGAAAAATCATAGACGATGAACATTGAATTTTCGTTCATGTATGCTTCAAGCTGCGAGAAAATTTTATTCCAGTGTTCAATTTTCGCACTGTAGCTGTCGATTTTCGCAAGAATTCCGACCGGATTGAATGAGCCTGAAATTATCTGGCTACTGTTCGATATAGCTTCGTATTGCCATGTCAGTTTTCCTCTGACCTGGCTGTATGCCGCAAGCGCCTCAATCAGACTGTCATTTTCCTTTGCGGAATTGCCTTTTGCAAGATTCATTATTGAATTGTTTTCTGTTTTGTCAGATTCCGCAAAAGCCGCTTTTTCCTTATCGGTGAATTCTATTCCAAGTCCTTCAAGAATCGATTCTGCGGTTTCATTTACGGCTTTTCCGCTCTGAATTTCCGAAATGGAATATCGCCCGTCCGTACTTGCGCGAATTTCATTTGTGGCAACATCATTTGCACGGAAATTAACTTCATAATTGCCTGCGATTTTCCGGATGCTTCCGATTACAACAATCTGAGCGTTTGTCAGCTGACCGATTTGAGCCACATTTTCATCGCTGTAGTATCCGCTTTCGGAAAGTTCCTGCTCGGCTTTTATCAGCGACTCATTTTTCCTGTCAAGAACCGTCATTTTTGAGAATCTTGAGAATTTTGTTGTGAGAGAATCCTGAAAATACTGCGAAATCCATACCTCATTTTTTACAGTTCCGCTGATTTCCGGCTGACATACTGCGATTGCGATTCCTTTTCCTTTGTACAAGTTCTTCTGGGAATTCTTGGATGGAAGGTTTTCAGAAAACGCCGTCTGCCCGGAATTTTTTGATTCCGACGAGACTGCGGAAACCGAATTTGATGCACACGATGCCAGAATAATGGCCGTTGCTAAGATGAATGTCGGAAGATTTTTTTTCATTGATTTTCCTTATTCGAGAAGTGAAATTCTATTGTCATTCCCGCACTTGATGCGGGAATCTGTCGGCAAAAAATCGGGTTGGAAAGTTTTGCCCTTTATAGTGCTTTTAAAACAGAATTGAAGCCGCAATCGCCTCTGCGTCAGCCCATTCCTTGTCCGCGGCTGAGATTGTCGCCGCTGACTGATAGATTTTGTTTCCCGAAGCGTAAGCCATCTTTGTGGCGTCGACCGACGCCTTTGTCTGCTCCGTTTTTGCGTCCGCAAGAATTTTTGTCCGCTCAGTGTTTCCGTCCTGCATAATCTGTGCGAGCTCCTGATTCGCGGCGGCTTTCTGCTCTTCCGGCATGAGCGCAATCTGCGCGTCGGCAATCTTCTTGTTGATTTCTGCGCTCTGTTTTGCCTCTTCCTGACTCATGACGGTCGGAAAACGTGCGTCGTGAAGCATTTCGCTCACCATGTTCTTCACAAAATCCTGCTCAGGTGTTAGGTTTTCAGGAATCTCTCCGAGAACGTCCTTTACATATCTTGCGGTTGTCTGTGTCCAAGTTGACGCCGGAATCTGATAAATTTGGTATACGATGTACTGGCTTGTCTTTTCGCCGCTTATCGGATCTTCCGTGATTACGCGTTGCCAGAATTCAGTCGCTTTCTGATGTCCGGTTATTTGAGCGTCGCTCTGTGTCTTTGTGACCTCCTCAATCGCCTGACGCGTCTCATCGCCTAGATTTCCGCTTCTTGCTTGTTCCGCCGCATAGACATTTATGCTCTGCTGAAGTTCGCGTGCGATTTTCCGAGAGTAAGCCATGTCCGCACGCATTGTCGCTGAACGCACGTCGGCTCCGTATCCAGTTGAATTTCTGAAGATGTCGCTGTCCTTCTTTTTGAATGTGCCTATGTATGCGGAATAGTCTCCGCGCGCCGCTGCGGAAAGCCAAGACGGAACTGCTTCCGTTCCGAACGTTCTTCCGTCCCAGTCAACTACGGTTGTTTCGATTCCTGCAATTTTCAAACCTGAAGCTGATTTCCTTTCCGCCGTTGGGATTGTTGCCGAATTTCCTGTGGTTGCACAGCCTGTCGCAAAAAGGGCCGCCGCAATGGCCGTTCCAAAAATGATTTTTTTCATAAGTTCTCCTGTCTATCTGTTATGTCTAAAAAGACATGAATTCCCTGTTCAACAAATCTGAGACACATTCTGCTATTGCGGAATATGCGCGTTGCTCTGCAATCTGCCCGTTCTTTGCTCCTGTTTTTTTCAGCTGTTCTGACGATGAAAAAATTATTCTGTCTCCGTTTGAGATTTTGACTGTGACGGACGGCGTGTAAAAATATCCTGCCGGAAGAATTTTACTGTTAAGGCTGATTTTTATGCGGCACATATATTCGGCG
Organism: Treponema sp. UBA4692; assembly: GCA_002404895.1. GTDB lineage: Bacteria > Spirochaetota > Spirochaetia > Treponematales > Treponemataceae > Treponema_D. The sequence continues at coordinate 1,978 of DHKO01000040.1, read as the reverse complement.
GTGCTCTCCGTCGTGACAATTCCGATTTTTGCGAATGATGATTCTGCGGCTTGAACGGCAGAATTCTCAAGGTCGTTTTCACATTCAACCTTGACGGAAAATGTTCCGCAGAGCCGTTTTATGAGAGACTTCAGTTCTGAAATATGATTCCGTGTTTTTCCGAAAAGTGATTCGCTTTTGGGATAAACAATCAGCGCAAAATCAAGTTTGCCTTCCAGCTTGTTTTCTTCCGCGAATTTTCCTGCCTTTGAAAAACCTGTTGTTTTCAGCAACAATTCTTTCTGACTTTCCGCATTTCTCCAGAAGCCTTCAAAAGCTTTTATGTCGCTTTCAATTTTCGGCCGGTAGATTTTCCAGGCTTCCTCGCGGTCGATGAATGCCGTTGTCTCGTAGACTTTCTGCTTTCTGTCAAACCGGGCTTTCGTAAAATGAACAGCAAAAAGTTCAGTTTTTGAATTCACAAAAACTTCCTCAGAAATCGTGCTGCGGTAATCTGCGTCTGTAATTGTCGTCCTTTCCGCCGAATTTACAGAAACGCTCATCTGGAAAAATCTTGACAGAGAGACGAGCGCGTTCTGCTGAGCTTCCGCCTCCGATTTTCCGAACCCGCGCTGCGCGATAAAATCTGGACTGTCAAGATAATCTTCTGAAAAAAAGGAGACAGAAGCGAGCAAACATAATAGAAGAAAAATACAAAATTTTTGATTTTGTCTCATTATTTTTTTATACAAGATAAAATCTTGAATTTCTGATTAACATTTTCTCTGTGATATGTTAAGAACAAATTTTTTGCTTCTTCCGCATTTTCTGCCATATAGTGACATTTTAATGTTGAAATTCCATTGCTTATTTTTGATTTTTGTTCATAAGTTATTTCATATTGAATTTTCATATTTTATCCCTCAAAATTATTAATTATGTTTTCGATTTCATTCCAATTTTTACTATCTTGAATATAGTAATCACATCCGCATTTACATCCGATACAATTTGCCAAAGATTCAGCACAGATTTCATTTTGATTGGCTCGAGATTCAAAATCCTTTACAACATTCTTTGTATTCAAGTCGTTAGGATTTTTCTCCAAATCATTTTTAAAATCTTCTAGATATTCTGCATTCGTTGAAAGGTAAAAATTATTTTCGGCATTGCATTCAGGGCAAACTGACTTTATGGTTTTCATTTTTTTTCCTCTTCCTAGTAAAATTATGCAAAATTAAGTTATGATCCTAATCCAAACAGTGCAAGAACACCGAATCCTATGCCAGCTATTACTTTTCCAGCAGTTGTCATTTTCCCGACTTTCTCTTCCCCTGTTTTTTCATCAAGTTCAATTTTGCTGCCAGTTGCTTTTTTATATGCCTCATACATTCCTTTTCCGAGTGCCTTGGTTTCTTTTTCAAATTCTTTTCTCTGTTTTATTAATTCATCTTTTTCCATAATTCTTATCTCCAATATCTTATTATCATTCCGTATTTCTACGCGTAATCTTATTTGCACGTAAATTTACTCGATTTGAATCATATACGTTAATTTACTAGAAGTCAACGTAAAATCAGTAAATTAACGTACAATTTTATGTATGGGATTCAAGGAAAATTTGCGGGACGAGATTTCTTATCAGGGGCTGATGATAAAGGAACTTGCCGCACGCGCCGGACTTAATGCCGGTTCGGTGAGCAATTATCTTAAGGAGAACAGCTCGATTCCGTCCGCCGATGTCGCCGTAAAACTTGCGTCCGCCCTAAATGTCTCCGTTGAGTATCTTGTGAACGGAAAATCCCATGCCGAAAGCGGAAAAAAATATTCCCCTGAAATCCGCAAAATGGCGGATAAACTTGAGTCCATGTCTTCCCGCGACAGAAAGAATGTCGGCGCGCTGATTGATGCAATCTGCGAGGATTTATAGTCATTCGAAAAGATTCATCCTAAACTTTTAGTTCGAGCAAAAAATCTAACGGCTTGATTTTGTTCAATT
>DHKO01000012.1:73541-74016 GCA_002404895.1 Treponema sp. UBA4692 | reverse complement strand
AATGAATTGAAGTGGAAGGAATTTAGAATAGGAGATTTGTTTGAGAAACAAAATCTTAAGTTTAAGAAATGCAACTTTGACAAAGAAAAGGATGTTTCCAAGATTCGAACAGAAGAATATTCATTGCCATTAGTCAATGCAAAGGATGGCGATAATGGAATAATGTATTATGGACGGTCTGAAGATTTTGAAAATGTTGAAATGGCTATAGATATTGTGAATGATGGAGCAGTTTCAACAGGAAATGTTTATTCTCAACCTCAAAAAACAGGGGTTCTTTATAATGCATATTTAATAAAATCAATTAAACATAAAGACTGTAGGGAATCTTTGTTCTACTTTACAACGGCAATTAAAAAATCAATAAAACAGAAATTTTGTTACGAATTTAAAGCCACTTGGGAAAGGGTGAAAGAAGAAATGATTTTTCTTCCAGTCAAAAATGATGAAATCGACTACGCCTTTATGGAAACAT
>DHKO01000012.1:0-73471 GCA_002404895.1 Treponema sp. UBA4692 | reverse complement strand
CGCCGCAACAAAACAGGCAGTCCACAAAAATCCGTCAGACTATACCCCCCCCGAAGGTTTTGGAGCTTTAGAGGTTGCGGAAAATTGTTAAGGAGAGTTTATGGCGAAAATAAATGTAGATAACAAAGAGATAAGTGTAATCTAAATTGATGAAAGAGATTGTATTTCTTTGACCGACATGGTGAAGAATATAGAAAATGGGCTTGCCTTGAAAAATGGCTGCGCAATAAAAATACAATCGAATTTCTTGAAATATGGAAAGAAATGTATAACCCTAATTTTAATTCCCCCGAATTCGAGGGAATTAAAAACGAAGCTGGGCTAAACAGATTCATTCTTTCTGTAAAACAATGGATAGAAAAAACGAATGCGATTGGAGTCATTGCGAAAGCCGGGCGTTACGGCGGGACTTATGCACATAAAGATTTGGCTTTTGAATTTGCTTCATGATTTTCGCCTCAATTCAAATTATACTTGCTTCGGGAATTCCAACGTCTTAAAGAAGAAGAGCAGAAACAGCTCGGCTGGTCTGCAAAACGAGAGCTTGCAAAAATCAACTATCGAATCCATACAGACGCGATAAGAACCTGATTCCGCAGGAGCTGACGGCCGCGCAGAAATCTTTTGTCTATGCTGACGAGGCTGATATGTTCAATGTCGCGATGTTCGGAATGACAGCGAAGCAGTGGCGGGACGCTCTTTTTTCATCGTTGCGGGCGTTTTCTTCCTTGACATTCCCCTTGCTCTTGCATTATGCTTTAGTAATATGCTGCCTTAGCTCAGCTGGTAGAGCACGTGATTTGTAATCTCGGGGTCGTGGGTCCAAGTCCTACAGGCAGCTTTTTATGGCAGGCTTCCGTTTTTCGGAAGCCTTTTTTTGTCGTTGTCGAAAACTTTTGCTTGCCTGCGAGCTTTCTTGCCGGGAAAAAGTGCCACGCCAGATGCGCAGGGCGAAGTCGCCGGGCAGTCTGATTCTAGGCGGGCGGTTTTTTAGCCTTTTCTGTAAATTTTTTGACGTTTTTTTTGGCTGAGACTGGAGTCTGACCGGCGATGAGCGGCAGCGAACCCGGAGCAGCTGGGCATTGTTTTTGCGCGTTTGGCACGTGAGAAGAATACTGGCCTGCTTTATAAAATATCCGTGCTGAAAATAAAAAATAAAATCCGTGAAACTGAAAGAAGAAATTTGCAGATGCTGAAATCAAGTGAATACAGATGCTGAATCAAGTTCAGCATGACAGCGTTTTTATATTTCTGCAACGAACTTTTTTTCATGACGACGTTTTTTCGTTTCGATGTCGGCGTGGCAAATGCAAATGCGCGCCAATCTTAATGTATAGAACAATCCTTTTCTTTTTTATATAATATTTTAATTTTGAATAACAAGAGGAATATTGTGTACAAGTCAATCGATTCAAAAGCAGATTTTCCGAAACAGGAAGAAGAAGTTTTAAAATTTTGGAAATCCAACGATATTTTTAAGAAGTCGATTCGCCAGCGCGACAAGGCTGAGGAATTTGTATTTTTTGACGGACCTCCGTTTGCTACAGGTCTGCCTCATTTTGGACATTTTATTCCATCGACTATAAAAGATATTATCCCGCGCTACCAGACTATGAAGGGCAAGAAAGTTGAGCGGCGTTTCGGCTGGGACTGCCATGGGCTTCCTGTTGAGAATTTGATTGAGAAGGAGCTTGGAATCAACTCTAAGCACGAAATTGAGGCTTACGGAGTCGCGAATTTCAACGACAAGTGCAAGGCTTCGGTTCTTAAATACACATCTGAATGGCGAAAGACAATCACACGAATGGGACGCTGGGTCGATTTTGACAACGACTACAAGACGATGAATCCTGACTACATGGAGTCAATCTGGTGGGTTGCCAAGGCTTTGTGGGATAAGGGCTTGATTTATGAGGGAAAATATATTCTTCCGTACTGCCCGCGCTGCGCGACTGTTCTTTCAACACACGAGCTTGCACAGGGCTATAAGGACGTTACCGAGGCTGCTGTTACAGTAAGATTCAAGGTTACAAAAGCTCCTGCCTCTTTTGACGACAAGGAGATGGAGAACGGCAGAACTTACTTTGTGGCCTGGACTACAACTCCGTGGACTTTGCCTTCTAATCTCGGTCTTTGCATGGGGCCTGAGATTGACTATGTTAAGATTCTCGACAAGGAATCCGGCGATTACTACATCATGGCAGAGGCGCGTCTTGGCGCGTATTATAAGAATGAGGACGAGTACGAAATCGTTTATACAAAGAAAGGAAAAGATTTTGTAGGCGCGCGTTACGAGCCTCTTTTCCCTTATTTTGAAAAGCTCGCTGATTCTTCTGAGTGCGAGAAGATTTCCGGCCAGAAATGCGCTGAAGGCGCGTTCAGAATGTTCAATGCGGACTATGTTTCAACTGAGGACGGAACTGGAATCGTTCATATCGCGCCTGCTTTCGGTGAGGATGACAACAAGGTCTTTAGAGGAAGCGGAGTTCCGAATGTTGAGCCGATTGACGCTGAGTGCAAATTCACTTCTGATGTATCTGATTACAAAGGAAGATTTGTAAAGGACTGCGACAAGGATATAATCGCCCGTCTTAAAGCCGAGAAAAAACTTGTTAAAAAAGACCAGCACACGCACTCTTATCCGCACTGCTGGAGATGCGGCTCGCCTCTTATTTACCGCGGAATCGGCTCGTGGTTTGTAAAAGTTGCCGACTATCATAAAGAGCTTTTGAATTCAAACAGCCAGATAAAATGGCAGCCTGCGCACATCAAAGAAGGAAGATTCGGAAAATGGCTTGCAGGTGCGCGCGACTGGGCTGTGAGCCGCAACCGCTACTGGGGAAACCCGATTCCAATCTGGAGATGCGACAATCCTGACTGCGGACACAAAGTCTGCGTAGGCTCGCGCAAGGAGCTTGAAGAGCTTTCGGGCGTTTATCCAGAGGACTTGCACAAGCAGTTTGTTGATAAAATCACTTTTGCCTGCCCTGAATGCAAGAAAGGCACAATGCGCCGCATTCCGGAAGTTTTCGACTGCTGGTTTGAGTCCGGCTCAATGCCTTATGCCGAGCAGCATTATCCTTTTGAGAACAAGGAATATTTTGAAAAGCATTTTCCTGCGGACTTTATCTCCGAGGGGCTTGACCAAACACGCGGCTGGTTCTACACGCTCACAATTCTTGCGACACATCTTTTTGGAAAGCCGGCGTTCAAGAACTGCATTGTAAACGGTCTTGTGTTGGCTGAGGACGGACGCAAGATGTCAAAGTCTTTGCGCAACTACACTGACCCGGTTGAGGCAATCAACAAGTTCGGCGCGGACGCAATCCGTCTGTTCCTTACGCACTCGGCAGTTGTGAAAGCCGATGACCTTCGCTATTCGGACAACGGAGTTCGCGAGGTCATCAAGAATTTCCTGATTCCGCTTTGGTCTGGATACTCGTTCTTTATCACTTACGCGAACATCGACAAAATCACTTGCACAGGACATGAGTTTGACAGCAAGAAGCCTTCTTCTCCGCTTGACGCTTGGATTGTCTCTGTCGCGCAGAAAATGGTGAAAGATGTTTCAGCGGCTCTTGACGACTATGACTTGAGCGCGGCAATTGACCCGCTAATTAATTTTATCGACGAGCTTAACAACTGGTATATCAGACGCTCACGGAGAAGATTCTGGAAGTCTGAAAACGACGCTGACAAGAAAGAGGCTTATGCGGCTCTTTACTATGCTCTGGTGACTTTTGCGAAAGTTGCGGCGCCGTTTATTCCGTTTGTAACAGAAGAGATTTATCAGAATCTAAAAACTGAAAGCGACCCTGAGTCTGTTCATCTTTGCGATTTCCCTGTTTACAACGAGAATCTCCGCGACGAGGCTCTTGAATTCAAGATGGCGACTGTCCAGAAAGCTGTTTCAATGGGACATTCCTTGAGAAACACTTTCAACTTGAAAAACCGCCAGCCGCTTGCAAAGGCGGAGCTTGTCACACGCAACGAGGACGAGCGAAAAGTTCTTGAATCGATGAAAGACACAATCATCGAGGAGCTTAACGTAAAGTCTGTTGAATTCCACGACAAGGAAAGCGACTTGGTTGAATACAGCGCGAAGGCGAACTTCAAAGTTCTTGGAAAGAAGCTCGGAGCGAAGATGAAAGCCGCCGCCGCTGAAATTCTGAAACTTTCTGATTCTGAGATTGCGAAAGTTGTTGACGGCGGAAAAGTCTCAATCACTGTTGACGGCGAGAATGTGGAGCTTGACGGCGAGTCAATCCTTGTTGAAAGAAAAGAGAAAGAAGACTTGAAAGTTCTCAATGACGGAACTTTGACCGTCGCTTTGGACACAAAAATCTCTGGCGACCTTAGAAAAGAGGGCTACGTGCGCGACTTAATCCGCGGAATTCAGAATCTTAGAAAGAAAAGCGGATTTGAAGTTTCAGACAGAATCATTTTGACTTTGGGCGGAGACGCTGAGCTTAAATCTGCCTACGAGATGTTCAAGGACTTGATTTTCGGCGAGACTTTGGCTGTGGAATCTAAGTGGAAAGATGATTTTGCCGGTTCAGACATTGATTCTGAAGACAAAAAATGGAGAGCTAGCGTTGTTAAAGCGTAAATTCTCAAGACTTGCTGCTGTTGTTTTTACGGCGGCAAGCCTTTTTTTTGCGGGCTGCAAATCTGCGCCTGTCGAAAATCCTGTTGACCCTGTGGAGCTTTTGGACGATGACGGCGCGGTTTATTTTGTTGTTCCAGTCCAGTCGAATCAGGATTTTGTGAATCAGGCTGTAATGCGTCTTTCAAACTGCGATGAAAGCGATGCAAAGAAAATTTCTGAGCGGACTGAAAACATTTATATCTGCATCGGCTTGAACGGAAAAGTTCAGCTTGCTGCGGACGGAAATTTTCCTTCAAGGATGATTAGCCTTGCCTTGACTGAGAAAAAAGGCTGGTCGAAAAATCAGTATAAGGACTACAGATATTATTCAAGCGAAAAATCGAAATATCAGGTTTGCTTGCCTTCGTCTTCGGTTGCTGCGGTCTCGAAGAATGTTGAGGCAATGCTCGAGCGTTTTGACGAGTGCGCGAACAACGACCTTCATTCTGTTTCAATGCGCGAGGACGTTTACGCTTTTCTTGAATCTGAAAATTCAGGAGATATTCTGGTTTATGCTCCAGCTCCGAAAACTTTCATAAGGACTTTTATCGGCGCAAATGTTTCGTCTCCTGTTGAAAGCATTTCAGGCGAGTTCAAGAATTTGAAAGACGGAAAACAGTTCGGTCTTAAAATCGTCTTGAAGATGAGCGATTCAAGGACTGTAAAGGCTGCCTGTGCCGCGCTGAAAATCGCTTTGTTTCCGATTCCTGCAAAAATCGTGCAGACAGGAGCCGCTGAAATCACAATCACTGATATTACTCTCGGATATGACAGTTTATTGAGATTCTTAAAATAAAGGGGTGCGAAAAATGAACAAGAACGGAGAAAAAATAATCTTGAAAGCCGAGGATTTGGACGGATATTTGACAAAAGGCGATCAGGAGAAAATCGGTCTTCTTGGCGAAATGTACAAGGAGACAATGCAGTATTTTGAGCCTAAAAACGAGGAGAAAATCGTTGAGTGCTTTGACAAAATCGGGCACGAGCTTCAGAAAATCTGCAAGGAGAATCCTCAGATAAAAGTTTTTTCTTTTGAAACGGAAGAGGGAAGCCATGCCGAGGCGAGCCGCGTGATTTCAAAACTCCGCGATGTGAACACTGACCATCAGGAATTTGTCTATTACTCGCAGCGCGCATACGAGATGCTTTTTCGCCTTGCCTACACTGACCAGCACGCTGAAAAAAAAGGTCATTTTATCGTCAAGACACCTGTAGCTTATCCTTGCCAGAATTACGCTGTCCACAAAATTCCTGACATTGACTCAAGAATCGAGAATTCTGTGATGTGTGTAATGCTCCGCGGCGCGCTACTTCCGAGCATAATTATGTCAAAGGAGATTGAGGCTTATTCAAGCCATAAATACGTTACGCCGTTCGCGCTTTTCAAAATCAACCGCGACGACTCAAAGCGCGAGAACAATATGGAATACATTCTCGATCTTCACAAGTCGTTCTTTAATCTTGAGGAGCTTGACGGAAAGGACTGGGTTTTTGCCGACCCGATGAACGCAACAGGCGGCTCTCTTGTTACAGTTGTGAAATATCTTGAGTCTCAGGGAGTTCATCCAAAGTCGATAAAATTCTTCAACGTTATTTCCGCTTTGAAGGGAACTTTGCGTGTTGCCCGCGCGCTTCCAAACTGCACTCTTTACACAATGTGGCTTGACCCGGTTTTGAACGAGAAAGCGTACATTATGCCGGGCTTGGGCGATGCCGGCGACCGACTGAACGGCTGCGACAAGAAAGAGAATCCACGAAACATTATCCGCCTGATTGCAGACTACGGAGCTTCAATCGCGTCTCTTTACCATAATCAGCTTACAAAAATCGAGCAGACTGTCTTGGGCTGAAAAAAAATAAAGATGAAGCAAAAGTTTTTTTTGATTTCCCTTGCTGTCTCCTCAGTTTTTTTTGGCTGCGCCTCGAATCAGATTTCTGATTTTGGAATAAGAGTTCCTGGCGAGACAAAAATAATCCTGAAAAATCTTGCTGTTGAATACAATGCGATTGGCGACGGATATATGGGAATCAAAAATTACACGAAGGCGGTTGAATATTATGAAAAGGCTTTGCGCGACAAGGACTTGTACTTGTCAGTTTATTACAAGCTTGCCCGCGCCTATGCTCTTGGAAAAAACTATGACAAAGCGCTTGACGCTTACGAGCATCTGCTTTCGCTGGACAAGGAAAATCTTTCGCTGAAACTTTCGCTCGCTTATATTTACGCTGTGAAAGGCGACACTGACACTGCGCTTGCAAAATACAAGATTCTTATGGAAGAAAATCCTTATGACGAGGCGATTCTTGAAAATTACATAACGCTTTTGCTGAATGCGGGCAGGGCAGAAGATGCGGAAAAATATTTTTTTGTTATGAAAGAGAAATTTCCAGACAACAGCCAGCTTTCAGCTTTTGCCCAGAATCTTTCAGACTTGCTTGACGATTTTAATCCGGGCTGAAAACTTCTAATTTTTTCTTTTCAGAAAAGTCCAAAAGATTTTTTTATAGCCCGAGATTTTTTCGTTTCGCCGAGACTTTTCCAATATTTGTTTCAGTCCGCTGTTTTTCTAGTCGTTCTTGTTTTCTATATATTCTTTGTATTTTTCAGGATTTGCCCTAAAAGCAATAATCGGCGAGTCCGGGTCTTCAAGAGCGTGGCTCAAAGCCTGCGATGCTTCTGTTTCAAGCCTTTGAGAATCCACATTTCTTCCGCTTACAGATGAAAGTCCTATTACAACTTCGTTTGCCGAGTTGTTTTCCCTCAGATAAGATGTCATATTTTCGTAGATTTTGTCAAAAGTTTCTGCGCAGGAAGATAAATCTTCGTTGTATAAAATAATCGCGTAGCCGTCGGAATTGTACTCGTAGATTTCCGACTTTTCTGGAATGTCGTCTTTTAATATTTCAATCAGCTTGTTTGAAATTGCGTTTCCCCGGTCAAGATTGTTGATTTTCAAAAGCGCGAGCGTAAGCGCTTTTTTTTCATTGAGCGACTGCTTTATTTTTTTTCCGAGATTCTCAGAAAGCGAGCTTTGCATTTTCAAGCCTGTCGCAGGAGAAATGTCCGCATTTTTATCAAAGTCAAAATTGCTGAGAAAGCCGCTGTTTTCATTTTCGTTTGCAGGTTCAGATATTTCTGGTTCTTCAAAAATGTCCGCGCTCGTTGCGTTTATCGCATTTGTTTCTTCAAGAGTTTTTTCGTCATTTTCATCAATTTTCTCTGATTCTGAATGAGACGCGTTTTCAAAATTATTCTCTGAGTCCAGCGGGGAATTTGTGTCGTTTTTTTCGTCTTTTAATCCGTTGAAAAAGTCTTCATCTGAAATGTCGAACTCGCCGTCCGAGATGTCTGTCGCAAAAGGAAGCTCTGATTTTTCATCGGCTTCTTCAAAATTTTCTGATTCTGTTTCTTTTGTTTCAGAATTTTCTTGTGATGATTCAGCTTTTGAAGCATTTTCTTCTATGTATTTTGTGTTTTTTTCGTCTGTTTCGCTGTCATCGGCAGAATTAAAATCATGATTTTCAGAAAGCGAAGCTAAATTCTCTATTTCCTCATGATTTTGTTTTTTCTCGTCAGATTCGTTGCTGCCAAAATCAAGCTTGTCGAAAGGATTTTCTTCATTTTCATCTTTTTCCGCTGTTTCGGTCAAAAATTCCGCATTTTCTGCGTTGTCGTCAAAAATATTATCATCTCCGTAGTCAATATTCATTTCGTCTTCAAAATTGCTGTCAGGATTTTTTCCGATTTTAGAATCTGTCTTTTCCTTTTTGTCGCGCAAAATCACAAGGAGAATCAGCGAGATTGAAGTTCCGAGCAAAATCAGAACAAAAGCGAACTGCGCGTAATGATAGACGGAATTCGTCTGGATTGAATACATAGAGGCTGAAATTGTGAGCGAAATTCCGCCGTTTGCAGACTGAGTTTTTCTGAAGGTGTTTGTGAGCGAAGGCGATGGAAGCGAAAATCCTGTCGGCGGATAAGAATAGATAAGATTTCCGTTTGCTTCGAGTCGGAGCGCGCTGTAATTTTCGATTTTTCCAATCGCTTCTATGAATTTTTTTGAAAAGTCAGGCGTTCCGATTTTGTATTGGTTCGCGGCGTTCACAGTCTTGAAAACTAAAGTGTCAAAAACACGCTCGTTATGCTCGCTGCCTGATTTTCCGTCCTCATAAATGCCAATTCCAAACCACGATAAAGCCGCAATAAAAAGTAAAATACTGATAATCGAAATTATTGTAATTGGTCTTTTCATAGACTTTCAGTATAACTTAATGTTTTGGAGTATGCAATAAAACGCTCTCCGTCGAGCGCGGCGCAAAGCGGAAGCAATGTCGCGAAAATCGGAGCGTCTATGTCGATTTCATTTCCTGATTTTCTGATTTTTTTTAGTTCTGCGATGTAATTTTTCTTGAAATCCTCAAAATTGAATCTTTCAAAAGTTTTTCTTGCCTCGATTCCCGGATTTTTTGATGAATATTCATTTTCGCGCTTTTTTTCGATTCCGTGGCAAAGAAAAAAATCTTCCATCGTTTTTTTGTAGGATTCGAGAATTTCCGTTGTGAACTGAGTTTTTGAGATTGTCTTGATTTCTGTCCTGTAAAGAAGATTCACGAATTTTGACTCCGCATTTTTGATTCGGTTTTCATTTTGCCTGAAATTCGCGTCAAGATAAGTTCCTTTTGCGTAGGGAAGCCCGTTTATATAGGAAAAATCTGCTCCGAAAAGCTTTAGATTCTTGAATCCTGCGAGAACTGCGAAATTCGCCGCCGCAATTGTTACGGTTCCGCTTCCAGTTTCAAGATGAGCGAAATGATTTTTTCCGCTGTAGCAGTTCGCATAAATTTCAAGCGGATGCGAGGATTCTGAAAGCAAAACTTTGTTTCCATTCTTTAGGATTTTTTGAACCGCGTCTGAATTCGCGCTTAAGTCAAAGACAAATTTCGTTTTTTTTGCCGGGGAAAACATAAAATGCGAGTGCGAAACCATTTGCCCGTCAACTGAAACGACAATGTCTGCGTCAATTCCGTTTTTTGAAAGCGCGCCGTAAGCCGTGTCTGTTGAAATTATAAAATATTTTTCACGGTTTTTTTTCAGCTCTTCTGCTGTTTCGTTAAGGCTCGGGCCTGCCGCAATAATCGCCGCCGTTTTTGAAAATGGAAAATCGGAGACAAAATCCTGAAAAATTTCGCATTTTGAGGCGAGAGAAAGATTTTTAAGGATATTTTTCTGCCAGATTTTTCCAAAATGCTTTTGAACTGAATAGTCGGCTGAAACCGTTTTTATGGCGCGGTTTATGATTTCAATTTCTTCTTCCACAGTTTTTTGAAAAGCATTTTCATATGAGCGCAGCGGCTTTACAAAAAGATTTCCGTCAACGGCCGGAAGATAATTTTCAACGATTGTTTTCTCAAGAGTTTTTTTATCTGTGATGAAAATTCTTTTTTCAGATTCTAGATTTTTCACAGTTTCAATCTGCGAGAGAAAATCTATGTCCGCGCTTGAATTTTCAACTGCGATTATTTTTGATGACGGAAATTTCTCGCGCAGTTTTTTTATGTGATAGCCGCCGCAAAGCCCCAAGACAATGAAAAATCCGTTTTCCTTAAATTGGGCGGCGAAATTTTCTGCCTCGCGTTCAGGCGAATATTTTGAATGAAATGAAATTCCGTTTTTCACAGGAATTTTTTTGCCGTCTTTCGAGAAAATTAAGCCTGAATAAAAAATTTCTTCATTCATTTTAGATTTTTTCTTCAATTTCTTTTAAGAGATTTTCAATTTTTTCTTTGAGATTTTTCTTTATTTCAAGTTTTTTTTCTTCGTTTATTTCTCTTTTTAATAGAAGAAAATCGAGCGGAAAAACTTCGCTGATGAAAACTTCGGAAGAAGAAAGCTCTTTTAGCTTTGAAATTATTTTTTCCTTTCTCTCTGATTTTGACATTTGAATCTTGAAATATTTTCTTGGAATCTGATTTTTATTGTTTTCGTTTCGTTTCCCATTCATTTTTTCTGAAAATTTTTCAAAATTTTTCCAGCTTATGTCTTTTATTTCGCCGAGCGAAAATGGAAAATCGTAGTCATCTGAAATTCTGAAAACACGCGTGGAAAATCGTTTTGAATTTTCGGCGAACCAGTTTCTGTAAATTTCAAGCGTTTCTTTTGAGCCAAAACGCGACTTTGTGATTCTTGTTTCTTTTGGAGAAAGGCGGAAATCGCTTTTTTGCGAGATGATTTCGAGCGCGTTTGGCTGCGTGTGCTGAAATTCTTTTGACGGCGCCTGGTCGAATCCTGCAAGAAAAATGTTTCCGCTTGTGAATGAGAACGCGAATTCAAGGGCTGTTCCCGCGACAGTTCCGTTTCTTTTTGTGAGGAGAAAAGGGCAGCCTATCGCCTGCAAAAGTTCTTTTTCAAGCCCGTCGTCATAGCAAAGCGGAACAATTTCGTTTTTTTCAAAGATTTTTGAAAAGCATGTGCCTTCGGCTTCGATTCCGAAAGCTCTGCCGCTGTTTTTTTTTGAATCAGAAATCAGTGAAAGATGCCGTTTTGCCCAAAATCCGCCGTCAGTTGAAATTGTAAGGTCAGGCTCGATTTTGTGCGAGACAAGCGGAAAAAGCGCGGACGAGACTGCAATCAAAAAAAAGTTTTCGCGGTATTTTTTTATGAATGGAAGAGATGTTTCTAGCGACGGCCCGGAAGCTGCAATCAGAACTTGTTTTTGAAATCCTGATTTTCCGCATTTTGAAAAGTCAAAGACAAATCCTGAGCCGATTTTCTTGCAGAACTGAACCGAATTTTTTAGCCATCGCTTTGAAAAATAAGAGCGTGTTCCAAGAACGTCTCTCGCTTTTAAAATCGCTTCTTTGATTTCCTGCCAGCATTTGAAATTTTCTTTCGGAAAGATGTTCTTGCTTGGCTGCCAGTCAAAAACAAGCGTGCTCATCAAAATTTCCTCGCCGAGCGCGTTGTAAAGGTCTGCGCTTAAATTGCGGAAATTTTCGTTTGCGCCGTAAAAAACGCAGTCCCAGGCTGAATCAAAATCCTTGAAATCTTCGAGAAATCTTATGCAGCAAATTTTCGCGTTTGGAAATCTTTTCCTTAAATTTTTTGCGCAGTAGGAGAGGGCAGGCTCAAGGATTATGACGCACAAAGGAGAAAAATCCGCCTGCAAACTTTCAGCAAATTTTTCTCCTTCTAAAGATGGATTGTATTTTGAATGGAGCGATTTTTCGTTGACTTTGCAGGTTTTGTCTCCGTTTTTCGCGGAGAAAAATTCCACAGCCAATTTTTATTCCTGAGAAAGGAACGCGACTGTTCCTTTTTTGTTTTGGCAAATTCCTGCAGGAAGAAAAGTCGGCTTGACAACGCCGGAGCTTGGAGTCTCCAAAAATGGAAGCAGGGTTTTTGAGATGTGGTGCGCCAAAAGCTGCTCGTCCGGGTCGTCCTGAGCAAAAAGCACGATTTTGACCTCGCCGTTTTTTCCGTTTGAAATGCAGTTTGGCGAGCGGAAAAGAGGATTCATTTTTGTGCAGGCAGACGACGCGATAGATTCAATCACTGCGTTTTTCACTTCGTTGTTTTCAAATTCAACAGATTTAATCGCGTCTTCAATCCAAGAGCGGAGCGAAAGAATGAAAAGCCTGCTGTTAGAGATTTTCAGCCCCGAATCGATATTTTTTTCAAATTTTGCAAGAAGCTTGCTGCTTTGATTCTGGAATTCCTTGATGTTTTTCAGTTGAATTGCGGTTTTTGAAGCTTCATCGAGCGTCAAGTCGTCATCGTCAGTAAATTCGACAGTGATGAAAATATAAGGCCGCTCGCGCTCTCCGAATGGAAGAAAGAAAATCTTGTTTATCCTTTCAAAAACTGACTCGCTGAAAAACGGCCGAAATTTTTCAATCTCATTGAAATCCGATGAAAAACATTGCCATTCAGATGTCTTTGAAATCGTCTCGTTCCAAAATTCTTCTGATTCGTGGAATCTCGCCATCTCAACAGCTTTAACTCCCAGACTGTCAGTAATATAGTAGAAATTGCCTTCCGAAGTTGAAAGCGGCGACATTATTCCTGCCCGTTTGTAGCCGAGACGTTTTGCCCAGACTGAGAATTTCGGCGTTATTTCCGCAAGAATCGCCTGCGCTTTGTTGAGAAGACCTTCATTTTCTGAAACGTTTAAGATTTCCATCAGATTTTCCTTTTCAGATTGCCTTTTTATTTGTCGAGCCCGAGTTCTTTGAAAAGTTTTTTGTAAGTTTCAAACTGCTCAGACTGCGCAAATTCCGCGATTTTGTCTTCAGGGAGATTTTCCAAAAGCTGATCCATGTAAGAAAGCACGGATTTGATTTCTTTCTGGAGATTTCCCGGAATTGACGATGCCGGATTTTCTTCTGCGTTTTCAGCCTTGCCGATTTCCGCGTCGGAAGCAAGATAATCCAAGTTTGCGTCTGTGAGAGACTCGCTGATTGAAGGCTCTGGCGCAAGAAGATTTTCAAGCTCGTCATTTGAAATTGCGATGCTTTTTGCTTCGTCGTCGGCTGTGTTTTCATTTCCAAAGTCAAACGGCTCGTCAATTGTGCTTTCATCCGCTTTTTCGGTCGAGATTTCTGAAATTGCAGGCTCTTCGCTGATTTCAGCATTTTCTGTCGGCATAGCCGATTCTTCGAGCGTTTCCGCATTTTGCTCTTCCTGTTCTGCTGATTCCAAAACAGATTCCTGAGAGTTTGTTTCGATTTCAGGTTCTGCAGGATTCTCTTTCTGTGAGTCGGGTTCTGAGTCTGCTGCTTCATTTTCGGCTGTAGTTCGCGTTTCGCTTTCAGATGGCTCGGCTGCAACTGGCTCTGCTTCTTTCGGGAGAACTGAATCCGAAGATGTCTCGTCTTGCGCGCCGTCATCGAATGAGAAATCACCGATTGAAAGGTCATCAGATGAAAGTTCCGGCTCGGCGTTTTCAGAAACAGGTTCTTCATTTGTAAGTTCATTAGAAGAAATGTCTTCGCTTGGAATGTATTCATTCTGATTTTCTTCCGGCAAAGTTTCTTCCGCTGGCTCGTCAGATTCTAGTTTCGGCTCTGATGTCTCTGGCTGCTCGTTTGGTTTTGGAACAAAAATATCATCTTGAGCGTCGCTGCTTTCGTCATCTGAAATATAATCTGGAAGCTCGTTCTGCCCGTCGTCTGAAATTGTCTCTTCAAGCTCGCTGATTTCAGGCTCTTCGAACTTTTCTTCGGCTGGATTTTCTGTTTCTGCCGTGTCTTTTGCAGCCGGCTCAGAAATTTCGTCTTTCTTAGAATCGTCCGGCTCCTCGTTGACCATTTCTGCATTGTTGAGAATGTTGTCAAGCTCGTCCACAGAAAGAGCGATTGTGTCGTCCTCACCGTTCTCGCTGAAAAATCCTGTGCTCTCTTCTTTTTCATCAGGCGATTCTGTCGGAGCTGCGGCTTCTTTCGACTTGATTTCCTCAAATTCATTTCTAAGTCCTGAAATTTCGCTTTTGAGCGAGGCAAGCTCTGAGACAATCTGGCTTAAAATGCTGTTCGTTGAAGCTGCAATTTCCGCGTCTTTTCCGGCTGTCGCGTCAGCAATTTTTTCTTCTGATGTTGGCGTTGCCGGAACGTCTTTAGTTTCCGCTGGCGCGGCTGATGTAGGCTCTTCTGGCATGACCGATTCTGTTTCTGAAACGTTCGTTTCTTTGTCTTCCGGCTCTTCAAAAACTGGTTCTGCTGAGACAAAGTTGTTTTCTTGCGTGGCTGGAATTTCGCTTTCGATTTTCTGATTAGCAAAAGCATCGTCAGGCGGAAGCGTGAACGGATTTGAGTCGTCTGTTTTTTCTTCCGCTGCCGGAACGGAAACCGAGTCAGAAACTGGCTCTGGAATCTCCGAAATATCAACCGAAGTCTCCTCAAAGACAGGCTCGCCCTGCTCAACAATAGTCGCTTCAGGCTCGTCCGCAAAAAGCGACGCCGTCTCCTCGTCGAATGAGTCAGGAATCTCGCTTGAAGGCGCGTCAATATCGAGAACGTCAATGCTTTCCTGCTTTATATCTTCCTCTGGAATTTTTTCTTCATTAGAAAGCGGCGGAATTTCGTCTTCCTGAACCGAAGTTTCTGCAATTACAGGCTCTGAGAACTCTGCAACTTCCGGCTCCTTATTTTCAGGTTCATTAGATTCAAGAGATGTCTCTTCTGAAACCGCCGGCTCGTCAAAAGAAATTGAGCCTAAATCTGTTTCCGCCTCATTTTGTTTGCCGTTTTCGTCAAGCGAAGGAATTTCCTCAAAAGAAATGTCTTCTGCCTGCGCTTGCTCTGGAAGTTCTGTTTTAGCAGGCTCGCTTTTCTCCGCGAGAGTTTTTTCTTCTTCGGCAGTGGTTGAGTCTTCTTTTGTTTCTGTTTCATCGTCTGTGGATTCCGGCGCGTTGATGTCAAAGCCGAATTCTGAGAGGTCAACTTCTTCTGTTTCTCCGCTTGCTGGAGATGAGGATTCTTCCTTTTTTTCTTCTGTCTCGCTGCTTTCGTTTTCGCTTGAAGATTCCGGCGCGTTGATGTCGAATCCAAATTCTGACAAGTCTACGCTTTCGCTTCCGTCTGAGAATGTTGTTGGAGCGGAAGAAGCAGACGCGATTCCTGAGTTTTCTGAGGCTGGCGCGTCAAATGAGTCCAAAGCGATTGTCTCAAATTCAGGCTCGGAAGATGCGGAACTTTCCGCGGCTGTTTCAGTTGATGAGTCTGCTGCCGGAGCGTCGTCAAAAGAAAGGTCGATGTCGAGCGGAGCGTCATCTGCAAAAGAATTTTGAGATGACACCGGCTCTGCGTCTGAAACTGTGATGCCGTCAGCTGGTGAAAAGTCGTCTGAAACTGAAAATTCAGGAATGCTTGAATTTGCCGCGCTGTTTGCAGCTTTTTCTTTCGCCTCCATTTCTGACTTTTCTGAAGCGGCCGAGCCTCCGTCATCGCTTTCAAAAACTCCTCCGTCAAGGAATTCATCGAGCGAGACATCTTCTGTCTCGTTTGCTGCCGGATTTGCTTCTGTTTTCTGCTCTTTTGTGTCGCCTGCTTCTCCACCTGAAAAGTCGGCTCCGTCCATGAATGAGTCAATATCGATGTCTTCCATTTCGTTCATCGTGTTCATCGCATTCTCTCCAGGTTCTGAATGTAAAGTGTCTGCGCTTGTGTTTTCAGTTGAGAAATCGCTTGGGGCGGTCAGCGCGGAAAGCTCATCCGCTGTGAGAGCCTTGTCTCCTGAATCAAACGGCGTGTTGTCAACAACATTGAATTCGGAATCCGCTTCTGACGAGACTGTCCGCGGCGGCTTTTTCACCCAGACTCCATAGTTGTCTAATTCTTGTGTCTTGTCTGACTTGTTCGATTCACTCATGAGCTTTCCCCTTTGTTTTTAAGAAAAGAAAATATTTTTAGTCTTGTTTTATATCGACATATTATTTTCAAAACAATAGTTATTTTATCACTCGGCTGTTGAATTGAAAAGTCGGGGAAAATTCGGAAAATTGCCCTTAACTTGCTTTTAAGAATTTGGAACTTCTGCCGATATTTTTATCATCATGCTAAAAGTGTTTAAATTTCTTGCAGCTGCTCTTGCAGGAACCGCAATATATGTTCTTGTTTCTTTGACGTGCGGAAGCGACGGCCTTTGGGCAGACGAGCAGCTTAGGGAACAGAAAAGAATTTTAAGCGCGCGTGCCGACGAAATTCAAAAGCTCAACGACAGCCTTTCTCTTGAAGTTACAGCCCTCGAAAAAGACCCGGACGTGATTGCGGGCTTCGCGAGAAAAATGGGCTATGTGCGTGACGGCGAGAAACTTGTGAAAATAAACGGCCTTGTCCAAAGCGGCGACTATCATTTTGAGACAGGAACTCCAGTAAAATATATAAGCCCGAAGACTCTTCCCGAGTGGTTCTGCAAAATCTCCGGAATTCTGATGTTTTTTGTCGCGTGTCTTTACATAATCCTGAAAGATTACAAGAATAAAGAATCTGAAAACAAGAAAATTGATATGAAAGGAATACCGATTTATGATTTGCCGCAAGTCTGATGATGTGTCCGCTCAAATCGCTGCGGATTACATTCGCCGTGGAAAAGTCGTGGTTCTCCCGACCGACACTGTTTATGGTTTTTCCGGAATTGTTGACGGAAGACATTATTCTTATCATACAGATAGAAAAATCATGGAGATAAAGGGCAGGGAAGAGAACAAGCATTTTATCCAGCTTATTGCCCGTCCTGAAGACTTGAAAAAATACACGAGAGATGTTGTTCCCGGGGAGATTCTTTCCTACTGGCCGGGGCCTCTTACGATTATCGTGCATACTTTTGCCGAGGACGGAAATTTTGAGACGACCGCGTTCCGCTGTCCTGGAGACGAGTGGCTCAGAAAAGTTATTTCAATCTGCGGCGCGCCGATTTATTCTACAAGCGTGAACCGGAGCGGAAGCCCTGTGCTTGACAATATTCAGCAGATAAAAAGCGAGTTTGGAAAGGAAGTTGAGCTGATTGTTGACGACGGAGATAAAAAAGGCGGCGTTCCTTCAACAATTGTCGCGATTGACGAGAGCGGAAAAGTGAACGTCCTTCGTCAGGGGCAGATTCATCTGAATTAGGATTAGATGTCGGTTTCTGCGTGAATTGCGGGCGGGATTTTTCTCTTTGCACGAAGTTTTAAGCGGTTTTTAGTTTTCGGCATTTTGTGTTTTTGAGATTTTATTTTCATTGAGATAAAAAATCAGAGCCGTTTCCGAATTTTAGGCGAACGGAAGACTGCGTGAGTTCAGAATCTAATGATTCATTCCGAAGTCAAGATGAGAAGAAAACTGATTGATTTCGGAATCCGTAAAATTCAATGATGTCATTCCGAACTTGATTCGGAATCTATGAAAAGATGCTGAAATAAATTCAGCATGACGGTTTTTTCGGCGTTTTGCCATTCGTTCGCTGATTCATTTTTTGCTCGTGGCGTTTTGCCATGCGTTGCCCAGTTCAATTTCAGTGCGTGGCGGTTTTATCTTTTTAGTTTATTTTCTTGTCCAGACCGTGCTGATTTTTCCTTCTTTCGCGCTTGCGCCGCCGTTTTCGGTGATGAGCGTTGTCTTTGTGCCTTCAAGCGTGTTTTGCGATGTGATTTTCAAGTTCCAGACGATTGGATTTGCAGACGGCGCATACAAAAGGGCGGTCTCGCGCGGAATTTCCGTGAAGAACGATGCGTTCGCCCGTCCTGCCTGTCTCACTTCGATTTCTGAGTCGCTTTTGCCTGCGATAATCCTGATGTTCATTGTGGCGCCGTTCTTGTAGACCACAAATCCTCTCCCGCCGCGGAGAATTATGATTTTGTCTGTGAAAGGCTCGCCTGTCCATGTTCCTGCGAGCGACTCGATGTTTATGCTTGAGTTTCTGTTTCCCGCGAGATTCTCGCTGTCTGCGTCCTCAATGTATTTCTGCGGGCCTCGAAGCTCGTTCAAGACGGCTTCTATCGAGTTTTTCGCGTTCACGAGAATCTTGTAGTAGGACTCGAAAACTTCGCTTTTGCTGTGCGTGATTCCGTCCCTTGGAGTTACGGCGTCGAATTTGCAGTTCCAGACAGGTTTCCCGGCTGAATTCTGCTCCTCGATGATTTCCGCGTAGAATGCGATTCTCGATGATTCTGCGTCCGGCTCTGGAATTGAGCTGAGAGTTTTTGAAAGGTCAGGACGCTTGTCAATTACGATAATGCTGTCGATTGATTTCAGCTGCGTGTAGAAAACGTCCTGCGCCATTTTAAGCATATTGGAGTCCGCCGATGAAGAGACAACGCCGTAATAGTCAACTTGAAGGCTTTGCGCCGCAAGAAGCGTTGTTGAAAAAAACAGGGAGAGCAGAAATTTTTTTGTATGTTTCTTTAAGCTAAAACTCTTCATCAAATAAAACAAATCCCAAGAAGCACGGTTCAGGTAAAATCAGCCGTTAAGGCCGTGCCTGAAATCTCTTGACATCTCGCGGTCGAGGTCTCGCTGCTTTATTGTTTCTCTCTTGTCGAACTGCTTTTTGCCCTTGCAGACTCCGAGCGTGATTTTCACCCTTCCTTTATTTAGATAGACATCCAAAGGAATGAGCGTGAATCCTTTCTCGTCGATTTTTCTTTGAAGCCGCTTGATTTCTTCCTTGTGAAGGAGAAGCTTTTTCTTGCGGTCCGGGTCGTGGTTGAAAATCGATGAGAATTTGTATTCTGAAATATGGAAATTACGCATCCATACTTCGCCGTTTATAATTTCGGCAAAAGAGTCTGGAAAGGACAGATTTCCGTTTTTCACGGACTTAACTTCCGTTCCTTCAAGCTCAACGCCGCACTCATATTTTTCCTCGACAAAATAATCGAATCTTGCTTTCTTGTTCTGCGCGATGATTTTTACATTTTCCGCCATAATCCGAAAATTATAGACGTTAAAACTTCGCCTTGCAAGTAAGACGATGAATCGTTATCCTTAGAAGAAAAATTTCTTGTTTTAGGAATCTTATGGACAACAATATTTACGCTGTTTCTTATAAAATGCGGAAAGAGCTTTACAGCAAAATCTTTTCTGTTTCAGGAATTGTGATTCTTGTGATTCTTGCCGTGTCGCTTTTTATGTCTTTTGTCTTGTATCCTGTCTGCAGCAAGTCGGACTCGATGGCTTCAGACATTCCTGCAAACAGCTTTGAATTTGTCGCTCCGCTTTTGAAAAGCCCTTCGCGCGGAGATGTCGTTCTTGTCCAGAATTATGAGCAGAAGAAAATTTCCGTTCCGAAAAAAGTCATAAACAATATCTGCCTGTTTTTTACTGCGCGGCAGTGGAAGCCTTTCACGGACAATGCTGGCGAAGGCTCAAAGCCTGTAATGCGCCGTGTTATCGGGCTTCCAGGCGACACAATCTACATTGACCGCTATGTTGTCTTTATAAAATCAAAGTCAGACTCGCATTTTCTTACGGAATTTGAAGTCATCAAGAAAAAATACAACGTTGAGGTCTTGGTTCCGCCTGCCGGATGGGATGTGGAACTTGGCGCGAAATCTTCAGTCAAAAAAATCACGCTTGCCGACGACGAATATTTTGTTCTCGGAGACAAGAGAATTTCCGCCGTTGACTCGCGCGTGTGGGGACCTGTAAAGCAGCAGAAAATCAAAGGAAAGGTTTTGCTGCTTTATTTTCCTTTCAACAAGTTCAAGATTTTCTAATTTTTAATGAATTCTTCCCTTTACATTCACATTCCTTTTTGCCGCCAGAAATGCGACTACTGCGATTTTTTCAGCATTGCCGAAAAAGACCGCAAGGGCAAGCAGAACGATGTTTCAGACGGCTATATCAGTGCGGTTTTGAACGAGGCGCGTTTTTACGCGGAGCTTTACGAGATAGAACGCTGGCGGTCAATTTATCTTGGCGGCGGAACTCCGGGAATTTTAAGCGGAAACCAGCTTTTTGACTTGATAAGCGGCGTTTTTAAAATTGCTCTGAATCCTGAAAAATGCGAAATCACGGTTGAAGTGAATCCTGAAAATGTTTCGGAAGAAAAAATCAGAATCCTTGAAAAAGCGGGCGCGAACAGGATTTCTATGGGAATTCAGGCTCTTGATGACAAGGCTTTGCGTGCCGTGAACCGGAAAAGCGACGTGAAAACGGTCTTGAACGCGCTTTCTCTTCTTGGAAAATTCTGGAATGGAAGGCTTAGTGTTGATTTTATCGCCGGGCTTCCGGGGCAAACTTACAAGTCTTTTGAAAGTCAGTTTAAGATTCTCGATGACTTTAAGAAAATCGACCACGTTTCGCTTTACACGCTGACTGTTGAAGAAAACACGCCTTTATGGAAGAAAATTGAAGACGGAAAAGTGAGATTCTCGCAGGACAAGGCCGACAAGATGTGGATTTTTGGCAGAAACATCTTGGAGAAAAAAGGATTTTTTCAGTACGAGATTTCAAATTTCGCGCGGCCGGGCTTTGAAAGTGTCCACAATTCTTCTTACTGGAAGCAGAAAAATTATATTGGAGCCGGAAGCGGGGCTGTCGGAACTGTCTATGATTTTGACTCTAAAACTGCGCTTCGCTGGACAAACACGCTTTCTGTTGCCGCCTACGTTGATTTTTGGGAGAAGTTTGAAAAAAGCCGGATTTTTGGCTCTAAAGATTTCGAATTAAGTTTCGGATTAAAAGATGGAAAAAAGCAGAGTTTTAATTCTGATAAATTTGGGCTGAAAGACAATGAAAAGCCTGAATCTCCTGAAAGTTTCTCAAACGAATTTCAGAAAATCAGGAAAACAGAAAATCTTGATGAAGAAACGCTTGAATTTGAATTTTTGATGACTGGATTTCGTATGACAAAAGGCGTTTCATCGAAAGACTTTTTTGAGCGTTTTGGGAAACATCTTGAAGAGCGGATTGGAGCTGAAAACGCCGTTTTTGCCCGCTGGAAGAAAAAGCGGCTCGCCTGCGCTGAAAAACGCGGAGACGACACAATTTATTTTCTTAACCGGCGCGGAATCCTTTTTTTGAACCAGTTTCTCGAAGAACTGATTTAGATTTTTGATATTCCCTGAATTTTACGTTCCGTTTTAAAAGACAAATACGAAACACACGAAAAACGCCCCGATAATTTTGCTCGACGAGGCGACCGCGAGCCTTGATGTTGACAACGAGACTCTGGTTCAGGAATCTCTTTCCCGGCTGATAAAGAACAAGACCGTCTTAATCATCGCCCACAGAATGCGGACGGTTGACGGCGCGGACAAGATTGTAGTGCTGAAAGACGGCGTTGTGGCCGAGCAGGGAAGCCCTGCGGAGCTGCGCGAAAAAGGCAGAATCTACAGCAAAATGATTTCCACCCAGCTCAAGGCGAGCGAATGGAAGTATGAGTAGGGAATGAAAGAAAAGCGGAGCTTTCATGCTCCGCTTTGTCATCTTGTTATATCACAAAAATTATTCAGCTTTTTCAGTTGTTTTTGCTCTTGTGCTTACGGTCGCGTTCGCCTTTGTGATTTCAGCCTCGCACTTTGAGGCAAAGTCCTTGTAGTCCGCAAGAGGGGCAACCGCAGAAAGATACGGCACGAGCTTGTCGTTCAGCACAGAAATCAGGCTTTTCTTTACCGATGTCGCGCTCTCGCTCTTGTTCACGCTCGCGTTCGTAAAGTCGTCGTTCGCCTTGTTGAAGCTGTCCTGAGCCTCTCTCAATTCTGAAATAAGCTCGCCCACGCCGTCCAGCGCCGCAATGTCAGAAGCAAGGCTTTCCGCTCCGAAGTCCTCAAGCATGCTTTCAATCAGCGAGGACTCCTCGGCAAAGTTTTTCTGCGTAATCTGCCTTCCGTACTTGCTGAAGACCGCAAGAAGATTCTGCGCCGCAGCCTTTTTCGCCGCGACAGGAATCGCCGCGTAGCCTGTGAGCGCGTCGCCCAAGTTCCGGATAATCTCGTCGCGCGCAATGTCCGCCTCGTCAAGAGTGCTTGAGACACGGTCGCTCTTGATTGCCGTGGTGATTTCAGCAGAAAGACGCTCCACATCCGCCATGATGAGCGAAAGGTTCGCGTCCTTTGAAATGGCAGACTCACCGCCAGAAGAATCCTTGTACAGACGCACAAGAACGTCAGAAAGCGTGTCCAACTCCGCGACACGGATTTTTGAAATAATCTTATTCATTTTGACCTCCTTAGAAAAAATGAATGGCTGGAATTTGATTGGTCATTCTGTCCTGGAAGTCAAAATGTACAATCCCGATAGTCTGTTTCCTCCATGAATGGAAAAATTAAACTCTTCACAAAGAAGAATAAGGGAATACTAATATTAGCGCAAGGTAAAAAACGGCAAGATGAAAAAATAAACAGGATAAGCCTGATTTGCAGTTTTCCGGCAGGCCCTGAAAATTCCGCAGTAAGAAATCACCTGCGGACAGACTGCGGAATCATTCCGTTTATTGGAATCACGCCAGTTCATTATGCGGAATTTTTCCGTTTGTCAAAAGTGTGTGCTGACAGCGAACGGAATTTTTCCGCGTCAAGAAAGCAGGCAAATTCACCTTGCGGAATTATTCCGTTTGCAGAAAGTGCGTGCGGACAACGTGCGGAATGATTCCATATGAAGAAAGTGCGCCAGTTTGGGGTGCGGAATATGTTATGATGGCGCATGAATTTTTAGAAAAATAAAAAAAGGTTGTTCAACTATTTTTGAATATCGCAATAAGATTTTTTAAATCATGATAGTTATTTTAACTCATAAATTTTTGTAGAAAAAAAACAAGCAATAAAGTATTATCTGATTAAATGAATATAACTATACATAAAGAAATAAAATATATTGACTTGTTCGCCGGAATAGGCGGATTCCGCACAGCATTTGACAAAGCAGGCTTTAAATGTGTTTTCAGTTCAGAAATAAATGAATCATGCAAAAAAATATACAAAGAAAATTATGGAGACTTGCCGGCTGGAGACATCACAAAAATCTCCGCTGATGAGATTCCCGATTTTGATGTTCTATGCGGCGGTTTCCCTTGCCAGCCGTTCAGCATTTGCGGACGGAAAAAAGGCTTTGAAGACACAAGAGGAACTTTGTTTTTTGAAATCTGCAGGATTGTCGAAAAAAAACAGCCGCTTGCAATTGTCCTTGAAAATGTAAAGCATCTAATAGACCACGACAACGGAAACACATTCAGAGTTATTTTGCAAAATCTTGAAAATCTTGGTTATGAAATATCATTTAGAGTATTGAATTCAAAAGATTTTGGTGTGGCGCAAAGCCGGGAAAGAATTATCATAGTCGCAACTAAGTACGGAAAATTTGACTTTGACGACATGAGAAAGTCAAATCCAGTCTACATAAAGGACATTTTAGACAAGACAGGCGATTTCGAATATCTAAAAAAAGATGAATACACATTGCTTTCAGACGACTTTATAAAAACTCAGCCGTCGGGCTTGATTTTTTGCGGCTACAGAAACAAAGGAACATGGAAAAAAGGTGTCCGACCTAACACAGAATATTTATCACGTTGCCACAGGCAACCAAACAGGATTTATTCCAGCCACGGAATTCATCCCACATTGCCTTCTCAGGAAACGAGCGGAAGATTTTGGATTTATATTCCTGAAGAAGATGCTGTAAGAAAATTGACATTAAATGAATGTTACAAGCTGATGGGATTTCCTGAAAGTTTTAAAAGGGATTCCAATAAAGGGAATGCTTATAAGCAAGCTGGAAATTCTGTTGTAGTTCCAATGATTTATGAGCTTGCCCAGGCAATAAAACGACAGGGGTTTGAAAATGGAGAAAGTTTTGGACAATTTGGAGATGATTTATCAGAGCTGCCTCTCTTCAAAGCTGTTTAGGACAAATATTCCGCAAGAAGTTTTAAAAGATGTGGAAGCAATAGGCAAAAAATGTCAGAAACAGAAAGGCGTTTATACAGTTCTTGTAACTTTACTTTATTATAAGCATCTGCATCCAGAGCAGGATATTCGTTATCATCAGGCGCAGCTTCCAAACGGATTTTCAGGGCGGTCGTTTGATACCGCAAATGTTACGCCTATTTTAGAAAAACTTGGGCTTCCAGCAATGGCGGAAAGCGGTTGGCTTACACGAAGTTTGGAACAGCCTTATCCATACACAAAGGATTATTCAGGAAATATAGCATCTGGATTAAAAAAGCCATTTTTGAATACTCTTGATTATGTTCAGAAAAATCCCAAAAGTGCATTGGATTTATTAAGATTTCTGCTTCGCACTGTTGATGAAGTTGTGAAGGAATATCAAGTTAAAATAGTTCCGCTTGAAAATCCTGAAAACCTTACAATTTCAGCCATAATAAAAGCTTTAGAAGAGCATTTTCTTTGCAAGTATGCGACTCATAATGGAGCAAAACTTCCTGTTCTTGCATTTCATTCTATTTATTCTATTTTGATAAAAGAGATGAGTCGTTATAAAGAATGTGCTCTTGCGGAACTTTCAAGTTTGACTGCCTGCGACCGAACAAACAAGGCTTCCGGCGATATAGAAATTTTCAAAAACGGAAAAACTTTTGAATCAATTGAAATAAAACTAGATAAGAAAATTTCCGCACAGATTATGAGAGTTGTCCGCGACAAAATATATAAATGGAATCCGTCTCGTTACTATGTTCTTTCCGTTTTTGGAATTGAAGAATCAGAAAAAGAAGAAATTGAAAGCATTGTAAATGAAGTTGAGGAAAAACACGGCTGCAAAATAATAATCAACGGCCTATTGCCAACAATAAAATATTATCTAAGATTGATTACAAATCTTGAAGAATTTATTTCAATTTATACTGACGAAGTTTCTGATGACAAAGAACTGCAGAAAGTTCATAAATTGAAATGGAAAGAGCTCATCGAAAAATATAAGTTGTAAAAATATTTTTTTGCGTCAGGGATTTGCAAACATGAGGTTTGCTGCGAGATTTTGTGGCGAAAAACTCGGGTATTTGACATGTGCGCTTACGCGCACGTCCCAACGCTAATGCGTTAGGGATTGGAAGCCCGAAGTTCTGAGGCAACCAAAGGTTGCTGAAGAATGAGCGTGAGCGAAGGCTGGAAAGCCCGACCCGACATTTGCCGCCAAAAACAATTATTCTGCGGAAGTTGATTCCGCCACGGATGGCGGATTAGAGGCAGAAACACTGCAAGAAGCGAAGCTTCTTGTGCGACAGGATGCCGGGGAACGCCCAAATTTTGTGCCGCCTGTGATTTTTTTGCATTTCATAATTTTTTTCTTGTTTTGTTCTGAAAGCCGAAGTTTTCAATGCAAAATCCGGGACAAGGTGGTATCATAAAATAAATAGAATCTTCTTATAAATCGTGCTTGTGCGCTTTTGCGGCTCTGTTTTGGATTTTCGGCGGTTCTTGATGGCTAAAAGCTGTCTGTCAAATTTAAAAAAACTTTTGGAGTGGGCGGATGAAAAACGATGTTTTCAGTGATTTTTTGAGCGAGCATTTTGTTCTTTTTACGGGGATTCTTTCTGGCGATTTGTGCCTGCTTTATGTCTGGAAAGGCGTGAGCGAGGGATTTTTTGTCGGAACTTGGATTATCGCCGTGATGAATTTCCTTTATATTCCTGCTGCGTTTCTGTTTAGAAGAAAGTGCTTCTCTTATTTTTATCTTTTTTACGCTGTGATTCTTGTCTTTATGATTGCGTTTGAGAAGACTTTTCTTTTCAACAATTTTACAGCTCTTTTTCTCGTGTGCATTGTGATTATGATTAAGCCGGGAATTAAGTATATCGCGCTTGCGCTTTATTTTTCGGTTGTGTGCGTGGCTTTTTCGCTGAACGGAGAGAGCCTGTGCAATTTTCTGATTCATATCTCGCGGAGCATCTGGTTTGTCGGAAGCGTTTTCTTTGTGCTTGACAACCAGTTTGAGCGGAAAAGGCTGGTTCTTTATGAGGACGAGGTGAAGATTCTTGAGCAGCTTTCCGGCGGAAAAATCTATCAGAAGGAAGTCGAGGGATTCAGCGAGAACACGGTCTACAGGAAGCTAAAAGCTGCGCGCGAGCGGAACGGAAATCTTACCCGCGAGCAGCTTATGGACTTGTTCAAAAAAGAGCGCGCGGAAGCGGAATCCAGACGTTCAGGGAAAAAAGGCTTTTAGATTTTTGTCCGTTTCTGAAAATCCATTTCCTAGCCTGGATAAAAAACTTTTTGGCTAAACTAAGCAAAATGCGCGTAATCAGTTTTCGGCAACGAGCCGGCTAGCTAGCCGATATAAACGTCTTGGGCTTGCGCCAGCCTTGCTGCTTAGGCTTTTATCGTTTTTAGTGAGCGACTTCTGTTGAAAGCGCATTTAAAACCAAGGTCAGCTGAAATTTGAAATTCAGGCTTTTATCGGCAGCCAAGCTCCTTGTCCAGCGCGTGAAGTCCTTCAGGAGTCGCGCCGAAGAGGTTGTATTTTATAATCAGCTCGCCTGCCTTTTGCTCCTCCTCGAACTGCTCGTTTACAAACCAGTTCAGAAAGTTTTTCGCGAACAGGTCTTTTTCTTTTTCCGCCTGAAAGTAAAGCGCGGTTATCAGGCTTGTTATGTATTCCTCATGCTCAAGGCTTTTTTCAAGCGCCTGCTGTATTGAAGTTGGCTTTGCTTTCAGAGACGAAATCGGAAGAAGCTCCACAGGCTGTCCTGTCTTGCAGAGATAGTCGTAAATTTTTACAGCGTGCTCCTTTTCTTCCTCGGCCTGCTGCTTGTACCATTCTGAAAATCCCTGAAGCCCCTGCTGCTCGAAGAACGCCGCAAATCCAAGATAAAGATATGCCGACTCGAATTCCTTTTGAATCTGGGTGTTCAGCATTGAAGTCAATGGTGTCGCTTTTTTCATAAAATCTCCTTTTTTGTTTTTGATTGAAGTTCAGCCGTTTTCCTGCGCGGTTTGGAAGATTCTTTCTTTCGGATTTTCTTTTAAAAATTCTGCGTTGATGAAACGGCTGTTTTTTTCGTGAGCGCGGATGAAAGGCTGTGTTTCCTAAAATTCCGCTTTCCAGAGCCTGTGAATATTGCAGTATTCGTATGCCGCCTCGACTTTTTCGCCTGTCATAACCGCAAAGTCCACATTCGGGGAATTTCCCGGCTGGAGCCATTTCTGCTGGATTCCCTTGTCGGTCTGCAGCAAAATCCACTCGATGTAATGCTCTGCCTCAGACGGATGGAGCTTTGAGCCGACTGTCACGGAGACGGTGTTTCCAGAAACTTTGATTACAGGAATGTGCTTTTCCATTGAGCCTTCCATTGTTCCCGGGACAAGCTCGAGCATATCGCTTCCGCAGCAGACTGTCGGAACGCCAGAGTCCTTTACGATTGCGATGATTTTTCCGCAATGTCTGCAATAATAAAATTTCAGCTGCATATAAGACCTCCAGAAGGGCAGAAGAGTTTTCAGTTTTTGATTCTGATTTTTCAAAAGCCGTTTTTGCCTGTCCTTGTGCCTTTAAGATACCGCAAAAAAAATCTGTGTAAACGAAAAACGCCCGCAAACGGTCATCAAAAAATCATCACCGCTGTGATGAGAGGCGAAACGCCGATTTTTCGGGGCTTTTAATGATTTTGATTAGGAATTTTGATTTTTGGAAAACTGGAATTTTGATTTGCCGGATTTTTTGAAATGAATTGCGTTTGTCGTCATGCTGAATTCAAGACGAGCAGAAAACTGCCCGATTTCAGCATCTGCTCTGTATTTTTCTTGCAGATTCCGAGTCAAGCTCGGAATGATGAGCGTTTTTGAAACCTGTTTTTGGAAAACGGCTGATATTCTTCAATTAAATTTTCTTCAATATATAAAAACTAAAATTACAAGACTGGAATTGTGATTACAAATTCTGTTCCTACATCTTTTTCAGATGAAACTTTTATGTCCCAGCCGTGCGCGTTCACGATTGTCTTCACGACTGAAAGCCCGATTCCCATTCCTTCCTCTCGCCTTGAATTTGTGGCGCGATAGAACAAGTCAAAAATTTTGTCCAAGTCTTCCTTTTTGATTCCGATTCCTGAGTCTTTTATCGCGATTTTCACGGATTTTTTGTTCTGGATTTTTTCCTGAACTGCGCTTATTTCAACCGAGTCGTTTTCGCTTGTGTAGCGGATTGCGTTTGAGAAAAGGTTTTCAAGGCTCCGCTGGAAAAGGAGCTTGTCAAAAGGAATTTCAAGGCTCTCGTCGATTTCGATTTTCGCGCTTACTTTCCGCTTGAAGATTTCGCCTGTCGTAACGGAATTTTTCGCGAATTCGGAGATTACCGGGAAAAGCTTCTGCTTTTTGAGCTGCTGCAGCCAGTCTGTCTGATTGAGCTTCACAAAGTTAATCAGCGTGTTAATCATCGTTTCGAGCTGGTCGGTCTTTGCTTCTATTATTTCAAGCGATTTTTTGATTTCGTCCGGGTTCTCGTACATTCCGTCGCTCATCGCCTCTGTGTAGCCTTTTATCACCGCGACTGGAGTGCGCAGGTCGTGGCTTATTCCCATTATGAATTTTGTGCGCCGCTCGTTGTCGTCTTTTAATGCGAGCCGCATTTTTTCCAAGTTTTCTGTTAAACTTGTGATTTCGTTGTCGTCTTTTGAGTTTTTCTCGTACTCGAGCTTCACGTCAAGCTCTCCGCCCGCGATTTTTTTTGTGTTTTTGTCAAGAAGCGTGATTGAGCGCGTGATTGTTCTTGAGACAATATAGATGAACGCGATACAGAAAATCTCAAAGATTATTATGAAAAAGATTGTCATCGCGACAAATTTCTCGAATCCGCCTTTTTTCCTGTGCTGGTCGCGCTGGACACGGCTTATCAGGATTATCTCCGAGTCTGTATCCTCTAGCGGCGGCGAGACAATCTGATAGAAATATTTGTTGCTTGTGCTGTTCATGTAGTCAAAAAGCGTTTCGTCATCGATTTGCGTTTTGCCTTTAAATTCAGGGAAAGTCGTCATCAGAATGTCTTTGTGGTGCGAAATGAGAATAAAATCGACATTCGGAGGAAGAGTTTTCATAATCTGCTTCATCACAACAGTGTCTTTTTTTGAAAGATGAAGGGACTTCATATTTCTGATTTGCCGGTAGCCGTCGAAAAGCATTTTTTCTGGGCGGTTCAGGTAGTGATAGGCTTCAAAGCCTGAAATCGCAAGCATCGGAACTAGAATCACGCCAGCAAGAAAAAGCCTGAGCTGAGTTTTGATTTTCATTTTATTTTCCAAAAATTTCCTTGATTTCCTAAAATTCTGAAACGAATCTTGATGAAAATAAATTATTTTGCAAACACATAGCCAAGCCCGAAAACAGTCTTCAAATGCTCTGGATTCGCCGGGTCTTTTTCAATTTTCTTCCTTAAACGCTGAACGTAAACCGCAACCGCTGTAAAGTCGCCGAATTCGGCTTTCCATACAGAGTGATAGATTTTTTCAGGCGTGAGCTGCTCGCCCTCGTGCTTTATGAAAAATTCAAGAACGTTGTATTCTTTTGCTGAAAGAGGAATCTTCTCTGCGCCTTTTTTTAGAACGCAAGAATTCAGCAAAACCGTAAAATCTCCGAATTTGTAAGTTTCCTCGGCCGCCGCCGAAATATCGGAATTGCGCCTTAAATTCGCTTTTACGCGCGCCACGAGGACTTTCGGCGAGAAAGGCTTTGTGACAAATTCGTCCGCTCCGTATTCAAGCCCGCTGATTATGTCCTGATCTGCGTCCCGCGCCGAAACGATAATCACTGGAATTGTCGTCTTGAATTCAGAACGGAATTTCTTTAGAAAGTCAAATCCGCTCATTCCCGGAAGATTCAGGTCAAGAATCACAAGGTCCGGAGTCTCGATTTTCAAGATTTCAAGTCCTTCCTCCGCGCTAAGGGCTGGAAGCGGCTCCATTCCGTCTTTTTTTATGTACATTGAGACAAGCTGCGACATTTCCGGGATGTCTTCGATAATCAAAATCTTTATTGCCATTTTTATAACTCCTTTTTTAGAATCTGAAATCCTGAATTTTACTTTTCGCTTGAACTTTTTGATTGCAGTTCAATTTCGTTCATTTTGTTTTTAATTCTGACTAAAAAAAATTATTTTAACTTTCAAAAAAAGACAATAAATTTTGGAGATTATAATAAAAAGTTATCGGGAGATTTTAATTTTGCTTTTGAAGCATCATTTTGCGTCCGCTCGGCCTGTAAACACATGTAAACAATCGCAAAAATCCGGCCGATAAAATAACAGATACTTTCAATGTTCATCAAATTTAAGTATTATAGTAGACGGTGGGTAAAAATGATTCCTGTTACAAAGCTTGACGGCTCAAAATATTGGATAAATCCGCACATGATTGAAAGCATGGAGCAGAATCCAGACTTGACGATTACATTTTTGTCTGGAAAAAAAATCGTTTTAAAAGACAGTCCTGACGCAGTTATTCAAGAGATTATTTCCTACCGAAGGCAAATTGGAATAAACAAACAGGAATTATAATTCGATAATCTAATAGAAAGCAAATTAGCACAGTTTTGAAAATTAGGAGATTTTCATGGATATAGCAACTTTGATTGGTATTATTGGCGGCGCGGCTGTAATCGTGCTCGGTGTTGCGACTTCTGGTGGTTCCCTCATGGGAATCATTGATATTCCGTCTGTTTTCGTAACTATCGGCGGTTCTTTGTTCTCTTTGTTCATAGTGGCTCCTCTTTCGGATGTCCTCACTTTCTTTAAGGCTTACGGAAGAATTTTCAAGACTTTTGACTATAACGAAAAATCTTTGATTCAGAGCATGGTAAGCCTTTCTGAAAAAGCCCGGCGCGAGGGAATCCTTGCTCTTGAAGAAGGACTTGACGACCTTGACTCTCCGTTTATGAAAGAAGGCCTGAGAATGGTTGTTGACGGCACTGACGGAAACATTATCCGCGCGATTCTCGAGAACGAGATGAGCCAGACTGAAGCCCGCCACATGAAAATCATCAATATTGTAAACCAGTGGGCAGGATTCGGACCTGGATTTGGTATGATGGGTACTGTAATCGGTTTGATTGGTATGTTGAACAACTTGGAAGATAAAAGCTCGCTCGGTCCTAACATGGCTGTCGCTTTGATTACAACATTGTACGGTTCTATGCTCGCGAACTGGCTCGTAGGACCTGTCGCGCAGAAGCTCATGGGGCAGAACTCGCAGGAAATGGCGACCTACGAGATGATAATCGAGGGCGTTCTTTCGATTCAGGCAGGAGACAACCCTCGAATCCTTGCGATGAAGCTTCTTACTTATCTTGACCCTAAAACAAGAAAAATCATCGAGCCTGATGTCTTGAAGGACTAGAAATAGGAAAAAATAATGGCAAAGAGAGAAAAAAAAGAGCCTGATAAGCCGTCAACCGCCTGGCAAGGCACATACGGCGATATGATTACATTGATGCTCTGCTTCTTCGTAATGCTTTACGACCCTTCCGAGGTGGATATGTCGCAGCTTTCGCAGATTCAGTCATCGCTTTCGATTCCGACGGAAGCTCTTGAGTCTCCGACAACCAGCGGCGGCCAGTCTCTTGCTTCAGGAAGAATCGCCGATTTGGGAAACACTCTCACCGCGATGCCTGCTGTGGAGCTTGGAAAATCTCTTTCGCTTGCAAAGAAGAAGGCTGTAACGCTTTTTGCTCCCGAGGTAAAGTCCGCGAAAATCACAATTTCAAGCGATGAGCGCGGAGTTGTAATCTCGCTTGCTTCGGACGCTTTTTTTGAAGAGGGCAGCGCGAATCTCAACATCGACGAGACTCGCGAAATTTTGCTTAAATTGAGCAAATTTTTTCAAGATTCAGAGCTAAAAAACCGAAGATTTAGAATAGAGGGACACACGGACAGCACGCCGTATACAGGCACGGAATTCGCTTCAAACTGGGAGCTTTCCGCGGCGCGTGCGGCGAATGTTCTTCATTATCTTGCGGATTTCGGCGTTGACGAAAAACAGTTCTCAATCGCCGGATATGCAGACACCCGCCCGATGTTCTCGAACGAGACAAAGGAAGGTCAGGCTTACAACAGAAGAGTTGACATCGTTATTCTTGACGAGGGACACTTTTAATTTTTTTTTTTCAGTTCCGGCAAAGCGTTTTGTTTTCCGGGCGGTTTCGCCTCCGTGGTGATTTTTAAGGAGATTTTGATATGGCAGATGAAGATGATGGTTTAGGTCTTGATGATAGCGGCGCAGATGCTTCGGCTTCTGCCAAAGGCAAAAAAGGTCTTCTTATCCCCGGACTTTTAAAATGGGTCGCAATAGGTCTTGGAGCCGTTATACTCATTGTTACTGTTGTTATAATCACAACAAAAGTTGCTGGCGGAAACAATTCCGGCGCGCCGTCTTCAATTCTCATGACTGAGGACTACACGCCGACACGCGAGATTTTGGACTGGTACACATCTCTTGGCGTTATTCAGACAAAAACAATGGAGGCGAATCCTGCTTCTGTGCGCGTTGACGTTGTTCTTGGCTACAAGAAAGAAGACAAGGCGACCTCAACAGAAATTACCCAAAGAACTGTTGAACTCAAGGACTTTTTGCGCCGATATTTTACTCAGAAGACAGCAGAGGAGCTTCGTCCGCAGAACGAGGAGAATCTTAAGATTGAAATCCGCAATGCGATTAATGACTCGATTCTCAGCTCTTCAAAGATAAAAGATGTGCGCTTTTTGACACTGGATGTAATCCAGCAGTAGAAAGGCGATTAGCTATAAAAAGGTGGAAGGAAAGACATGAACGAGGTTCTGTCACAGGATGAAATTGACCAGCTTTTGCAAGCCATAAGCACCGGCGAGTCCGGGGCTGACGATTTCAAGCCTGTTAGCGACACACGCAAAATTAAGATTTATGATTTCAAGCGTCCGGACAAGTTCTCAAAGGAGCAAATCAGGACTGTTCAAATCATGCACGAGACTTTTGCGCGTCTTACAACAACATCTCTCTCAGCTCAGCTGCGGTCGCTTGTACACGTTCATGTGGCTTCGGTGGATCAGCTCACTTACGAGGAGTTTATCCGCTCGATTCCGACACCTACAACGCTTGCTGTAATCAATATGGATCCTTTAAAGGGAAACGCAGTCCTTGAAATCGATCCTGCAATCACGTTCAGCATTATTGACCGATTGTTCGGCGGAACAGGGCAGGGGGCGAAGGTCAGCCGCGACTTGACTGACATTGAGCAGTCCGTAATGGAAGGAATTATCGTCAGAATCTTGGCGAATATGCGCGAGGCATGGACTCAGGTTATCGACTTGCGGCCGCGTCTCGGCCAGATTGAGACAAATCCTCAGTTCGCTTCGATTGTTCCTCCGTCTGAAATGGTCGTTCTTGTTACGCTTGAGACAAAAATTGGAGACGAGGAAGGAATGATGAATTTCTGTATTCCTTATCTCACAATCGAGCCGATTGTCTCGAAGCTTTCTTCACAGTTCTGGTTCAGTTCTGTAAGAAGAAGCTCGACAACGCAGTATCTCGGCACTTTGAAGGAAAAGCTTTCCGATGTCGATATGGACGTTGTCGCTGAAATCGGCACAATAAACATTCCAATTCGCGATGTGCTTTCGCTCCGCGCCGGAGACATCATCCGTCTTTCGACCGTGAGAGTAGGCGACCCGCTCGCGCTTAGCGTTGGAAACGAGAAGAAATTTTACTGCCAGCCAGGTGTTGTCGGCAAAAAAATGGCTGTGCAGATTATCGGCAAAATGAAGCAGAACGAATCTGACGATTTTGAAGAATTATCCGTTGAAGGAGATGAATCTTATGAGTGATGGAACAATATCTCAGGACGAAATCGATGCATTGTTGAAAAATGTGGACATGGGAGGTCTTTCATCAGGATCATCTTCCAATGTCAAAATCGATACAGCTACGCTTGAAAAATTTGCGGATTCAATGAAGGAAAAATGCGTCGCAAATCTCAACTCGATGACAGGCGCGGCTTTCACCGCTGGAAATCCTACTGTTGAGTCTATGGGAAGAGACCAGCTTCTTGCAAAATTGCCAGAAATGGTGGTTGCTGTAATGGCTGACTTTAATGCGGGCTTGAAAGGCGACCATCTCGTTCTTCTTCCTCCTGAATTTGCGCAGAAAATCACAGGTCTTGTAAATAAAGAGGACAACGCGGAGCTTGACGACATGGCTCTTTCTGTAATCGGCGAATTTGTCTCGACACATTCGGGAGCTGAAATCACAGAACTTAAGTCAATCGCAGGGCTTGCGGCAAATCCTCCTGAAGCGGTTCACGTTCCAAAGGCGATGGTGAGAATTCCGCAGGGGACTTTCGCGCTTTTTTCTTATCCTTTCACGCTTGACGGACAGGCTTACACAATGTGGGAGGCTGTTTCAAGCGATGTCGCGAACGGAATTGCAAAAGCTTTGGGCGGCGGCGAGCAGACTTCTGCTTCCGGCGGAGCCTTGAACGCTCAGGACATGGCTTCAATGGCGAATCTTGCAGGCGGACAGCAGATGGGAAACGGCGGTTTCCAGCAGCAGCCGATGATGGGCGCGATGAATATGAACAATATGAACGGCTATCAGCAGCCAATGATGAACGGAATGGGAATGGGAGGCTTCCAGCAGCAGCCGATGATGGGCGCGCAGCAGATGGGAATGAATACTCCAACCGTCCAGTCGCTCCAGTACCCGAATCTTGTCGGCGGAGCTGTTCCTAGCACTGAGCAGGGAAATATCGGTCTTATCATGGATGTAAACATGGAGATGACCGTAGAACTTGGCCGCACAAAGAAGCAGATTAAGGAAATTTTGGGAATGGGCGAGGGGACAATCATCGAGCTTGACAAGCTTGCCGGCGAGCCGGTTGACATCCTCGTGAACCACAAGCCGATTGCGAAAGGCGAGGTTGTCGTAATCGATGAGAACTTCGGTGTCCGTGTTACGGAGATTCTTTCTCCAGCCGAGCGCGTGAGCAATCTTCACTAAGCGTTGAATAAACATTTTTTCATAGAATAATAAAAAATGCGCTTGCCGCTGCTTGCAAAAAGTATTCGACAGGTGCATTTTTTTTTGTTATAATCTGCCTATTGTCAAAAATGGGTGGAAAAAATGACAAAAACATTCTCTTTTGGAAAAATAATGGCGGCTGTCCTTGTTTTTCTATTTTTTCTTTGCGGAGTTTCTTTCGCGCAGAACAGTCTTTCTGATAATTCATCTAATTCAAATTCAAGCAAAATAGAAGCTTCTGAAAAAGGCGGAGCGAATTCGGAAGGCTCGCAAAATCAGCAGAACGGACAAAATCAGGCTCCTTACTGGAGCGTTTCAGCATCTGAAAACCAGAGCCGTTCTCCGTCGAGCTTCGGTCTTTTTCTCCGCATGGTGATTTCGCTTCT
Organism: Treponema sp. UBA4692; assembly: GCA_002404895.1. Taxonomy (GTDB): domain Bacteria; phylum Spirochaetota; class Spirochaetia; order Treponematales; family Treponemataceae; genus Treponema_D. Next base: position 38,031 of record DHKO01000012.1, on the reverse strand, counting down.
GGTTGTGATTGCGCTTGTCTATTTTGTCGTGAAAATTTTCAGAAAAAACAGCGGATTTGCCGATTCTGACGACTCTTTTTTGCGGAAAGTCGCGCAGATTTCAATCGGGGCTGGAAAGTCAGTCCAAATTGTTACTTTGCTTGAAAATGCTTATCTGATTGGAGTTACTGACAACAACATAAATCTCCTTGCTGAAATCAAGGACAAGGAGCTGGTCGATTCGCTGAATCTGATTGCGGACAAGAATCAGAATGTGAGCAAGCCGAAATCTTTTGCCGATGTCTTGGACTTGTTCCTTGCGAAAGGCTCAAAAAACAGCGGCGCATTTTCTGACAGCGCAAGGCACGCTTCCGATATGCTGAAAAACCAGCGCGACAGGTTCAACAGAGGTGAGTAAAATGGAAAAAAATCTTCGGCTGGTAAAAAATCTAAAAAAACTCGCTTTTGTTTCTTTTCTGATTTTGATTTTTTCGTCGCCGGTTTTTGCGCAAAGCTCGCAGAATAGAAATTTTCCTGGCGGCTCGGCTCAAGGCACAACTGAAATGAACGGAAATGTGCGCGGCCTTAATGTTCCGAACGTTGACATAAGCATTACGCAGCCGCGCTCAGGAAATGAAGTCGCGTTCAGCGTGCAAGTCTTGCTTTTGCTTACGGTTCTCACTCTCGCGCCTAGCATTCTGATTTTGACGACCTGTTTTCTTCGTTTTTCGATTGTTCTGGACTTTATAAAGCGCGCGCTTTCCTTGCAGCAGGTTCCGCCGACTTCGGTTTTGAACGGAATCGCGCTTTTCATGACGATTTTTGTTATGTTTCCGGTTTTTAGGACGATTTACGGAAATTCCATAAAGCCGCTTTCCGATGGTCAGATTGGGATCGAGCAGGCTTACAGGGAAGCCGAGGCTCCGCTTCGGGAATTCATGCTTAAGCAGACTGTGACTCAGGCGAGCGATGGAAGCATGCAGTCAAAATATATCTCTTCTTTTTTGCAGATGGCGAATCTTCCTTCTCCGAACGGGCCGGAGGACATTCCGACTTACATAATTGTTCCGGCGTATATTCTGCACGAGCTTACGGTCGCATTTAAAATCGGCGTTTTTTTGTATATTCCGTTTATCGTGATTGACATGGTTGTGGCTTCGATTCTGATGAGCATGGGAATGATGATGCTTCCTCCTGTTCAGATTTCGATGCCGTTTAAGTTGATGCTTTTTGTTCTGGTTGACGGCTGGGGGCTTTTGACGCAGCAGCTTTTTGTCTCGATTGTAAGATAATAAAAAGTTCGGGGCATTGTTTTGCATTTTCTCGAAACGAGCGGCGAATGCTTTTGGCTGATTTTGAATTTGGAATTTAGAAGCGAGGAGAAAAAATGAGTCTTGGAATGATTGTTAATCTTATGCGCGGCGCGGTTTTTCAAGTGTTTATTTTGTGCGCTCCTGTTCTTGGCGCGGCTTTGATTGTCGGTCTGATTGTCGCGATTTTTCAGGCGACAACTTCGATTCAGGAGCAGACTTTGACTTTTCTTCCGAAAATGCTTGTGATTTTGATTGTGCTTGCGCTGATTGGCGGCTGGATGTTTTCGATGCTTTCAAATTACACGGTGAATCTTTTTTCGCAGATTCCTCAGCTTGCAAGGTAGGCGCCTTTTTCGATGCTGGAGAGAATTTTGGCGGGCGCGCCTGCTTATCTTCTGATTTATGTGCGCTGCTTCGCGGTCATAATGACGCTTCCTCTTTTTTCGATTCGCTCTGTCTCAAAAATGGCGAAGCTCGCTCTTTCCGGCTATATCGCGTTTATCGTTCTTCCGCATGTTGACTTGTCTGTTTATGCTCCGTATTTTGGTGAAAATGGAGCTTTTTCAGTTTCTTATGTAATGCTTATTATTGGCGAGGGCTTGATTGGAATTCTGATGGGATTCTATGCGAGCCTTATTTTTTCCGCTTTTTCAACGGCCGGCCAGTTCTTCGCTTTTCAGATGGGATTTTCGGCTTCTGAAGTTTACGATGCCTTGAGCCAGGTTGAAAATCCTCTTATGGGCCAGTTTTTTAACCTTGTCGCAATGCTTGTCTTTTTGCAGTCGGACTGGGCGCAGATTCTTTTTGGACGGGCTTTTATTTCAAGCTTCAGGTCTTTGAACGCGATTTCGTTCCTGTCGGCGCAGGAGTCTGTCGTAAAATTCTTGCTTTCAGGGCTTACGGACTTGTTTGCTGACGCTTTTATAATTGCGCTTCCGATAATGGGCGTTTTGTGCCTTATTTCTGTTACGATGGGAATTCTTTCAAAGGCGGCACCTCAGATGAATCTTTTGAGCGAGGGATTCCCGGTTATGATTTTGACTTCTTTCTTTATAATTGCGGCTTTGATGCCGAGTCTCTGCGATTTTTTCGGGCGCGCGATAAGCATCGGCTTCCGCAATCTTGAAAATCTTTTTGCGTCATTTTCGTCGGGAGGCGCGTGATGCCGTTCGATGAGATTGACCTTCAGTGGTTTGCGGCTGAAGACGAGGGCAGGACAGAAGAGCCTTCGGAGTACAAGCTTCGAAAAGCCCGCGAGGAAGGTCGGGTTGCAAAAAGCCAGGAGCTTTGCGGCGCGCTTGTGATGCTTGCGACTTCGATTGTTCTCGTTGTTTCCGCGCCGTATTTTTGGAGATGGCTCGAGGAGATTCTCGTTTTTTATTTTACGCACATTAACGAGCCTGAAATGCTTCAAAAGCGTTTTTACGCGCATTTTGTGCTGAATCTTGCGAAAATGGTTTTGCCGCTTGCTGTTGTCGGAGCAGTGGCTGCGGTTCTTTCGAACATAATCCAGAACCGCGGATTTATTTTTTCGACAAAGCCGATTGAGCCTCAGTTCTCGAAGATTCTTCCTCGTTTCGGCCAGTATCTGAAAAAAACGCTTTTTTCTTTTGAGGGCGGATTCAACGTTGCAAAGTCCTTTATAAAGGTTTTCGCTGTCGGCCTGATTGCTTTTCTGATTATAAAATCTAACGTCTCGAAGATTCTTGCGACTTTGAACGCCGGAAACGTCTATAACGCTGTCGGCGGAATTTGCTGGATTGCGGCGAAAATTCTTTTGACCTGCGCAGTCTTTTTCCTTGTGATTGCGGTTCCTGACTATCTCGTGCAGAAAAAGCAGTTTCTTGAAAGCATGAAGATGACAAAGCAGGAGGTCAAGCAGGAATACAAGGAGATGGAAGGCGACCCTGACGTGAAGGCTCATCTTCAGCAGGCTCAGCGCGAAATGCTGCAGCGGAATATGCCTCAGCAGGTCGCAAAATCTGATGTTGTAATCACAAACCCTACTCATTTTGCTGTCGCTCTCGCTTATGACGCGATGAAAGCCGATGCTCCGCAGGTTATGGCAAAAGGCGCGGATGAGGTGGCTTTCAGAATCAGGACTTTGGCGGCGGAGAGCAATGTTCCTATCGTTGAAAACCGCCCTTTAGCCCGCGCTCTCTATGCAGAAACCGAAATCGGTGATACAATACCTAGTGCTTATTTCAGCGCAATTGCCGCTGTCTATACGCATTTGGAAAAGTTCAACAATAACAAAAAGTAAGCTGTTTGGGTGGGGATTTAAATGGCTAATAACGCAGGCGTGGGAAACCGTCTAAAAAATTATTTTGGAAATGTCCAGAATCATCTAGTCGCATCTTTTGCGATTGTGATTGTTCTGATGCTTTTGCTTCCAGTTCCGGGAGTTTTTTTGGACGTTTTGATGATTTGCAACATCGCTCTTTCCATCGTTATCCTGCTTGTTGTTCTTTACACTCCAAAATCCTCTGACTTTACGGTTTTTCCGCGCGTTCTTCTTTTTGCGACTCTTTACGGTCTTGCATTGAACGTAAGCTCCACAAGGCTGATTTTGACTCGGGCTTCTGCGACCGGATATGCGAATTTTCCGGGAAATATGCTGAAAGCTTTTTCTTCTATAGTAACAGGCGACACTATTTCCAATCCTTCAACGACCGGGCTTGTAATCGGAATGGTGATTTTTATCATCTTGATTATTATTCAGGTGATTGTGATTACAAAAGGCGCAACGCGCGTTTCTGAGGTCGCCGCGAGATTTTCTTTGGACGCGATGAACCAGAAATTTTTCGCGGTCGATTCTGAACTGAATTCAGGATACATAACCGATGAGCAGGCGCGTGAGAAAAAGGCTTCGATTCAGCGCGACATCGATTTTTACTCGAGCATGGACGGTGCGAGCAAATTTGTGAGCGGAAACGTAAAGGCCGGAATTTTCATCACTGTGATTGACTTGGTTGCGGGAATCATAACTGGAGTCGCAATCGGAAATATGGGCGTGGGCGAGGCTGCCGGAACTTATTCGCGCCTTACAATCGGCGACGGTCTTTTGGGGCAGCTTCCTTCTCTTTTGCTTTCTTTTGCGACCGGCTTGATTGTAACGGGAAATTCTTCCAACGATGAGGTCTTGGGCGAGCAGATTAAGAAGCAGTTCACAGGCTCTGGATATGTCTTTATTATAACCGGAATTACGCTTGCGCTTATGAGTTTGATTCCGAGTTTTCCGTGGTATCTCTTGCTTCCGATTGGCGCGCTTTTTGTTTTTTACGGATATTTGCTTGTGCGCAGGCAGAAAACTTCTTTCGCGAAAAAACTTGAGGAAGAGCAGAAATCAAAAAACAAGCAGTCTAGCGAGAACGGAGATGCAAGCCCTGTCGCTCCGCTTGACCCGCTTTGTCTTGAGCTTGGCTACGCGCTTATTCCTCTTGTGAACAAGGAGAACGGCGCGGAGCTTCTCGAGCGCGTTACAAGAATCAGGCGCGAGATGGCTGTTGACTTAGGTCTCGTTGTTCCAAAAATCAGAATTATCGACAATATGCAGCTTAATCCAGATGAATACAGCTTTAAAATCCGTGGAATTGAGGCAGGCAGGGCTAGAATCAAGCTCGGATATTATATGTGCATGAACACAGGAAACGTAACCGAGGAGATAAAAGGCGAGCCTACGCACGACCCGACTTTTGGGCTTCCTGCAATCTGGGTGAGCGAGGAGAACCGCGCGGACGCTGAAAATGCAGGCTACGCTGTTGTTGACCCGCCGACAATCATCGCGACGCATTTGACGGAAATAATCAAGTCGCACGCGGCTGAAATTCTCGGGCGTCTTGAGACAAAGGCGATTATCGATGCTGTCAAGGAAAAGAATCCTGTTGTTGTTGACGAAGTTCTCAACACTTACAAGTACACTTACGGCGACATCGAGAAAGTTCTTCAGGGGCTTTTGCGTGAAAGAGTTTCCATCAGAAATATTGTGATTATTCTTGAAACGCTTGCAAACTTCGGAAATCTTCCAAAGAACACGTGGCATTTAATCGAGAAAGTGCGCGAGGCTTTGGGGCTTCAGATTTGTCTTCAGTATGTTGACGACGAGACTAGCAAGACTTTGAGCGTTTTGCAGCTTTCGCAGTCGGCTTCGGAAATGATTCTGCAGCACAGCTTTACGCCGTCAGACGGAAGCGAGCCGAAAGTCGCTTTTGATCCTGTTGACAACAGACGGTGGGTGAACGCGCTCAGTTCTGCGATTGTCGCTGTGAAAGAAAAAAACTATCTGCCAATAATTTTGTGTGATGGCTCGGTCAGACCGCTTGTGCGCTCTTCGATTGACTTTGAAATGCCTGGAACTGTTGTTCTTTCAATCAATGAGGTTATGGCGGCTGGACGGAATGTAAAACTTGAAATACTTGGAGAAATAAATGTATAACGATAGAATCAGCTCTGGAAATCAAGCCGTCTCAAGAATATCAGGCAGAAGCCCTTACTATTTGCAGGATTCCGAAGAGGAAGAAAAAAAAATCGAAGGGAAAAGCCTGGAGGACTGCAAGGCGAAGCTCTACAATCTTTACGGCACGAACTATAAAATCACCGGACAGAAGCAGTCATTGAAAGGCGGTTTTTTCGGCTGGGGGCAGAAAGAGACCGTTGAAGTCCGCTACATTCCTAATCCTAAGCCGATTTCTTCTTCGTCTGACGCGTTTCAGAAAAGCCGCGACGAGATTTTGTCGAATATGACGGGAAACGGCAGCGTTACAAATGTGATGCAGCTTTCGATGATTGACAAAAAACTCGAGGAGACGCAGAAAACTCTTGATGAAAAAATGAATCTTCTGATTCAGGCGACAAAGGCTGCCGACAAGCCTGCTTCAATCGCTGAAATTGAAGATATTCTGCAGAAAAATGAATTCACTTTTGAGTACATAAACAAGATAACGACTCGATTACGCTCCGAACTCACAATGGAGCAGCTCGGAGACTCTGAATTCGTGCAGAAAACAGTTTTCACTTGGATTGGCGAGTCAATAAAAATCACTCCGAACATTCCGTACAAATATCCGCACGTGATTATTCTTGTCGGACCTACAGGAGTCGGAAAAACCACGACAATCGCTAAAATGGCAGGAACTTTGATAAAGGAAGCGAAGGATAAAAATCAGCCGAAGCCTGCAATAAAAATGATTACAATTGACCATACGCGTGTGGGCGCGGAAGAGCAGCTCCGCCGTTTTGGCGACATCCTGATGATTGATGTCTACAAGGCGGAAAGCTCAGATGATGTCAAGAAGATTTTCGAGGAATACAAGGACAAGCTCGATGTGCTTTTCATCGATACGCCTGGCTACAGTCCTAACGATTCAGAGAATATCGGAAAAATGCGGAAAGTTCTTGAAGTCAAGGGAATTCATCCTGATGTCTATCTGGCTTTTTCTGCCGCAACAAAAGCGCGTGACTTGATGTCGATTATAAGAAATTACGAGAACTGCAATTACAATTCAGTCATAATCACAAAATGGGACGAGACTTCTGCGATTGGAAATGTGATAAGCGTTCTTTCAAAGAAAGAAAAATCGGTTTCCTACATAACCGACGGCCAGCAAGTTCCAAGAAAAATCGAGAACGCTTCTGTTTTGCGTTTTCTGACATTTCTTGATGATTTTGACAAAGTTGACAGAGCCTACATAGACGAAAAGTTTCCGGAGGATAAATAATTATGGAAGATCAGGCACAGGAACTCAAAGAGATGATGTCCAACCACAAGACGCGGATTATTGCGATTACGAGCGGAAAGGGCGGCGTGGGAAAGTCTAATCTTGCAGTAAATATGGCGATTGCCTACGCTCAGCAAGGCAAAAAAGTTATCCTTATTGACGGAGACTTGGGAATGGCGAACGTGAATGTTCTTATGAACATCGTTCCTCAGTATAACTTAATGCAGGTGATTAACCGCCAGAAGACGATGCAGGAAATCATAACCGAGACCGAATTCGGAATAAAATTTATCGCAGGCGCGAACGGATTTTCAAAGATTGCGAATCTTTCTGTCGAGGAGCTTGATTATTTTGCGAAGCAGTTTTCACAGCTTGGAAACGCCGACATAATCATAATCGACACTGGAGCTGGAATCGCGAACAATGTTCTTCAGTTTGTCGCCGCCGCTGATGAAGTCTATGTCGTTACAACTCCTGAGCCAACCGCAATCACTGACGCATACGGAATCATAAAAATCATAACGACAGAGCTTGTTGACCGCGAGACAAATATCAGGCTTCTTGTGAACCGCGTTCATTCTGCGGACGAGGGAAAGCGAATTTCTGAGCGGATTATCAATATTGTCGCGCAGTTTCTGAACAAAAAAGTCGATTACATCGGCTTTGTCTATGACGACCCTGTTGTGCAGGCTTCTGTAATCCGCCAAAAGCCGTTTATTGTTGTGAATCCGACTTCAAAGCCCGCGCAGTGCATAAAGCACATTGTCGGCAGAATCGAAAAAAATGATGACGGAACTTCCGAGGGCGTGACAAGTTTCTTGAAGAAATTCTTGCGCAGAAAGTAGCCTGAAAAGTTGTTTGTTTTCCATTATAATAGAAAAAACTTGACCTAACGGAACTTTTGACTTAATCTTTAAAAAGGGAGGAGTAAGATGATAAACCCGAAGAATATTTGCATCTCGGCTGCGGTTGGGTTTGTCCTGTCTTTTTTTATAGGCTTGATTTTCGGCGTGAATATTTTGCATTTGCTTATCCGCGCTGCGATTTTCGCGGCTGTTTTTGCCGCTTTGTCTGTTGGAATCACGTACATTTACAAGTCTTTCCTCTCTGACGGTTCAGTTTCGGATTCTGATTCCACAGTTTCTGCGGAGACAAAGCCTGCGGCTGGAAGCGTTGTGAATATTGTTGTTGATGATTCAACTTTGAAAGATGACGGCTCTTCCCCAAAATTTTCTGTTACAAATTCGTCTGTTTTGGACGGCGAATCTCTTGTTGAAGATGAAAAAAAATCTTCCGCTGAAAAAACTGGTTTTTCAAATCCCCAGCCTTCTGTTTTGTCGGAAAATAACGCAGATGAAAAAAAAGCGGAATCTGTTAAGCCTGTAATCCAGCAAAAAAATGAAAAATCAGATTCAAAAGCTTCAAATTCTGCATCTGAAACAAAGAACACTGGAAACAGCGCAGGCGGATTTGTTCCGGCAGGCTTGAGCGCGATAACAACTGGCGGTGGAAAAAAAGTTTCAGATTCAAATGCGGTTCAGTCAGATGTTTCGGAAGTGGAAAAAAATGGTGAAAAAGCTCCGCAAAATGAATCGGACAATTCTGATGAAGAATCAATAGATAATCTTCCTGATATTGGCGGAGTTGATTTTGACGGCTCGTCGGCTTCGTCTGGCTCTGTCATTACCGACAGCGATTTTGCGACAGGCGGCTCGCCTGTTTCGTCAGCGGCGGCTGGAAAAGTCGGAAATCAAGATGCTGCTACAATGGCAAAGGCAATAGCGACTTTGCTTGCTAAAGATAACGAATAGAAAAAGTGTATAGGATGTTGCAAATGGAGAACGATAAAACGCTTTTTATAAACGATGAAGAAGAAGACGCTATTTGGAAGGAATTCAAGAAAAAAAAGACTTCCGTGCTTCGCGATAAAATTATACGCAAGTATATGCCTCTTGTGAAATATGTTGCAGGCAAGGTTTCGATAGGTCTGCCTTCAAGCATGGAATTTGACGACTTGGTGGGCTTCGGGCAGTTTGGTCTCCTTGATGCAATCAATAAATATGACCTTGACAAGAAAGTAAAATTCAAGACTTACGCTGTAACGAGAATTCGGGGAGCAATCATCGATGAGATGAGGCAGCTGGACTGGGTTCCGCGTTCTGTGCGTCAAAAATCGCGCGAAATTGAAGATGTCATAAGTTCTTTGGAGTCCCGGCTTTCTCGTCCTGCAACTGATGAGGAGATCGCCCGTGAAATGAACATCAGCGTTGAAGATTATCAGCACACTGTAATGAAAATTTCAGGAACTTCTGTCCTTTCTCTTAATGATGTCTGGTATTCAGGCGATGACAGCGACCATCTTTCAATCGGCGACAGCATTGAGTCTCCTCAGAGTTTGAATCCTGATGTTCAGGTTGAGCGCGAGGAAATCAGAAAAGTCATTATTCAGGCGATAAACGAGCTTCCTGAAAAAGAAAAAATGGTTATCGTTCTTTATTATCATGAGGATTTGACTTTCAAGGAAATCGGCCAGGTTCTTGAAGTCTCTGAGAGCCGAATTTCGCAGCTTCATGCCAACGCGAATCTTCATCTCCGCGCAAAGCTGACAAATTTCAGGAAAGGTATTTTTTAGCCTATGGTTACTTTGGATTCTATTCGGAAAGACATGGCGAAGATGTACGAGCGCGACAAAGAAATTAACTTTGTTGATGTTCGCGCAGATACTCTCGATGAGGCGCTTGCCGATGCGGCTGTTCAGTTCAACACAAAAGTCTCGAATCTTGAGTACGAAGTGATGGAAAGAGGATTCGATGGATTTATGGGAATCGCAAAAAAGCCGTGGGCTATAAAAGTCTATCAGAATCCTGAGTCTCTTAAAAAAGCCGCAAAATCCAAGACTTCAAATGTTATGGGCGGATTTGATGATGATGAAGCCAAGCCTGTTTCAAAGGACGGTGTTTACTATATTCATCATTTTGACAACGAGCTTGTCCTGAAAGTTGTGCTTCCGAGCGGAAAAGGAAAGCCTGTTGACATTAACACTTTGCTTAATGACTTGAACCGCCCTGATACAACTTCTGTTGACGAGCAGCTTGTGAAAAAATATGCGAAAGAAGGAACTGGCAATCAGTATCAGCCGATTGGAAAATATAATCGCGTTCCTTCAAGCGACGCCGTGTTTGTAATTGATATTGCAAAAGACAATATGAAGGCAACCTGCACGATAAATCCTCCGACGCTTGGCGGCGCGGATATTACTCCTGAGCAGATAAAAAACGCGCTTACAACTCAGGGCGTTGTGGCAGGAATTTCTGATGAGAAGATAAACGCGCTTGTTGATGTTCCTATTTACAATGAGCCGGTTGTAGTTGCGGAGGCGGTTCTTCCTGTTGACGGGCACGATGCCTACATGGTCTATAATTTTGAGACAGACCGCTCGAAAATCCGTGCGAAAGAGGCTGCGAACGGCCAGGTTGACTTCAAGGAGCTTAACCTCATTCAGAATGTTGTTGAAGGTCAGCCCCTTGCCCAAAAAATTTTGCCAGAGCAGGGAAAAGCTGGAAAGACTCTTTTCGGAAATTACCTTGAAGCGAAAAACGGACGCGATATTAATATTCCTCTTGGAAAAAATGTCAAGGTTGACACGGACGGACGGACTGTTCTTGCTGAAATAAACGGCCAGGTTCTTCTTTTGAACGGAAAAATCTGCGTAGAGCCTGTGATGGAAGTTGACGGCGTAAACGTTAAGACCGGAAATATAACATTTCTTGGAACTGTTGTTGTCAAAGGCAGCGTAGAGGACGGATTTGACATCAAGGCGAGCGGAAATATTGAGGTGAGCGGAACTGTCGGAAAATGTCATCTTGAATCTGACAGCGACATTATTGTTTCTTCTGGCGTAATCGGAAAAAATGAGGGTGAAATCATCTGCGGCGGCTCGCTTTGGGCTAAATTCATTCAGAACACAAAAGTTCAGGTTGAGGAAAATGTCATTGTTACCGACTCGATTATGAACAGCGATATTTCAGCGCAGAAAAAAATCATCTTGCAGGGAAAAAGGGCGCAAATCACTGGCGGGCATTTGTTTGCGACTGAATATGTTCTTGCGAAAAATATCGGCTCGAACGGCGGCGGAACGGAAACTGTCATTGAAGTCGGATATGACCCGAAGGCGAAGCATCGTCTTGAAGAGCTTATTGAAATGCAAAACAATAATGTCAAGCGGCTTGAGGAAATCGAGCTTGACATTGCGACTCTCGAGAATATGAAAAAAGTCAGGAGAACGATTCCTAAAGAAAAGGAAGAGAATCTTCAGCGGCTTACAGAGCAGAAAAACGAGATTATCGCTGAAAATACTGCCTATAATGATGAAATCGGGAAAATTCAGGCGCGTCTTCGCGAACTTAAAAATATCGGAAAAGTTTATGTTGCTGGAACTGTTTACGCAGGCGTGAAAATTTGGGTTCGCGATGAAAAAGATGAAGTCCGGGCAGATGCAAAAAGCCTTACTTTCTACTATGAAAATGGCTTTGTGCGACGCGGAAAGTTCGAAAAACCTAGTTTTGATGATATAAAGGGACCAGATGGGTATAGCTCCGATTGAGATAAAATTGTTTTATTTTTATCTCTTTGTAATATAAAGAGATGTTGTTTTACTACGGTTGATTTTAATGTAGAAAACTTGAATTTGTGCATAAAATGTGCATAAATGTTTCTATGATTGTGAAACATCTTTATCAGCGCAAGGTTGCGCGCAATGGAAAGACTGTTAAAGTCTGGTATTTTTGGTTTTGGAAAGACGGCAAACAAGTCCGCCGCTCCTGTGGAACAAGCGTTAAACGTGAGGCAGAGGCTTATATTGCAGGTCTTTCTGAGGATGAATTGCTCGGGGCTGAGAAAAAAGAGACAGCTGATATAAAGCTGAAAGATTTTTGCTCTGGAATGTTTGACGCAGACTCTGACTATCTGACAAAGCAGCATAACAGAGGAATTGACTATCACGAGAAAACACGGCGGCAGAAAGCAACTAATTTGAATGATATTCTTGGACGCTTCGGAGAGTTCAGCGTGAGGGACATTTCGGCGGGAATCATTGATGACTGGCTTTTGAGGCAGAAGCGGAGCAATTCTTGGCGCAATGGGCTGATTTCGATTTTCAATGTAATCTTCAACGAGCTTTATCTTTACAATCTTATTGACAGAATCCCGGAACTGAAAAACTACAAGAGAGTTGACCAAAGAGAGAAAGGAATTCTTTTTCCAGACGAGATTTCAATGCTTTTTCCTGACAACACCGAAGAACTTTTGAAAGTCTGGCATATATGGAACGGTGAGAGCGAGGCACAGGATTTTGTTTCAGCAACTGCGGTCTATACTGCGCTCACGACAGGAATGAGAAGCGGAGAGATAAGGGCTTTGAAATATCCGCAGTTTATCAGGGAAGACGCTATTCTGCTCAATGCTTCTTTTGACGCTTTGGGAAAGCGTGTAGAGCGTCTGAAAAAGGGCAATGACAGAAACAAGAAATGGAGAATCGCTGTTCTGCCGGAACGTACTGTCAGAATGATTAAGACAATGAGGCTTCTGGAAAACTCAAAGCAGACAGACTTTGTTTTTGAGTATCACGGACACGCTTACGGGCCGGAATATCTCTCAAACCATTTCAAGAGTGTTCTAAGGCACAATGGGATTGACGCTGAGGAAAGAAATATTTCCTTTCATTCGCTCCGCTTCACTTACGACACTATGATGAACCGCGAGATTTCAACTGATGACCTTATGCTTATGATGGGACACTCGTCAAGGCAGATGACCGAATACTATGACAAGTCAAAAGTAACCGACCATCTGCCGCAGCTGCTTGAAAACAAGGCTGTCATTGATTCTGTGTGGAAATGATTTCTTTTGCGGTTTCCGCCCACAGCTCCCATTCGCAGACAAGCTCATCGTAGTATGCGATTATCTCTGCGTATTCCCTTATGCTTGACGGCGATGAGAGCGTTTTGCGCTGCGGCTCGGGCGGAAGCATAGGCTCAACTTTTGGCGGACTCTTGCACGCGGTTATTGTTAGAAAGAATAATGCCAGCAACAATATTGTTGATTTCCTCATCGTTTTTTGCCTTCTCGATTTTGTGGTAGAATTCCGCGCCGCTGATTTTTGTTTGCTCCAGCCGTTTTGCGTGGTTTACAAGCCGGGACATATTGACTTTCAGATTTTCGGCGGTGGCTTTAAGCTCTTTTATCTTCTTCCTGTTTGAGACAATCACCTTTATGCAGACATAGCAGGCGGCAATAAGCAGGGCTGCAAGAGCGGAAAGAAAAATGATTATTTTTGTTGTCATTGCTGTTTTTCTTCCTTGCTGTAAATCTGCTTCTGCCATACATTCGCGCCGATGTACGCGAGAGGAACGCCGCAAAGCCACTGGGCGATTGTAGAGAACTGGTTTCTGTCCGCGATGACAATGAAAGTTACCATTACGATAGCCCAAAGCGTTACCCAAAGTTTTACTGATTTGAGCTTGCTTCTCTTTTCCTGTTTCTGCTCAGTCTTTTCGGCTGAATTAGCTGTTTTTTCTTCTGTCTTTTCCATTTTCTTTATCTCCTTGCTTTACGCATTTTGAATTCTGTCTTTGACCTTGTTCTTGAAGTCTTCCAGAAGCTCCGGCTTGTTTGTCCAGAGGCGGGGGCAGTCTTTCCAGCCTACAATGTTGTGGTGTGTTGTTATGTCCTGTGCTGTAAGATTGTGCCTTTTGCAGATGTCGGCGCAAAGCTCCGCTGCTGATTCAAGAGTGCTGCTTGTGAAATTTCCGTAGAGGTCGGCGGGGCTTAGCTCGATTCCGATTGTGCATAAGTTAGGTGAGCTGTTTTTGTAGTCTTCAGCATATTTCCCGAATTTCTGCCTTGCGTAGTCTGTGTAGATTCTGCCGCTTTCAGGGTCTGCCTGTGATGAGCCGCAGTGATAGGCGACCTCGTCTTCCGGGATGCACTGCACGATTTCGCCCTTTTTTCCGATTATGTAATGCGCCGAACCGTAGCCTGACATTCCCGTTTTTCTGTTCTCAAAAAAGTTTCGGTCTTCCATTGCCTTGTCGTGAAGCGAGGCCGTTCAGTGCATTACAATTCCAAGAAGTTCTTTTAGCTTTTTGCCGGGGCGCGAATATTCGTTCACTGTGAGAAAATTCCTTGTGATTTCCATTTCAGTCTCCTATCCTGATTTTTCCTAGAAGATATGTTATTGCCGCTGTTATTATTACAGAGGCGGATATTGCCACAATCTTTTTCCAAGCTGAAAGGGCTATGTCGCCTGTTTTCTTTTCAAGCGTGCTTACACGTGCTGACAGTTTCTCTACTGAGGCGGCCAGCTCTGAGGTGCTGTGCTCTATTACTTTCTGGTTTGATATGACTTCTGTGAGCTTGTCTATTCTCTCGTCCTGCTTGACTGCGTGGTCTTCGATGTTTTTCATTCGTGTGTCAAGAACGTTTACTTTGTTTTCAATGCGAGAGTCTCTGTCATTTGAGTTTTTTGTCAGAGTCAATAATTCGTGAAGAATTGTGCTGTCGCTGGCTGTCATTCGCTGCCTCCTGAATTGTTTACTCCGCAAAAAAAAGAGCCGGCAGATATGAAAATCTGTCGGCTCATAGGTAATGACACCTAGCTAGATACTACTCGCAAAACATCTATTTTTCAAGTGATTTCTTCACAAAAAAGAAGTAGCTTAAAAGTTTTCCTTTCGGCGCGTCCTCGTCTGCAAGATAAGCGTCCGCGAGCTTTGCGTAAAGCACCGGGTCGGCCTCAATCTTTGATTCGGCGAAGACGTTAGCGTAGTCATGGTACATCATATGCATCGCCGCCCAGAACTCATATTCGGTGTAGTCGTCATCCTTGCTGCTGAATGTGATGTCAACTTTCCGCGCAGCCTCGTTTGTCTCCGCCAGCGTCCATTTCTCGCCTTTTCCGTTCGCGCTGTGCATATCCGCGACCATTTCCTTGCAGAATTTTTCGCAGAGATGATGTCCGTAGACTTCCTCATAGAGCTTCTCGTATGTATCTGTCTTTGAATGTCCGCAGTCGATGTTGTCGGCGAGAATTCCAAGCATTTTCTGCGTGTCCTTGCCGTCTTTCATTCCTGCTTCCACGAGATGTTTTATGCTAAGCATTGCTTTTTCCTCCGGGTATGAATGTTTTTATCAAGGAATCGATATGGCTGCTGAGATAGAAGTCTTCATCAGGAATTTGCACAACATCTAAAATATCCCTGTACTTTGAGAACTGGATTATTTTTCTTAGCATTGAGCCGCTGACAGTTCCGTCATTGTTGAGCATTGGCGAGAGCTTTTTCTCGAACATCTTTATGTACTTGTTCGGATCTATGTTTAGAATGTTGAAAAGAACGGCGGTCTTGTCAGGAATCGCTTCTTTTCCGAACAGCCTGATGATTATTTTGCGCTCGATTCTGTCAAGCTCGTCCTGCTTTGTTGGTGTTGATGATTGCTCTGCTTTTTCCTGTGCTGGCTGGCTTCTGTTTCTCATTCCTGCTTGTCAGATTCCTTTTTTTTATGTGATGAAAGGCGGCGGTATGTTAAGCCACCGTCTTGTTCGTTTTTGCTATGCGCTTGCTGTAGTCGCAGGCGTGATTGTTACATTTCCCCAGCCCGGGCAGATTGCCGAGTTAGGAACAACCAGCTTTGTAATCTGGGCGCAGCTGCTCTGCAATGCCGCGATTGAGTTTGCGTTTGAAGCCACAGCCGCGCTGATTGCCGCGTTGTTCACGCTCTGCTGGGCGTTCCATGCGCTCTGCTCTTTCTGGTCGGCGTTGATTCTTGTAATCAGACGCTCATAGACATCGGCAATCTTTGTCTCTGTGTTCTGCTCGCTCTTCAGGAGAGCAATCTCAGAATCCTTTGACGCAAGCTGCTGTGTCATTTCAAGCTCCGCCTTTGTTACATAGGTGTTGCTGTCGTTCGCGTTGGGGCAGCCTTTGCCGCCGTTTCCGCTGCCGAGATTCAGCAATCCGTTGCCGCCGCTTACTGCGGTAGCAAGTCCGCCAAGCACCGTGCCGATAATGCCGAGCGCGGTTGTGCCTGTTCCGGCGGCGTTGAAAAGCCCGCCTGATTCGGTCTTAACTTCCATAACCTTTACCTCCGTTTATGCAAGATGACCTTATGCTAGGCGGTTTTTGTCCGGCTTTGTTCTACTGCTTTTGCACTGTCATTTCACAAGTCTTGCAATAAGGCAGTATCTGTAGATTTTATCCATTGCGGATTTCTTTATTACGCTTATGTACGACAATGACAAGTTCATCTCAATGGACATTTCTTTTATGGTCTTGCGCTCAAGCTCCGTGTCTTTGATTATCTTCAGCTCTCTTTGTGTAAGGTTTACCTTGCCTAGAAGCTCCATTACAAACGCCTTGTCCACGCTGCGCAGAATCCGCTTTGTCTTTACGGTCTCTTCCTTTCTCATTCGATTCTCCGTAGAATTCCGCAAGCGACTGAACAGCCGCATAGACAGAACCCTTTGCTATTCTGGGCAGAGACCAGAACAGCAATAGACTTTTTATAAAATCTTTCATTTTTTACTCCTGAAATTATTATAGGTTTGAGAAGCGCGGTTTATGAGAGACTATTAAGAAAAGTGCAGTAGGATTTCAGAAAATGCTGGGTGGCTTTGCGCTATATAGTGCTTTTGAAGTAAATGACCTGTCCTTTTACCATTGCGACAATAGGGGCGCGCTTGCTTTCTGGAAGCTGCATTAGCATAGAGACTGTGTCCTGAATGTCGGACGGAAGCTCCCTTGATTTTCCTGTTATGAGATAATCGACCGAAACATTTAGGACTTCGGCTATTTTTGCGCACTCTTCCGCGCTGAATATTGTTTTTCTTCGTCTGTGGTCTGTGAATGTCTGGTAGGCTATGCCCGTCGCGCGACTTACTTTTGCCTGTGAAAGCCCCGCCTGCTTGCAGAGTCTCTCATATCTTTCTATGAATGTTTCGTCTTGTTCGCTCATGCTTTTCTTATCGGAGATACAGAAAAAATCTTTAGGATAGAGCGTATAGCGTTAAGATGTGGCTTTTTGCTTTTATTTCTTGTTCAATACTTTTTTCCAGTATTCAATCTGCCCCTGGAGCATGAAGAGAATCGGCTGGCGTTCCTCGAATGTGAACTCTGAGAGCTGCGCTATCGTCATCTGCAAGTCCATGGGGACGGCCTCGTTTTTTCCGGTTACAAGATAATCTACAGTTGTGTTGAGGGCGGAAGCGATTTTCTGGGCTGAAAGGACATCTGGAAGCACTGATTTTGCAATCCAGCCCTGCAACGTGCCGAACGGAATATTGCAGATTTCCGCCAGTTTT
Source organism: Treponema sp. UBA4692 (assembly GCA_002404895.1). Classification (GTDB taxonomy): domain Bacteria; phylum Spirochaetota; class Spirochaetia; order Treponematales; family Treponemataceae; genus Treponema_D. Next base: position 20,668 of record DHKO01000012.1, on the reverse strand, counting down.
GCCTGAGTGAGTCCGTTTTTTTTAATTAGAGGCTTTACTCCATTCCAAAATTCTTTAGGTGTCATTGATAATAATTCCAAAAAACATTAAAAGTTATTGACAATAAATCGTAATGGATTTTATAAATATTGGTAAATAATTCGTTTTAGAATTATTTACATTGTTAAGACAGCTGAGAAAAAAAATTGAGCCTTTTTCTGAACTGTTTTTAAGTTCTAGCCTTGCGGCTCTTGTCTGGCTCAAACATCGGAAGAAATTTCGTTGTAGACAAGAGAGCAGGGCTTTTTTATTGAAGAATGTCTTTCCAGAGTGCGTCTTGGCGGATTCATCTGAAAAGACAAGGAGCGTCCACGAATGAACACATTAAAATCTTCGACAACTGCTAATACAAGTTTAGCACAAAAGGCAGAAAAATTGAAGAGAGATGATTTCTTGGCTGTTTCAGAAAAAAAGAATCAGACCGGCAGGGCTTTTATGGCTTTGACTAGACGGTCGAATTTTTCCTTGTACGGGTCGAATGTCTCATTTTGAGATGCGGATTCACCGCCTGTTACTAGGAACTCAACGGAGGTATTGAGGGCGGAAGCGATTTTTACGGCCTCGTCTGCACGAGGAAGATTGTTAAGTCGTTTTGCTGATTTATAGGTTTCATAGTTGATTCCTAATGACTGCAAAAAGGAGGTGAGAGAAATGTTGTTTTTTTTAGAAAGAATTTTAACTCTTTCGTAGAAATCCATATATAGAATAACCTGAATTTATTGACTAAGGTTAATTTTAACCTTAATATAAAAAATGGTTAAAATTAACTGATTAAAGCAATGACACAAGCCTACGACCTTATGTGATTGCTCTGGCAATCGGTCTTAGACCGCAAGCCGCAAGGTTTTTTGTCGTAGGAAAGCCTTGCGGCTTTTCTTTTATTTTTTTTGCAAGCGGAAAAACGGCGCGTTTATTCTTGGCGGAATCACCGCCGTTTAACCGCAAGGAGTGTCTTGTGAACACAGTTACATTATCGGCTGTCGGGGGAAAATCCTTGACAGTTTTCAGCAGCGAGAAGTTCGGAGAAATCCGCTCTATGGTTATCGGCGGCGAGCCTTATTTTGTTGGCAGGGATATTGCAAAGGCTTTGGGGTACAAAGATTCTTCCGATGCGGTGAAAAAGCACGTTGATGAAGATGACAGGATGGGTGGGCGAAACACCGACCCATATATTTTGGACTCAATGAACAGAAAGCAATATCCGGTTTTTATCAACGAATCCGGTGTTTACGCTCTGATTTTTGGAAGCAAGCTTGAAAGCGCGCGGGAATTTAAGCACTGGGTAACTTCTGAGGTTCTTCCGTCAATCAGAAAGACAGGCGGATATTATGCTTCCCCGAAACGAGACTTTGCAAAGGAAAAGGAGATTGCGTTCAAGAGGGCGGAGCTTCTGCGTGAAATCGGGCTTAGCTACGAGGGCAAAGCTGAAAGCTACAGACAGATTCTTGACGCATACGCGACAAAGGAGCTGACAGGGGATTTTCTGCTTCCTCTTCCTCGGACTGAAAAGACGTACTCCGCAGGAGAAATCGGGAAGATTCTTGGAGTGTCCGCGAACATGGTGGGAAGAATCGCGAACGCAAGAAACCTTAAAACAGAGGTTTTCGGGATATTCGTGCTTGACAAGTCGCGCTTCTCGGAAAAGGAAGTGCAGTCATTCCGCTATAACGACAATGGACTTGAAGAAATCAGAAAGACAGTAAAGGAGAATAAAAATGCCAAGAGCGAAGAAAAATGAGGACACACAGATTGCCGTAGCTGCGGTGAATGAGAATGAAAACAAAATCGCGGACTTTGAGCTGTCGGCGGAGATTGTGGCGGGAAAGCTCACTAGCAATGCGAAGGAGCTTGCTGAGAAAATCAGAAACGAGCTGAAAAAGTTCACTGTTGACCGCTATATCGGAAATCCTGCGGTGGCAAAGGCTGACAAGGCTCTTCTTACAAAGGTCAAGGACGCAATATCGGACAAGAGAAAGAAGGTGAGCGCGGAGTGGAACAAGCCGCTGAATGATTTTCTTGACGAGATGAGGTCGCTTGAAAAGGAAGTTTTGGAGTGCTACGACAACCTGAATAGTGTAGTGAAGCAGGCCGAGAACGCTGAAAAGGATAAAAAGCGCAAGGAGATTGAGGGCTACTGGCACACGCTGGGGATAACAATCATTCCGCTTGAAAAAATCTTCAACCCGAAATGGCTGAACAAGACTTTCACGATGAATGACGTTATGAAAGAGGTTGAGGCGAAAGTCGAGAAGATTACAGGCGAGCTTGCGACTTTAAGAAGCATGAAAGACGAGGACTCCGAGACGTTGCAGTCGTTCTATCTTGAGACTTTGGACTTGAACGCAACGCTTGAAAAAGGCAACCAGCTAAAAGATAACCGCGCCGCGCTGAAAGCCGAGGAGGAGCGCAGGCGGCAGGAAGAGGCTGAAAAAGCCCTTAGAGAAGCCGCAATGAAAAACGCTGCAAAAGCACCAATTTTGACAGAAAACAGCGAAATTGAAGCGAATTTTGCAGAAAACACGCAAAATTCGGGCGCAATTTTGCCAAATAATGCTGAAATTGGGCAAAATCAGACGGAAAATGCAATGGCTGATTTAGGCGTGGTTTTTCCGACCAGTGCGGAACTTGCGCAATATCTGGCGAAAGCTGGAACGGCAAATTTGGAGAAAACGGAATCGTACAGGCTGGAGATTTTAGGCTCTGTAAGGCAGCTTGTCGCGCTCCGCTTGCTTATCGACAAGAACGGGCTTCGCTACAAAAAGATTTAGGAGAAAAAAATGAACGGAAAGCAGACAAAGAAGATGAGAAAATACGCAAGGCAGACTTTCGAGAAAAACAATCTTGAATACAGAAAGAAGATGAGCGGCTCTTTGTGGCAGGACTTCTTTATTGTTGTGTACCGCCTTGACTTGAAATCGAGAATCAGGCTTGCGCTGATGATTGTTTTCAGAAAGAGAATCGGGAAGTAGGAGGCTTTTTATGGAGTTCAATATTCCTGAGATTGCAGAAATAAAGGAAATTATTCAGGCGATGAAAACGGAAATTCTGAAAAAAGATGAGTGCGCTGAAATCGGCTTGCCGTCTCAGGAATGGTTCAGCGATGAGCAGTGCTGGGCTGCGAAAGGCGGAATGGTGCTTAGCACATACCGCTCAAATCGTTTCTACCAGTGCAAGGGCGGAATTCCTGATGGATATGTTGGAGGGCGAAAAGTCTGGAGCCGCGAGAGCGTGAGTGAATGGATTTTGCTTACTGATGACAAGCTGGCTGAATACCATGAGAAATACAAGACAGGAGCGAAAAGAAAATGATGGGCTTTTTCAAGGACGAAATAAAGAAAGAGAAAAAGGAATATTTCCCGGCAAAGACCGAGAACTGCCGCCGGTGCGCCGAATTTGACGGCGTGAAGATGTGTAAAAGATACAGAATGGTTAGCGCGCCTGACAAATGGTGCAAGTCTTTCAGAGAGGCGAAGAAATGATTTTCAGGAAGAAGAAGATGGAATCCAAAACTCAGCTTTTCTACATAACAGAGACAAGGTATATTTCACCGGCAAGAATCACATACAGGGCTTGGAGCTATGCGAACTGCTGGAAAGGCGCGGAGCGGCAGACAAGAACGGAGGCGGAAGAGGACGGAAAAAGGCACGAAGCCTTATTGAGAGAGTTTTTCTCAAAATGAAAGCCGATGATTTGTTTCTTAGTGAAAGCCTTTTCGCTGCTCTTCTTGAATATCTGGGGAGCAGCGAGTACAGGAGCGCGGAATGGAAGCTGAAAATGAGCCTGATTGAGCTTCTTTATGGGGACAGGGACGCATGAAGATAATGATTAAGAAAGAACTGTATGATGAGATATGCGAGGTTTTCGGGATTGAAAAGGGAATAAGGACTGTAGTTGTTCCGCCAGCAAACGGCAGAAAGGGCTATCAATATCAGCGAAATTTCCCGGAGAACAAAAGAGAAAATGAGTTTAGAGGAAAGTCTAAAAAGGACAGTCAGGCAGATATTGTTCACAGGTTAAAACAGCTTATGGATGATGTTGCGAATAATTCACCGCAGTCTGTAAAAACCGAAATAAGGGAAAAGAAAGAACTTTGCGATTGTTCAGACAGAAAGAATATTTATTATCACAACAGTAGAAATCCAAATGCAAAAAATATATCTAGGCAAGATATAATAAAAAGGAAAATAGAATATCTGGACGCTGAATTTCTTGCAGATAAAGGTTTTTCGGTCTATCTGCCAGAAGAAAAACCTACTGAAATTTCTTACGATGCTATTGTGAATGATGTAAAATTTGATTTTAAGAATATAAGCGGCGGACTAGAAACAATCAAGAAACAGTATCAGTCAGGTTTAAGGCAAGCACCAGGAATTGTAATATTTTTTGGAAGCCGAAAATCAACTGATTATATGCGGTACAGAGCAATAATGAATGGCGCAACGAATACGAAAAGAGAAAAAAGTATAACAATAATATGCTTTGGCGATGAAGATGAAATTGAATTCTTTGATATGAGGAAAATTGAGAAAAAAGGCGGAACAGACCGAAGCCTGCTCCAAAAAAGCTCGGGACTATAACCCCCCGGTGTTTTCAATATACCACAACGCTGGAAAAAGTCAATAAAAAAACCCCTGCTTGACAACAGGGATTCTGACAACTTCTCGGCGTGTCCGATAGTAGATACTGAAACCGTTCCTATCACCGTATACAGAATATCAGAAACAGCGGAAAAGTCAACACTTAGAAATGCAGAAACTCTTGATGAATATGTGGAAAAGTCAATCAGAATTCTAAGGGAGTGCGGCGCAATATGAAAATAAAATCTTTATGTATATTTTTGTTAAAAAATATCTTTTTACACTTGAATAAGAATCTGAATAAGTTTATCTTGTTGAAGCAATCGAAAAAGACTTGAAAAAGTGAAACGACAAGAACCGCCGATTGCTGGAGAAGATAAGTTGCCTCTCTGAAAAGTCATCATAACCTCGAAAATTTGGCTCCGTGTCCTAGTCCGCAGCTTGCTCTTGAAAAAGAGGGATTAGGTCGCGGGGCTTTTTTATGCCGGAGAAAAAAAATGAACGAGATTTTGAAGAAAGAGAAGACAATGACTGTTAAAGAAGTCGCTTCTGTATTGAATGTTAGCCCGGAGGCGATAAAAAAGCATATCAGAAAGATGTTTCCTGAAATATTGAAAAATGGAATTGAAACAAGACTGACTGAAATACAGGTTACGGAGATAAAACAAAAAATGCTACCTACAACAGAAGTTGTAGGTGCTGCAACAGATTACGAAATGGAAATGATGACGCAGAAAGTCCTTGCCTATCATATTCGGAAAGCGAACGAGTACAAGTCGAGAGCGGAACTTGCGGAAAAGTCGCTCAGCCGCATTGCGGACGGTCGGGGCTGCTTCTCGATGAACCAGGCGGCGAAAGCCTTAAAACTTCCTTATGGAAACATAACGCTTTACAAAAAACTTAGAGCCTTGAAAATCCTGAACAATGACAACAGCCCGAACCAGGAGCAGATTAAGAGCGGAAATTTCAAGGTGGTCGTGAAATTCATAAACGAGAAAGTCGGGAACAGGCCTGTCACTCTGGCAACTTCAAAAGGTCTTGTGTATTTGGCGAAGAAGCTGGACACAAGCATAGATGAGAATGTAAAGGCGGATTTTGAGAAGTAAAAAAAATGGAGACAATGAAAATGGGAAACAAGAAAATGACGGAACTGCAAGCAAGAGAGCCAAAGACAATGACTGTTAAAGAAGTCGCCTCGGCAATGGGCGTGTCTTATTCCGCTGTGGACAGAGCGGTAACAAAGCTGTTCCCGGACAAGAAGCAGAACGGACGGACGACTTTTCTTAATCAGGAGGAAGTCTCCGCAATCAGCAAGGAACTGAAAGGACATCATAACCTTTTCAGTACCGAAAAGGTCAAAAGTGCTGTTACAGACCTTGAAATTCTCGAGAACTACAAGAAAGCAAACGCGGATTTTGTCGCCCTGCTTGAAAGAAAGTACGAGGAGGAGAGAGCCGCAAGAGTCAAGGCTGAGCAGACAAACGCGGTTCTTATGCACGTGAACAAGACATATACGGCGACCGAGATAGCAAAGGAGCTTGGAATGAAGTCCGCAGCCGAGCTTAACCAGAGGCTCGCGGAGAAGAGAATCCAGTTCAAGCAGAACGACACTTGGCTTCCGTTCTCTGAATATGCGGACTGCGGCTATTTCGAGATAAAGCAGGAAGTGCTGGACAGCGGAAAAGTCATCTACCACAGGCGGATAACACAGCTCGGAAGAGAATTCATCTTAGGGCTTTTCGCCTAGCGGTTTAGGTAAAGAAAAATAGACAGGAAAATTACATATGAAAATAATGATTAAGAAAGAACTGTACGATGAGCTATGCGAGGTTTTCGGGATTGAAAAATCTCATGGCAGAAGCCATGAATATATCAGTAAAAGAATGATAAATGGACATTGGGTTTACAAATACAAAGATTGTGAAAAGAAAGTTTCTTGGCACAAGGAAATTGCAACTAAAAGAGATTTTAGGCAGTTCATTAGAGATTCTTTAAGCAGTGCTCAATATCAAGAGTCTATTTTGGTCGATAAATTAAATGCTGGTGTTAAAAACAGAATTGAACAAGCTAGTGGATTTAGACCTGACAACCTTGTAATAGAAAGCGACTTTATCAGACATTCACTAAATAATCCTAGTCATAAAATTACGCCAGAAGATTTGCTTTTAATACGAAAAGTTATAAATGATAGGTCAACAATAATAAAAAAAGAAGCAAACCATACAAGAACAATGCAAGTGCCTGTTATATCATTTACAAAATATCAGAGAGGAAAAATTGTATTTCAGATGACTTTCAGAAGAAAATTCGACAAACTTTGCTTGGAAACTTTCTATCGACCATATCCTATGGTTTAAATGTCTGCGGTGCGGCCATGCGGAAAAGCCCAGCCGCCAAACGTCCGAAACGTTCCACAGCTCGCTTGGATATTAGCATAACCTGCGGAAAAGTCAACACTAAAAAATACAGAAAGTCTTGATGAGTATGTGGAGAAAGGACTGGTACAAAAATAAAACGCCGATATGGATAAATCCTAATATCGACGTTGTGAAAAAGAGCTTAGGAAGTCCGCGTGCCTTCCAATTCAATAAGATTATTGAATCCATTTACGGAATTGGCAGTAACTCTTTCAGTCAAAATATACCCAAAACATCGGAGAGTGTCAAAGAGTACGTGGAGAAATCAATCAGGATTCTGAAAGAGTGCGGCGCGATATGAAATGTCTGCGGTGCGGCTATGCGGAAAAGTCAACGCTTGCTATATGCTGCTCAGTGTCTCCACAAGTTTGTCCACGCCGTTTTTTTCTTTGTCGCTTAGTTTTCTGTAGTTTTCAAGAAGCACAATCTCTCTTGTGGGAAGATTGAGGTTGTTTGGCTCGAAGATGTCGCCGTTAAAAAGATACTCCAAAGGCTGATTCAAGAACTGGGCAATCTTATAGGCAGATTCCAAGTCAGGAATAATCGAGCGGGTCATCTGGTTTCTGATTGTTCCGATGTTCAAGCCTGTTTTTTCCGCAAGCTCTTTCTGAGAAATTCCCTGAAATTCCAGCTCCGATTTTACGGTTTTCCAAAACACATTCATATCATTTAGCAATTATATATATTTTTTATGTAATTTGTTGACAAAATTGTTTCTTGATTATATAAAAGATAAAAATTGTCAAAAAACAAATCTAAATGGAGTACACTCCATTTAGTTAAGGATTGACATCCTTAACTAAAGAACTTCTTTTAGCATTGGCTTAGCTCATAAAGCTTTGCCTTTAGCTGTTCAAGCTCTTCCGCCGCCTTGTCCGGCTCTTTGCCGGTTACAAGGAATTCCACGGAAGTGTTAAGAGTAGAGGCAATCTTGACGGCATTGAAAACATCAGGGGTGAGGTCTTTTGAGAACCAGCCTCTAATGGTGTTTACGGAAATTCCTGTTTTTTCCGCAAGCTCCTTTTGTGTGATGCTCTTGTTGTGAAGCTCTGTTTTTAGGTTTTCTAAAAATATATTCATAGCAAATAAAAAATGTCAAAGCTGATATAAAAAACATTGATTAAATATCAGTTATGATGTATAAATGATATATAACTAATCAGAAGTGATTAGTAAAAGTTTATTAGAGCAACTACGCAAGCTCCAACCACTTTGCGCCGTTGCTTTAGCCGATAAAGAAACGGGTGAGTTCTTTAAGGCGCATGACCTTTATCGTGGTTGGGAAAGGTTGTGCGCCTTTTTTATCACCTTTTCTTGAAAGGAGGAAAGCAATGCTCACAAAAGACAGCCCGATTGCGGAAATCGAGGCGGAGACGGAGCGGCTCAAGAAACTTCTAAGCGACAACGGCTACAAGGTTTCTGAGTGCGTGCAGGTTTCATTCACAATCGAAAGAGAGGAAATAAACATAAGCTTATTTCCAACTATTGATTATGTTCTTGGCCGCGCTAAAGCCGCTCCTACTACACAGCCACAGGCTGAGCAGTAAACGAGCCTTAGAGTGCCTGCCACGCAGTTGAGCGGGGAAGTCTGAAAATCTTCCTTGCCGCATCTCGGGCAGTTCGGTTTTACGGTTTTGACTTGTGATTTTTCCATTGGAAAATCCTTGCAAGAAAACTTTTGCCGCAGGAGGCGATTATGAATCGGCCTGAGTGGAAGAGATTTCACGCTCATATTTTTGAGCGAGCAGTCTCACTTTTTCAAACAGCTCTTCTGGCTGGCGTATTGACGGTACTGTGCCTAATTCTTTCAAGAATTTGAGGTGCTCAAACGCTAGCCTGAAAGATTCGGTTTTGATTTGCGATTTATCCATTGGAAAATCCTCTTCAAAAATAACAGCGACAAGCGGAAAAACGGTGTGTGTATTCTTGCCGGAATGCCACTGTTTGACCGCAAGGAGTGTCTAATGAACTCACTTAATTTATCGGAAGAATCTGTTGAAACTTTACAGGTTCAGGAAAAGGACGGAATCCAGAGCGTCTCTGCAAGGGAGCTTTACAAGGGCTTGCAGATTCAAAAACGCTTTTCGGAATGGTTTTCAGCAAATTCAAAAGATTTTGTTGAAAATGAAGATTTTACAAGCGTACCTACAAGTACGGTTGTAAATAATGGCGCAAAAAGGGACTTGCAGGACTACGCAATCTCTTTTGACATGGCAAAAGCCATATGCCTTATGTCGAGAACTGAAATCGGCAAGAAATACCGCCTTTATCTTATCAGCCTTGAAAAGGCCTGGAACAACCCGGAGATGGTTATGAAGCGCGCCTTGCAGTACGCGAACGAGCGGGCGGAGAAGCTGCTTGCGGACTGCGCTCTTATGAAGCCGAAGGCTGATGTCTATGACAGTCTCTGCGAGAGAAAGTACCTGAAAAACTTCCGCGACACGGCGGCCTACCTTGATATGACGCAGCGGGCATTTATGAAAATTCTTAGAGACAATTATATCTACAAGACAAAGGGCGGCGAATACAAGCCTTATGCGGAGTTCCAGAAGTATTTTTCCGAGCGCGCTTTTGCGAAGGGCGTGGGCAAGACCGGAAACCAGCTTCTGGTGAACATGGAGGGGCTGAAATTCTTCACCGAGAGATACAAGAATTTTCCAGCGGAGAAAATCGATGAGTGCAAACGGAAGATAAAAAATCCTGAGTATGTGGAATCTGCGGTTTCGTCTTTGGCGGGGAAACTTGCTGACGCTGCTATGCTGTGCAAAAAAGAGGGAGTTTGAAATGGAGTTCAAGCGTCCTTTCCCGGGGAAGAAATTCTTTGTCGTGATTGATGAAATCAGATACAGCCGGTTTGAGGCGAAGAAAAAGGTTTTCGCCTCATATTCAGAAGCCTGCGACAGCAAAAGCTCAACGACTTTCGAGATAACGGACAGCTTTGTTAGGGGCTTTGACACAGAGGAGCAGGCGAGAAACTTCATAGGAGAATGGGAATGAAAACAAATGTAGAAAAACTTGCAGAAGATTTAAGAACCGAGCTTTCTGAGATAAGAGAAATCCTTACTGTAATCGGGTGCATGAGGACTGACATTATCTGCGAGGATATTTTATTGGGCATAAGCGACATTGCGGACGATTTGGTTGAGAAAATAAGAACAATGGAAGCCCGCGTATATCAGATTGAAGAGGAGAACACAGATGACACGCTTTGAGCAGCTTATGAATAAATCGTATGCGTGCCTAAAAGGCGCATACAAGACAAAAGGCAGAATGGCGGCAATATGGGCGAGACATTCAAGGGAACTGGAGAACAAGGCACGGCGGCTTAGCATTGAGGAAGCGAGCCGCGAGGTTGACGAGAAGGGGGCTGGAAGATGATTGACTACAGAACTATAAACGCGGACTTTATCCCGGTTGAGCAGGACAAGGAGCCTGAGAAATGGCTTGAGCTAAGGACAACAGGAATCGGCGGAAGCGATGCGGGAACAATAATGGGGCTTAACAAGTATTCAAGCCCGCTTGTTGTGTACTCCCAGAAGAAAAAAATTCAGGGCTTCAAGGGAAACAAGGCGACCGAGTGGGGGCATATCCTTGAGGAGCCTGTAAGACAGAAGTCAAGAGAAGAGCTTGGATATGAGATTATCACAGTTCCTGGAATGTACAGGAGCCGCGAGCATGACTTTATGAACGCGAATATTGACGGACTTATGTATATCCCGGCGGAAAGACCGCTTTCGCTCAACGGGAACGAGGCTTCAGGTCTTGTTGGACACGAGATAAAGACAAGCTCGCGCGGCGAGGGCTTCGCGGGAGATGACATTCCTGACAGCTACTATTGCCAAGTGCAGCACTACATGGCGGTCACAAGTCTTGAATATTTTGTGCTTACGGTCTTCTTCCTGAGCACAAAGACCGGGCGGCATTACCTTATTCCGCGCAATGACACATTCATTCAGTCCTTGATAGACAACGAGACGGACTTCTGGGAAAACTATGTTCTAAAAAATGTTGTTCCCGAGCCTACAGGAATTGACGCTGAGGCGGAATACCTGAAAAACGTTCCTCTTGCCTCTGACATTGTGCTTGATGACGAAACTGAGGAGCTTATAGCGCAGGAAAGAAATCTTGACGAGAAAATCAAGGAGCTTTCAAGAGAGCAGGCGGCGATGAAGAACAAGATTATCTGCAAGCTGATTTCAGACGGCGGCGAAAGCCCTGAGAAAGTCTCTGCGGCTGCCGGAAGATTCAGAATCAGCTACAACACGCAGGTCAGAAAATCTGTTGACACTGCCGCCTTAAAAAAGGCCGGTCTTTTTGATGAGTACGCCAAGGAAAGCTCTTCCCGTGTTCTCAGGATAAGCGAAGTCAAGGCTGGGGCGTGATATGAAATTTCTATGGTGCGACACAGAGACCACTGGAATAGACACGAAGAACGCCGCTCCGTTTCAGGTGGCTTTTATCTTCTGCTATTCGCGGAAAATGAGCAGCGGAAAACTTCTGAAAGAGGAGAGCGAAAGACTTTTCACACTGAACTGTCTTGAAATTCCGGGCATTGAGTACAGCGAGGAAGCCGGAAAAGTGAACGGATACACAAGGGAGATGATAGAGAAGATGGAAAGCCCGAAGACAGCGGTTGCGAAGATTGACGGCTGCCTGAAAGATTTTCTGGACTACAAGGACGGCGAGAAGATGTTCTTCTGCGGCTACAACTCCAGCTCGTTTGACTGGAATCATCTTGTGAGCCTTTTTAAGAAATGCGGATATGACTTCGGGAAATATTTCTTTCCGCAGAAGCTCGATGTCTTTGAGCAGGTGAAGAAGGCGGGGCAGATGAAAGTTCTTCCGTATCTTGAAAACAGAAAACTGACAACAGTCGCCGGTTTTCTGAACATAAAAATGGACAATGCGCATGACGCATTATGCGACATAAGGGCGACAAGGGAAGTCGCAAAATCTCTGACGGCTAGAGGCGTAGCCCTTAAATAATTTTTATAGGAGTAAAAAAAATGAACGTGAACGGAATGAACGCAATGCAGAAACTTGCGAAGACAGAGAACAAGAAAGGAACTTTGAGAGGCTGGCTTGACGAGCGGAAAGGCGACCTTATGAGCGCAATCCCGAAAGGAACTGTAGAGGTTGACCGCTTTATGCAGTCGGCGACACTTGCGCTTACTAACCCTAAGACCCCGGAGCTTCTGAAGTGCGACAAGGACTCTATCGCAAGGGCATTGAAAGAGGCCGCAAGCTACGGACTGGAGCTTAACGGAACTTTGGGGCAGGCTTACCTTATCCCTTACAACGAGAATGTGAAGGACAAGAACGGAAACTGGAGCAAGGTTATGACCTGCCATTTCCAGATGGGCTATAAAGGTCTGATTGCGCTTGCAAGACGCTCAAACACGATAAAGACAATCGCCGCCGAGTGCATCTATGAGAATGACGAGTTCGACTGCGAGCTTGCTTCTGGACGCTCGATTCACCACAGAATGAACATTTTCGCGGAGCGCGGCGAGGTCATCGGGTATTACTGTCTTGTTGAGCTTACAAACGGCGGCGAGCAGTTCGCCGTGATGAGCAAGAAGGACGCAGAGAAATTCCGCGACACCTACTCAAAGAGCTACATTATGGCAAAGGACAAGTCAACACAGAACTGGGGGAAGAACTTTGACGCTATGGCTTTGAAGACCTGCGTAATAAAGGCTTTGAAGCTCTGCCCGATTTCGATTGAGGCTCTGGAGGCGGTTGGCAAGGAAGAGATGAAAGACATCGAGCCTGATACAGTCGAGTTCGAGGATTCAGAGGAGACAAAATCCGAGCCAAGAATCGCTTCCAGGCAGGCTAAAAAGGCGGCTGTTACTGTTGATGTGCAGCAGCCAGCGGATGCAGCGCAGAATCAGAAGCAGACGGCGCAGCAACAGAATCAGGCGCAGGCAATGAGTCCAACATCGTCAGAGCTTGCCATGGGCGCGCTTAGTCCTGAAGACGAGGCCGGAATGGATGCGGCTTTTGACGGGCAGATGCAGTTCGGAGACGGGGCTATATTCTAAATGAGAATAAGCGGTTTCTTTCACGGCATACTGCACGGAGACAAGATTGTTCTCAAAGTGAATGATGAAAAGGATTTCTTCAATGTGAGGAAACTTTTCAGCTCGAAGACTGAAAGAGAAAATCGCTCCCAGAAAGAAATCCTCTTGAAATGCGAGATTGACGCCGCATTCCAGAAGAGGAGCTTCAAGCAGCTTTCCGCCGTGTGGAAACTCGTGGAGGTCATATTTGAGTCGGAGAATATGCGCTGCCCGGTTGAGGAGGAGAAATACGAGCTTTATCTGGACTTGCTGGAGCTTTACGCGGACAAAATCCCGAACAGGTACAACAATCAGCTTAGGGCAATCCATATCTCTGAATCCAACACAATGGCGGCGGCGCATTTCATTGACGGGCTTCTTTTCCATCTGGCGACAATGTGCAATTTGACGGACGACTTGCAGGCGACTGTAAGAAGCGTTCTTTATGAATGGGAAATCTGGAGAGGCAGGCAGGAGCGCGACATAAACGATGACAGGACGATAGAAGAGATGCGCAGGTATGTTGTCTATTCCGAGGCTTCGGGACGCGCCCCGGTGCATTTCCATCACATTGTGAGCAGAGGAGCTTGTCCGGCGGCCATAGACAAGACATGGAACATTGTTGCTTTGACCCCGGACGAGCATATGTTTTTTCACGAGCAGTGCAAGAACTATGAGGAATTCCTTGAAGTCTATCCCCATTTGAGAGGAAAGATTGAGAGGGCGCAGAGAAAATGCGCGGAGCTTATGAGAAACAGCAATTCGCTTGCAACGCAGGCGTTTGAATAATTTTGAGAGGATAAAATGGAGTGTTTCAAGATATATGTTTCGTACAGGTCGCTTTTCCAGCAGCTCAACGCGTTTGATGTCAAGAAACTTGTGCGGCTTATGCTTGACTATGCGGACTCAGGCGAGACAGGAAAGATACGCGGAAAAAAGCTGAGGGCGGCTTTTGAGGCTTTGCGGCGGCTTCACGATGACGAGCTGCAGAAAGAGCGCGCAAGAAAGAGCTTCGCAGGCAGGAAAGGGGCTAGAAAACGCTGGAATGGCAACGCCACGAGAAAAAATAGCAGTGCTATGAAAGAAAATGGCACTGCCATAAAGAAAGATGGCAGTGCTAGCAGACGCTAACAGGGGGTAAAAAATGAAAAAAAACACTAATGAGGCTTTAATAACTTTGATGAAGCAAAGCAGTTATATTCCTTGCAACAAGAGGTTTGCAAAATTGCTAGGTCTCAATGCAGCTATTTTGTTTGAAAAGCTGCTAAACACCTACGGTTTTTTTGAATGCAGGGAATTTTCTCTGAGCCAGCATAAGATTTCAGATGATACAGCCCTGTCAAAATTTCAAGTTGCGGAATCCACAAAAATTCTTATTGACAATGGAATATTGACGGTAACTAAAAAAGGAATTCCTTGCAGAAACTGGTATTCAATCAACCTTGAAAAAGTTCTTGAAATTCTTGAAAACTCGAAGCCAAGCAATAAGGAGAGGTAAAAAATGCAGAATATTAGTTTCAATCCATACTTTGCACAAAAATACGGAATGGAAGAGGCTATAATTTTTCAGAACATTCTTTATTGGTGCGAGCATAACCGCAGAAACTGTAAAAATTTCTATGACGGCACTTATTGGGTGTATAACACGGCAAAGGCATTTTCCGAGCAGTATGTCTTTATGAATGAGCGGAAAATCAGATATTCTCTGAAAAATCTTGAGGATAAAGGTCTTATTCTTTCAGCCAGCTACAACGTCAACAAGTATGACAGAACAAAATGGTATGCGGTTTCAGATTTCGGAAGAAAAGAGATGAGAGAGTGCATCAAAAAACTTGGGGATGAAGTTGTTGAGGACAATAATGCCACAGACAATAATGTTGATTCCAATGACAAAAAAATTAAAAAGGATTTGACAAAATCGCAAGATGACAAGTTACAAAATTGTAAGATGTCAAATGACAAAATTGTAAGGCCTATACCAAATTTAAAAACAAATATAAACAAAAATTTAAACACAGATGTTTGTAATGCTGATTGCGAATTTGTTGTTGTTGACGCAGAGGAAAAATCAGAAACTGGAAAACAGGACAACGCTTTTCAGCAAGAGACAACAACAACGACAAACGAGAAACAGCCTAAGACTTCCGAAGAAAAAAATCACACGCAGCGTTTCTTTAAGCCTACAGTCGGGCAGATACAGGCCTACTGCAAGGAGCGGGGCAACAGCATAGACGCGCAGTATTTTTTTGACTACTACGAGTCGAAAGGCTGGCTTGTGGGCAGAACGCCTATGAAGAGCTGGCAGGCTGCGGTTCGGACGTGGGAGCGCAACGAGAACACAAGAAATGCTTCCAAGCCCGGCGGTGGCGGCTCTCTTATGTCGCGGATTGAGGCGGACTGGAAGCCGACCGATGCGGAGCTGAAAATTTTCTAGGGGTGGCGGAATGGAAATCAGGACATACAAGGCTGTAAAAGGCTTGGACATTGTGAATATATTCACTCCGGCGGATGATGAAGCTGTGAGGCGGCTTGAGGCGGAAGAGACGGCACGGCGCGAGGAGTGGCGGAAGCAGGAGCTTGAAAGCCATTACAGGAACACGGCGGAGAGCGGAGTAAACCCGCGCTACTGGAACGAGAGCATAGGCACGTACATAGCCGAGACGGAAGAGGAGAAAGCGAACCTTGCGGCAGTGAGAAGCTATGCCGCAGAAAAGAACCAGCACAGGACGCTTCTGATGTTCGGAAGCTATGGAACTGGCAAGACACATTTAGGGTGCGGAATAATTCGCGAGAGGGGCGGAAAGTATATAACAAGCCTGAAGCTCTGCATTGAGTATGAGACAGGCTCTGACTACAAGGCTCAGAAGAACAAGCTCCAGATTTTGAACGAGTATTCGGTGCTTCCAATGCTTGTGATTGACGAAATCGGGCGCGGGCTGAAAACGCAGGCGGAGAGAGAAATTCTTGCGTATATCCTGAATGAGCGGTATGAGAAAATGCTTCCGACCGTGCTTATCTCGAACCTGAGCAAGCAGGAGTTTGTGAAGCTGGTTGGAACGGCGATTTTCGACAGGATGACGGAGACGGCGGTGAGCCTGAATTTCACAGGAAAGTCGAGACGGCTTGGAAAAAGGACAGTTTGAAAAACGGGAGAAAAAAATTATGACAGACTTGAACAGGGTTGTTTTGGTTGGACGGATAACGGCGGACATTGACGCAGTTCAGAACGGATTCTCGTATACCCAGAGCGGAACGGCGGTGGCGAAGATAAGCATTGCTGTGAACAGAAGCCGCAAGCAGGGCGAGCAGTGGGTTGACGAAGCCTATTTCTTCAACATCACTGTCTGGGGAAAGACTGCGGAGAATCTGAGGCCGTATTTTAAGAAAGGACAGCTTATCGCGGTCGCCGGATATTTGAAGCAGGACAAATGGACTGACCAGCAGGGAAACAGCCGCTCCTCAGTCTCTGTTGTCGCGGAGCAGATAGAGCTTTGCGGGCAGAGAGGCGGCGGACAGAATGATGCGCAAAGCGGGCAGGGCGGATTCAATCCGAACACGGCTTATCCGACCGCTCAGGAGGCAAGGGCGGCGGCGCAGGGATTCAGCCAGCCGAATCAGGCTAAAAGCCCGGCGGCGGAGGCTTACCCGGAGGATATTCCGTTCTGATAAAAACAGGGCGTTGCGCCCTTGCACGAAAAAATTGATTTCAAGGAGAACAGAAGATGTGGAAAGAAAAGCAGAGCAAATACCATAACAAGAAGACCGTTGTGGACGGAATCAGCTTCGACTCAAAAAAGGAAGCCGGGCGTTTTCTGGAGCTTATGATGATGCAGCGCGGCGGGCAGATTCAGAATCTCAGGCGGCAGGTGAAGTTTGAGATTGTGCCGAAAAAGAACGGCGTGAGACGGACACGCTTCTACATCGCGGATTTTGTCTACGAGAGGCCGGACGGAAAGAAAGTCATAGAGGATGTGAAGTCCAGAATCACAAAGCAGAATCCCGTGTACACGCTGAAAAGGGACTTGGTCTTGTGGCAGTACCCGGACTTTGATTTTATCGAGTCCTGAAAATAAGGGGGCGAGGAACGCTTTTTGTGCAGTTTTATCATCTGCGCATTGAAAAGCGTTCTGCGTGGCTTCTGACAGTGTTTTAGAGCGTTTTTTTTATAGTGCTAAACTATAAAAATTGATAAATAACAAGCATTGTGCTAGAATATTGCTATGTATACAACGATAAAGTCCGAGCTGAAAAATTTCTCCTCAAAATGCTTCACAGGTTATGTGCGTTTCGGAGTCGAGAAAGGCCAGGTTGTGAGCGAGAGCATAAGCACAAAGCGCGAGCGGCTTGCCGGCTGTCCTGACAAGGATTTTGACAGCGAGCTTTTGAAAATCTCGTCTGAGGATTTCTATGGCTCTGTTGAATATGATTTCGACTTCGGGCGTATAGTCGCCATCGCCTGGGCGAGACTGATAAAAGGCGACGAGTTGAAAGAGAGGATAAGAATAAACAAGTGCAGAAATGTCAGAGTTGTGGCAAAGAAATAAGGTTCATAGCGGCGAAAGACGGCGTTGTGATTTGCGAGTATCAGCCGACTGTGGTATACAGCGAGTTCGGGCGGCGGATAGAGGGGTACAGGGCGCATAAATGCAAGGCGGCGGAAAATGAGAGAAAGACAGACTGATGTATTGCCGGACGGCTCTATTATTGACTTGGACAGCTATGACTGGGGAGACGCTCCTCTCAGGCGCAAGCAGAAGCTCTTTATTGTCTGGTACACGACCCCGAATCAGGCAGGATTTCTGAATTCCACTCAGGCGGCGAAAAAGGCGGGCTATGCCGCTCTGACCGCATACAAGGCGAAGTACACGCTTTTGAAAGATGAGAGAGTCGCCGGTGTCATTGACAAGTTCTTCAAGGACAATATCAAGGTTACTGTAAAGGAAGCGGCGCAGAAATACATTGTCGAGAAGATAAAGATTGCGGAGTTTGACCCGGCGCAGCTCTACAGTTCCGCTGAATTTGAGAATGACAACGGAGACAGCAT
The DNA here is from genome assembly GCA_002404895.1 of Treponema sp. UBA4692. GTDB lineage: Bacteria > Spirochaetota > Spirochaetia > Treponematales > Treponemataceae > Treponema_D. Next base: position 2,526 of record DHKO01000012.1, on the reverse strand, counting down.
AACGATTCCTGCGAAAAGCCGCCCGATTGAGGAAATCCCCGAGGACATACGAAAGACGTGCATAAAGAATGTGTCTGTGTCGTCAAACGGGGCGGTTACATATGAGCTTATGGACAAGGCTAAGGCTCGCGAGGACATCATCAAGCTGGACAAGGAGATTAGCGGAGACGGCAAGGCGGACGGATTTGATGTTGAGACAACAGTTGACTTAATCAAGGAGAATCTTTCCGCAATAAAGACGACTGTCAGGGTTAATAATCAGAAAGTGCGTGAGAATGCGGAGAATTACATTGAAAACGGCGAGAATTTGCCTGATTTTGACTGAAAACAGGCGGATTTGCGCTTAAAACTGCCGTTCTTTTGCTCTTAAAATCCGAAAAAATCTAAAACGGGGGTTGTTTTGGTTGATAAACTTTTGCCGGAAGAAAGGCTTAATTATCTTTATGCCTACTGCAAGTTTGACGAGAAGCCGCTTGTGCTGGATTTCTGGCAGGAAGATTTCATAACTTCAACGAAGCAGTTTATTTCAATTTTAAAATCAAGGCGGACAGGATTCTCTTTCGCAACTGCATTGAAAGGATTGTCGAAAGCCTTAGACCCAGGACGGCAGAAGTATGTCAAGCAGTTTGTTTCCTACAATGAGTCGGACGCGCTGGAGAAAATACGCTATGCGCGTGAATTCTATGACTCAATTTCGAAATGGGCAAGAAAGCCTATTGTTACTGAAAACAAGTCGGAGCTTGAATTTTTGGACGCGAACGGAAAGACGACAAGCCGCCTTATCTCAATGCCTTGCAGACCGCCGCGCGGAAAGGGAGGGGACATCTCGCTTGATGAGTTCGGTATTTTTCTGCCGAATATGTCAAAGCTGGTCTATACAGCCGCCTTGTATGTTATAAGCCGCGGCGGAAACATTGAGGTCGGAAGCACGCCTTTAGGCTGTATCGGACGGTTCTATGAGATTTGCACTGACAGAAAAAAATATCCCGCCTATCAGCGTTTCAATGTGCCGTGGTGGTTCTCAACCGCGCTTTGCACCGATGTCGCAAGGGCGGTGAGGGAAGCCCCGGAAATGAACACGGCTGAGAGAGTGGAGCGGTTCGCTTCATCAACGCTGAAAGAGATTTTCAGCAATGATGTTCTGGAAGATTTCCAGCAGGAATGTGAGTGCGCTTTTATTGACACGGCGGAAAGCTACATCTCGCTTGAAGAGATTTATTCCTGCGTTCCGGGAATGGATGACGGCTTTCAGGCGGCGGAAATATCGGACGAGCTGCCGGAAGTCGGAGAGGCGGACTCTTGGCTCAGCAAGGAGCTTGAAATTCATCATTCTGTTTCTGATATGTGTACAAAGCCGTATGACATTGACAGGGACGGAGTTCTTTATATCGGCTACGACATCGCGAAGAAGAGAGACGCGACATCGATATTTGTTCTTGGAAAGCTGGCGGACGGGCGGAAAAAGGTCTATGGCTATGAGGAATTGCGTGCCAAGGATTTTGAGTATCAGATAAACTGCATAAGAGAGCTTCTGAAAAGCCTTCCAGTGAGGCGCGTATGCTTGGACAGCACAGGAATGGGCGCGCCGATTGCAGAGAGGCTTGAAAAGGAGTTCGGGGCAAAAGTCGAGGGTGTGCTTTTCAATACTGAGTCAAAAGAGGCTATGGCGCAGAACATAAAAATCGGATTGCAGAGGAAAGAATTCATTCTGCCGAATGACAAGAATCTCCATCACCAGATTCATTCTATAAGGCGTATTCCCACGGTCGGCGGTCATTTCCGATATGACGCAGACAGGGACGAGAACGGACACGCCGACTCGTTCTGGGCGTTCGCGCTTGCGAACAACGCCTGCGAGAACGGAAAGCGAAGCGGATTCTACGAGCAGAGGGCGGAAAGAAAACGCCGCGAGGCTTCTAGAGAAAGCTCCGCTGTTCTAAGCAGCGAAGAGCTTAATTCTCAGGAGAAAATTCCGCGCGGAAAAAGCCTTAGAGCATTGAACAGAATGTTCGGATATTAGGATTCAGCGGCTTCTTTTTTGCTGCCCGCCATAAGCTCAAATGCTGAGTCCATCGCTTTTCTTTCGCTGTCAGACATTCTGCGGTAGTTTTCAAGAAGCCTTATTTCCCTTGTCGGCAGGTGAAAATTGTCAGGCTCGAAAATTTCATTGTTCAGGAAGAATTCCAGCGGCTGCTTTAGAATCCGCGCGATTTTGTAGGCTGAAATCAAGTCCGGGTAGACACGCTTGGAGAACCAGCCGCGTATTGTGTTGATTGATATTCCCGTCTTTTCTGAAAGCTCTATCTGGTTGATTTTCTGATAGCTCATCTCGTCTTTTAGTCTGTCTAAATAATCCATACTGACATTATCGGAAATATTCTGTCTGATATAACATTTTTCTTGATTAAATGTCTTGTTTGATTTATTATAAAAATATAATCGAAAAAGATTGTAAGTCAGTTGAGGAAAAATCGCATCTTTTCTGAGCTGTTTTCAAGTTCTAGCCTTGCGGCTCTGCCCGATGCG
>DHKO01000011.1 GCA_002404895.1 Treponema sp. UBA4692 | reverse complement strand
CACCTCGTCCAGACTTTACGCAGCTAGACAAAGGTGTGGCGGCTTACGAGAAAAAGCGTGCAGATGAACGAAAAGCAAAGGCGAAAAAATAATTTATTCCCACATAAAACCAAAATATGACGCTGACTGCATTTTTATGTATCAGATATAGGAACAAAAATGTCCATTGAAAAAAATATAAGCAAAGAAAATACAACAAAAGTTGTCCCAAAAAACGCTCGTTTAAAAGGACAACTTTTCAGTTCAATAAGCAATTAATGCAGGCAATTCTTGCTCCTATTGCAACGGAAGAATTTTTCCAAGTTTTCCTTGTTCTTGGCTGCCCCAAGCAAAACAAACCCGCTTTGTCAGTCAAATTTAGTAACTATATTTTAAAATAAAGTAACTAAATTTCAAAATATAGTTACTTTATTCGCTCAACATAGTTACTTTATTTTTAAAGCTTGAATAAATCACAGACCGCTTGATTTTAGCCATCCGTCGATTCTTGCGTTCAGGTCGCGACCACCGGAATAGAAGAACTCGAACGGAAGCCCCACGTAGCTTTTTGGCAAGCGCTTTGAAAGGTCGCTCACACTGTCGCCGTACATTGTTCCGCCGTGGCTTGAAAATGAAACCACGGTTTTGCCCGAAAAATCGCAGTTTTCAAGGAAAGTGTAAACCGGCATTGGAAGAGTCGCCCACCAGGTCGGGTAGCCGAGCAAGACAACATCGTATTCCGCCATTTTTGCCGCGCCGATTTTTGTCTTTAGAGGAGGCCGCGTTCCGCTCATCAAGTCGCGCTGGCTTACATCGTAGATTCCGCCGCGATACGGATTCTGCATTTCAAGCTCCACAAGGTCAACTTTTTCATCGCCGAATTTTGCTTTCAGACTTTTTGAAATGTATTCCGCCGCGCTTTCGGTGTTTCCAGAATAAGAAAAATACGCGACAAGCACGCGAGGATTTTTCGGAATCGAGATTGAAGCGACTTTCTCATCATATTTTGTCTCAAAAACGCCGTTCCGTTTTCCGGCGTTTCTCGCGATTCTGAATCCAAGATTCCTGTCTTTAGCGAGCGGATTTGAAGCAGAACGGTACGCGCTCCGCAAGTGCTTTCCAAAATCGTTGAAGCCGCCGCCACGGTTCACACGGTAAACGCCAGACGCAGAGCCAAGAGGATTCAAGACAGACTTTCCGCCAGAACGTCCAGCAACGCCAGAAGCAGAAACCGAATCGTCATACTTGCCATAATAGTCAAAAACCCACTCGCTCACATTTCCGTGCATATTGTAAAGCCCGAACTCATTCGGCGCGAGAGAATCCACCGCAATTGTTTTTCCGCGGTTCAAGCCCGGCTGAACATTCGGATTTGTGCGCCGAACGTAATTTTCTTCTATTAAGTAAGGATAGCTTCCCTCATAGTTCGCGTCTTTCGGATTATTCCAGTTGCCAGTGCTGAAAATCGTCGTAGTTCCTGCGCGGCAGGCGTATTCCCATTCAGCCTCGGTCAAAAGCCGGTAGCCGTCCGCCGCCAAGTCAACACAAACATCGGGGAACTTCGCGTTTTTTCCGCCAATCTTGTAAACCGCAGACAAACCTTCCGCCAAAGATTTTTTGTTGCAGTATTCAAGCGCGTCATAAAACGAGACATTCTCAACAGGAAGATTCGCGCCCTTGTTATAGCTCGGATTTTTTCCCATCACTTTTTCGTAATCCGACTGCCGGACTTCAAACGCATCGCAGTAAAAATCATCCACCGTAACCGAATGTTGAGCCTCGTCCTTATCGCGCATCCGCTCCGAAACAGGGCTTCCCATCAGAAATGTTCCGCCTTTGATAAAAACCATTTTAGATTCCGCAAAAACCGAGCCGCACAAAAGGCAAGCTCCAGCCAAAGTAAAAATAATTTTCTTCATATCAAACTCCAATTCCTATTTCAGTTCCACAAGCCAGTAGTTTCTTGTGCCGCCGCCGAGTTTTTCAAGCTGCTCGACCATTCCAACGCGGTGGGCGGCTTTCCATTCAGATTTTGCGGCATTGTCAACGTCAGCTTTTTCAATCACAAAATCCAAAGTACACCGCTCAAGAGCCACGATGTCGCTAGAGGCGATGATTCCGATTTTTCCTAGATTTTTTGCGCCCCGGCAATTGTCATTCGGCTCGATGTCGTCAAGAACGTTGATGAACGCCCAGTTTTTCTTGTAGTCAAGCGCGGCTTTTGCGGCATCGGCAAAGCTTTTTTCAAGAACATCGGCAGGTGTGCTGTGGTAATGATTTTCGTCCGTGCCGCCAGAATGGATAATGCATTTTCCGCTACGGTTTGCAAGGCAGAGCGAAATGTTCTTGATGTTTCCGTCAAACGCAGGGAGCATATGAAGCCTGACGCGGAAAACCGAAATCAGCGTGTCAAAGCCTGCGAATTCTTTTCCAGTGCGCGCATATTTTAGAAGATTTCCGCCGTTCAAAGGCAAATTGATATAGTCGCTGTCGCTCACCATCACGCATTTTCCAATTTCCGTGAATCCGTGTTGCCTTGCATACGAAAGATTCATCTCCGAAGTGCGCCTGTTGCCCGACAAGCCGTTTCCGTCAAACATAGTGCCGCCAGTCGTCCTTACAAGCTCGCGCAAAAACTCCGGCTGCAGAACTTCCTCGTCAGGCCCGCCGAAGCTCACCTTGATTCCCACGTTCCCCTCGATTTTCTGGTTCAGCGCGCGGTAAACCTTCATAAGCCCTGCGGAAGAAACGTCGCGCGTAAAATAGACAACGCTATGATTCTGCGTGCTGCTTTTCTGACCGGCGTTTTGATTCTGTGCAAAAATCCCGGCAACAAAAAACAAAGACAAAAACGCTGAAAGAAGTTTTTTCATAAATTTTATCTCCAATTTCTTCTATTATGATATGGGCATTTCCCTCTCTACGTTCGGGGCGGCTGTTCCGCACTTCGCTATCCGCTCAACGCCTTCGCAGCATAGCTGCTCGGAGACTCGCTAAAAACAGTCCACAGGTCTGTTTTTCCGGCTTTTAGCCGTCGCTCCCTACCTCGCCGTGCAAATCGCACGGCTGCGGTCTTTTGCTTCGGTTGTTCAAACAACCTTCGCCAGTGCTCCATAGCCTAACGCACTTCAGTTTTATTCCACACGTTCAATTTTTATTTTTCCACCGCGTGAAATCGCGTTCAGTTTTGGAATATCGTTGCCGTCAATCTGGCCTACTTTTACAAATTTTGACGACTGTCCGGCTGGCTGGTCTTCGGTAAAAATTATCAGATAGCCGTAGACGCAGTAAGCGATGTCGCCTTTTTTAAGACCGCCACGAAAACCTTTTATGCCCGAAACATCGATTGCGCGGTCGCCGTAAATCAAAAAAGAGTAAAGTTTTGTCATGTCGAGTCCGAGCGGCAGGCAGTCAAGCATTTGAGCGGAAAGTTCCATACGTTCAATCTGCGCGTTAAAAGTCTGCCCTCCGCCGGTGATTTTTACACGCTCCGCAAAAACCGAGCCGACAAACGCGCACGACAAGGCAAAGCCAAGAATCAGTTTCTTCATATTCATCTCCAAAGCAATTTTCTACTTTTTAGTTTACTTCGTTCACAACCCGGATTGCATTCAAACTGCGCGGATAGCCAATATATGGAAGAATCTGGCTCACAACTGCAATCAAGTATTCCTTTCCGTTGCCCATATTGATATTCGCTTTTGCATGGCTTGCCAATTGAGGCTCGCATCCGCCATGGCTTGCAAGAAAGCAGAATGTAATAAGCTCGCGCTGAAGATCGGTAAGCCCAGTCCGTGTTTAATAGTCGCCAAAGCAGTTGTCGGCAAGCCAAAAACTGATTATCCGACCGCTTTCATCTCCGTTTAACCAAGATTCACGAATTCTTTCTCCAAAAAAAGTCAATCTGCTTTTGGTTTCCGGCACGAAGTCTTGAGTTTTCGCCGTCTGCCTCATCATTTACTGTTTTCTGATTTTCAAGCGGAAGCTTTATTTTGCGCGCTTTCATAATTTTATTTGCTGAATCTAGGAACGGGCGAACTTTTCCGAATCCAAGATAAGCCGTTGCCTGATAAATAACTTCTTTTGCCTCAACCGCCGTCACGCTGCCGGAAGAAAGAGCCTTGTCCAGTGCAACTTCAAACTCCTCTTTTCCCTGAACGCCGAGCAACGCCGCAAGAACAGCAAGATTTCTCTCTTTTTCCTCAACTTTTCCTTTTGCATACGCAGGCACCTCACCGTCAGAAAAATTGCGGAAAGTCTGCATAAATTCCGCATCCGTCTTAAAAAGCGATGAATCCAGTTTTGATTTTTCGATTTTCATATTACCATTTCCTCCTGCCTTGCCAGCAGTTTCCGCGCCACAAAAAAACAAAGCGAAAAACAAACCGATAAATGCAGCAATTGTTTTTTTCATAATTTCCTCCAATGAAAAAATATAATTCGGCAAAATCGTTATGTCCAATATTTATTTCTTATTTCAAGA
>DHKO01000045.1 GCA_002404895.1 Treponema sp. UBA4692 | reverse complement strand
ACAAAGCAGAGCCTTGAAAATCCAGTGATTAAGAAAATCGCCGCCGCCCACAAAAAAACTTCCGCCCAGGTGATTGTCCGCTGGCACATTCAAAGCGGATTTATCGCGATTCCCGGCAGCTCAACCCCAAAGCACATCGCCGAAAATTACAATATTTGGGATTTTTCTCTGACTGACGACGAAATGGCGCAGATTGCAAAGCTGAACACCGGAAAAAGGTATGAAAACTGGTAGGACATCGTGAAAAGAATAAAATCATCAGCGGATTTTCTGTTTCAGGTTTGAACTTCCATAAACGTCCAACATAAATAAGATATTTTTGTATCAAAGAATTTCCAAAACTAACTTGGTATCGAAAATTCAACAGCTCGCTGCATCTTACGACGAATATACAATGACTTCTTTCCTGTTCAGATGTTCCGCCAACTGTTGAATTTTCATTTAGGATTAAAAAAAACAAACAAAAATCAAAGAAAACAAAGCAAAAAAAATTCTGCAAAGTTTTTTACAAGATTTTTTCCAAACATTATTTTTTAAACATTTTTTGTCATATTTATCCTCTCAAACGTGGGAAATCATAAATACAACGGTGTAGTTGCTTTTTAGAAACTAATAAAAAGAGAGTTTTTTCTTCTCTATTTAAACAAATTTTTTACAAATCTTTAGAAAAAAAATCTCCTGCGGACAAAAAACTGCTTGCAGGAGATTAAATAAATCCTTTAGAAAACGTTGAGCCTTACGCCGAACGAAACCTGCGGAACTAGGCTTTGAATGTTCTCGTCGCTTGAAACATCGGTCGGAATGAACCAAATCTGGCCTTCCGTGTAGAATGAAACTGTGCTGAAAGTTGTGCGCTTCTTGAAATTCACACGCGGAAATTCGAGCTGGACTAGTCCTGCAGAAAGAATCTGCGCGTTGCCAGAGCCGGTCTCGCTGAATCTTGAGAAATTCGCGCCTAAGGCAACGTTCAGGCTGAGCCATTCCCAGTCAGGTCCGAAATAATATCTGAACGGAAGATAGTAAACGTTCGCCAAGAGCTTGATTCCCATCACGTTTCCGCCGTAGCGCAAATCTGTCTTCGAGAAAATATCGCGCTGCGCCTGAGTGAACTGCCCGAACTGCGCCTGAATCTTTACGTTGTCATCAAAGAAAGTGAGTCCCGCGCCCACGCTGTACAAAGTCGCGCCCCAAAATTGCGTGTCGAGATACAATCCCTGAATGAATCCCGGAATCTCGTAGGCGGCCTTGTCGCCTTTTCTAAGAGAAATGCTCAGGCTTTTCAGGGCGACATCGTCGCTTGCGAGTCCGCGGAAAACCATCGTCTGGTTGTAGTGTCCGCCGACTCCAGGGCTTATGAGCTTGATTGTAGGCTTTGTTCCGTCAACCTGAACGATACATCTCGTTACTGCCACCTCGCCGTTTTTCATAACCGCGCGCACAAGCAAGAAATGGTAGCCTTCCGCAATGTCCTCATTTTCAATCCGATATTTCCATTTTCCGCTTGATGAAACTGTCGTGAACGTTTTTCCGTTGTCAAGGCTGATGTCAACATGGTCGAGCTTTTTCAGCGCGTGAAGGTCTTTTATCTCTTTTGAAGCGTCTTTCGCCTTTGCAGCGGCATCCTCAATAACGCTCACTTCATAGCCTGCTTTTCCTGCCACAAACGGACGGTCAATCGCAAAGTCTCCATAAGTGAAGCTGTCAATCGTAATCCACGGGCCGTAAGAATCATAAATTATCGACTGCTCGTTGGACTCGATTTTCTGGCCGTTTTCAAGCCGCGCCTCAACTCGCATAATATGCTCGCCGTTTTCAAGAACTTGGCGGTTCAGGCCGAATCTGTAATATCCTGTTTCTGAGAGCGGAGTTTCCGTAAATTCGTTTCCGTCAACAAAAAGAACCAGCTTTTCGATTTTGACTTCGCTAACAGCCGTTCCGTAAATGTTGAAAGTTCCGTGAACGTGCTCGCCATTTAAAGGATAAAGCAAATCGACTTTCGCCTTTGGAGCGTCTTTTTCAAGCTGAATATTGCGGCTGACGCGGGTGATATTGTTTGCCGCATCCATTCCTGTAATCTCAACGTTGTAAGCTCCGTTTGAAAGCGGACTTAAATCAATCGCCTGAGTGATAATCTCATCCGGGACCAAGTCCGTGCGCGCAAGATTTCCGCTCACAGTTTTTCCGTCAAGGCTTCTGATTGTGATGTAAAGGCTTGTAAGCTCAATGTTGTCGGTTGTCTGCCCCGAAAAGAACAACATTCCAGTCGTTTTCGAGTCGTCAAGAGGAAGCTCCAGATTGATTTCAGGCTTTGTGTTGTCAATATTTATCAAAGATGAGTACAAGCCTGTGATTCCGTACCAGTCTTCAATCAAGAGAAACACAACGTGAGTTCCGTCGTTCACAACGCGAGAATCGAATTCATAGCTCCAGCTGATTGAAGTCTTGTCGTGTCCGTAAGTTCCGACAGCGTTTCCGTAGGAATTTCCGTTGTCAAGCGAAATGTAAACCTGCTTGATTCCGTTTTTGTCGGAAGCGACGCCAGTAAGCTTTACAGTTCCTTTTACAGTCTCGTCAATCGGCGGAGTCTGAACCTCGCCTTTCGGCTCTTCAAGAGAAATTCTGAAATTCCGCGTATATTCCGGGCCGATTACGCCGTTGATGTCTTCCGCATAAACCGTAACCGAATGTTCATTGTCAGTAAAATCCGAGAGCCGCTTTTTTATCGAGAAACTCGTTCCAATTTGGTCGAGCGGCTGATATTTTCCGTCATCGATTTTGTACCAGACTTTAGGACCTGCGATTACATTTCCGTTCTCATCTTTTTGAATTCCGTCGTCATCATAAATGACTCCAGAAATTTCAAAATCCCGTGTGATAATCGCGTTTTCGTCAGGAAGATGAACTTCCGCAATCGGCAAGTCGCTTTTACTGTCAATAGTGAACTGCCAGCTTCCGTCAAGCGTTGTTGAATTTCCAATTGCGTCTGTAAATTTGAACTGCATCAAGTCGCTGATTGGCTTTTCCGCTGTTCCAACGTGAGTCTGAATCATCGGGGCAAGCTCCAGCTCAATTCCGTTTGCCGCTGCGGACTTGTCCTTTCCAGGCGCAAAATATTCGGCTTTTGCCAAACGACCGTTGTCCTTCACGATAAACGCAATCAAGTTTTCGCCGTTCACAACGTCTCCCTCGGCAGGAAGAACCGGCTGAACTTCAGGCGGCGTTGTGTCCTTGAAAATCGAGTCCGACTTTTTCGTGATTTTTCCAGATGAATCTTTTGCCCGCACATCGATTCCAATCAAGCCGTCATCAAAATCTGAAAGATTCAGCTTCGCAGAATAAGCTCCGCCGCTCATCAAAAGCGGCTGCCAGTTTTCGCCGTTGTCAAGGCTGTATTCAACGGCTTTTATTCCGTTCGCGTCGCCCGCATTGACAGAAAGCTCCGTTCCATTCTGAACCCAAAGCTGATTTTTCGGAGAAGCGATTTCAACTTCTGGAGCCGCGCTGTCCGCAAGAATATTGAATGGCTGAGACGCAAAAACTTTTCCGTCCGCGTCCGTCGCTGTAACAACAACATCTTTGTAAAAACCGTCTTTCAAAGCCTTTACGCTGAAAGATTTTCCGTTTTCGCTTCCATAAATTTCAAGATTTGTGGAACCAGTTCCGGAACTAGTTCCAGAATTCTTCTCGGAAGAAACGCTCAGCGAGACTGGAGCAAGCACATTCGCGTAGCCTGTAACAGCCGCATTTTCAGCAATCACATAAGTGGAACTTTTAGAATCTTTAGATTCCGAATCTTTAGATTCTGAATCCAAAACTGCGGTCTCGTCAGGCAGAACATAAACTCCGCCGGCTGCCCACGAGCTTTTCAAAAGCGGAACAGGACGCACAACGCAAATTGTTCCTGCACAAGAGCCCGAAACGCCTTTTCCAGAATCCGCCTTAACAGAGATTTTCGTGATTCTTGACGGAAGATTTTGGAGCGGAATTTCAAAATGGCCGTCAATAAAAACAGCCTTTCCGCTTTGCAAAGAGTCTCCGCCAGCCGTTTTTTCATCATCAACGCCTTCAATCGTGTACGAGACTGAAACGCTTTTCGCCTGCTTCTCATCAAGAGCCGAAGTGTCAACAGAAAGAACAGCCGCCACAGGATTTTTTGAAGCCCCGTAAGGAAGAATCACATTCATTCCCGGAACATATTCCGCGCCGCCAACGCTCACAATCGAAACTGAAATCGGAGACTCGACATCTTTTGAATCGACAATTTTTTCAGAAAGAGGAGAATCCAGCAAATCCTCGTGGATATAAGTCAAATCCTTAATATTTATAAGCCGCTTTTGCTCGGCCGTTCTTCCGTAAATGTCCGTCGCGCTCAAAACAACGTTCACAAGTCCCCACGGCGCGCTTCCAAGCGGAATTTTCACCGCCGCAGATTTCTGTCCGTTTTTAAGCTCGATTTTTTCTTCCTTGAAGATTTCATCATTTCCGTAAAAAATTTTATATGAAAATGACTCAAGTCCGCTCTCCGAATTCACGAAAGTCTCAAAAATAGGATTCGCTTCCGGGTGAACCATGATTCCGTTTGCAGCATCCGTCCCGGAAATTTTCGGAGATGAGAATTTCGGCTCGCTTCCCCATGAATAAAAAGGAACTGTAACAGAATTTCCTTTCACGCCGTAAATGTCCGTCGCGTAAACTGTGATTGTATGCTTTCCGAAAGAAAAATCGTTTTCGCTCTGAATCATCTCGCAGAAAACGCCCTGGCTTTCAATTTTTATCTCGCTTCCGCCGTCAACCGAATAAGAAACACTCGCAACTCCGTCGTCATCATTCACAAAACCGCGAAGAACCAAAGCCTCCTTTTTTCCCGAAAAATAGGACTCGGCTCTAGGAGACTGGACTGTAACAACCGGCTTGTCATCTTCCTGATTCAGAAGAATCTCTTTTTTGACTTCGACAACGTTTCCAGCCGTGTCAGTCGCAGTGATTATAAAATCCGCGGATTTTTTGTTCAGACCGATTGTGTCAACTTCCTTGAACCAGTACGGATTTCCCGGAATCAGCTCAAAATCGCCCGACTCGCCATTAAAAGACCAGGAAAGCTTTTGAAGCCCGACTTTGTCTTTCGCATAGCCTGCAATTCCGAATTTTCCGTTCACAACCTCGTTTTCAGCAGGCGAGACAATTTTCACGTCAGGCTTTGTATTGTCAATAAAATAAAGAAAAGAGCTAGTTCCAGCCGAGCCAGTCTTGTCAATCGCCTTGAACCAGAGAATCGCAGGCCCGTCATCGGATTTTTTTGTGTCCAGCGAAAGCTCAAAATGCGCAACTCCCGGATTTTTCTTGTCTTCTTTGATTGGAATCGCCTCGAAAGTTTTTGCGTTGTCAAGAGAATAATAAAGATTCCGAATTCCATTTCCGTCGGAAGATTCGCCTTTCAAAGTGATTTTTCCAGAGACAAGCTCGCCCTGAGAATAATTCGTAACCGCCGTGATTGGCTGCCGCCTGTCAAGATTCCACACAACGTGCGCATTTTTCTTTGGCTTTTCGCGCGAAGAAAGGCCGTTTATATCAACGCCCCACACATCAATCGTGTGAGGACCTTCCGCAAGCTCCGTCGTGTCAAGATAATAAGACCAGAATTCTTTTCCATCCGCCTTAATCGGCTCGCCGCCGTCGAGAACCAGCCAGACTTCCGCGACTCCGTCATCGTCAACGCAAGTTCCAACGATGTTAAGATTTCCCGGAACACGCATGTTGTCCGCAGGATTTGTTATTCCAGAAATCACGTAGTCAGAATCAGGGTCGATATAAAGATTGAAAGGCCCGTTTACCGCAGTGTTTCCGCCCTTATCCTTGGCTTCAACAAAAACATTGTACTTGCCGGCTTTTTTCTCGTTGATGTCGAAAGTTTCCTGCCAGCTTTCCATTTTTTCAACGCTGCGCTCTTCAACATCTTTTTTCCCGCGCGCAAAAGCAGAAAACGAGAGCGCAACAGCACAAGCCACAAAAAGAGCAGCCTTCAAACTTTTTTTCATAAATATATCCTTGAACTTTTTTAATAGCAAAATCTTAGCCCAACTTTTTTATAAAGGCAAACGGTTTTCAAAAACGAAATTTCTCAAACCATTTTAAGAAATTTCGACACGAAACGCAGAAACTGTTAGCGAAAATTCCATTTTAACTTCCAAGCGAAAAGAATATAATTATTTCTTAGGAAAAATTGAGGAAATGAAAACTTAGCGAGAAAACGCGACATTTCGAAATGGAAAAATGCCGAATCAAAGCGAATATAACGTTTTCAAGTTCAGCCTGATAAAAATGCGTCATTCCGAACTCGGGCATGCTCGTTGTTGTTCAGAATCTGTAATAAAAATAAAATCTCTAATGACAAAAGATAAATCGAAAATCCAAGGAGAACGAAATTTTATGGAAAATGAAGAAGATGAAAAATCAGAAATTTTAGAAGAAAAAATCGCAAGATTTCAGAAGCTAGTCGATGAGTCGCACAAAATCGTGTTTTTTGGAGGAGCGGGAGTTTCAACCGAAAGCGGAATTCCAGATTTTAGAAGCCAGGACGGACTTTACCGGCAGGAATGGAAATATCCGCCTGAAACGATAATCTCGCGGAGTTTTTTTGACGCAAATCCGCGCGAATTCTACAGATTTTACCGCGCAAAGCTAATCGTAAAAGGCGCAAAGCCGAACATCACGCACAAAAAACTCGCCGAGCTTGAAAATGCAGGCAAGCTCACTGCGGTCGTAACGCAAAATATCGACGGGCTGCACCAGCTTGCCGGAAGCAAAAAAGTCTACGAGCTGCACGGAAGCACGCTCAGAAACTACTGCATGAGATGCGGAAAATTTTACGGAATCGACTTTATCGCGCAAAGCGAAAACTCGCCCGACAAGCTTCCACGCTGCGAGTGCGGCGGTCTCGTAAAGCCTGATGTCGTTCTTTATGAGGAAAGCCTCGACGACAAAGTTGTAAACGGCGCAATTGACGCGATTTCAAAAGCCGACCTTCTGATAATCGGCGGAACATCGCTTGTCGTCTATCCTGCGGCTGGCTTAATCCGATATTTCAAGGGGAAAAATCTCGTTTTAATCAACAAGAGCGAAACGCAGGCCGATTCAATGGCAGACTTGGTGATTCACGCCGGACTCGGAAAAGTCTTTGAGAAACTAAGGGTTTAGGAATTCATTTTTTCGGTTCAAGATTTCAGACTTAAAATCAAAGAGAAAAAAATAGAAAATAAAACGAACGGAGCGAAAATCAAGCGAAAGAAAAATGGAGAAACAGAAAATAAAACGGACGAAAACGATAAAAAATCTGTTTTCGTCCGCCTCGCTTTTTCCGCGCAAATCGTATGCTTTCTTTCAAAATCTAAGAACTTTATTCTTCTGCGGAAAGCAAATCTTTCAAAGTCTGACGGATTCCAAGTTTTTCAAGGATTTTTTCAGACTCGCTCGCCTGCACCGTCGGAACTGCAGGCACACTTCCAGAAATTTTCTCTTCGTCGTCTGGCAATGTTTTTTGCATTTCCGCAGACATTTCCGCCGCAGTTTCAGCAGAATTTTTCACATTTGCATTCTTGTTTTTTATCGCCCGAATCATCGTGTTTTTCGGAGTCGCCGAGTCATCGATAAATTCCAGCATCTGAACTTTGTAGCCGCTTTTTTCCAGCAAGTCGCCTCGGATTGCGTCCGTCAAAAGCGCGCTGAATTTTTCCTTTATCAGACCGTATCGCGTCAAAATCTCAAAATCAGTTCCGGCCGCTTTTTTCGCCGTCAAAGCCGAATTTATTTCGTGCTGGCAGCAAGGAACGCTCAAAATCGCCCTCGCGTTGTGCCGGACAGCGTAATTCAAGGCGAAATCGGTCGCCGTGTCGCAGGCGTGAAGCGTAACCACAATGTCAGGATTTTTTTCCTCGCCGTAATCCGCAATGTTTCCAACCACAAATTTCAGATTTTCAAGCCCCAGCTCCAGAGCAAGACGCGAGCAATAATCGATAACGTCTTTTTTAATGTCAAGACCAAAAATCTCGCAGGGAATTTTTCTGATTTCCGTCAGAAAATATTGAACCGCAAACGTCAGATAAGATTTTCCTGAGCCAAAATCCACAATGCTAAGCGGTTTTTCATCGCTTTCCGGCCTGATTTCCTTCAAAACATCATCGACAAATTCCAAAAAGCGGTTTATCTGCCGGAATTTGTCATATTTTGAATTTATCACTTTTCCTTCCGCCGTCATAATTCCAAGCCGCACAAGAAACGGCACAGGCACGCCTTCCTCAAGAAGATAATTTTTCTTCCGGTTTTGTCCGCCCTGCAAAAAATTTATGTTTTTCAGATTCTGATTTCGGGCGTTTCCCTCGCTTCGCTCGGGTCGGGTCTTGCACGGTTCCGCTTCCGCTCCATTGTTGTCCAAAAAAAAGCTGTTGCCACGGGCGGCGGCATCAACGGAATTTAATCCGATAGAATATTTTTCCCCTGCATTAAAACGACCAGCAACGCCTTGCGGCGCCGTTACAGCCCCTACCGCGTTTGCATTGTTTTTTATCTTCCTCACAAGCCGTGTGATTTTTCCTTTTCGGCTCGCCATCAGCGTGATTTCCTCGCTTTCAGTGCGTTCAACAACATTCTTGAAAGTTGTTCCGCCATGAGTCTTTATAAAGTCATCAAGCTCCTCTTGCGAAAATTTCTTATGGAAAACCTGCTTTTCAGTGTAAAATTCCGCAAAATAATTCTCGTTTTTTGCCGCAGATGAAGCCGTGAGCTTTATTTTCACGCGCACAAAATCATTTCCTAAAATCTCGCTTATATTTTTTACAGGTTTTGAAAAAGTTACAGACAAAATCATAATCGCGTTCTCCATCGCTTGTGAAACAAAAAATGTTTCACAAAATCTATATATTTTATCTTTTTTATACGATAAAATAAATGTATGGGAAAAATATTTGTTTTTGTTAACCAGAAGGGCGGCGTCGGCAAGACAACTTCGGCGATAAACATCGGAGCTTTTATGGCTCAGCTCGGGAAAAAAGTGCTGCTCATTGACTTCGACTCCCAGGGAAATATGTCGAGCGGCGTAGGCGTTTCAAAAGACAAGCCGACAATTTATGAGCTTCTTGCAGAGCAGTCAACCGCAAAAGAGACAATCAAGCACACGCCGGTTGAGAATCTTGACGCAGTGAGCGCGTCAATCGACCTTTCAGGTCTTGCAATCGAGCTTGTCGAGCAGGAAAAACGCGAATATTTCCTAAAAAATGTTCTTGACCCGCTACGCTCAGAATACGATTACATTTTGATTGACTGTCCTCCTTCCCTCGGACTTTTGACTTTGAACGGACTCACCGCTGCGGACGCAGTTTTAGTTCCGATGCAGTGCGAATATTTCGCGCTCGAAGGAATCACGCTTTTGCTTCAGACTGTGAAGCTGGTTCAGGAAAGGTTCAATCCGAATCTAAAAATCGGCGGAATTTTCTTCACGATGTACGATTCAAGAACCCGCCTTGCGCAGGATGTTGTGCGCGAAGTCCAAAAATATTTTAAAGACCTTGTTTTCAACACGATAATTCCGCGCAACGTGCGCCTTTCAGAAGCTCCGTCGCACCGGCAGCCAATATGCCTTTACGACCCGAACTGCGTCGGCGCGAAAAGCTACAAAAAGCTTGCAGAAGAGGTGATTAGCCGTGGCTAAATACGGACTTGGACTAGGACTTGGAGCATTGATTCCTGAAAGCAACGAAGAAAACGGAATTCCGGCATTCTCCGAAAATGACTCAGACAGAAAAACGCTTTCAGAATCTGAAAAAACAGCGGCTCAGGCTGTGAGCAAGGCGATTGAAAAAGGAAACATTCCGCCGGAAGTCGCAAACGGAAAGAGAAAACTTCCAGAAGGGCTTTCAGTCGATGAAAACGGCCAGCTTTGGCTCGATGTGAACAGGCTCACGCCGAATCCGTTCCAGCCGCGCCGGGAATTTGACGATGAAGCATTGCATGAGCTTGCAGAATCAATCAAAGAGCATGGAATTTTGCAGCCGATCACGGTTGAAAGCGCGGAAAACGGCAATTTCTATATCATAATGGGCGAACGCCGCACAAGAGCCGCAAAAATCGCAGGGCTTTCGGAAGTTCCTGTTCATCTTGGAAAATTCAGCGACCAGAAAAAACTTGAAATCGCGCTAATCGAAAATATCCAGCGGGAAAACCTGAATCCGATTGAAGAAGCCGAAGCGTACTACAAACTTATGGAAATTTCAGGATTGAGCCAGGAGCAAATTTCTGCAAGAGTCGGAAAAAATCGCTCGACTGTCGCAAACGCAATCCGGCTTTTAAAGCTTCCTGAAGATATGCGCAATTCACTCGCTCAAGGAAAAATCACTTCCGGGCATGCGCGCGCGCTTCTCGCAGTAAAAGACAACGCCGATATGCGGATTCTTTACGCGAAAATCGTCGGAAATGACATGACTGTACGAGACGCGGAAGAAATGGCAAAGACGCTAAACGAAGGAGCCGGAAAACTCACTCCGAAAAAAACTTCAAAAAACGAGGCGAAAGACCCTAATATCCGCGCGCTAGAGCAGCAGTTTATCGAAAAACTCGGAACTAAAGTCGAAATCAAAGGCTCAATGGAAAAAGGCCAGCTAGAAATCTCTTTTTACAACAAAGACGACTTGAACCGGCTTTATTATCTAATCTGCGGCGAAAACAACTGAAAATTTTCGGCAATAAAAAAATCGAGCAAGAGCGAAAATCTCCGAAAATGCACCTTTGCTTGAAAAAACGCGGGAAAATCTTGAATCAAACAAAATTTTCCCGCAAAAATCGCATTGAACTGAACAATAAACGAACCCCAGATGATAAAATCAAAAATCTTCTGTGAGTTCATGCAAATCTAAAAACTCCGCAAAAACCACTGAAAACTGATTTTCTAGAAAAGTTTTCTTGCCTCAACGTAAAAACGCTTTTCGCTCGCCTCGCCCATTGAGAACGATTTTCTTGGAAGCGGGCCGCGTCCGTTGATTGTCGCAAAAAAACTGTCTTTTGCAATCGGCGGAAGCAGAATCGAAACCGCGTTGTCCTTTTTTCCGAGCGAAACGACATCGCTTGTGCCGTGAATATAGTCGATGTCGTTTTTCTTGTCTTTTGAATTTGAATCAAGATAATCGTCAAGAACAGGCTGCAAGGCCGCAATCGCCAAATCCGTGATTTTTGTGTCGAGAACGCAGAGTTTTCCCTTCGAAATAAATCCGTACCGCGCGCCAAGAGCGTTTTTGTCCGAAACAAAATCTTCAAGCTCTTTTTCAGAATCGAAATTTTTCATCTCGCCGCCAAGCTTTTCCTGAACAAACGCAATGAGCTTTTCAGGATTCTGGTTGAAAATCACGCGGTGAATCGGCTCGAAAGTCAATCCTTTGTCGTAAATGTTCACAATTTCAACAAGCGCGAATCTTACAGCACTTGTCTCCTTTTCTGAGTCAGAAAGATTCTTTTTATGCTCGTCCCAGACAGCTTTTGCAGTCGCAAGAGAATGGTTTCCGTCGCCAACAGCAAACAAGAAAACGTTTCCGTCAGAATCTGTGCCAGCCTTATAAAGCGAAGAAAGCGCGCTTTCAAGAAGATTCTCAGCCGCCTCGCCTTTCAAGCTCCAGCCGGTTATGTGTCCCGCATTCTGCATCAAGTCGCCGTCATAAACAGGCTCGCGTTCTTTAGAAAGTTTTTCAGCTCCGCCAACGAGCAAATCGTCCGGGTCATTTGCAAGAAGCATAATGTGAGGAAGCTCGAGCGCAGCGCCGCTTCTGATTTTCATTCTCGGAGGAATTCTCTCGGGAACTGTCGCTTCTGTGGCGCGGATTAAGGCTTTAGAGCCAGGCTTCCATTCGTATTTTTCAAGGTCAACCGCAAGGACAAGTCCGCGTCTCGTTCTTCCGTATTCGGTTTTTCTTTCTATATAAATGCACTCTTCTTCGGAATCAAAAATTCCTTCAGAAAGATAATCTTTCATCGTTTTTTGGATTTTCAGGATTCGCGCGTCTTTGTCAGAATCGTTCAGATTCACTTCCGGAAAAATCAGATTCAGCGTTGAAGGCGCGGAACCGGCAATCTCCGCCGCGCGATTCCAATAATCTTTGTCCTGCGTGTACTGGTCGCAGGCAATAACAGCCCAAGTTTTCAAGTCAAGTTTTTTAGGAAGGAGAATTTCAGGAATCTGAACTCCGAATTTAGAAAATGTTTTCATATGCGAAGATTTTAGCAAAACTGACGAATCTCTGCTATAATCTTTAGTATGCCTGAAATTTCATTCTCTCCGTCTTTGAGGATGGCGCAAAAGACTTCGCAAAATCAGAAAATGGCTCAGACGCAAAAAATGAGCCAGACTCAGATAATGTCTTTGAAACTTTTGAATATGTCTTCAGGCGAACTAAGAAACGAGATTTATGAAAAAGCCGCGAAAAATCCCGCGCTAGTTGTTACAGAAGACAGATTTCAGGACGGAGAAACGGAAGCGGCGAATGAAAAGCAAGGCAAAAACCGATTTTCTGACAGCACTTTCATTGGAAAAGCCACGGCTTCTGGAATTCAGGCGAGCGACAATTTTCAGGCCGCGCTTGAAAACAACGAGGATTTCAGAGAGCCGCTCGCAGACCATCTTGAGCATCAGCTAAATTCGATGAACCTTTCTGCAGGCGAGCAAAATCTCTGCAAAAAACTCATTTACAATCTCGACAAAAACGGATTCAACATTCTTGCGCCGGAAGCCTTAATCAACAAAGACGCGCCGAAAAGCGAGCAGACGCCGGAATTTCTTTCAAAATGCAAAAATCTCGTGCAGAACCTCGACCCGGTTGGAACATGCACAAACAATTTTGAGGAAAGCCTTTTTGTTCAGGCGAAAATCAAGGGCAACGCAAGCGCATGCACGCTTTTTCTTCTGAATCACTTTGAGTATCTAAATCCGCCGCAGACTGCAAAAATCAAAAAAAAGATAGAAAATTATTTTAAAGAAAATGAAAAATTGCAGTTCAACACAAATTTCAAGAGATTTGAGCACGACGAGGAAGATATTGAAGAATCGCTTGATTTCATAAAAAAGCTCGACCCGTTTCCAGCGCGGAATTTTGGAACCAGCCAGACAAATTTCGTGATTCCAGACGTAAAAATCGAAGAAATCAAAAATTCGGATGAGGAAGATACAGCTCCAGAATTCAAAATTTCTCTTTCGCGTGAAAGCCGGCCGAAAATCGAAGTCGCAAAAGATTATGAAAATCTCGTGAGCAAGACGAAAATCGCGGACGGAGACGTTTCCGAGCAAGCGGAACGGAAAAAAGCCGAAGTAAAATTCGCGCGGAACAGCATAAACGACGCGAAAATTTTCATTGAAAGCATTGAGTACCGGGAAAGCACGATTTTAAAATCATGCAAAGTGATTGCAGAAGCCCAAAAAAACTTTTTACTCAACGGCCCGAAATTTTTATCTCCGCTGCGGCAAAAAGATGTCGCGGAAAAAATCGGCGTGCATGAAGCCACAATCTCAAGAATGGCAAATTCAAAATTTGTTCAATGCAAATGGGGAATTTTTCCGATAAGCTATTTTTTCACAAATGCGGTGGGAGATTTCGCGAAAAAGAAAACAAGCCCGGCATTTTCAGATTCGTCATGCTTGCCGGTTTCAAGGAAATCATCAAATTCAACGGTTTTAAATTCGTCAAGCTCAACGGTTCAAAATTCAGAAAATTCGTCAAATCAAAATGAAAAATCTTCAAAATCAAAATCTGAACTAAAATCAAAAAAAGAAGATTCGGAAACCAAAAATTCTGAAATTAAAAATTCCGCCGGAAATCTTGATAAAAATTCAAACATTCAAAAAAAAGAAAACGGAAATTCCGGTCAAAAATCTTCTGAAAATTTCTCTGCTCAAAATGCTGGCGCGTTTTCAAAAGAAGCTGTAAAAGCGCGAATCGCAGAACTTTTGGAAGAGCATAAAAATGACAAAAAATCTCCAAGCGACCAGAAAATTTCTGATATGCTCGCCGAAAAAGGAATAAAAATCGCGCGGCGGACTGTCGCAAAATACCGCGCCGAGCTGAACATCTCTTCAAGCTACGAACGCTGAGCCAAAACCGCCCATTCGGTCTTTTTCCAGTCGTAATCATCGCCGAGCTTTGGAAGCAGCTCGTCAAAATAAAATCTGTCCTCAATTTTTCTGTCGCCGCTCGTTCTTCCAAGATGACGGTCGGAACGAACTCCTAGCCCGTGAAAATCGCTTCCGCCGGTAACAATCATTCCGAGCTTTTTTGCAAGCAGCTCGAGCTTGTAGCCTTCATTGATTCTCGCGCCCGGATGCCAAGCCTCAAGCCCCGCAACTCCGCTGTCCCGAATCTTCAGAATCGTCTCCTCCATTTTTCCCCAGCTGACGTAAAGCGAAAGAGGATGCGCCAAGACAGGAACTCCGCCGGCAGACATTATCGCCTGGACAGCGACGCCCAAATCGATTCCGTCGTGAGGAACATACCACGGTCGGCCTTTTCCCAAAAAACGGTCGAACGCTTCCTGCCGCGTTTTCACGATTTTTTTCTCGAGCATATAAGACGCAAAATGAGGACGGCCAATCTGGCTTTCAGAAAAAATCGACTCGATTTCCTCAAGAGAGACTTCATATCCGTCTTTTTTCATTTTCTCAACGATTTCAAGGTTTCTGCTTTTCCGCGACTCATCGGCATCATGCACAACGTCTTTCAAATCTTCTGAACATTTTTGAAGTCCAAGTCCCAAAAGATGAAATTCCCCAGTCGGCCAGCGAACGTTTATCTCAATTCCAGGAACAAAAATCATATCGCTTTCAAGGCAGACTTTTGCAGCAGCGCAAAGTCCGCTCACAGTGTCGTGGTCGGTCAAAGCCCAGACTTTCAGATTTTTTCCAGCGGCGTAACGCGCAGAATCGGCAGGGCTTAAAATTCCATCAGAAGCAGAAGAGTGCGAGTGCAAATCAATCATAAGCAAATAATAGCATATTTCATTTTTTTGTGTTAGAATTTCCAAGATTGCGATACAGGAGTAAAAAAAATGCCTAAACCAGTGTCCTATTCAAAAGGTTCAATCATTTATTTTTCAGGCGATATTGACGACCGTGTTTTTATTCTGCAAAAAGGCAATGCGATTGCGACAAGCGATGATGTTGAAACAAAGCTTCCTGTAACAGAACAGATAAAAAACGGAGAATTTTTCGGAGTGAAATCCGCTCTCGGACATTTTCCGCGCGAGGAAACAATAACAACGCTCGAGGATTCTGTCTGCATTTCAATGACCGTTCAGGAATTCGAGAAAATTTTCAGCTCAAACAAGCAGATTATAATGAAAATGCTGCGTGTTTTTTCAAAGCAGCTAAGACAAATCCACAAAAAAACAGAGGCGATTTTAAATAAAGGCGAGGAAATCAACCAGATTTCGGGGCTTTTTTCGGTTGCGCAGGCTTTTTACAACGATGAAAAATGGCGAAGCTGCGCAGATGTCTGCCTTACGTTCCTGAAGCATTATTCGACATCTCCTTACGCAAAAGAAATAAGCGGAATGTATGCGAAAGCAAGCGCGTATATAAAAAAAGGAATTTCTTCCTCTTCTTCGGCGGCGGAAAACAATTCTTGCGCTCCAGATTCCGCGCTGAACGTTTTTGACTTGCCGGCTTTCCAGCGTTTTCAGAAAACTTACGAGGACGGTCAGGTCATAATCACGGAATTTGAGAACGGCGAGACTTTCTATTTGATTCAAAGCGGAAATGTGCAGCTTTCAAAATGCGCGAACAACACAAACAAGAACATAGACATTTTAAAGCCGGGCGAATTTTTCGGCGAAATGGCGATTCTCGACAATTCTCCGCGCTCGGCAACCTGCGTTGCTATGGGGCAAGTAAAATGCCTTGAATTCAACAAGGCTAATTTTGAGCTTCTAATCTCAGGAAACCCGCAGCTCGCGCTTATTCTCTTAAAACTTTTCTGCAAGCGAATCTACGACCAGAAAAGGCGGTTCAAGATTCTCGTGATTTCAGACCCGCAGGCGCGTCTTGCAGACGTTTTCTGCATGCTCGACGAGATGAATCCGCTTCAGACAAGCGAACATTCAAGGCGGTTCAACGTTACGGCTTCTGACATGGCGCACTGGTCGGGGCTTCCGCAAGAAATTGTAAAAGAGGAAATCAAAAAATTTGTTGTCTCGCGGAAAATCGAGCTTTTTGACGACCATATCATTGTGGCAAATATCAGAGACATGAGACGGATTGTAGACACGAGGACAAACGTCAGAAAATAAATCAAAAAATTTGGACGAGCTTTAAAAATCGGGCAAATTTCTGATGAATCTTTCGGCGAGTCCAAAAAATTGCAATTCTAAAAATCTAAATATGGAGGAAAAAAATGAAAGTTTTGGTGATTGGTGGGGCTGGATATATAGGCTCGCACGTTGTAAAGCAGCTTATGAAGGCCGGACACGAAGTTACAGTTTTTGACAATCTTTCTTCGGGGCTTCGGCAAAATCTCTTTAAGGAAAATAAATTTATCTACGGAAATATTCTGATTGAGCGCGACTTGGATGCGGCTTTTGAAAAGGGATTCGACGCGTTCATTCATCTCGCGGCTTTCAAGGCGGCTGGCGAATCGATGGTTGAGCCTGAAAAATACACCATCAACAATCTTAACGGAACAATCAACATTTTGAATTCCGCAATACGGCACAACTGCAAGAAAATGGTTTTCTCGTCAAGCGCGGCGGTTTTCGGCTCTCCAAATTATCTTCCAATCGATGAGAACCATCCGAAAAATCCTGAAAATTACTACGGTTTCACAAAGCTAAAAATCGAAGAGATTATGGCTTGGTACGACCAGCTTCGCGGCCTGAAATTTGCGGCTCTGAGATATTTCAACGCGGCGGGCTACGATGTAGACGGATTTCCTTGCGGGCTTGAGCAGAATCCCGCGAATCTTCTTCCTGTAATCATGGAGACAGCCTGCGGAATGAGGGAAAAAATGAAAGTTTTCGGAAGCGACTACGACACACGCGACGGAACTTGCATCCGCGACTATGTTCACGTTACTGATTTGGCAGTTGCTCACGTTAAAGCGCTCGAATACATCACAAAGAACAACGAAAGCCTAATCTGCAATCTTGGAAGCGAAACCGGCGTTACAGTAAAAGAAATGCTTGAGGAAGCAAGGAAAATCACCGGGAAGGAAATTCCAGCGGATTATGTCGGAAGAAGAGCCGGCGACCCAGCGGAGCTTGTCGCAACATCTGCCTACGCGCGCGAAAAACTCGGCTGGACTCCAAAATATTCCGATGTCCACACGCTTCTTGAGTCAACCTGGAAAGCGTACCAGAAAGCGATAAATTCAAAAATTTAGATTTCAACGAGGATTTTATGTCTGATTTTAACTTGCTTAGAAAAAATATCGAGTCAGAAGAATCAAAAAAAGGAATGATTGAGCTTGAAACTTTGCTCAGCTCAATTCCGGCAATCGCGCCGGAAAGCGGCGGCGAAGGCGAAATCAAAAAATGCGAGGCTCTGAAAAAATGGCTTTTGGACGCGGGATTTGAGGAAAGCCAGATCCAGCGTTTTGACGCGCCGGACAGCAGAGTTCCGTCAGGAATCCGCCCGAATATGATTTTGACGATTCCGGGAAAATCCGACGATTATTCAATCTGGGTGATGGCGCATATGGACGTTGTTCCGCCGGGAGACTTGAAAACTTGGGAAACCGACCCGTGGAAAGTCGTTTACGATGAAAAATCCGGCAAGCTTTTCGGACGCGGTGTCGAAGACAATCAGCAGGGGCTTGTAAGCGCGGTTTATGCGGCAATCGCGTTTCTGAAAGAAAAAATTGTCCCGGAGCACACGGTAAAGCTGCTTTTTATGGCAGACGAGGAATTCGGCTCTGAATTCGGCGTGAAATATCTTCTCCGCGAGCATCAGGATTTGTTCAGCAAAAAAGACCTGATTCTGATTCCAGACGGCGGAGACTCAAAAGGCGAAACAATTGAAATCGCTGAAAAAAACATTCTTTGGCTGAAACTTCACACAATTGGACTTCAAAGCCACGGCTCAATGCCAGAAAAAGGCAAGAACGCTCATATTGCGGCGGCGGACTTGGCTTTGCGTCTTAACGACTTGGAAAATTTCTTCGGCGACAAGGATGAGCTTTTTGAGCCGCCTTATTCGACTTTCCAGCCGACAAAATCCGAGGCGAATGTCGAAACTGTAAACATTATTCCTGGCGATGACGTTTTCTATATGGACTGCCGGATTCTTCCGAAATATTCGCTTGAAACAGTGAGAAAGGAAGTTCAGAACAGAGTAAAAGCTGTTGAAGAAAAGTACGGAGTAAAAATTGAAGTTTCAGAGCCGCAGGCGAGCGAGTCTCCAGCCACAAAAGCGGACGCTCCAGTTGTGCAGAAGCTTGCAAAAGCGATAAAAACTGCGCACGGATTTGACGCGAAACTGATTGGAATCGGCGGCGGAACTGTAGGAGCGGAATTCAGATGTCTTGGCTACAACGCCGCAATCTGGTCAACGCTCGATGAAGTTTGCCACCAGCCGAACGAATATTGCTACGTAAAAAACATAGCGGCAGACGCAGTAACTCTCGCCGCGCTGTTTCTGGAAAAATAATCTTCCAGTTTAGAAAATATCGTTCTGAACAAAGATTATTTAGACAAAGATAAAAAAAATCCGCCGCTTCAATTGAATTTCAGTTCATTTAAAATGGCGGATTTTTTATTTTTTGGCTTTCTATATCACGAAATTCTCTGAAAGTTCCGCAAAAATGCACAGCAAATGCAAAAACGCGTTCAACTTCATCAGAAAATTTAAATCAAAATCGCTTAGCGAACTTTGAAGAACAAGCCCAAAGTCGCGACTGTGATTAAAATCTGGATTATCAGGAATTTTATCAGAACCTGAGTCGGACTCCAGCCATGGTTTTTCCGCATATGGTCGTGAAGCGGAAATCTTACGTTCTTGAAAATTGAAATATGGAAAAACCTCAAAAGCGCGACTTTTACAAGACCTAGACCGCCGTTCACAAAAATCAGAGATGAAGTCGCGATAATCAGGAAAGGATTCCGCGTAACCATCACACAGAAGCCGATGTAAAATCCCAAAGCTCGGCTTCCAGCGTCGCCCATCAGAACGTGGCTAGGAAAAGCGTTGTGCCACAAATATCCCATAAGAACGCCTGCAAGCGCGAATGTCATAACAGCCCAGCCCGCGCCGTCTTCAATGTGCGGAACGAGCAAATAAGCGGCAATGTCTTTGTGGCCGAGAATAAAATAAAAAATCACGCCGAGCGTAATCAAAGCGACGAGAACCAAAGTCGAGCTTAATCCGTCAACGCCGTCGGTGCAGTTTGTCGTGTTGATTGAAGCCCAAATCATCACAGTTGAAATCACAACGAAAAGAATCGGAGAGACGACAACCTCGCTTGTGACAAACGGAAGCCAGAATCTGATTTTTCCGTCGCCAGCCGTGTGAATCAGATAGAAGCAAAGCAAAACAGAAGCCAAGACCGCGCAGAACAAGTCAAGAAGAGCCTTTCTGTACTCGCCCCAGCTGCTTACGCTGTGGTCGTCCAAATAGCCTGTGAGCATCATTATCCAAGTCAGAACAAGAATCGAGCATTTCAGCCAGTCAATAGGAACAAAAATCAGGCTGATAACCACAAAAGCCGAAATCCAGACAACGCCGGCTCCGGTCGGCTTTCCTTTCGCAGCCTCAGAATTCTGCGCAAACTCGCGTCCCCGGTCATGCGGAAGAAAATTGTAAAAATACGGAAGCGTGTAGCGAATCAGAAAAAATCCGACATAAAGCGCGAGCGAAATTAAAACCGTGTAAGACTGCAAAAGACGCGCAGGCCCGAAAAATCTTGAAAGCACGCCGCCAAGATAGAAAATCATTTAAAACTCCAAATTTAGATAATGTTTGACGGAAGCTCAGCCTTGCTATCTTTTATGTAAAGATATTTAAAAGGATGAATGTCGAGCGCGTTCACATACCAGCCGCCTATTTCGTCCAAGTTGATTGCATGGTAGCTAAGCGAATGTGAAATCGGAATCACCATTCCCTCGTCAAGAAGAAGCTGCTCCGCCTCCGCCAAAAGTTTGTAG
Organism: Treponema sp. UBA4692; assembly: GCA_002404895.1. Lineage (GTDB taxonomy): Bacteria > Spirochaetota > Spirochaetia > Treponematales > Treponemataceae > Treponema_D. Next base: position 79,348 of record DHKO01000045.1, on the reverse strand, counting down.
TGTTCTGTATTATCCGTTGAAAGCGCGGATTCTTCAAGAAGCCTGTTGTATTTTTCGTTGTTCCAGTGCGTAGGATTCAAAGTCGAGCCGCCGCGGAAAAGCTCCAGAAAAGCAATCGGGTCGGCAAAGTCCCCAATCCATGAATAAGAGAACAAATCCGCGTTCCAGCCCGGGATGCTGTCAACATAGCGGTTTTCAGGCGTAGTCTGTATTTTCAGCTCGACTCCAATCGGCGCGAACGCTTCTTTTAAAATTTCAGCGATTTTCTTTAGCCTGTCGGAATTTGAAGGAATTCCAAAAATCAGAGGAATTGTCTCATTTTCCGCGTAACCGGCGTTTTTTCTCGCGTCGTTCATCATTTCAAGCGCGTCGTCAACAGAAGTCTCTGTGTAGCCTTCAACAGCAGGATAACCGGCAAGAGGATAAATGAATGTGCTTGCCGGAATCAGCGAAAGCGTTTTCAGCTTGCTCCACGGAACAGCAGTCAAAAGCGCGGTTCTGAATTCGGGATTGTCCCAAGGCTTGTTCTTGCAGCCGAAGAAAAGATATTCAGTTCCAAAAATCGCAGTAAGACGGATTGAATTCTTATTGATGATTTTTGAAGCATCGAACATTGAAGAAACCCAGTCAGCCTTTCCAGTGTTGAACGCATACGAATTTTCGGAAATGTCGCTTGAAGCCTGAACCGTAATCTCTGGAAGATGAACATTTTTTGCGTCCCAGTAATTCTCGTTTTTCACAAGGACAAGCTCGTTTTCCGTTTGTGAAGCAATTTTGAACGCTCCGCTAAATTCAAGCCCACTGGAATTTGTCTTGCAAAGCGCGAACGCATGATGACACAAAATTCTTGCGAAATGCGCAGTCGGAGATTTCAGCGTTACAACTAAAGTCTGATTGTCGCGGACTTTTATTCCCAAGTCGTCAGCCGAAGCCTTGTCATTTCTGAATTCTTCCGCGTTTTTTATGCAGTCAAGAAGCGCTGAATAAGACGCGGCAGGATTTTTCAAAAGCTCAATCCAGTTGTTTCTTACTGAATATGCGGTGATTTTCTCGCCGTTGGAAAATTTCGCGTCCGCACGGATTTTGAAAGTCCAGCGTTTTTTGTCGCGTGAAATCTTATAGCTTTCCGCAATCGCGGGAACAGGCTCGAGAGTTTTCGGATTATAGGAAAAAAGGCCTTCGTAAAGCCCCGAAAGAATCTGAGCCTCGGTCGCGTAAGTTGAAGTCTGAGGATCAAGATTCCAGCCCCACTGCGAGACAATAATATTCAGATTCCGCTGAACACTAGATTGAATCCTAGACAAACTGTCAGCATTAGAATCTGAATCAGAAGGGAAATTTTTGGCATCATTCTCAAGTTTTTCAATGTCAGCCTCATCGTCCGGCAGAACTTCAGAAAAAGGCTCTTCCCGCTCCAAAAAAGGCGGGACAGAATCATCATCAAAATTTTGGGCAAAAAGAAAATTTCCGCCCAGAAGAATCAAAACACAAAAAAACGCAAAGAAACTTTTTTTCATTTTTTTCACCATTTTATAAAGCAAGCCGAAAACGGCATTTCAAAGAAAATTATCCTGTGATTCCGAGCTTTCTCATCTGCTCTTCTTCTTCAATATAAGATGTGTATTCGGCACGGTGCTGATTCGCCTTTATGATTGAATTCTTCAGCGTCGTCAAGTCGATTTTCAAGCCCTTGATTTTCGCCTTGTCATAAGGAGCCGCCGTGGACTTAAAGAATCCGTCAAGCGCGTTCAAAATAATCAGAAGGCGGTTGCACTCGGAAATCTGAGCCGAAACGAAGTCAAGGATTTTGTCTTCCGGAAGCGCGAGAACTTTTCTATATCCGACAGAATTTTTCTGCGAGATTGCAGTGTAGCGTCTCGCTTTTGTGGCAAGCTCCGTAATAACATTCTGATAATTGACTTTCTCGTGCCTTTTCGAATCTGTTGACTGGTCTTCAATCGTTACAGTGTAAATCACCGGCTTTTCCTGAAGCCCGAAAGCTTTTCTGAAAATCCGCCTCAATTTGTCGGCAAACGAATTATGCTCGCTTTCAAGAACATCATGGTTTTCCTGAACTTTCTGCATAATCTGCACGAACTGCGAAGATGTCGCGCCGAGAACCGCAATCGAGAGCATGAGCATTGCTTTTGTGTCAACTTTTTTCTCTTTTTTTGCCTCGCTTTTCAGGTCGATGTTCAGTTTCTGGAGAGTTTTCGCCTGAAGCTGCTCCTTGTTCGGAGACTGGTCTTCAAGCGCAATCTCCTCGGCAAGCTCGTTGTAAAACGGAACTTTTCCTAGCGCGGAAAAATTCTTTTTTATCATCGAAATTTCCGCCGTTGTTGACTCCATCGCCTTTTGACTTGAATATCCAGGAGCCGTCATAACAATATTTCTTACAGTCGCCTTGTAACGTTCCCGCTGAAAATCAGTGAATCCTTTTAAAGTCTCCAAAATCGCGTTCTGGGAAGCGGCGGCTTTCGCAAGGCTGTCGTTCACCATGCTGACAGAAAGACCGTCGCTGTTCTGCCGAGCCTCAAAAACAAGCGAGGCCAAAACCCGCGTATTGATTTTATTATTGTTTACAGTGAAAGAATTCCAGAGAATCGCGTTCGCCAAGTCAACAAGCTTTTTAATGTTCGGAAGCGTAATATGCGCGACTGAAAATTTGTAATAATTGCAGAGAAAATCGAGAGAGCTTTCGTAATCGGAAAAACGCTGGCCCATAATCACGGAGCGCTCGCTTTCAATAAACTGCGAGCTGTCAGGAAGCTCAATGTCGGAAATTTTCTTGTCGAGCTTGTAAGGATCAGGCGTAATCAAAGATTTTTTCACGAGAAAATCAAAAAGATTCTTAACGCAAGTGTGCAGAAGCCTGAAATTTTCAAGAAGTCCCGGAAGCTCCTCGCTGTCATACCATTCAGATTTTTGTTCAACCAGAGAAATCAGTTTCTGTGCAAAATCATTACCATTTTCCATATTGTTAGTATCGGCTTTTTTAAAGGAAAAGGAAAGAAAGATTTTTCTAGGCGAATGTTAGGCAAGGCTCAGGAAGAAAAAACGAACGAAAATCAAGAGAAATTCAGGCTTTTTCCGCCAATCAAATCTCCGCAATAAAAAATATACAAGAAATATTTCCACTATAATTATCTTTGTGATTCTTGAATCTAAGTTTAAAACTCATTATCCTAAATGGAACTATAAAATAATGCGACCGCCCGTTGTGGCCGCAATCGAGGTATTTTTTATGGCTGAAAATGAAAAGCTACAGACAATCCGCCATTCTTGCGCTCATGTAATGGCAGAAGCAATCAAACATCTTTTTCCTGGAACAAAAATAGCCATCGGTCCTGCAATCGAAAATGGCTTCTATTATGATTTTGACTTTCCGGCCGACCATAAAATAACCGAAGACGATTTTCCTGCGATTGAAAAGGAAATGAGAAAAATTCTCGCTTCTGACGCAAAATTTATCAGAAAAGAAGTTTCAAAGGAAGAAGCTCTCAAACTTTTTGCAGACGAGCCTTATAAAATCGAAATCATCAACGACCTGCCAGCGGATGCGACAATTTCAACTTACGAGCAGGATGGATATTTAGACTTGTGCCGCGGTCCTCACGTTGAATCAACAAAAGAAATCAATGGACAGGCTTTCAAACTGCACAAGCTTGCCGGAGCTTACTGGCGCGGAGACTCTGACCGCCCTATGCTCACACGCGTTTACGCGCTCTGCTTTGAAAAGCCGAACGACTTGAAAGACTATCTGAACATGCTCGCCGAAGCTGAAAAACGCGACCACCGCAAGCTCGGCGTTGAAATGGACTTGTTCCATCTTGAGCCGGAAGACCCGGGGCAGATTTTCTGGCATCCGAACGGCTGGACAATCTACACGACAATTCAGGATTATATGCGCAAAATGGTAAAGCGAGACGGCTATCAGGAAGTGAACACGCCTGCGATTATGCCAAGAACTTTGTGGGAACGCTCTGGACACTGGGGACATTACCAGCGGAATATGTTCATCACTGAGTCTGAAAAACGTGTTTTCGCAATCAAGCCGATGAACTGCCCGGGCGCGCTCGAAATCTTCAAGTCAAAAATGCGCTCCTACAAGGATTTGCCGCTTCGCCTTGCAGAATTCGGCCACGATGTCAGAAACGAGCCGTCGGGAACTCTGCACGGAATCATGCGCGTTCGCGGCTTTGTTCAGGACGATGCTCACATTCTCTGCACTGAGGAGCAGATTGGCTCAGAAGTTACAAAATTCTGCTCGCTTTTGAAGAAAGTCTATCACGATTTCGGATTCAATGAGCTTGTCGTGAAATTCTCCACAATGCCGGAAGACCACGTCGGAGACTTGGAGACTTGGCAGAGAGCCGAAAAGGACTTGTCTGACGCTTGCCACGCTGCGGGGCTTGAATACGAAATTCAGCCGGGCGAAGGTGCGTTCTACGGACCGAAACTTGAATTCAAGCTTTTTGACTGCCTTGGTCGCGAATGGCAGTGCGGAACAATTCAGGTTGACTTCCAGCTTCCTTCTGCGGAGCGTCTCGATGCAACTTACATCGGCGCGGACAACCAGAAACATCATCCTGTAATGCTTCACCGCGCGATTTTAGGCTCAATCGAGCGTTTCTTGGGAATTCTGATTGAAAACTTCGCCGGAAATTTCCCAACTTGGCTTGCATTCGAGCAGGCGGCGGTTGTTCCTGTCAAAAACGAATTTGACGATTACGCAAGAGAAGTCAATGACGCGCTCATCGCTGCGGATATACGCTCAAACGCTTATCTTTCAGATGAAAATATGCGCTCAAAAATCAAGATGATTACAAAGGAACACAAAACTCCTTACATTTTGGTTGTCGGCGAAAACGAGGAAAATGAAAAAACAGTTTCTGTAAGATTCCGCTCGGACAGCAAACTTGAGCAGAAAACGATGAAACTTGAAGATTTCATAAAATACGTTCAAGACAAGGTTGACACACATTTTATTGGAATATAAAATATACGAAAATTTTTGCAGTGCTGATTTTATCGGCACTGTTTCTGCCAACTTAGCTCATCTGGTAGAGCAGCGCCCTCGTAACGCGCAGGTGGTTGGTTCAAGTCCGACAGTTGGCTAGAAATATAAAGCTCCAGTTTTTACGCTGGAGTTTTTTTACTTTAAATCAAACGAGATTCTAAGATTTCAAAATCCAATGTCATTTTTAAGTCGATTTTAGAATTCATTTCAATATTCTCTTGAAAAACACAATACAAACAAGTCAAAGCGAGCAAAAGCTGATTTATCAAGACTAAATCATTGCGAAGCCAGCGTAGCTCGTTTTTTCTTTTCTGTCCTTTCTTGAAAAATCCGGGCTAATTCATATCATTTAAAATATGGAAAAATCCAACACAGTCTCAAAAATGACCAACGCGCCTGTCGGTCCTCTAATCTTAAAAAATGCGATTCCGACTATCATCACAATGATGGTTACGGCGATTTACAACACCGCCGACACTTTTTTTGTCTCAAAACTCGGAACTTCGGCTTCTGGAGCAGTCGGAATAATCTTCTCGCTTATGTCGCTGATTCAGGCTGTCGGCTTCACAATCGGAATGGGGTCGGGAAGCATCACAAGCCGCGCTCTAGGCGCAAATGACCAAAAACAAGCCGGCAAATACTGCACAACCGCAATCTGCTTCGGATTCGCGGCCGGCGTGGTTTTCTCAGTCTTAGGAACTATTTTCAACAAGCAAATCGCGACTTCTCTTGGCGCAACGCCCACAATTCTTCCCTACGCGATGGACTACGCTCGATACATAATTTTCGCCTGTCCTTTTATGGTAACCTCGCTCGTTATGAACAACCAGCTCCGCTTTCAGGGAAAAGCGATTTTTTCAATGTGCGGAATGGCAGCCGGCGGAGTCCTGAATATGTTCCTTGACCCGCTTTTCATTTTCGTGTTTGACATAGGAATTTCTGGCGCGGCAATCGCGACTTTCATAAGCCAAGTTGCGAGCTTCTTCATTTTGCTTTCGGTTTTTGTTTTCAAGAAAAGCACTGCGGAATTTGCGTTCAAAAATATAGCGCGAGATATAAAATCGTATTTCAATATTGTTACAACAGGGCTTCCGTCGCTTTTCAGGCAGGGAATGGCCTCGGTCGCTTCGATTTTTATGAACATTCAGGCAGCAAAATACGGCGCGCTTATTACTGCTTTTTCAATGACTCCAGCACAGACTGCGGATGCGGCAGTTGCGGGAATGGCAATTACAAACCGGATTTTCCAGCTTCTGATGTCGGTCGCGATTGGAATGGGGCAAGGCTTCCAGCCGGTATGCGGAATGAATCTCGGAGCAAAAAAATACGGCAGAGTCCGCGCCTCGTACAATTTCCTCGTTAAAATCACAACCGTCATAATGACAGTCCTTGGAATTCTCGTTTTTGTTTTTGCGCCTGGAATTGCGCATATTTTCCGCGATGATGCCGCTGTAATCTCGGTGGCAGCCCTTGCGATGAGATGCCAGGCGTGCGTTCTTCCGTTTCACTCGCTGATTTTCGGCACAAATATGCTTTTTCAGGTTGCAGGCGTAAAAAAACGCGCGATTGTTCTGTCATCAATGAGGCAGGGCTGGCTTTTCGTTCCGCTGGTTTTCATTCTTCCGCACGTTGTGGAGATTTTTGGCGCGCAGCCGATTTTCGGAGTCCAGATTACGCAAACTGCAAGCGACTTGCTTTCTGCTGCGGTCGCAGTTCCATTCATGCTGAATTTCTTCAAGAAGCTCGGAAAATAAAAATAAAATTCTGGCGATTTTGAAAAAACAAATTTGACAAGAGCGAAGTCAAATCTTCCACGCTGTTTTCACGATTTTCACAAATTTTTAGGAGCAAGATATGAAAAATTCTTTTGAACGCGTAAAAATGGACTGCCTGAACCCGAAGTGGAAAAACGCCATTTCGCGCGAAGTTCCAATCTACAACAGGGGAAACGGAATCCGCTCGGAATTTGAGCGCGACTACACGCGGCTTCTTCACAGCCAGGCTTATTCAAGGCTTAAGCACAAGACTCAGGTTTTTTACGCTCCGCACAACGACCACGTCTGCACTAGAATGGAGCACGTTCTGCACGTCGCATCCGTTGCCTCAACAATCGCAAAATATCTCGGTCTTAATCAGGATTTGACGCAGGCAATCGCAATCGGACACGACATCGGACACGCGCCGTTCGGACATTCGGGCGAGGATATGCTGAACGAGCTTCTCGGGAAAAAAGAAGGCGCGAACGCTCCAAAAAAATTCTGGCACGAAAGAAATTCCTTGTTTTTCTCTGACTTTATCGAAACTCTGGAAGACCCGACAGGAATAAAGCGGCCGCTGAATCTCACTTACGCGGTGCGCGACGGCCTAATCTGCCACTGCGGAGAAGTTGACCAGCAGGGAATGAAGCCCAGAAAACTTGAGGAAAACATAAATCTTTACGAAATCAAGCAGCCGGGAATTGTCCAGCCGTACACTTGGGAGGGCTGCGTTGTGAAAATCAGCGACAAAATCGCTTTTCTCGGGCGGGACATTCAAGACGCGCGCGCTTATCATCTTTTGGACATGGGAAGCTACAGGCAGCTCCGCGAAATCGTGATGGAGACTTTGGGACGCACAAAAAACGGCAGGCCGATTTCACACAGAAGCGGGCGGGCAGTAAATCCGAGTGTCTTAATCAACGATATGATTGTTGACCTTTGCGAGAATTCAACGCCTGAAGACGGACTTTTCTTTTCGGAAAGCTATTTCAGATTCATCACAGAGCTTAAAAAATTCAGCTTCTCGAACATTTACAATCATTGGCGGCTTCTGGAATTCCAGAAATACGCGAGAAACGTCCTCGAGACGATTTTCAGAACGTTAATGCGCGCACAGATTTTCGTCCAGAAAGGAACTGCGGAAAATCATCTAAAGCCTTATCCGAAGCTCGGCGAGGAATTTTCAAAATGGCTGTCGCATTACTCGAACTTCACCAGCGTGATTTCAGGCGGAGCGCAGAGAAAAAGTCCAGTTCATTCAGTTCCGGAAGTTTTCGATGTCTATGACAACGAAAGCTACAAAAAATGCGTGATTGAATTTATCTCAGGAATGACCGACGAATTTGCAATCAGCTGCTTTGAAGAAATCATAACTTTCTAAAAAAATAAAAAATTATCTAAAAAAGGATTAAAAGAGCATTTTGAAAAGGCTTAGCTAATAAATTGTTATCTCCTTGAAGTTTTAAGGTTTATTACAGAGTAATGCTAGAAAATTGAACCGCATTTCAAAAACTTTCAGGGAGAAAAAAGTATGAAAAAAAATGTCTCAAAGCTAATTTTTGTATTCGCGTTCAGCGCGCTTTTCGCTGTCTCGATGCTCGCAACGGATTTTTCGTCTTTTCCGCAAGATGAAAACGGAGCAGGATTTCCGCCTCCGCCGCCGGGAATGGGACAATCTGACAAAATGGGAAAAATGATGCCCCCGGGAATCCCGGGCAACTCGAAAGACGCGGAAAAACAGTTCAACGGAATCATCAAAGTCACAAGCGGCACAAAAACGATAGAAAACCAGACAATCGACTCAGACGAAGATGGAATGAACGCGATTTTCGCAAGCGGAAGCAAAACCGTCGTGAGCGTTTCAAACGTGAAAATAAACACAAAGCAAAACGGCTCGCGCGGACTTTATGCGGCTTTCGGCGGGACAATAAACGCAAGCGATGTTGAAATTTCAACGGAAGGAGAACACTGCGCGACCGTTGCAACCGACATGGGCGAAGGAAATATTTCTGTTGAAAACGCAAAAGCGGAAACAGCAGGGCTCGGCTCGCCTGTTATTTATTCGACAGGAAAAATATCGGTGAAAAATCTCTCGGGAAGCGCAAAAAGTTCTGAGATGGCAGTAATCGAAGGGAAAAACTCGCTTTCAATCGAAAATTCTGTTTTGAGCGGCGGAGCCGGTCTTGACGGCGAAGTTTCGGCAGGAATTATGGTCTATCAGAGCATGAGCGGAGACGCAGGAATCGGAACGGCAGTTCTCTCGCTAAGAAATTCGAGCCTCGAAAACACTGCGGCCGGGCCTTTTATCTACTGCACAAACACATCTGGAATCATAAACCTTTCAAAAACGGAAATCGAAAACAAGAGCGGAATTTTTCTTCAGGCGAGCGGAAATGACTCAAGACGCGGCTGGGGAGAAAAAGGCGCGAACGGAGCAGAAATCGAGCTGAACGCTGAAAACCAGGAATTTTTGGGAGAAATCAAAGTTGACAAAATATCGTCGCTTAAAATCAATCTAAAAGACGGCGCAAAATTCACAGGATTTGTTGACAGCGCGAAAAATGGAACTGCCAGCATTGAAATCTCAAAAAACGCTGATGTAGAATTCACAGAAGATTCAAGCTTCGACAAATTCTCAGATTCTGACTCGTCATTCAAAAACATAAAATCGAACGGCCACACAATTTTCTACAACAAAGACAACAAGGAAAACGCAAAATTCAAAGGAAAAACGATTTCTCTCGACGACGGCGGAAAACTCGTTCCAGCAAAATACGAAACAGTGAAAATTGAAAAGAAAAGCCTAAAAAACAGGCCGCCTCGCCCGGAGCCAAACGAATTCAGTTTTAGCGCAGAGCCGCCAAGAGGATTTTAAATTTCCAGAAAACTGAAAAAGCGAAATAAAAAATGCAAGGAAACTAGCTTTTCAGGCAGTTTCCTTGCGAAAAACAGCGGAAAAATTATTTTTTAATTCACAAAATCGTTTCTACTGATTTGAAATACCGGTGATTCTGTACCACTGGTATTTCTTATTGTTGTAAGATGTGCAGTTCGAGACTTTAATTGCCGCCGTGTTTCCGTTCCCGTCAAATCCGCTCGCAAGATTTCCGTAAGCAGAATCGCCTGAGCAGACGTGAACAACAGAAATTCCAGACGAGCCGAGCTTAAAGCCGTTTCCATCTCCGTCGGAAGAAGTCTCGAGCGAGCTGTTCAGATAACCGTTGTATTTCGCAACGCAGTCTTTAATCGTAACAGGATAAAGCTGCCCATAAAGATCCCAGCCGTCATCGGAATTGTAAGCCGCAACGCAGCCTTCAAAAACATTGTTTTTTCCAGCGGAAAGCTTGCACGCAAATCCGTCAGCGTCCTCTCCGCCGTTGCTTGAATCGTAGTTGTAATAAGACTCGCACTTGTAGATGTAATTGTCATGCGAGCCGTTATAAATTTGAAGTCCTGAATTTCCGTTGTAAGTTGTCTTCACATAGTAAACGTAGTTGTTTCCGCCAAGCTGAAAGACGATTCCGCAGTCAGGAGCTTTTGTGATTGTCATGTTGCAGATGTTCCAGTACGAGCCGTTCACCTTCACGCCCCAGCCAGAAGAGATTCCAGAGCAGTCCAAAGTGTAGCCGCAGCCGTTGAAATTGATTTTGCTCGATGAAGTTCCGCTGTTTAAAAGCTGAAGCTGGCTTGTAAGCTTTATGTTCGCGCCGAGATTGATTGTTGTTCCTGCGCTTGCAGAATTTACCGCAGAACGCAACGCGCTTTCAGTTTTTACAGTTACAGAAGTCGCGCTAGCCGCCCTAGAGCCTGAAACAGAAGAATCTGTATCGGAATCCGAAGAAAGATTTGAGCACGAAGAAAAGAGCAATGCCGACAAAGCAGCCATGCAGATAGAAAATTTTGACAGTTTCATTTTTGAAATAACTCCTTTTTTTTCAGCCTGAAAGCAGCTGAAACTTTCTCCGACTGTAAAAGCAAAACGTCAGAATATTAAAAATTTTCAACATTTTGCAAAATAACGTTATTTTTACAAGCGATATATTATATACAATATTTAAGAATTTCAACTGTCATTGATAAGAAAGTGATAAAATAATATCTAATATATAACCATTCTAATACAGAAGTATTTTTTTCAGATTATTTTAATAATATTTTACAAACAGTTATAAAAAACTGACAGCAATAAAAAAAGGCTTTGCCAGCGACAAAATCACCGGCAAAGCCTTTTCTGTTTAATCAATCAATCTCACCGCAAGTTAGCGATTTCGTTCAAGCTAGTAATCCATTCCCATTCCAGGGTTTGGAGCTGCAGCTGGAGCCGGAGGCTCTGGAATATCAGTGATTGCACATTCTGTAGTCAGCAACATTCCTGCGACAGAAGCCGCATTCTGCAAAGCCGAGCGTGTAACCTTGGCAGGGTCGATAATTCCGTCTTCCATAAGGTCAACCCATTTTCCAGTGCGGGCATTGTAGCCAACGCCTTTCTTCTCATGCTTAGCTTTCTCAGCGACAACTGCACCGTCAACGCCTGCATTCTCAGCAATCTGGCGGATTGGCTCTTCCAAAGCGCGGCGAACAATCTTGAATCCGACTTTCTCATCGTCAGAAAGGTCTTTCGCGGCATCATCAGTAAGAGCAGCAGCAGCCTCAAGCAATGCGATTCCGCCGCCCGGAACAATTCCTTCTTCCAAAGCCGCTCGTGTAGCCGCCAAAGTATCCTCAACGCGGAATTTCTTCTCTTTCATCTCAGTCTCAGTGATTGCGCCGATATTGATTACGGCAACACCGCCTGAAAGTTTCGCAAGACGCTCCTTGAGCTTCTCTTTGTCGTAGTCAGAAGTAGATTTCTCAATCTGAGCCTTAATTTCCGCAACACGGTCGGCAATAGCTTTTTTGTCGCCTGCTCCGTCAACCAAAGTTGTGTTGTCTTTGTCGATTTTTACAGATTTAACCTGTCCAAGCTGGCTAATATCAGCCTGATCAAGCTTAAGTCCGAGCTCTTCAGAGATTACAGTTCCGCCAGTCAAAATCGCGATGTCCTGAAGCATTTCCTTTCTTCTGTCGCCGAATCCAGGAGTCTTGACAGCAACACATTTGAGAGTTCCGCGGATTGAGTTCAAAACCAAAGTTGCCAAAGCCTCGCCGTCCATATCCTCGCAGATAATTACAAGCGGCTTTCCAGTCTGAGCAACTTTTTCGAGCAATGGAAGAAGATCTTTCATTGTGGAAATTTTCTTGTCGTGAATCAAAACGTAAGCATCGCTGTAGTTGATTTCCATTCTCTCGCGGTCTGTTACAAAGTAAGAAGAAATATAACCGCGGTCAAACTGCATACCTTCAACAGTCTTAACAGTTGTGTCCATATTCTTAGACTCTTCAACTGTGATTACACCGTCTTTTCCGACCTTCTCGATTGCATCAGCAAGAATTTTTCCGATTTCAGGGTCGTTGTTCGCAGAAACTGTCGCAACGTGAGTAATGTCATCTGAGCCTTTGACTGCGCGGCTGTTCTTCTTGATTTCATCAACAGCAACAGCAACAGCCTTGTCAATTCCGCGTTTTACTTCAATTGGAGTGATTCCAGCGGCAACTGATTTCAAGCCTTCTTTAACGATTGCGTAAGCCAAAACAGTGGCAGTTGTAGTTCCGTCGCCTGCGACATCGTTTGTCTTAGAAGCAACTTCCTTTACCAACTGAGCGCCCATATTCTCAAAAGGGTCTTTAAGCTCAACTTCCTTTGCAACGCTAACGCCGTCCTTTGTGATAGTAGGCGCGCCGAATTTCTTGTCCAGCATAACAAGACGACCGCAAGGACCAAGTGTAACTTTTACAGCGCGTGCAATCTGCTCAACGCCAGAAAGCATCTTTTTGCGCGCATCTTCATTGAAAATCAACTGTTTTGCCATTTTCTATTTATCTCCTATAATTTTTTTTCATTATTCAAAGCGATTTTTCATCAACTTTAACTTTAAAATATAAAAATAAATTCCAATCGGCAAGAAAATTCGTAAATGATTTTTTGATTTATGATGAATTTCGTTTTTGCTCAGGACTTCTTCTCGGTACGCTTGAATCAATTTCTCTATAAGCCAAAACGCCCATCTCCATCGCATTAACTGCCACATTTCCAGTGCATTAGCAACACCATTGTCAGCGTTCTATCAGCTTTTGATTCAATACCACAATCCAGCAAACATTCTATTTTTCCTCGTTTTACAAAATAATACCTCACAGCAACCGCAACCGCCGCCCTTTGCGGTTCAAACGATTTTTCCATCTTCACTCGCCACAAATTCCATGTTCAATTTTTCTCCTCCATCTTTTCTTGTCCCGCTCCCCCAATTTTTCCCTCTTGCCTAATCCCCTATCCCTCGTCCCTATCTCCGTCCCCCTGCCCTATCTCTTCCCCCTTTCCAATTTCTCATTTTCTGCTACAATTTCCGAATGGAAAACGAATTCAATTTTGACAATTTATCATCTCTAAATAAAAAATCTGAGCCGATTGTCGTTTACACTGACGGCGGCTGCCATGGAAACCCAGGCCCTGGCGGCTGGGCTTGCGTAATCATCGCGTACGGGGAAGCGCGGCAGCTTTCAGGCGGAGAAAAGCTCACAACGAACAACAAAATGGAGCTTACAGCTGCAATCAGCGCGCTTTCCGCAATCTACAACACGGAGCGGCTCCGCAATCTTCCAATCGAGCTGAACATCGACTCCCAATACGTGAAGAACGGAATAACTGGCTGGATTTTCGGCTGGAAGAAAAACGGCTGGAAAACGGCGGCAAAAAAGACTGTCCTTAACCGCGAGCTTTGGGAAAAGCTTGACGCTTTGAACAGTGCGCTCAACGTCGAATGGAAATGGGTAAAAGGCCACGCAGGCGTTGAATACAACGAGGTCTGCGACCAGCTCTGCCAGGAAGAAATTGCAAAGTTTGAGTGATTTTCTGCCGAAAATTCACTTATGAAATTGTCTAAAATTTTCTGCGCATTTGCATATGCATTTGCAGCGGCAGCAACGCTTGTTTTTTTAGGCTGCAAAGATAAAAAAAACGACGGCGGGTCTTTAAATTCGGAAGAGATTCAGGAAGTCTCTGAAAAATCTTCCGACCACAAATGGTATTATTTTTCGGACGGCTCTTACACCGAAACAGATTTGCCGCAGCGTTCCCCGATTTTGTCTTTAAAACCGTGGACTGAAAGTCTCCGCATTTGCGACGGAAACGTAACATCTTCAGGAAAAGGGCTTCTTCTTGTGAACCATTTTGGAGTCCTTCTTTTTGATAAAGACGGCGAGCCTCGCCTGATTCAGGATTCCGCACTTTTCTCAGGCACAACGGCAGGAAATCTCGTCTTTGAGGACGGCGTGCCTTTCTTCACGCTCGCAAAAAATTCTTTCTTCAATAAAAATGCGGCTTCGTCATCATCTTCATCAGAAAAAAATGAAAGCGAGACGAGCCACGTAATCCGTCTTTCTCTTGAAAACTCAATGTTTTTTCCTGTGATAACCTACGGCGACTTGAAAATCGCTCAGAATGCGGAAGTCTCGGGAACATATTTTGACGGAAACGAATGGTTTTCTTCCATTAAATCAAGCGAGAACGGGCGGACGGATTTCAGATACATAAAATGGAAGCCGAACGGAGACCTTTCAACGCTTTCTCCTTCAACAAAAAACGGCAAAATCGAAATTTCAGAGATTTCAAAAGACGAATACAGAAAAAATCTCTCGCCGAAGAATTTCTCAAAAGCCCCGTCGCGATTAAAAACGCTTCTCTCATCAATTCCTGCGGATTTTGATTTTTCAGTTTCACTAAGAAAAGAGGCTGGAGTCTCGCCTGAATATTTTTCCGCAGGCGCTCAGAACAAAAACAGCGAGAGCGAAAACGAGGCGAACGCGATTTTGACTCCAGACTGGATTTGCGCAGTTTTCGGCGACGGAACGGTTTATTTTTCAGGCTCTCTAAAGGAGAGGACTTTGCTGAACAACGGAAAAACAGTCGCTTTCAGGCTGCCGAAGCTCCCGTCTGAATATGTTTACGGAGATTTTTGCATAAGCGGCGATTATCTTGCGGTCGCGTGGGAGGAAACAGACTTCTACAAAACCGGACGGAGCGGATTTCTCGTTGTGAACATGGCAAAAATCTTCTATTGATTTTGCTTTTTCAATTTGTCATTTTGGACTTTTTGCTGTCATGCTGAAATTGCATTGCCATTGCAATTTTTTTGCTGTCATGCTGAACTCGTTTCAGCATCTCGCGATTTTTGCACATATTCTGAACAAAAACGAACACTAATGTGTTCGAGTTCAGAATGACGCAACAGAGGCGAAGTTCCATTCATTGCATTTTATGATTTTATCCAAGAGATTTTTCGGATTTTTTTCGTTTTTCTTTTCGCTCGCTTTTCTCGCTCACAGTTTCGACTTTAAAAGAGATTTCTCTCCGAGTTTTTTTCTGACTTTAGGGCCGATGGTTCTCGTCAACACGGACTCGACAAGCGAAAGCGCGCCAAGCCCGGTCATGTACGCAGGCGGAGCCGGATTCGATTTTTTTTCGGAATCTTCATTCGATTTTCAGACAAAAATCTCGTTTTTCACAAATTATTATCTTTGGAACGGAGAAGAAGCAAAACCAGCCGAAGTTGAAAACCGCACGGCAACGGCAATTTCATTTTTGCTCGACTTATGCGGCGGCAAAAAATGGATTTCGGGCAAAAACAGCTTTTCTCTTGACGGCGGACTCGGATTTTTGTTCAGATACGGAATTTTGTCGAACGGCGTGGAAGAAAGCGACAAGAATCCAAAAACAGGAACGAGCGCGAAAGACGACATCAAAGACATAAACAGCGATTTTCTAACTTTTATGAATATGATTTATCCTGAAGTTGCTTTTTCGTACTCGCGGAGCATTTTTGACGGCTGGAAAGCTGGCGTTGAGTCAAGAATCTATTTTCCGCTCGGCTCGGTTTCAAGCGGCGACGGCTTTGACAATATGCTTTTCTCGCTTTCATTCAAGCTGAATTTTCCTTCAAGACAATAATTCTTAAAATAAATTGAATATTCCGTAAACCAAGTGTAAAATCAATTTATTATTTGTCATTGTTTTTTAGGAGCGGTTTTTCAATGACATTCAACAGGAGAAAATTGCAATGGAACAGGAAGTTGTTTCAACAAGAATGTCAGACCCGTTCAGCGCGGCGGAAGATTTGGCAAGGCAATTAAGACACGATTCAAAGGCATACAAGGCCGTGATTTTCATGGCGGCGATAAATTATAATTTTGAGGAGCTTTCCCAGGCAATCAAGGAGAAATTCCCGGAAAGCGAAGTAATCGGAACAAGCACCGCAGGCGAAATCGATATGAGCGGCTTCAAAAACGATTCCGTCATCCTTACAACGATGAGCGACTCAGGCACAAAAGTAAAAGGAGTTCTGATTGAAAACGGAAGCAAATATCCTGTTGCCTGCAACGATGATATTGAAAGCGCGCTTTCCTCATGCGGAATCAGGTCGGGCGACACGTCATCCCATAAAAATGCGTTCGCGATAACTTTTATAAACGGCGTTTACAACGCGGAAGAGACAATTCTTTCAAATTTCTACTCGGTTATAAAAAACGACGACTTCAAGCTCGCGGGCGGAACGGCAGGATTCACAGGAGCAGAGGCGAAAACTTTCGTGAGCTACAACGGAAAGACGACTCAAGACGGAGCGGTTATGCTTTTTGTGAAAACTCCGTGCAAATTTGACATTAGGCAGGAAGATATCTTCAATCCGACAGGAAAGACGATTTATGTAACGCAGTCAGACCCGGTAAAGCGAGAAATCTACAAGATAAACGGAAGACCAGCAAAAGAAGTCTACGCGCAGCAGCTTGGAGTTTCAGAACGGCAGGCCGAGAACATGACTTTTGAAAACCCGTTCGGAAGACACATAAACGGCGCGCTTCATATTGCGGCTCTGGCAGGATTCGGCGCAGACCGCTCAATTTCAACTTTCGCCCGGATTGTTCCGAACTCAACACTTGAAATGATGCACATCGGAAACGCGGAAGAAAAATGCGACGAGACTTGCTCGGCAATCAAGGCTGCAGTTCCAAATCCGAAATTTGTCCTGATGATGTCTTGCATAACGCGGACAATGTATTTTGAGCGCGAAAACCTAAGCGGAAAAATCATCGGAAAATACAAAAAAGCGTTCCCGACTTTCTGCGGATTCTCCTGCTACGGCGAGCAGCTCGGAAAAGTCCACTGCAACCAGACTTTAGTTACAGTCACAATCGGAGAATAAATCCGTTTGCCAGCAAAAAAGGATTCATAAAATGGAACAGACAAATCTTGTAAAAAGCGGAAAAAAACTTGTTGAGACTTTGATTGATTATCTTGCAAAAGACGCAATCGGCGGAGAATTCTTGCGAGAATACCTTGAAAGCCGCGCAAGCCAGCAAAAAGCGGCGCAGAACCAGCGTGAAGCGATGGCGCACTTGAAAGAAGGCACAAAGGCGATGGGCGCAAAGACAAAGGAGATTTCAGAAAACGCGGTCCAGAACATTCAGCGTCTTGACGAAATCACTTTAGCAATACAAGGTCTCCGCTCTTCAATCGACAAAATCGACTCCGAGCAGCGGCAGTACGAGGAACAGTTCAAAAGCCTTATCTCGCAGGCAAAAAAAATCAGCAGCCAGATAAATGACATTCAGAACATCTCGCAGCAGACGAATCTTCTTTCTTTCAACGCGTCAATTGAGGCGGCGCGGGCAGGAAACGCGGGAAAAGGATTCCGGGTTATCGCGAACGAGGTCAAAAAACTTTCAGGCGACACGGACAAGACTTCCGAGGAAATCAAGCGGAATGTTGACACTTTGGCGGACTCAATCACGAATCTTGAAAAGCTCACGAAGGAAAATTCGGAAAATTTGAAAAGACTTTCTGACGAAGCGCAAGCCACAATGCAGCGTTTTGAAAACGTCAAGCAGATGAACAACCAGAGCGTGAGCGGAATAAATTCTTTGGTAGAATCAAACGCGGACGAGATTGAAAATGTTCTTGAAAGCATTTCGGAAATGGAGCAGAACAACGCGGCAAGCCTGAAGCTGTTCGGCGACTGCGCCTCAAAGAACGAAATGCTTTTTAACGACCTTTACTCGTTTGTCTACGAGCTAAAAGCCGTTTTTGAGGATATGCAGTAAAAAGAGGAAAACAATTTGCGGCGCTTTCGGCATTTTGCCGAAAGCCGTTTTTTGAAAAAGCGGAACTTCGGCTCCGCGCCGATTGCTGTTTTCTACAATTTTCTTGATTCGGCATGACGCCGATTCGCGTTTTCTTGAATTTTCAGCTTTCGGCGTTTTGCCAAGCGTCATTTTAAAGAAATCATAAATTCGGCATCGCACCGACTGCAAATATGAAAAGTTCTTTTCGGCATCGCGCCGAAACTTCAATGCAATTTTTAATGAAAATTCTGAAAATATAACTTTTGAAATCAAGCAGTTTTCCGCTCGCCTTAAATTCAGAATGACGAGTTTTGCCACTCTTACTGAATCACAACGTACAAATAAAGCCCTGAAGCTCCAGAAGACGAGAATGTGAGCGTGTCGGAAGTTACATTCGAGCCGTATTTTCCTATTCCGCGGACTATCATTCCATATTCTGGACGTAAGTCCACGCCAGAAACATAATTGGAAAACACAAAAGGCCCGTTAAAATCGTAAAGCGAATATTTGTAGCTG
The DNA here is from genome assembly GCA_002404895.1 of Treponema sp. UBA4692. Classification (GTDB taxonomy): domain Bacteria; phylum Spirochaetota; class Spirochaetia; order Treponematales; family Treponemataceae; genus Treponema_D. The sequence goes on along the minus strand of DHKO01000045.1, from coordinate 60,844 downwards.
TTCATTTTTGTCTGAAATTCTGTGTTTTCAAGACTGAAACTGTAAACGTATTTGGAGCCGGCATTTTCATAAACGACAGAATCACGGCTCCACAAGTCAAAAGCTTTCATCGGATAATAATAAGAATTGCAAGAAATGCTTTTCGCCGCATTTTGATTGTGCGTGTAAACTGAACTATGCGAAGAAGAAATTCCCGTTACCGCAACCGTAAATTCCGCAAACAAGTCATCAAACGTTTTTGAAGTTCCGTTCACTTTGTTGACCGCGTTCACAATCGAGTCGTTTCCGTCATAAGAATTTGTTGAAATCTCTTTGACTAAAGCCGCGCCGCCGTATTGACGCGAAAGCCACGAGCCAAACGCATACGCAGTGCAGTAAGAAAGCACGGAATTTTCATCATTTCTATACTCTCTCATTCCAGACAAACTGTAATAAGCGTTGAAAGTCTGAATTCTGTTCTTCGGAGACGCATAATCTTCAAGCCCAAGCTTTTCCTGCATCATATCCTCGCAAAGCATAGAAAGCATTTCGTTGTAGTTTGAGTCAGGCGAAAGCGTTTTTGAGGAAGTTCCAGCAAGAACCGATTTTAGAGAAGCCATATTTTTCTGGTTAAAATTGACCATATGCTGAAATTCATGCGCCAAAGTTGAAATCGTGTCATCAAAATCAGAATTCGCATAAACGGAATCAATATAAAAATATTTTCCGACATTCGACTTTTCGACAAGTTCATAACTAGAATTCAAAGCCAAGTACGCAGGCGAAGCGTAATAATAATCTTTTGAGTAAAAATAGCCTGCAACGCCGGTTTGGGAAGATTTTCCGTAGTCGTCCCCGATGTCGTAAACAACGATATTTATTTTCTCGCCAGTGTCGCTCAAAGTTTTTATATCGTCGATTTTGTCCGAAGAAAGATTTATGATTTTATTTGACTCGTCACCAAAAACTTTTGTGATGTAAGGATACATTTCCTCGAATTTTTCAGCGTATTTTTCTGCGATTTCAGTTCCGGCTTTGTCGCCGCCAGCGGACTCAGAAAAGTAATCGTCAACAATCCAGACGTAACAGCTGCCGCTTTTCGCCCTCAAAGTCGCGCTTTTCTTGCTGAAAGTTGACATTGCGCTGTCTGTGTCAACGTAAACTGATTTTTTATCGCCGATATTCCAAGTTTTTTCCGCGATTGAAGAATTCGCAGAAACGGACGAAAGACTTTGAGAAGCAAATCTCGAAGATGAAGAGCGGCGCAGCCCAGGAAGTTCTTCTCCGATGAAATGCTTGTATTTAAAGGAAGATTCATTTTCAAGCAATTCTGATAAATCCGTCTCGTTAAAGTCGGAAAAATCAGCCGCTAAACTGTTACCCCCCCCCCATTAAATGCGAACTATTCAAAGGAAATGCACTATTTGCGGAAGAAGAAAGGCTTTTTGAATTTACAACAGTTCTTAAATTGCCTGAGGAAATTATGCTGCTCGTCGGATTCACCTGAACCAAATACAGATTTTTCCCGGAAAGGTCGCCAGAAATATTCAGAGTCAAGACATCGCTTGTTACAAGATGAACAGGCCTTTTTGAATCGTAATTCCAAGAGGCAGTTTCCTTGGCTGAAACATTTCCGCCAAGAATCGCGTCTAAAACCTCGCCAGCAGAAGAAAAATCGCAGCCACTGAAAATCAGCGGAAACAAAAACGCCGCAATTTTCAGAACATTTTTGGCTTTTTTTGTTCTCTTCGGTTTATCCGATTTTCCAGATTTTTCTAATTTTGCCTTTGATTCAATTTTTGAATCCATTTTAAAACAGTCTCCTAATTTTTATTTATCAGAATGTGATAAAATCACAAAATTCCCTGCAAAATGCAAAGCTGGCTTTGGCAAGTTCCAAATGCACGATTTTAACTTAGCCGCAAGCCCTATTATTTTTATCATATTTCCTTTACGCCGTCTCCAGACTCGCACGCGAAAAATCCTGCCGGATAGCCGATTTTTTCTGTGTAAAGCGACTGGACATTTTCGATGAATGAATCGATTTTATCTTTTTGAACAAGCGCGATTGCGCAGCCGCCGAATCCTGCGCCCGTCATTCTGGCTCCGATGCAGCCTTCTTGATTCCACGCGCTTTGAGCAAGCGTGTCAAGCTCAATTCCGCTCACCTCGTATTTGTCGCGCAAAGATTTGTGGCTTTCATTCATCAACTCTCCGAGTTTTTTCAAGTCATTGCTTTTCAAAGCATTTGCAGCCTCCAAAACACGAGCGTTTTCTTCAACGCAATGTTCAGCCCGTTTTTGAAATTTTTCATCTTTTATAAGAGATTTGCATTTTTTCCATTCTTCCGTGGTCAAGTCGCAAAGATTCTTTATTTTAATTCCGTTTTCCTGCAAAATTTTTAGCGCGCTTTCACATTCGCCCCGCCGCTCGTTGTATTTTGAATCTGTGAGCTTTCGGACTTTGTTTGTGTTCATCACGATAAATTTATAATCTCCAAGATTCAAAGGAACGTAATCAAAATTCAAAGTCGCGCAGTCGAGCATTTCCGCCGTGTCTTTCTTTCCCGTCGCAATTATAAACTGGTCCATGATTCCGCAGTTCACGTTCATAAAGCGATGCTCGCTCATCTGACCGAGCTTTGCAATTTCCACACGGCTTAAGTTGAATCCGAAAATCTCGCTGACCGCAAACGCAAATCCGCACTCCAAAGCCGATGAAGACGAGATTCCGCCGCCAGCAGGAATATTCGAAGCCATCAAAATCTCAAATCCGCAAGGAAAATTGTATCCTTTTTCTTTAAGCTGGCTTAAAATTCCGTTCAGATAATTCGCGTAGTCATTTTTTTTGTCGTAGGAAAAATTATCGTTCACGTCAAATTCAAAGCTTCCTGGAAATCTCATATCATTATAGAAGATTTTTGAGTCCGCGCGCTTTCGCACCGCAAGATAAAGGCAACGGTTTATGCAGGCAGGAAAAACTTTTCCGCCGTTGAAGTCGATATGCTCGCCAATTATGTTGATTCGGGCCGGCGAAGAAAAAATCCGCACTCTTTCCTTGTTTCCGCCGTACATTTTCAAAAAGCCGTCAAGAAGCTCTTCAGGCGAATATTCTTTTTTTGTAAGTGAATTCATATTTTTCTCCATTTTTTGATTTTCAAAATTTCATTTCGTTTTCTTTCAAAGCGATTTTATGCCAAGCATTTTTTTGCAATTTAATTTCAATTTGCCGCAGGCTGCTTTTCAAAAAGATTCATTTTTCAAGATTCAAAATCTCCGATTTTCTTAAAATTCCGATTCAAATTCATAAACCGTAATCTGATGATATTCTTCTCCGGGAAGCAAAATACAGCTCGGAAAATTTTCGTGGTTCATAGAATCTGGAAAACGCTCCGCCTCAAAGCAAATTCCGCTTTGCGCGCTCTGAGTTCCGCCGTTTTTTCCTTTGCAGCAGAGCCAGTTCCCAGTATAAAGCTGAATTCCGCGCTGGTTTGTGAAAATATTCATCTTGATTCCGGAATTTTCGCTTTTGCAAAAACCTGCAAAAACAGTTTTTGTCTCGCAAGCCTTTGTAACAAAGCAATGGTCGTAGCCGCGCGTTGAGGAATCTGCTTTTACAGCGTCAAAATCCTCGCGGATTTTTTTCGGCTTTCTAAAGTCAAAAGCCTTGTTTTCGGGACGCGAAACATCAACAAAACCTCCTGTCGGAATCATATTTTTTATTTTCAGGATTTTTTCACAGTCAAGAAAAACTTCATGGTCTAAAATGTCGCCCTTGCCGTTCAAGTTAAAATACGCGTGGTTCGTCAAATTTACAGGAGTCGGAGCGTCTGTTTCGGCAAAATATTCAATTTTTAGCTGATTTTTTTCATTCAAAGTGTAAACGACTTTTATTTTCAGATTTCCCGGAAAATTCTGCTCGCCGTTGGGACTTGTCCGCGTAAAAATAATTCCAGTCTCGTTTGCGTTTTCAAACGGCTTGCCATTCCAAAACTGCTTTTCGTAGCGAAAAAATCCGCCGTGAAGACAATTTTCGCCGTCATTCTTGTCGAGTGAATATTTTTTCCCATCAAGAACAAACGAAGCTCCGCCGATTCTGTTTGCGAACCGCCCGACAACAGCATTGTGCGAGGCAGTTCCGTTTTTCCAGCCGTCAAAATCATCAAATCCGAGCAGCACATCAATTTTTCGCCCGTTTTTATCAGGAACAAAAAGATTTGTTATCGTGCAGCCAAATTCGATTGCAGAAAAGCTCACTGTTCCGTTTGAAACAGTCCAGCCTTTTATCTTTTCGATTTCGCAGCCTTTTTCATTGCCGTTGTTTGCGTTGATACAGCTTGCGTCTCCGTTCAGAAAAAATTCAGAAATTGTCATCATTCAATATTGAGGCCGCTTGTTTCATTTGTCAAAGATTTTTTATTCTGACAAATTTTCAGGCAAACGAATTTTCAAACAAAACTTCAAGATTTTCAGAAATATTTTCCGCTGTTTTTTGTCAATTGAATTTTTCGAGAGCGTCAGCGGCTTCCATCCATTTTTCGTTCAAATCGTCGAGCCTTGCAGAAAGCTCCTCGATTTTTTTCTGGACTGCTTTCGCTTTTTCGCCGTTCGAGTAAACATCAGGATTCGCCATTTTGTTCTCTTCTTCTTTTTTTTCGCTTTCAGTCTTCAAGATTTCGTCTTCGAGCGTTTTCACAGCTTTTTCTGCTTTCCGCTTTTCCGCCTCAAACTTTTTCCGCTCTTCCCAGCTAAGTTTCGCCTGAGATTTTGAATCAGAATCTTCTGAACTATTTTCCGATTCATTAACTGTTGCCGAAGAATCTAAGACAGAAACAATTCCGTTCGCCTCATCCTCAAGACGCTGCATATAATATTTGTAGTCGCCGGGAAAAATCCGGTGCTGGCCGGGCTTAAGCTCAAGAACGCGCGTTGACAAGTCTTCGATAAATCCTCGGTCGTGAGAAACAAAAATCACAGTTCCGCCAAAATCCTTTAACGCATCAAGAAGAACGTCTTTCGAGTGCATATCAAGATGGTTAGTCGGCTCGTCAAGAATCAGAAGATTTACAGGACGGAGCAGAAGCTTCAAAAGCGCGACTCTCGCCTTTTCGCCGCCTGAAAGCACGTCAAGGCTTTTAAAAACGTCGTCTCCACGGAACAAGAACGCGCCGAGCATATCGCGCACTTTCGGAACAAGCTCCAGCGGAGCTTCATTTTCAATCGTTTCAAGAATTGTCGCGCTGCCCTTCAAAGTTTCCGCGTTGTCCTGACTGAAATATCCAACAGAAACGCCAGTCCCAAATTTCACTTCGCCCTGAAAATTCTCGTCAACACCAGCGATAATTCTGAGCAAAGTCGATTTTCCAGCTCCGTTATGACCTGCAACAACAAGCCTGTCGCCGTTTTCCACAACCAAGTCAAGATTTTCAAGAACGTTTCGCTTTCCGTCATAAGATTTTGTGATTCCGCTCAAAGTTGCGACCAAGCGGCCTGAATGAGGAGCCGGCGGAAATTTAAAATGAATTTTCTTCAGGCTTTCAGGAATCACGATTTCATGCTCAAGAATTTTGTCGAGCATTTTCTGCCGTTCCTGAGCCTGAATCGCCTTTGTCGCCTTGTAGCGGAATCTGTCGATAAATTCCTGCAGATGCTGAATTTCTTCCTGCTGTTTTTCGTATTCCTTGATTAAAGTTTCAAGCTCCACCTCGCGGACTTTCTCATAATGAGTGAAATTTCCGGGATAACGGTGAAGTTCGCCGTTGAAAAGCTCGTAAACCTCGTTTATCGTGTGGTCAAGAAAATAGCGGTCGTGCGACACAAGCAAGAATCCGCCCTTAAAATTGCCCAAAAAGTTTTCAAGCCAGCCGCGCGCGTCAATATCAAGATAGTTTGTAGGCTCGTCCAAAAGCAAAATATCAGGATTGACCATCAAAGCCTTTGCAAGCGCGATTCTCATCTGCCAGCCGCCCGAAAATTCCTCGCAGGCGCGGTCCAAGTCATTATGCGAAAAGCCAAGACCTGTCAAAACTTGCTCAGCCATCGCGCTTCTTCGGTTCCAGCCGGAATCTTCAAGCTCGTTCAAGATTTTGTCGTGGCGTTCCAAAAGCGCATTCTGATTTCCGTTTCCAGATTTAAGCTCGTCGCCGATTTTGTCCAGCTCTTCCATAAGCCCGTAGCCGAATGAAAAAGCCTTGTCCGCCTCCTCCCGAAGCGAGCAGCCGTGGTGAGTAAGCCCGCTCTGCGGAAGATAAGCGATTCTTGCATCTTTTGAAGCGGAACGAGTTCCTTCGTCAGGCTGAATAAGCCCCGCCATAACTTTTATCAAAGTCGATTTTCCAGTTCCGTTTGCTCCAGTAAGAGCCGCCTTGCTTCCTTTCGCAAGATTCACAGAAACTTTTTTCAAAATATCGCGGTCGCCAAACGCAAGCGAAACCTGCGAAAACTGTACAAATGCCATAAAATTTTCCTATTTTTTCTCGAAGAACATTACAATCGGGCTTGAGCCGCGCGCGGAAATCAAATCTCCACGGAAAGCCGCCTGAGACGCATCTTCAAGGCGCAAGCCGGTGTCGGTAAGTTTATAGAAGAAATTGATTTTGTTTTCCATTCCTTCAAATTTCATCGTCAAAACTCCGTCAAACGAAGATTTCAGCGAGTTCGGAATAAAATATTCGATTGAAACTTCAACATCGTCTCCCGCGTTTCTTGAAATCACCGAAGGAACCAAAAGCCTGTAGCCTGTCCAGCGCAAAGAATCAAAGCTGCTGAATTTTATTGTTCCGTAGCTTGAACTTTTGAATTCCGGCCCGGCCTCAAAAATCGCTTCAATCTCCTGCTGCCTGCGCTCAATTTCCTTTTGAACAAGCTCGCCGATATTCTCAGAAATCGCGACAAGATTTATGATTTTGACTTTTCCGCCTTCCATATACTGAAGAACCGCCGAGCCGCCGCGAACGCTCATCACGAGATTTGAAGACTTGAATTCGTATTCATTATTGGAATTTTTTGCGATGTCGGAGAAATTCCATTCAAGCGAGCCGTTTTCATCTTGATAAACCGCTTTTCCTGCCAAGACAATCTCGCTTGCAGGAATCGGAACTTCAATTTCAACAGTCTCGCCGTTTTCAACCGTTTTTTCTGTTCTTGTGGTCTGAATTCCAAAGTCGAATCCGTACTCAACTTTCATTTTTTCAGGATTTATCCTGCGGTTTTTTATCATTTCCGCAAAATTTTCAGGATACCATCTTTTTGACGCAAGATTTTCAATTTCCTGAGCAACTGAATTTTCCTCGGCAGATTCAGAATCATCATGATTTTGATTGAACGAAACATCAACTCCAGCCTCAAAAAGCTCAAGATTGTGCGAAAAACACCAGCCTAATGTTCCTGTGTTTGTAAGAACACGAAGCCACTCGCCGCTCATATTTCCATGCCCGTTTGTTACAGCTGCGCCAGTTCCACGGTAAAGGCAGCGGACAATTTCGCCCTCGCGCAAACGGTAAACCTGCTTTGAAGTGTTCACAGCCTCCTCGCGGATTGGAAGACCGTCAAGCTTTACAGAAGCGTAAGTGTGCGCAAATTCAGCGAATCTCGCCTGATGGCGCAAAGCTTTTCTTTTTGACTCAGGCTCGGTAATCTGCCAAAGCGGAATTTCAAATTTTTCTTTTGATTTTGGAAACGAAACAACATAGACCTGAGAAATATTGGACTTGATGTAGACTTTTAAAATTGCTCCGTCCTGAACATTATGCTCAGAATTGCTCCACAAAAGAACGCTGTAGCCAAGAGAGCCGCTAAAAAAAACGGAACAGCCTGTAAACAAAGACAAAAACAACGCGAAAAAAAGCGCGGAAAGGCACTTTGAAATTTTCATAATTTTCAGATTATAAAAGAAACAAAAAAATTAGTCATCAAGAGAAAAAATGATGTTTTTGCAAGAGAATGAAAAAACGCAAGCGGATTTCAATCAAAAAAAATGCCAGAAAAAGAGAACAGAACACTTTCAAGCGACAGAAAAAAAACATGGATATTAAAAAAATCAGCGGCTTATTCTGCTTTTTAATGCAAAAACAAGCCGCCGCACATAACTTTATAAAAGTTACTTCGCGTTAATCAGCTTTTCAAAAAAAGAATTTCCGATTTTCTGCTCAAAAAGCCAGTCGCGCACTGCTTCAATTCTGTAGCCGTAGTTGAACGAAGCCATATGCTCCATTTTTTCATCATCTGTCAGAACCGTGCCTTTCTCAAACCTGATAAAATTCGCGTTTTTGCCTTCTGAAATCAGCTTTTTCGCGTTTTCATTCTGAGCATCGGCTGATTCCTGCGCGTTCCATTTTCCAAAAGAATAAGGAACATTGCGCTTGTCAAAATAATTCATCAAATCAGCCTGTCCGCCGCTCGCCTTTTCATCGCCCTCTGCCGTAATGTAGAAAAATTTCGCGTCTTTAAGCGGCGCAAGCGAGTAAACCCACCACTGCCCGGAGACAAAAAGCGAAGCCGCAAACAAGTTCGGATATTTTGAATTCAGGTAAAGGCTCGTCATGCAGCCCATCGACTGGCCGCTAGCATAAATTCTGCCTGTGTCGATGTTATAGTTCTGCACAAGCGAGGAGATTATCTTTACAGCGACCTCAATCTCGTCTGAAACATCGCAGTTGTCGTCTGCAACGATTTCAGAAAACGCAGGAACAAAAACAAAACACTCGTGCTTTTCCTGAACTTCTTTTGAAGCCCAAATGTCCGCGCCGAAATACTGCTCCACAAGCTCTTTTGCGTTCTTGCTCGCGCCCGAAGCGTCTGGAATATACATCACGAGCGGATATTTTTTTGAGTAATCCAGATTTTCAGGAATAAAAAGGCTGTATTCAAGCGTAATCTGCTTTTCGCCGTCGGTGAAAAAACTCTGGATAAATTTGTCTTTTGTCTCGTCAATCACAGAAACAACGTAAGGGTCGGTTTCAGTCTTGGCTTTTCGGTCGCCTTTCGCGCCTACGCGCATATTTTCAGGAAGTTCTTTTCGGACAAATTCCGGAGCATTTTCAGTTTCGGAAGATTCCTTGACAGCCGCTGCGGAAGAAGTTGAGCCGCATGAAATCATCAATGAAGAAGCGGCAAACGCGATTCCAAAAATTAAAGCAAAAGATTTTTTCATAGCAATCCTCTTTTATTTTATGAAATAAATTTAACGCATTTTTCAAAAATCTGAAAGAAAATTTTATTCTATTGTTTGGGGATTAGACGCGCTTCAAAATTTGTACACGCTTCATAAAAACGATATAATTTTCAAAGATTTTCATTAAATAAGGAAGAAACTGAGACTTTTAATGTGAAAAACGCATTGAAAAAGCAAACGCGCTAGGGGCTGCAAGGGCAGCGGAGCTGTTCTGGAGTGAAGTTCTGATGATTCGCTCAAAGTTTTGCCGCGGAAATTCACGGAAGAATGAAGCCGAAAGGCGGAAACCTGAAAGACCCGGCCTGCGAAGCAGGAGCGCCCGAAAAAATATTCATTATTGTTCTTGGTTTTAGTTGGATTTATGTCAGGATTTTATGATTTTTACGATGTAGCGGTTGTGGGCGGCGGACACGGCGGAATTGAGGCTGCGCTTGCGGCTGCCAGAATGGGCTTAAAAACGATTTTAATCACGCAGACAATCGATTCAATTTCAAGAATGAGCTGCAATCCTTCAATCGGCGGAATCGCGAAAGGAAATATCGTGCGGGAGATTGACGCTCTAGGCGGCGAAATGGGAAAACTCATCGACAAATCGATGATTCAGTTTAGAATGTTGAACAAAAGCCGCGGCCCTGCGGTTCAAGCTCCACGCTCTCAGGCTGATAAATTGCTTTATTCGTCGCTCGCGCGCCAGACAGTTGAAACGACAGAAAATCTTTACACTTTGATGGACACGGTTGTTGATGTTCTGACGACTGAATCGGAAACGGAATTGCCGCCGTCTGAAAGCCTTCAAAAAGGACAGATTCCAGGCGAGCATGCGGAAACCTCGCTTTTGACAGAAGCCGCAAAATCAGGGAAGAGACAGAAAATAACAGCGGTTGTAACAGAGCGCGGAAGAGTGATTCCTGTACGCGCTTGCGTTTTGACAACGGGAACTTTTCTTGGCGGACGGATTTTTATCGGCGAGTACGATGCTCCGTGCGGAAGAATCGGCGAGCAAGGCGCGTTCGGACTTACGCAGTCGCTGAACAGGCTCGGCTTTACGACCGGAAGGCTAAAAACCGGAACTCCGCCGAGAATTTTAAGGCACACAATCGATTTTTCAAATCTTGAGATTCAGGCCGGAGACGAGGAAATTGTGCCGTTCTCGTTTGATGATGAAAAAATTGAGCGGCCGCAAGTTCCTTGCTATCTTGTCTACACAAATTCAAAGACTCACGAGATTATCAGGGAAAACATTTCTCGCTCGCCGCTTTACTCCGGGAAAATTCACGGGGTCGGACCGCGCTACTGCCCTTCAATTGAAGACAAAGTTATGAGATTTGCGGAGCGCGAGCGTCATCAGCTTTTCGTTGAGCCGGAAAGTCTACAGACAGACGAGATTTATCTGAACGGACTTTCGTCTTCTTTGCCGGAGGAAGTTCAGGATTCTTTCTTGCGGACTTTGCCTGGCTTTGAAAATTGCCACGTTGCGCGTCCGGGATACGCAGTCGAATACGATTATGTTGAGCCGACACAGCTTTTTCCAAGTCTGGAGACAAAGCGCGTGGCCGGACTTTTTGACGCAGGGCAGATTAACGGAACTTCGGGCTATGAGGAGGCGGCAGGACAAGGGCTTGTGGCAGGAATCAACGCGGGACTTTACGCGCGCGCCCACAAGGAGCTTTGCGGAGACTTGTGCAAGACGACTTCAAATCTCGGACAGTCGCCAGCAAGCGCGGAAGCAGGATGTTTTCAGCCGAAGCCTTATTTTTCGGAAGAGGAACTTAAACATTTCGCGGAGATTTCCCAAAACGAAACCCGCAAAGTGAACAAACTTCTCGAAGATTTCCAAAAATCACAGGGGAAAGAGAATTTCAGGAAAATTCCTGAGTGGCAGCCGCTTATTCTCGGACGCGACGAGGCTTACATCGGCGTTCTGATTGACGACTTGGTTACGCTCGGAACAAAAGAGCCTTACAGAATGTTCACCGCGCGAGCGGAATATCGCCTGAAGCTCCGCCATGACACGGCAGACCGCCGGCTTGCGGAAAAAGCGTTCAAAGTCGGTCTGAAATCAAAAGCGCAGCTTGATTCGGTAAATCTGAAATATCAGCAGGTTGATGAGGCGACGGAAATTCTGCTGAAAGACCCGAACGCGGAAAATCCGGGATTCGCGCCGCTTGTCTGGGAAATCGCGCAGGAAGACGCAAAATACAAATATTACATTCAAAAGCAGGATGCGAGAATCGCAAAAATGCACAAAATGGAAAAATTCCATATTCCTCTTGATTTTGACTATGGAAAAATTCCAGCATTGAGCGCGGAAAGCCGCACAAAACTTGAGCAGGTTCGGCCGCTAACGCTCGGGCAGGCAAGCAGAATCTCTGGAATCCGAAATTCCGACATTATGCTTCTTATGGTTTATCTGAAATAACGCCGGTTAAGAAACGACTCGCTTTCCCAAAAACATTTTTGTGCCCAAAAAGCGATTTTTTCAGACGGAGCATTTTTAGAGCATTTTTCCTGATTTTCAAGAATTTTCGAAAAATCCTGCTGCTTCGTCTTTCGTGAAAAATCCTGAGCCGCACAAGTCAACAGCGAACTGCGAAAGCGAGCTTTTCAAAAATACAAGGCTCGCGGTGCAGATTCTGATTTTCACGCCCGAGTCAAAAAGTTTCCGCATAAATCTGATTTTTTTGATTCTGTCGTCTTTTGACTCGGAAAAATAATAGGGACTGAACTCGACGCACACATTTTCCCGCTTTATAAAATCCAGCGATTTTTTATCGCAGATTGAATCAAAAGCGTCTTTCACAAAACCGGGCTTGAAAGTTTCCAGCGCAAAATAAAATTCATCAGGAGATTTTATTTCAAGGCAGTCGATTTCAGTTTTAAGATTTGCCGCGCGCGCGGAATCAAAAATTCTCGCGTAAAATTCAGTTTTTTCATCTTGATGAGCAAAATTCCTGCCGCCAAGAAAAACGCCGTCAAATTTCTTGGATTCAATGAAAGTTTCCGCAAGAAAAAGATTGTTTTCAACGCTGCTGTTCAAAATCAGGACTGGAAGAATTTTTGTCTGGGAACTGAATTTTGACTTCACATCGTCAATCGCGGCCGCAAATTCCGCAGGATTTCCGCATTTTTCGCAGAGAGCCAAGTCAATTCCGCCGTAAAGCGTTTTTACATTGTCAGCGGCAGCTTCCGCCGCAGAAAGATAGAAAAGCGACTGCAAGTCTTTCCGCCCGCCGATTTTCACATCTGTGTAAAACGTGAAATCATCATAAAGAGAACGGTCGTAGCAGGCTTCATTCTCAGAAAAACCCGGAATCACAAAATTCGCCCATTTTAGATAAGACGAGTACAACATTCCGGCCTGCAAATCGTTAAAGCCGTCAGTTTTTTGAATCTTTAAAAATTCTCCAAGTTCAACTTCCGCCAATTTCTACTTCCAATTTTCTTCAACGGAATTTTCGTAAGATTTTTTCTCGGAATCAGAAAGAAAAGAATATTCAAAGCCCGCAAGAATAATTTTCTTAATATCTTCCATTTTAAAGCCAAGCTCCGAATAAAGATTCCAGTATTCGTCCAGGAGCTCAACGCCAAAAAAAATCGGGTCGTCGGTCGCAAGCGTTACAGGAACTTTTTTCTCGAAAAAAGTCTTTACAGGATGCTCAGCCATCGATTTAACGTATTTTTTTGTGAAGACATTGCTCGTCGGGCAGACTTCAAGCGCGATATTTTTATCACGGAGATATTTCATCAGATTTTCATCCTGAACCGCCGTAATTCCATGTCCGATTCTTTCCGCATGGCAAATTTTCAAAGCGTCCCAAATCGACTCAGGACCGCAGTCCTCGCCAGCATGCGCCACAACGTGATAGCCAGATTTCAACGCGGCATTGAAAACAGGACCGAAATCTTTTGATGGGCCTTTGCTTTCCGCGCCGCCAAGCCCGATTCCGATAAATCCGTCAAAAGGATTCGCCTTGAACATTTCAAGATTTTTTTCCGCGTTTTCAAGGCCGAAAGTCCGGCTCACGTCTCCAATCAGCTTCACCGTGATTCCAGTCTCTTTTTTGATTTTTTTCAGATTCTTCTCGAAATTGCGAACCATATCTTCATATTTGAAGCCTTTTTTTATGAACGCAGACGGAGCAAAAAAAGCCTCAGTGTAGACGATTCCGTTCCGCAAAAGATAATTCTTGAAATCATCAAAAATCAGGTCGAAATCGTCAACAGAAGTGAACAAATCCTGAACTTTCAAGAATGCGGCAATAAAGCCGTTCAAGTCAGAGTAATCAAAGAGTTTTGCAATGTCGTCGTCAGTGAATTCAGCGCCGTTTTTTTTCAAGTAAAGCTTCTTGATTGTCTCGCGGCTCATCACAGCCTCGATGTGAATATGAAGCTCCGCTTTCGGCACTTTTTGAAGAATCGAAACAAACTCTGACTTTTCCATAATTTCTCCAATTTAAGATTTCAAATCGTGAATTTCAAATCGCGAATTTTAAATCCGTGACTCTAAATCTACGGCTTTTATTGCTGTCTAAAAATTAAAAACTTTATGTTTTCTCAAACTTAGCCCGAAATTCATCCGCTAAAATTTTGAAGATTCTGAAATAAATTCAGAATGACAAATAGTTTTTAACTGGCTCAAATAATTAAAGCAGTTTTTCAAGCTGGGCGACAATGTCCTTGAAAACATCAAGCGCAGCCTGAACAGGCTCTGGAGACGACATATCAACGCCTGCAACTTTCAGGCTTTCAAGAGGATAACGGCTTCCGCCGCTCTTCAGGAATTTAAAGTAGTCATCGCGCTCTTTTTCGCCGCCGGTTGTAACTCGCTTTGCCAAAGCAAGAGCCGCAGAAATTCCGGTTGAATATTTGTAGACATAGAATGCGCCGTAAAAATGCGGAATCCGCAAGCCTTCCATATCAGAATTTTCCTCAAAGACCATTTCAGATCCGAAATACTGAACAAGCAGCTCACGGTAGATTTTTCTCAAGATTTCAGCGTTGAGCGGAGTTCCGTTCTCTACAAGCTCGTGCGCTTTTAGCTCAAATTCCGCAAACATCGTCTGCCGGTGCAAAGTTGCAAGAATATCGTCCGCACGCATTGAAAGCAGATATTTTTTCATCTCGTCAGATTTCGCGTTTTTCAGAAGATACTCAAAAACTAGCTCCTCATTGAAAGTTGAAGCGACTTCCGCCTCAAAAATCGTGTAGTTGTAGCACATAAACGGATTGTTGCTTTTCGAGAAGTAAGTGTGCATTGAGTGTCCGCCCTCGTGCGCCATAGTGAACAAGTCGCGGATTGAGTCGTCTTTGTAATTCAGAAGAATGTAAGGATAGCCTCGGTAAGCCCCGGAAGAAAAAGCTCCGCTGCGCTTGCCTTTGTTTTCGTAGCGGTCAGCCCAGCCGCCTTTTAGTCCGCCGCAAAGAATGTCCGTGTAGTCTTTTCCAAGCGGAGAAAGCGCGTTCCGGCAAATCTCCACGGCCTCGTCATAAGTCGTGTTTGTCTGGCAGTTTTCAACAAGCGGAACATAAACATCGTAATGTCGAAGCTCTTTTAAGCCCAGAACTTTTTTTCTGAGAGAATAATATCTGTGCAAATCAGGAAGATTCTTGCGGACTGTCTCAATCAGATTCTTGTAGACGCTTTCAGGAATTTTGTCTCCGTAAAGCGCTGATTCAAGAGAAGACTTGTAGCCTCTCGCGCGCGCAACAAAGACATCCTGATTCACGCTGCCAGCGTAAAGGCTCGCAATCGTGTTCTGATGTTTTGTAAATTCATCGTAAAAATTTTTGTACGCTTCCTCGCGCACTTTTCTGTCGTGATTGTGCAAAAAAGTCGAAAAAGTCGTCTGGGTGAGCGGCTTTTCCTCACCGTCAATATGGACAGGATTGAAAGTCATATCAACATTTGTGAGCAAGCTGAAAGCGTTTTCCGCAGTGCTGGAGCTTTCCGCCTGCAAAGACAAAATCCGCTCCTCCTTCTCGCTCAAAATGTGCTTTTTCTCGTAAAGCTCTTTTTCGATAAAGACTTTGTAATCTGCAAATTCAGGAAGATTCAGCCACGAGCTTATTTTTTCATCTGGAATCGCCATAAGCTCAGGCGAAAAAAATGAGGTCTCGCTTTCAGCCTGAGTGTAAGCCATCATAACGCGGCCTTCCATATTTTGTCCGGCAGAATCGCTTTCATCAGCAGTGTGGCGCAAAGAAGCATAAGTATAAACCGTCTCGATTACTTTCTCGAGCTGCTCGTTCGATTTTAATGCGCCAAGAAGAGAATCTGAGCTTTCTCCGAGCTTTCCTTTATATGAAACAACTTTTTCAGCAAGAGACGGAATTGAAGCTAAATCAGCCTCCCAGTCTGAATCAGACTTGTATAATGTCGAAAGATCCCATTTGTCTGATTCTGGAACATCTTTTCGCTCTGGAATTGTATTTTTTGCCATAGCGAAAATTATAATGCAATTTTTTCTGATTTTCCACACGGGAAGATAAAAAACAGAATCTCCCGGCAATGCGATTTTTATAATTTGGAGAAATTTGAAATTTATTCCGCAGAATTTCAAATTTTTTTAGATTCCAAATTTTAAATTTCAGATTTTTCGTTAAAAAATCGAATCCGTGCGTTTTTTTGCTTTTTCGTTCGTTTCAAGCCGCAAAGTCCGCAGAATTAAAATCTCTTGAAAATCCAAATTCTCACCGCTTCAATTTTGTGCTAATCTAGTTGCCATGTCAGAAAAAAAAGAAAATCAAAATAAAAAATCAAAATCGCTTTTGTCGGCAGGGCTTTCGCTCTCGTTTTTCACGCTTTGCTCACGGATTTTAGGACTTGCGCGCGAAATGACAAAGGCGGCATTTCTTGGAACGTCAAAATTTGCGGATGCGTTCGGAATCGCTTTTATGATTCCGAATCTTCTGAGGCGGCTTTTTGCGGAAAATTCAATTTCAGTCGCGTTTATTCCGACTTTCAAGGGCTATCTTGAAGACAAAAATCCAGAGTCTGTCAAAAAGACAAAGGAATTTTTAAGCGCGACAGTCACGCTGATTACATTTTTGACAACCTGCGTGGTCGTTCTCGGAATGATTTTCACGCCGCTAATCGTCAAGATTTTTCTTAAAGGAAACGAGAATTTTCTGATTCTGGAGACCTCGCTTTTGACGCGGATAATGTTTCCTTATCTGATTGTTATTTCAATCGCGGCGTTTTTTCAAGGCGTTCTAAACGGCGTAAAGATTTTCTCGCCTAGCGGATTCACGCCGGTTCTTTTCAATTCGATTGTGATTGCGGCAACCTACATTCTGACTCCAATTCTGATAAAATTTTCAGGCGCACAAGCTGATTCTGAAACACGCTCGCAGATGGCGGCGCGCGCAATGTCAATCGGCGTGATTTCAGGAGGCTGCGTGCAGGCTTTGTTCCAGCTGCCTTTCGTGCTAAAAACAGGCTGGAATTTCCATTTTGTCTCGCTGAAAAAAGCTTTCTCAAACGCTGGAACACGCCGCGTTATGAAGCTGATTGTCCCTACAGTGATTGGAATGGCGGCTTATCAGCTAAACGATGTTGTCTCGACGGCCTTGGCAGGACGCGCGGGCGAAGGGATTGTCTCGTCTCTTCAATATTCGCTTAGGCTTCAGGAGCTGATTCTCGGAATTTTCGCGGTTTCAATCGGAACTGTGATTCTGCCGGATTTGAGCGGTCTTGCAAAAAATCAAAACTGGGCAGATTTCAACAAAATGCTTGTCTCTTCGGCAAAAATAATGGCTCTGATTTCAATTCCAATCACGTTTTTGTCGCTTGTGTGCGGAAAAGAGATAATCTCGCTTGTCTACAAGTCAAAAAGATTCAGCGACGATTCGGTTTTGCTCACTCTTTCGGCTTTCAAGTGGCACATCGCGGGGCTTTTCTTCATCGCCGTGAACAGGATAATCTCGCCGGCGTTTTACGCCCAGGGAGACACAAAATCTCCAACATTCGCAGGAATTGCGGGCTTCGCGGTGAACATCGCGCTAGCTTTGATTCTTGTCTCCCCGTTTGGCGGCGGCGGAATTGCGCTCGCGCTTTCAATCGCAAGTTTTGCGAACACGGTTCTTCTTTTTATCCTGATGAGGAAAAACAGGAATCTCGATGTCAAATCTGTCGCTGGAAAAACTGTTTTATACGCGCTAAAGCTCGTTGTCCTGTCGCTGATTGCGGCAGTTCCGGCTTATTTTGTCCGAAACGCGCTTGTTCCGATTTTTGAAGGACACGGCAGGCTGATTGGATTCGGCGCGCCGCTTTTTCTAACGTCTCTTGTCTACGGAGCGACCGGAATCGCGCTTCTTTTGATTACAAAAGACGAAATCGTTAAATTGATAGTCAAAAAATTAAAAAGAAAATAGAAAAATCAAAATTAAAAGGAGATTTTATGAAAGAATATTCAAAAGATGAAATCAAGGCGATTTTTTCAGCCAGACGGGAAAAACTTTTCTCGTATATGGCTCAGAACGGAATCACTGCGGCAGTTTTTGAGGACACCGAGGGAAGACGCACGCCGGCCGTAAGATATTTTACAGGACATCCGTCGGATGCGATTTTTATTGCGGCATCGGACGGAAAATGCGTTCTCGTTCCTTGGGATGAGAATCTTGCGGAAAAACGCGCAGTCGATGTGAAAATTCTTCCATACACAAAATTTGAGCGGAGAAATCTGAAAGCTGTAAGCGAAGTTCTGAAATCTTTCAAGATAAAATCAACAAAATTAAAAGTCGAGCTTGCGCCTGAAACGCCGTATCCGCTTTTCTTGAAATATGTTGACGCTCTTGAAGGCTGGGACGTTCTCTGCCGCGAAAATTCAACGCACGACTACGTTTGCGAGCTTCGTTCACAGAAAGACGAGTACGAAATCGAATGCACAAAAGAGGCTTGCCGAGTCGGAGACCACATAATCTCGGAGATTGAGCGCGGAATCAGGGAAAACTGGCTTCACAAGGAGATGGACGTTGCGCTTTTAATCGAAAGCGAGCTTAGAAAATGCGGGTGCGAGCGCACAGGCTTCGACACTTTGGCGGCAGGTCCTTCAAGAAGCTTCGCAATCCACGCTTTTCCGGGCTACACAGACGCGCCGTGGCCGGCACAGGGACTTTCAATTCTTGACTTTGGAGTAGTCTACAACGGCTACACAAGCGACACAACTTTGACAGTCGCAAAAGGTCCGCTCTCGCAAAAGCAGGAAGAGCTTCTCTCGCTCGTTGAAAAAGCCGCAGCAGAAGCATTGAAACTTTACAAGCCGGGCGAGTCGCTGAAAAAAGCGAGCAAAGCCGCTGACGATGTTTTTGCAAAGGCGAAGCGCGCAATGCCGCACTCTCTCGGACACGGAATCGGACTTGAAATCCACGAGGCGCCTTTTGTTACAGCGCGCGCAAGCGAGGACAAAGTTTTCAAGCCGGGAAACATCGTAACTCTTGAGCCGGGGCTGTACGACCCGGAGCTTGGCGGAGTGCGCCTTGAAAATGACGTTCTGATTACAGAAAACGGAAACGAAGTAATCACGCACTCAAAAATCATCAGAATATAAAAAAGACAACGAGAACAAAACGGCGGCCATCAAAAGTATAAGATGACCGCCGTTTTTATTCATAGAAAAATTACGAAAACAGCTTATTCCAGAGTTCAAAACCATACTGGTCTTAAAGCTGAAACTATGCTATTCCAAAAATCAAAACCGATATGTCCAAGCAAAATTTCTACGGCACTTGCCTGCCCTGCTGAATTCAATAATCAGAATTTTTATTATAGATTCTGAATCAAAGCGAGTTCAGAATGACCTGCGCGATTTCAGAATGACGCTGAACTTTTCGATTTTCTACAGCTTTCTGAGCAGCTCGTCGCCTTTTGAATTCAAGGCGATTCTGAGAGTCTCATCGTCAAGACAGCCTGAAAGACGCTTTAAAATCGCGAAAACCTCTTTTGTAAGCTCAATTCCGTTATTGTCAGAACCTTTCAGCGCAGGATTCTCGTGGATTATTCCCGAATTGAACAAGCCTTTTACAGTCGCGTAAAGCCCCGGCCTGCCCGCGAGCTTTGAAATAATGTAGTCTAGCAGAATTCTATTCTCGCTTGAAAGGAATTCCTCGCGCTTTGTGTCAGGCAGATACTCAAGCATTTTCCGCAGAGACTTGAACATTTCAAGATAATTCTTGAATCTAAAGAACACCGCGCGGTCTTCAAGCCCCCGAACAATATCAGGAAGCATATCGATTGCGCGCTTCATCATCAGCTCTTCGCTCGTAAGCTCGTCAGCTGGCTTTTCAGCGGCCTCAAATTCCTCTTTTTCAGAAACAGAATCCTCTTCAGGAAGAAATTCCGGATTCGCATGATTCTCATCATTTTCTTCTGGAGTCTTCTCCATATTTTCGTCCAGCCCATCCAAAATCTCAGGCTCGTCTTCGTTTTCTTCGTCCGGCTCGACTTGCTCGGAATTTTCCGGCTCTACATAAAAATCGTCCGCAAGCTCTTCCTCAGGCAAATCGGCTTCAAAAGGAATTTCGTCCCGGAAATTTGACAAAAGCTTTTCTGCAGAATCTTTCGCGGCTTCCGCCATTTCAGAAGCGGATTTTATCTGGTCTTTAAGAGAGTCAATCTTGTCAGAAAGTTCCGATGCAAACGGAGAATTATCGCTTTTTTCAATTTTCGTTTCGTTATTTTTTCCGTCAGAGTCAGGATTCCAGTTTGAATAGTCGAGCATTTCAGGAGCGTCCGTTTCCTCGTCCTCGTCATCAGCTGGAGAATCAGAATCGTCTTTCGAAAGATTTTTTGCAGGTTTTTCCCGAGGGTTCCGGTTTTCAGGCTCAAGAAGCTCCTTTTCATCTTCTTCCATAAAATCAGAGCCGTCAGGAATAAATTCGATTTCAGGCTCGTCTTCCTCGTCAAGCGGAGTTCCGTCGTCAACAATCTCCTCAATGTCGGCAGGCTTGTCGCCCTTGTTCACTTCTTCCGCCTGCATCAAGTCGTCAATTGAAGCGACCGAAATTTCCTCGGAATTCTCATCTTTGAGCTTTTCCATTCCGAACTGCTCAAAGTCAAAATCCTCATCGACATTTTTTTGGTTCTTGCCGTCCTCATTTTTTTCGGATTTTTCGTCTGCAACAGGATTTTCGTCAAGAAGACTGTCGTCTTTGTAATCAGAATTTTCTGGATTTGCAGATTCAAAGCCGTCTTTTCCAGAATCTCCGTCAAAATTGTCATCGAGAAGATTGCCGTCAGGATTTTTTTCAAGCAAGTCGTTGTCGCTCGCCATTTCAATTTCGCCGACAGTCTTGTTTTCAAACTGCGCAAAATCATCGTTGAGCGGATTTGAAGTGTCGTTGAGCAAATCAGGCAATTTGTTGTCGTCAGCAAGGCTCGGATTTTCGGCTTTTTTCACGATGAACGAAGCCGGATTGTTTTCATCCGCAAAAGGATTTCGAGGATTTGTGTTCATTACGCTTTCGCCTGCGACAAATCCCGCGTTTATTGCATTTACGCCGTTTTCTTCGAGTTTTTCGGCTTCCTTTTTTGAGAATTCGTTGAAAATATCCGCATGGCTGGCTTTTTTGTACATTGAAAGAGCGTCTTCCGGGCGTTTTGTTGACTCGTAAATCTCGCCGAGATACATCATCGACTCTGCGTCTTTCGGATTCTGCTGGATTGCCGTTTTAAGATACTGCTCAGCCTTTTGCGTGTCGCCTTTCTGGATATATCTCGTTCCCCAGTCGCGGTAAATATCTTTATAATCAGGCGCGACACGCTGGATTTTGTCAAAGCAGTTTTCAACCTTGCCCTCATCGCCTTTTCCAATGTAATACTGGGCAAGCAGGCTGATTGTCTGAGGGTCGTCCGGATTTATCTCCCAAAGACGGCTGATTTTCTCGTATGCGGCTGAAAGAAAATTCGCGGAAAGAAGAACGTGCGCCGATTGCTTTATGATTGCCACATCGTCAGGATTCAGGCGAGAGACTTTCTTGATTGTCTCGGCGGCCTCGGCGTGCTTTCCCTGCTTTTCAAGCGAATGTGCAAGTCCTGTGAGCGCAGGCTTATATTCATCGTTGCCGTCAAGAGCCTTCTTGAACTCTATTTCCGCATTGTCAAAAATGCTTTTTCGGTTGTAGACATTTCCCATTGAAGTGTGCATTTTCACATCGTCAGGATTAAGCTTCAAAGCCTTCTGGACTGTGTCCTCGGCTTCTTTTACCTTATTGTCTTTCAAAAGAAGATTCGCGTATTCCTCAATTGCGTCAAGCCAGCCCGGTTTTGCGCGGAGAGCCGACTCGTAATGAGAAAGAGCTTTTTTTGTGTCGCCGATTTCTGCGTAGCTTCTTGCAATGTTGAAATGAAGAATCGGATGGTTCGGGTCAAACTGAAGACCGCGCTGGTAAGCCTCAATCGCTTTTTGCTGGTCGCCTTGAAGCGCGTGGATTGCGCCCAAGTGATTGTACGAAAGAACATCTTTCGGATTTTCAGCGATTACATTCTCAAAGCAGCGGAGAGCGTCATCATTGTTGCCCATCTGCCGGTAAGTGAATCCAAGATTATAGTTGATTGTCGCCAAGTCTTCAGGGGAATTGTTCGAGATAAGCAGAGCCTGCTCCAAAACCGCGACAGACTCATCAAAACGCTCTTTGCGCCGGTTGATTCCAGCAAGAGCCATAAGAACTGTAAGATTTTCAGGATTCGACTTTAAAATGACTTGAAAAACGTCAAAAGCATGGTCGTCATCTCCGGCCTTTACATAAAGATTTCCGAGCTGGATTTTGTAGTCAACATTGTCAGGATTCTCGGAAATCAAAGTTTTATAATATTTTGCCGCCAGCTGATAATCTCTGGCCAGCATTGCTGATTTTGCGCGCGTCAACAAAAGATTCGGATCTGCCATTTTATCGTCTGCTCCTCGTTTTCTATTTTATTGCAAGTCTTGAGCTAGGTCTTGCGTAAACTTCCTTTGAAAGTGTTCCTATTATTCTACCATCAATCTTTGAATATGCGGCAACGGCGAAATAATAAATTTTTCCGTTTTGAAGCCCGCTCAAAGTTATTGATGACTGATTTCCGGCTTTTACAGGAGATGCGCCCTCAACCGCAGTTCTTCCCAAATATTCTCCCGGCCGGTTTCCGTAATAAACAAGATAGCCGCCCGCGCTGTCGTCAACAGAATAGCTCCAGCTAACAGTAACGCTTCCGTCTCCTGCGTCCGCCAGAACAGAGAAAGGCGGAAGAGGCTCGTCCTGCTCGTCGTATTTTATTGCAAGCTCGGTGATTGAAGGCGTTTTTTCAGCTCCGCCGTCAGGAAGAAGCTCCGCCGAGACTTGAAAATAAAGCCCCGAAACGTCAGAAATATCTTCTCCCGGAACAACTTCTTTCCATTCAGGATAAGAATCTGTCCAGCCAAAGCAGTTGTCGCCTGAGCGCACATAAAATTTCACGTCGGTCTGGGAAGGAACGCTCATAAGCGCGTCGATTTTTTTCATCACCGCCGAATGGGAAACGAGAATCGGCTCTGTAACAAATTTTCCGCCGTCAATCTTGTATTTTTCGTTCCCTGTTGTGAAAACGTCGGCAAGCTCATTTTCATAAGAATATTTGCTGATTCTGATATTGTCGATTTTTCCAGTGTAAGCTCCGCAGAATTCAAGCGAGGCTTTTTTTCCAAGAACAGGATTGCAGACCTCGCCGCTTTCATGCCCGTTTTTAGTAACGTAAACCAAATCTTCCGTGCGGCCGTCAACGAGATATTCGAGAATTCCGTTTTCCTCATCGAACGAGACTGTGTGGCGGCTCCATTTCTGCGGAACAACGTTTGAAATTCCCTGCAAAATAACTTTTTCATTTTTGTATCCGAAAAAGAGATTGTTAAAAGTCCAGACGAGATGATTCTTGTTCATAATCGCGCTAATCATCTGATATTCCGCGTAATTGTTGTAGTTAAGAGATGAACGCCACGAGAAAATCGTCTCGCCGTTCTCGGCGATTGCCGGGCAAAGCCAGAATTCAATCATAAAAGAGCCGGAATTTCCTTCCGAGCCGAACAAAGAGCCGTCTTTTCCGCGCAAGGTCAGCCCCTTTCCGTTGCCACGGCTTAAAGCCGCTCCGTCGCCTTTTACAGAATCAGATGTTGAGACAAGGCTGTTTTCAAGGACTTTGTAATTTCCTGCCCTGTCAGAAAAATTTCCGCCGTCAAAAGTAACGAGCATATCCGTGCCGGGATTCGATGGCTGAACAGCGGTTGAAAGCACAACCGCGTCGTAGCCGAACTGCCCTTTTCCAAGCTCAAGCCCGCTCATCTCGGAAATATTTTTCCAGCCGTTCTCGCCGCCGAGAACAAGCGTTTTCTGCGCCGCGAAAAGCGGAGCAAATGCAAAAGCCAATAAAACAGCTGCAAAATTTCGCCGCAAGAATGCGGAAAGTGTGGAATAAAAATTCACGGCTGGATTTTTATTCCGCGTGTTAGCGCAATTATCGACCTCCTGTCGATAACGAGTTTCTTTCAGAAACTCAGAACTTTTTTTGCTTTGTGTGCCGTCCGTGGCACAGTTTGAAAACCGAATTTCGCGGCATATCGACCCGCCGTTTTCGGCGGAAACGCCCTTGTAATTTGATTTTTTCCGAACCGGCAAAAACTGATTTTTTACAAGCATTTTTTGTGATAGACTTTCCGAAAAATCTTTTGGAATTATAGAAAATATTTTTAATTTTGAAAAAATCATATGAACAACACTAATAACCCAGATTATGAAAATCTTCACCAAACTGCGTTAAAAGCCCCCTCCTCAAGCGGCGTTTATATGTGGCGGAATGCGGAGCAAACCGTCATTTACGTAGGCAAAGCCAAAAACCTTAAAAACCGGCTGACTTCGTATTTTTCGGGCGAGCGGCAGATTAAGACTCAGCTTCTCGTCTCAAATGCAAAGTCAATCGAGTACATCACGACAAGCAACGAGTACGAGGCGTTTCTCCTTGAAAACAACTTAATCAAGAAATATTCGCCGCGCTACAATATCCAGCTCAAAGACGGAAAGTCCTATCCTTCGCTAAAAATCACGAACGAGGAATTTCCGCGCTTCTACAAGACACGGCTTATCCGCCATGACGGCTCGACATATTTCGGACCTTATCCAGACGCGACAGCTCTCGACACTTTCATCGACACGCTCTACAAGATTTATCCTGTAAGGCACTGCAGAACGCTCAAAAAGCGGGAAGCACCGTGCATGTATTACCACATCGGAAGATGCAAGGCTCCGTGCTGCGGCAAAATCGATAAACAGTCCTACAATGAATTTATCGAAGAAATCAAAGCCTTACTTAAGGGAAAAGACGACGAGGCGGTTCAGAAAATAACGGCGGAAATGAAAGATGCGGCGGCGAAATTGAACTTTGAGAAAGCTGCGAGGCTAAGAGACGGACTTCGCGCGCTCACAATTATGCAGAACCAAAACATCGTCGAGGATTTCGAGGGCGAGGACAAGGACTACATCGCGCACTACAGGGAAGGCGAGCTTGTAAGCTT
Organism: Treponema sp. UBA4692; assembly: GCA_002404895.1. GTDB lineage: Bacteria > Spirochaetota > Spirochaetia > Treponematales > Treponemataceae > Treponema_D. The sequence goes on along the minus strand of DHKO01000045.1, from coordinate 36,179 downwards.
TACCGTCTTGAAAATACGCGGCGGAAAGCTCACCGGGCGCGACAATTTTCAGGTTGAAAGCCTTGCTGAGGACGGCGAGCTTTTGGAAGAATTCGCGGCGAAATATTATTCCGGCGACAACTCGCTTCCGTCAAAAATCTACGTGAGCGACGACGACGCAACGGAAATTCTCGCAAAATGGCTGGAGCAGTCTTCAGCTCAAAATGAAGAAAATCAGGGCGTTTCCGCCGACGATGACCACGATGTCCGTAAAATTAGTTTTTCAAACTGTGCCACGGATGGCACACAAAGCAAAAAAAGCTCTGAGTTTCTGAAAGAAACTCGTTATCGACAGGATGTCGAAAATTACGCTGACGCTCCATTGCTCCGCTCCGCTCCGCAACGGCTAACGCCGCCGCTTCCAGCGCTAACGCAAGACGAAACTCGTCATCAGCAGAATGCCGAAAATTCCGCTGACGCAAAATCCGCAACGCAAATCATAAAAATCTCTTCCGGCGACACGCAGCACAGGCGAGACTCTGCTATTCTTGAAATGGCGAAGCACAACGCAAAAGAAGATATTATCCGAAGAATGAGAGAGCGCGGAGACACGCCGGCCTTGAACGAGCTAAAGTCGCTTCTCGGACTTGAGCGCATTCCTCACAGAATCGAAGGATTTGATATTGCGCATATTGGCGGAAAATTTCCGGTCGCCTCGCTTATCTCGTTCTGGGACGGAAATCCCGACAAGAAGAACTACAGATATTTCAGGCTGAAAACAACGAACGGAGTAATCGACGACTTCGCCTCAATGCGCGAGGCTGCCTCAAGAAGATACTCGCGGCTCGTAAACGAGAAAAAGCCTCTTCCAGACCTGATTCTTATCGACGGCGGAATCGGGCAGGTAGACGCGGTTGACGGAATCTTGAAGGCTCTCGACCTCGACATTCCGATTGCAGGGCTTGCAAAACGAGACGAGGAAATCTGGCGGCCGCACGCCTCAAAGCCAATCTGCCTGCCGAGGCGAAGCGACGCGCTCCGTCTTTTGCAGAGAGTGAGAGACGAGACACACCGTTTTGCAACAAGCCGGAACCAGAATCTAAGGACAAAGGAAAACACTGTTTCAGCGTTTATCTCGCTGCCGCACGTCGGCGAAAAACGCGAGAAAATTCTGATAAAGACTTTTTCCACGCTCGAAAACCTTGCGAACGCGCAGGAGGCGGAAATCGCGCAGGCGCTTCACGTGCGCTCAGGCGAGGCAAGCGAAATTCTGCTTGCGGCAAAGGCGGCCTCTCAGAAACGCGGCGAGACAAAAAATCAGAAGAAGCTTTTCTTCCAGAGCCAGCTCGGGCAGAACGAGACTCAAAGAACAGGCGACAGCGTTTTCGCGTCAAAACTCGCGTCTCTTGCGCTTGACGATGAAATCAAAGTCGCAGAGCCTCAAAAACGCCTGCCATTCAACTAAAATTCAAAAAGTGATAAAGTATGCGCTATGTCAAAAATCGAGATTAAGCATGATTCTGCCGCGAGAACTTTTCTTGAAGGGCTTACAGCCGGAATTCCAATCGGACTTGGATATTTCGCGGTTTCATTTTCACTTGGAATAATCGCAAAGCACGCGAGCCTCACTCCGATTCAGGGATTTATCGCGAGCTTTTTCAACCTTGCAAGCGCGGGCGAGTACGCGCTTTTCACCGCAATCCAGAACGCGGCGAGCTATCTTGAAGTCGCGCTGATAACCTTGACCGTAAACGCGCGCTACCTTCTGATGAGCTGCGCGCTAAGCCAGAAATTCGGCGAGAAAACTTCATTTGTCCATCGTCTCCTAATCGGATTCGGAATCACAGACGAGATTTTCGGCGTCACAATCGCGCGGCCGGGAAAAATCAAGCCTGCATACAACTACGGCGTGATGACGGTTGCGGTTCTGCTCTGGTCGTTCGGAACTTACTTCGGAATCATCGCCGGAAACTCGCTCCCCGAGCGTGCGGTAAGCGCGCTTTCTGTCGCTCTCTACGGAATGTTCATCGCGATAATAATTCCGCCTGCAAAAAAGAATCTCGCAATCAGGATAATCGTTCCGCTAAGTTTCGCGCTAAGCTGGATTTGCTCCGTTGCGCCGGTTTTTAGTCGGCTAAGCTCAGGCACAAAGACGATAATCCTCACGCTGCTGATTTCAGCCGCCGCCGCGATTCTAAAGCCTGTCAAGGAGGAAGAAAAATAACCGCGCTTGACAGGCGTTGCGTCTGCCTCAACGGCAACTTTCTTCAAATCTGAACAAAAAGGAAATTTTTATGAGAAATCCGTATATCTATATCTTCACGGCGTGGCTCGTGTCTTATCTTATCCGCGTCCTGCCGCTCACCCTAATCCGAAAACCGATAAAAAACCAGTTTGTGCGCTCGTTTTTGTATTACGTGCCTTACGTCACTCTTTCCGTGATGACTTTTCCTGCGATTGTGGACGCAACGCAAACACCGCTTGCAGGAGCCGCCGCGCTTGTTCTCGGAATTATCCTGAGCTGGCTTGGAGCAGGACTTTTTCCCGTCGCCTGCGTCTGCTGCGCCGTGGTTTTCGCGATGGAATGGTTCATGGTTTAAATTTCAATGGACATCAGGCGATGAAAGATTCACGATTCAAAATGAAAGATTCGCAATTCGTAATGACGAATGAAAAAATCAAGATTTTGGCGGGAAAATAGGATTTTATAAATAATGATTGTCGGCTTAATGAATTTTCGTGAAACGTTACGATGACGTTCGCCGACCTAATGAATTTCCGAGGAACGTTATGATGACGTTCTTCGACTTAGCACTTTTTCTTGATTCGTCACGATGACGTTCGCCGACTTTTTACTATTTCGCACTTCGTCACGATGACGTTCGCCGTCCACGAACTTTTTCTCATTTCGTCACGGTGACGATTGCTGACCAAACGCTTTTTCCTGATTCGTCATCTGCAAACTGATGAGTTTTTCGGTTTCTTCCGCCGTCATCTCCCTGAAATCGCCTGCGCCTAAATCTTCCGGAAGAGACAGCCCCGCAAATTTTATTCTTTTCAGATTTTTTACCTCGTTTCCAAGCGCGCGGAAGATTCTCTTGACCTCGTGGAATTTTCCCTCGCACAGCGAGATTTCACATTCGGTTTCGCTTTTCCACGCGATTTCCGCGCCGCCGCTTTTCTGCTCGCCAGCCTTTTTTTCAGCCGGAAGAACCAGCCCGGCAGCCGCTTTTTCAACATAATTTTTCTGCTCAGAAGTGCAAACCGGCGACGCAAGCACAACGAGATAAGTCTTCTCGATTTTGCTTTCTGGCCGAGTCAAAAAATTGCTGAGCTTTCCGTCGTTTGTAAAAAGAAGCAAGCCCTCGGTGTCAGAGTCAAGCCGCCCAACCGAATGAAGCTTCGCGCCGTTCTCGTCAACCAAAAACGCCATTGGAAACGCCTCGTAGACAGTCCGCCTCCTGTCGCTCACAGTCGAACAGACCGTTCCGGCGGCTTTGTTCATCAGAAAATAAAGCTTTTTTACAGGAATGTGCTTTTTCCGCATTTTGACTTCTTAGATTCTAGTTTTATTCCGTCGCGTTCACAAAGAAGAGCTTGATTCCTTCGCCTTTGAATTTTTCTTTTACGGCTTTTATTATCGCGCGCACAATGCTCACCTTGCTGTCGTCAACATAGGAGACGAGAATGAAATTTGTCTCGGGCCAGGTTGAGTTTCCGAGCTTGTAGCTGTTTTTTCCGCGGCCTGTAACGGTCGGGATTATCGTGTAAAGGCAGTCGGGAATGTACTCTTCCAAAAGAACCACGATTTCTTCCTGAACCGACTGATTTGCAATTATCTCACAACGAACCATATTTTTATCTCCTTTTTTGGAAAACGTGCGCCACGGACGGCGCAATCAGTTTACTTGCTTTCGTCTGTCAAAAAAACTTCAATTCTGCTTTTCTCGCGTTTTTTCTCTTTCATCACGAGCGAGAAAAGAACCGGGATAAAGAACAATGTCACGAAAGTCGATGACGTGAGTCCGCCTGTAACCGCGACAGCAATCGGCTGAACCATCGCCGCGCTTCCCTCGGTGGCAAAGCACATCGGAATCATTCCGAGAATTGTCGTGAGCGTTGTCATCAGAACCGGGCGCAGACGGCTTGCTCCGGCTTCAAGGCACGCTTCTTTCATTTTGTAGCCACGGTCAAGAAGAAGATTCGTGTAGTCAACAAGGATAATTCCGTTGTTCACAACGATTCCCACCAGCATGATGACTCCAACCGCGCTTGTCATGCTGAAAGCCTGCCCCGTAAACTTGAAGATGAACACAACTCCGATAATCAGGAACGGAATTGTCGTAAGGTTGATAATCGGAGCCTTGAAGCTCTCGTAAGTTCCAGCCATTACGCCGAAAACGAGAAGAATCGCCATTATTCCAATCATCAGATAAGTTTTTCCCTGGTCCTGAGTATCTTTCCACGCGCCTTCGTACACGACAGAAACGCCTTCCGGAACGATAAAGCTCGAAGCGACTCCGTCTTTTATATCCTGAATGATTTCAGTTGAGTTTCGGTCGGTCTTTTTGTCTGCGGAAACTGTAACCCGCCTTGTCTGGTTCTCGCGTCTGATTGAAACCGGACCGAGTCCTTTTTTTACTTCCGCAAAGTTCGCCACGCTCACAATTCCGTTTGTGCCTTTAACGTAAATCTGCTCGAGATTCGAAGCCGATTTTCTGTCGCCTGTGTCGTAAAGCAAAATCAGGTCGTATTCCTTGCCATTCTCGCGGTAAGTTGTCGCCGTAACGCCGTTTATCGCATAGTTTATTTCCTTTGCAACCGTTGTAACATCGACACCGAACGAGTAAGCGCGCTGGCGGTCAATCACAATCTGAATTTCAGGCAAGCCGCGGTCAGTGTCGATTGAAACCTCGCCAATGTCCGAAATGCTTTCCATAACGTCGCGGAGCTTTGAGGCGATGTCCAAAGCTGTGTCCAAGTCGTCTGAGCTTACGCGGATTTTGAATTCCGAGCCTGTCATCTGCCGCGCGAAGCCTTGGCTGAACGAGAATTTCGCGCCCGGATAAGAATTGAAATATTTTCTAAGCTTGTTCTGCACAGTGTCGGAAGTGTCAATCTGCTTGCTTGTGTCGTCCGGAAGATTTATCTGAATCGAGCCTTTGTTTGTGCTTGAAGTGCGCCCCGTTCCAATCGAAGTGATTACTGTTGTGTAGCCCTGAATCTCCTCGCCTACGATTCTTTCAAAATCCTTAAGGATTGCGGTTGTCTCGGCAAGAGGAGTTCCGTTCGGCAGAGTCAGATTCATCGTCACGCTGGAGTCAGTTCCGTTGTTCATCATGTTCACTTTCAAAGTCGGAATCAAAATGAAAGACATCAAAAGAACGCACACGCACACAATCACTGTAACCGCGCGATGGTCAAGGGCGGATTTCAAGCCTTTTCTGTACATTTTTGTGAGCCAGGTCATCGGAAGCTCCAAAATCTCGTAGAACTTCGCGAGCGGCTTGAAGCGGATTGGCTTTTCGACGCGGTTTGTGAGCGGCAGGAAAACGCCAGCCAGAACCGGCACAAGGAAAATTGCGACAAAAAGGGAAGAAATCAGCGCGATTACAACCGTGAAGATGATTCCCTTGAACATCTGCCCTGTCATTCCCAAGTCTTTTATGAAGAAGATAAACGGCAAGAATACGCAGATTGTAGTCAAGTTGCCCGAGATTACGCTCATCAGCATTTCCTGAGAGCCTAAGACAGCCGCGATTTTAGGCTTTGCGCCGCGCGTCCTGTAAACGTAGATGTTCTCAATCATTACGATTGACGCGTCCACAATCATTCCCACGCCGAGAATAAGGCCGGTCAAAGTCATCATATTAAGCGTGATTCCGGCGAAATTCATCGCAAGAAGAGTGATTATGATTGAAAGAGGAATCGAGATTGCGATTATCAAGGTTGATTTTCCAGATTTCAAAAAGAGAAACAAAATTAAGACCGCGAGAATAAGGCCGGAATAGGCAGAATCCAAAAGCGTTGAAATTGTGTCGTTGATTGACTCCGAGTCGTCAGAGATAATTTCAAGCACAACATCGCTCGGCATCAAATTCTGAATTTCCGCAACTTTCTCGCGCGCCAGTTTCGCAACCGAAACTGTGTTTTTTCCAGACTGCTTTGTGACAGAAACGTAAATTCCCGGAAGCCCGTTTATGTAGACCTCGCTTGTCTTGTCCTTGAAGCCCATGTAGACGTTCGCCAAGTCGCTCAAGCGCACAACGTAATTGTCGATTGTCGTGATAACAGTGTCGGCGACTTCTTCAACGCTTGAAAATTCGCCCGTCGTTCTGACTGTATAGTCTGTGTCGCCCTCGTTGATTTTTCCGCCGCCAAGCTCCAGATTCTGCTTTGACAAAGCCGACGAGATATTCGCCATTGTAAGGCCGTAAGCCTGGAGCCTGTTCTGCGAGACATCAACGCGAAGAATTTTCTCCCTTCCGCCTGAAACGCTCGCTTCCGCAACTCCGTCAACCTGCTCGAGAAGGTCAACAATCTGGTCCTCGGCAATTATCTTCAAGTCATCGTTTGAACGGTTTCCGCGGACTGCGATTCTCATAATCGGCATTGCGTCCGCGCTCATCTTGAAGATTGAAGGAGAGCCTGCGTCGTCAGGAAGATTTTTTGTAACACGGCTGATTTTGTCGCGTATGTCGTTTGTCGCGCTTTCCAAGTCAGTTCCGTAGTTGAATTCGAGGCTGATTGAAGAAGAGCCTTCCGAAGATGTTGAAGTCATCGTTTTTAGGCCACTCAAAGAGACAAGCTGCCCTTCTAGGACTTTCGTAACGCTTTTCTCAACAGATTCAGGGCCTGCGTTTGTGTAAGTTGTGCGCACATTTATGTAAGGCGAGTCAACGTCCGGCATTAAGCTTACAGCAACGTTTTTCAATGTAAAAAGACCGATGATTCCAAGCAAGACAAAAACAATCAATGTCAAAACCGGATGGTCAAGAGTTTTCTTTGAAATCGACATAGTTTCACCTTGTTACTGATTTTTTCCGTCAGGATTTTTGTTTTTTGGATTTTTCAATTCAGGATTTCCAGCTTCTTTGCCTCTGCTTTTTCCAGAATCTCCGCCTTTTCCAAAGATTTCGTCAGAACTGTTTTCAGTTTTTTTGCTTTGGTTTCCAATATCAAGGATTTTCGAGCCGTCGCCAAGGCTTGACATTCCCTGAACAACAACCTTGTCGCCCGCTTTCACGCCGCTTAAAATCTGAACGTAGCCGTCAACAGACTTTCCTTTTTCAACTTTGACTTTGGAGACCGTCTCGCCGTCATTTCTATTGCCGTCGCGCTGATTTTTCTCTCCGCCGCCTTTGCCGTTGTCTCCATTTTTAGAATCGTCAGACGGATTCACAATGTAGGCGAAAAAATCGTCTCCGTTTTGAACAAGAGCGTCGCTTGGCATAACGACCTCGCCCGCATAATCTTCCGTATACAGCTTGACTTTCGCGAACATTCCGGCGTTGATTCTCTCGTCGTGAGTGTCAAAAGTCAAAATAACTTCCTTTGTTCTCGTTGAAGCGTCAACGACAGGCGAAACACGGCTTACAGTCGCAGGAAAAATCACGTCAGGATAAGCCTCCACGGAGATTTCAGCTTTCAAGCCCTTTTTCAGGACTGCAACGTAACGCTCTGGCACATTCGCGGTAACTTGAAGATTGTTTATGTCTCCGATTATCGCAATCGCGGTGCTTGTCGTGACTTTTGTTCCGTTTTTCAGCGGAGTTGAGATTATGCTTCCTGAAATCGGCGCGTAGACTGGAGAATATCTGTATGAAGTTCCAGGCTCGCTCGGGTCAACGTAGGCGATTATCTCGTTTTTCTTTACGCTTGAGCCGAGCATTACCGATGTTGACATCACTTTTCCGCCCATGTCAGGAAAGACAGAGACTGAATTCTGGCTTTCAACCTCGCCGTTTGTGTTCACATATCCGTGCAAAGTCTTGATTTCAGCCGTCATCGTCTTAACTGACACAACAGCTCCGTTTCCGCCGCGTCCGCCTCTTCCGCCAGGCGCGCCAGATTTTCCCGATGATTTTCCAATCGTGTTTGCATAAACCGCAGTCAAAACAACCGACAGAACAGCAATTCCGGCAACAATAAATGATTTTCTGATTTTCATTTTGTCAAGCTCCCAAATTCCGCACCAATTGTGTTTTCAAGATTTAAAATCGCTCTCGTAAGAGTCAAAATTTCGCTGTTCAAGGAAACCCTCGCGTCCAAAAGCGTGTTGTTCGCGTTTTGAAGCGTGAGCAGGTCTTTTGTTCCCCGACTGTAAGCCTCGTTTGTCATATCGTAGGTTTTCTCGGCAAGCGCAACATTCGCCTGCCTGTATTTTATTGCCTCCTGGCTCTGCTTTATCGAGCGCAGGCTCGCGTCAACCGTCCGCTTGATGTCTTTGTAAGCATCGTCAAGCTGAAGCTCGTAATCCTTCAAAGTGTCTTTCGCGCTGTCAACCGCATCATTTTTTGACGACCACGGAAGAACACCGTCCAGCGGAATCGATGCGCTCAAGGAAAGGCTCGCTGATTTCGAAGCGTCAGGAGCCGTCCCGTCGTAGCCCGCATACCAGCTCGCGTCCCGCCATGAAAAAGACGCGCTCAAGCTCGGAGAAAACGCGCTGAATCTTTTGTCAAGAACAGAATTTTTCGCCGACTCGATTTTTGACTCCAGCAAAGAAATTTTCGAAGATTTCACGTCTTTCTGCTCGACTTTTATTTCATCAAGATAAAGACAATCCGAAAGAGAGCCTGAAAGCTCCACTCTGTCGTCAATCATAAGCCCCAAAACCTGCTTGAACGAGTCCATATCATTTTGATAAGTGATTCTCGCATTCTCCACAGTCGGAATTTTCGATTTATAGTTCACTTCCGCGCTTAAAGCATCAACTTCGCTCAATCTTCCGGCGTTGTATTTTTGAAGATTGTTTTCATACTGAGTTTTCGCGATTTTCAAATTTTCTTCCTGAAGTTTTATGTTCTCGTTCTCGTAAATCAGACCGTAATAGCTTTGCCGCACGCTAAGCTCAATCTCGCGCACAGCGTCATCAAAAGAGATTTTTTGCTGCTTGTAAGCAAGCTTCGCCGACTGAATCTGCGTGTAAAAATTTGCGGAAAGCGAGACCGAAGCCGTCGCGCTGATTCCAAAGCTCGCCGTGTAATAAGATTTCTGGTCGCCGCCGGCAAGAGAATCCAGCGGAACGGAGCTTGAAGCCCCAACCGAAAAAGTCGGGCTGACGCTGTTCCAAGAATGATTCTTGCTCCGCAAAGCCGCGTCCAAAGTAATCTGCCCTCGCTGAATCGAAATATTGTTTTCCTTAGCAAGACTCACCGCTTCATCAACAGAAAGATGATATTCTTTTCCCTGATTTTTTGGATTCCCGTTTTTTGAAATCTCCGGGCTTGAATTTCCAGATTTTCCGGCAAGAGAATTATTTTTCGCCGAATTTTCCATTCCAGCCTGCGCAAAAAGCGAAATTGAAGCGGAAAATAAGACAACAGAAAGTAAAATCTTTTTCATATCAAAAATATTATCGGTTAGAACAAGGCTTCTCAAAAAAAACTTGTTATTCTGCCCAAGTTCTCCATAAAAAAATGTTATTTCAAAAAATTTTCAGCCGCACTATAATGTCTGAATTATGAAAATTTCTAAATCAGCAAAAATCGCATTGTTTTTTTCAGCTTCGCTTTCGGCATTTCTGCCTGTTCTTTTCTCCGGCTGCAAAAAAGAGAACCGCCTCGCAGTTGAGGAAGCCGCAAGCGCAATTCCGGCGCAGAGCAAAGAGCCTTCAAAGCTAAAAAAACTCGATGCGGCCACAAAAGCGTATCTAAATGAAAAAAATATAATTCTGATTCTTGGTTACGGCTACAACGATGAAAATTCTATAGAAAAAATCACCCAGCATTTGACGGAGACTTTCGGAGTTGAGACCGAGGAAAAACCGGGGCTTGTCTCGCTTTTCGTCTACCCGAACGATTTTATGGCAGCGGGAAAAGCCCGGGTAAGCTCGCTTGTGAATCTTCTTGAAGACAAAAATCCAGCCGGAATTCTGATTCTCGGCGCGCCTGACGGAATGCACATCGCGCTTTCAAAACTTCAGGACAATTCAGATGAAAAAGAGCTTCCTTATCCTGTTTTCAGCTTTTTCTCGCAGGACGATGTTCTAGGCTCGGAAGCGACTGCGGATTTTGTTCTGGACTACGCGCACAAGGCGGACAATTTGAGCGCGGAAACCGAGGCTGTGGATTTCATCCCGGATTTTGACCTGTGCGAGCTTTTGGACAGTGCAATTTTGGCAATGGCGGAAATGCGCCCTGAAAATCCAAGAGAACACAAAAATCTTTCGGCGTTTGTCTCTGGACTTTTCGGCGGCAAAAGAAAAATCACTCATTACATCGACGGCGAGACTGGCTTGCAGTCGATAAATCATTTTATCTTTGAATAATTTATGGTTAAGCTAGTTCAGCAGGCGAATTTTGCACTTGGAGATGAAGATTCAATCAAAAAGCTTGCGGAAAATCCGAATTCAAAAATTCTCGTTGTGTCGGACTCGCATGGAAAGCCGTGGATTCTAAAAAACATTCTCTATAATTTTGGAAAAGACTGCGACGCGCTGTTTTTTTGCGGAGACGGAATGCCGGACTTGATTTCGGTTCTTGAGGAAGCGCATCTTGATTCTGAACTTATGGATTTTATTCCCGGAGCGATTTTTTTTGTGCATGGAAACGGCGACAACTCGACAATTCCGATTTTGACAGACGAGCGCAAGCTGATTCAAGTTCCAGTTGAAGCAAAAGCCGTGGTTTCAGGCAAAAAGATTTTTATGACGCACGGACACAACTACAACGTTTATTTCGGCACAAAAGATTTGGCTTTAGCTGGAGCGAAAAAAGGCGCGGACATTATTTTTTACGGACACACACATATTGCGGCAGTCCAGAAAAAGAAGATTCAGGAAAAGGAAATAATCGTTTTGAATCCGGGAAGCTGCTCTCTTCCGCGCGGTGGAATGCCGAATTCGTTCGCCTTAGTCTCAATCGGAAAAGACGGCGTAAAGGCAAGCCATATCGCAATTTTAAATGACGACGATGGAAACATCGTTTTCCAGCCGTTCAGCGCGCCCGCAGCTTCCGAACGCGAAATGATATTTTTCTAAAAGTTTTCAGAAAGCAAAAATTTGTGCTTGTCATGCCCAGAGAAAACAATCGTGTCGTCCGAAACGTTCTCGCGGATTTTTTCGAGGCTTCTGTGGATTTCACGCTCGTCTCCGCCAGGCAAATCAGTTCTTCCCCAGCTCTGAAAAAACATCGTGTCGCCTGAAATCAAAATTTTCTCAGCAGAATTATAAAAGCAGCAGCTTCCTTTTGTGTGTCCCGGCGTGTGAAAAATTTTCCATTCAGAAAGCTTCTCAAAGATTTTCTTCAAAGAATCTTCGCTGATTTTATTTTTTTCATCGGAAAAATTCCCGGAGATTTTGTCTCCAAGAGAATCAAAAAGCGATTTTCCGTCCTCAAGAAAACAGTCAGCGTCAGGCAAATCGGAAACAAAAGGCAGAAAAACATCGAATCCCATCTGACAAAGTCCTTTTTTCTGCTCGATTTTTGAATTTTTCCCGATTAAATTCGAGTCTTCCTTATGAATCGCAATCGGAAGATTTGAAAAAGACTTGCGCAAAGATTTCAGCCCGGAAACGTGGTCAAAATGACCGTGGGTCAGAACCGCCGCGACAGGAACGAGATTATTCTGATTGAGATAATCGGTCAGAAAATTGGAGTCGCGCGAAAAATGGCAGCACGCAGAATCAACAACAAAAACAAAATTTTCCGCGAGCGGCACAACAAGAGTGTTTACTTTTAACGGTCCTGTGTGAAGAACTTTTATCATATGAAAAAACGCAAAAAACAGCCGCGTTTCACTTAGATTCATTGTGTTTTCAAAAAAGAAAGACAATTAAAGAAAAGCGAACGCGGCAAAAATAAAGAAATTCTGCCCGGTTTTTGATTTTCGATTTTGCGGAAACGATGAAAACCGGGCAAAAGTCATTGTCATTCTAAGCTCGAGCAATTTAGCTGTTGAGTTCAGAATCTATTAAAAACTCTGTCTTCAAAGCAATTACTGGACTTTTTACTGAACGTCCGCTGAAGAGCTTGAGCGAGGGCGGCGGGCAGCCAAGATTTCCTCGTCTGTCATTTCAGCCTGAGCTTTCGCAAATGCAGCCTGCTCCGCAACTGTGTCGCTGTTCGGTCTTGTGAAAGTATCAGCGATTGGAGCCGATGCGTTTGAAACATTCGGAACAGGCTCGTTGTTCTCATAATTCTCGATTGTCTGAGCTTTTTCCGCCGCAACTGGCGCAGACTCAGTTTTTTCTTCATCGCCTGCGTTCTCATCGTCGCGCTGGCGTGAATAGCTTACACTGAGCGGGCGGCCGCGGAAATTGTATCCGTTAAGCGCGCTGATTGCCTTGTCCGCATCTTCCTTGTAAAGCTGGACAAAAGAATAATTTGCGAGCACGCTGATATTTCCGATTCTGTCTTTTTCGATTCCTGCAACGCTGATGAAAAGTCCGACCAAGTCGCGCGGATAAACACGGCGGTTTCTTCCGACTCCAACAAAAATTGAAGCAGCCTGCTCCGGGGCGATTTCAACGCGTGTAAAGCGTTCTCTTGGCTGCTCTGCTGAAACTGGAGCTGAAGCAGCGTTTTCTGAAGCATTTTCCGCTGGAGCAGAAGTTTCCTCGCGCTGTGAAGTTCTGCGAGAAAAATCTCTTTCAGTTCTGCTCTCTTCTCTCTCCTTGCGGAATCCGAAATGAGCGATTGAGCCGCTTGAATTTCTCAAAAGATAAGCCGCAACCCAGCTTCTCATTGTAAGCGGAACGTTTTTCTTGAATACTTTTCTGAGCGCTTCAAATTCATCAGGATTTGCCTTTACTCTTGAAACAATTTCCTGAAGATAAGCTGCAGCCTGTTCGAGATTGATTTCTCTGTTCTGTCTAAAATTGCTGCGTCTAAAACCACGTCTGAATGCCATAATTAAGCTCCTAAAATAAAAAAATCTAATTGTCTGCCAGATGAGCCAGATAAACTGAACCTGATTTTTCAAAACCGCAACGATTTAACAAAGGTTCTAAGAATTCCGGGACAGATGTTTCGGCAATAATAAACCAGTGAATTCCGCGCTCTTTCAAAAGGGAAACGCAGCTAAAAAAAAGCTCTGCGGCAATTCCCATGCAGCGGTAATTCTGATTGACAAAACAAGCAGTAAAAAAAGCCGCTTCGTTCTGATTTTCTGAGGATTTCAAATCTAACGATTTTGAATCTAACGATTTTGAATCTAACAATTTTGAATTTTTTGAATATGAAATTTTCAAAACAGAAGACTCTGAATCTATAGATTTTGGAAGAGAAAACAAAAGGCAGCCGGCAAAGTCATCCGAAGTTGTGCGGCAAACAAGACCGCAGCTGTCAGAAATCAAATCATAAAACTTGCGAAGCCAATGCTGGCCAATCGCCAAACCGACTTTTTCCGGGTAAAAATCCTTAATCTCCTCCGCAATTTCACCTGCCTCTTTTGCAATGCAATCCGCATCCTCTTTTGGATTGTACTCGCTGAACTGAAAATCCTGCCTCAGCAAATCGCTTGAAGCTTCCTGATTCTGGCTGAAACTAAACGACTCAAGCCCCCAGTTTTCGCGAAGTGAATTGTACCAGTCGTAAACGACAGAACGCATTTTCTTTGTCTTGAACGTGTGAAAGCATCTTTCGAGCGACGGATACTGTTTCAAAGCGTTTTTAAAATTCTTGAACACCCCCCTTCCATTTGAAAGAATAAGCCTAAGCTCCGCGCGGATTTTCGCGTTTTGAAGCGTCTCGGTAAAATCTTCCAAAAGCTTAAATCCATCCTCCGGCTCCCAGACCGGAAGAACATATCCTTTTTCCTGCTCAACCAAGTCGTCGGCGACAATTTCCGAGTCAATCGCGACAACCTGATTTTTTTCAGCATCAAAAACGAACAAGCTGTTCTGATTTTCCATCGCGAAAATAATATCGTCAACAATCTTGTCCGTAATTCCAAAAGTCATAAATTTATTTTCTGCGTTTCCCTCAGCTCCGCTTCGGGTCGCTATGTCCGCCCTTCGCTATCCGCTCATCCGCTTCGCGGACTTCGGGGCTTCCAGCGCTAACGCTCTGCTTATTTTGCAATTTCCTGTAGTTCTTTTCTTGCAGAAATCACCTTGCTCACAAGCCCGTAATCAAGAGCCTCGTCCGCTGTAAGCCAATGGTCGCGGTCGCAGTCTTTTGCAACCTGCTCAGCAGGTTTTCCAGTTTCCGCAGCAATCAGCTTTATAAGCTTTTCCTTTGACTTTGCGATTTCCTCAGCCTGAATCTCCAAGTCTGTCGCAACTCCGCGGGCAACTCCGCCAATCAGCGGCTGATGGATAAGATAATGGCTGTTCGGAAGCGCAAGGCGGCGCTCTTTCGGCACTGAAAGCAGGATTATCGAACCCATGCTCGCAATCAAGCCAGTTCCAATCGTGTAAACAGGCGCGTTTATAAAGCGGATAATATCGTAAATTCCAAATCCCGAGTCAATCGAGCCGCCAGGCGAGTCAATGTAAATATAAATCGGCTTGTCGCAGTCAGCTTCAAGCAAAAGAAGCTGCTGAATCACTTTCGCAGTGTTTTCCTCGTTTATTTCGCCGCTCAAAATAATCTGGCGTGTCTTCAAAAATTTTTCAGCAAGAGGACTTTCCTTCTCTGAATCTTTTTTCTCTTCTTCGTTTTCGTTAAAAATTTTCATATTAGAAATATAATAAAAAAAAGGCTAAAAAACAACAGAGCCGGGATTTTGCCGGCAAAAACACGCACACGAACACAGACAAAACACGGGCTGCTCCAAGAGCGAAGCAACCCAGTGCGTTTCACGCTCAAATTCCAGAGTTTTTTGCCTGCTCCCAAAATTCCATCATCTGCTTTTTCTTAGTCTCGTCAAAAGGAATATTGTTTTCCTTCATTTTTTTCTCAACAAAAGTAAATCTGCGGCAGAATTTCTTGTTCGCCCTTTGAAGCGCAATATTCGCATCGATTCCAAGCCAGCGGCCGTAATTTATGAAAGCCAGAAGCGCGTCGCCGAATTCTTCCTCGAGATGAAGCTGCGCCTCGTCCAGCTTTTCTGAGTCCGAGCTTACGGAAAAAGGCTTCTCATCAGGATATTTTTTCGCATTCTGAACTTCCTCGCGAGCGGATTTCATCTCAGAAAGCTCCTCAAAAAATTTTTCCGCGCACTCGCTTATGCTTCTCCATTCAAAATTCAGCTTCGCGGCTTTTTTGAGCATTTTGTAGGATTTTAAAATCGGAGGAAAATTCTCAGGAACTTCATCCAGAACCGAATCAGATTTTCTTCCCTCTACATTCGCCTTGATTCTGTCCCACTGGCTCAAAGCCTGCTCGGATGTTTTCGTCTCGCCTCTTATCTCGCTCTTGCCCTCGCTTTCCTTGAAAACGTGCGGATGGCGGCGAATCAACTTTTCTGTAATCGCGTTGATTGAGTCCTCAACCGTAAAAAGATTTTTTTCCTCAAAAAGATATGCAATCAAGACAACGTTCAAAAGCACATCGCCAAGCTCTTCCTTTACGTGCTCAGAATCCTGCTCGGTGATTGCGTCCAGAGCCTCGCAAGTCTCCTCAAAAAAAGTAGAGCGGAGCGAAAGCGCGGTCTGGTCTTTGTCCCACGGGCAGCCCTTGCGCACAGCTTTTACAGTCTCAAAAAATTTCTCAAACGATTTTTCCAGTTTCAAGTCTGATTCTGATTTTTTTTCGGATTTTGAACCAGATTTTACTTCGGATTCCGCACAATTCTGATTCTGACTTTCAGCCGAATTTAAAGTCAAATTTTCTTTTTGTTTTGAAGCCGAATCTTCATTCTGATAAAAATTCTGATTTTGAGGATTTGTCGTCTTTAATCTCATTTTTTTGTCTCTACGATTTTCTTTTTTGTCCATGCCTGCAAAATTCTTTTCTGGTTCTCGTCATTTGAAAGAAGAAATTTCGCAAACATCTCGTTTGTCTGGGCAAATTCCTGCGCGAGAATTATGTTCTCGTCCGCCGTGAATTTTGAAAGAACATAGCCGGCAATGTCGCGGTCAACAGGCTTTGTAAGCCCGAAACGAAGCCGCCAGAAATCCGCAGTTCCGAAAGTCGCCTTCATCGAGCGCAAGCCGTTGTGTCCGCCGAGTCCGCCGCTCCATTTCAAGCTCACAGTTCCAAGCGGAAGCTCCAGCTCGTCGTGGACAACGAGAATTTCAGACGGATTTATCTTGTAGAAACGGGCAAGCTCTCCGACCGACTCTCCGCTTAAATTCATATAAGTGAGCGGCTTCAAGAAATAGATTTTATCAGGAGCTTCTTCAGGAACGACCGGCGCGCTTCCGTCCTTTTTCGCGTACATTTTTGTGTCGGCGAACCACCCGGCCAAAGTTTTTGTCTCAACCGCAGCATAGTCGCCCTTGAATTTGCCCTGAAACGAAAGCCTGCCATAAAAAGGAAGCTGCTCGGCAAAAGTCCAGGCAACATTGTGGCGCGTTCCAGCGTACTCAGCCCCGTAATTTCCAAGAAAAGCAACAAGTTTAATCATAATAGAAGATTATAGTGATTTTAAATGATAATTCACAATGCAATTTTTTATTCACAGATTCAGAGTCAAAGCAGACAACTTCTTGCAAAAGCCCGGAATGACACAATTTTTTCATTTTCAAATGTCATGCTGAACTCGTTTTCAAAAAAATCCGTCATGCTGAATTTATTTCAGCATCTCGCCATTCAGATTCCGAATCAAGTTCGGAATGACACATTTTTCACAAGCCCTGAATGACACAACTTTTACAGATTCCGAACATACTTCGGAAACGCTTTTTTCAGAATCACGAGAAAATATGCGAAAACGAAAATCGCGGTGAGAATCCAGCTGCACGGAAAAAGCAAAAACAAGCTTGGAAGAGTCTTAAAATGCGCGAAAACCGTGAAAATCCAGACGATTCTAAAGACGCAAGAGCCGAGCGAGACCATCACTGACGGAACAAGAGTTTTTCCAAGACCGCGGCAGGCGGCAATCGAGTTGTCCATAAAGGCCGAAACGCAGTAGGCAAACGCCATAATCTTCACGCGCTCAAGGCCGCACGCAATGACTTCCTCGCTGTCTGTAAAAAGAGACAAGAATTCACGCCCGAAAATCAAAAGAAGAATTCCAAGCGCAAGCCCCACCGCAAACGAGAAAACAGTTCCCCAGACATAGCTTTTCACAACGCGGCCTTTCTTTCCCGCTCCGTAGTTCTGCCCGATAAAAGTAGCGCAGCCAACATAAAAAGCCGCCATAATATTGTAAATCAAAGTGTCGGCATTCGCGGCAGCGGCATTTCCAGAGACCATCACAGCGTCAAAAGAATTAAGGCCCATCTGCATAAACATATTCGCGAAGCCGAAAATCATATTCTGCAAGCCCGCAGGAATTCCAAGCTTTATGACGCGCAAAGCCTTCTGCCAGTTCACGCGGATTTTTCTGACTTCAAGCCGCGCATCTCCAGTTCCTTTCGCAAGCGCAAGCAGCACAAGAAACGCCGAAAGAAAATTCGCAATCACAGAGCCCCAGGCAACGCCGTCAACGCTCATTCCAAGCCCGATTACAAACACAAGATTCAAAAGCGCGTTCGCAATTCCAGAAGCCGTCAAAAAATAAAGAGGACGCTTAGTGTCGCCCACCGCGCTCAAAACTCCGTTTCCGTAATTGAAAAGCGCCTCGAACGGAATTCCGACCATATAAATCTTAAAATACAACACCGCGCCGTCAATAAGCTCAGGCTTCGTGTTCATCAAAAGAAGAACCGGCCGCGCCAAGACCATGCCCGCCGCCATCAAAATCACGCCGAACACAAAACAGATTACAAAAGCCGTGTGAATCGTCTCCGACAAGTCCTTCTTGCTCTTCGCGCCCACAAAAAACGCGCAGATTGAGTTAACGCCGCTTCCAAGCCCGATTACAAGCCCCGTAAAGATAAAAAGAAAGTTAGGAACCGATCCGACCGCTCCAAGCGCCTCCGGCCCTGAAAAACGCCCCACAACCGCAAGGTCAGTCATATTGAACAAGACCTGCATAATATTCGTCAAAACAAGCGGAATGCTAAAACGCAAAAGCTTCGGCGCAAGATTTCCAGCCGTCAAGTCCATCTCATAATTTTTCATAGATGACGATGATAATTCTAAAAAAGGAAATTGAAAATAGGAAAGGGAAAGCGATTCAATTTCAATTCTATATTTGGGCGTTTCCATCGCTCCGTGCAGGCACTTCGCTCGGGTCGGGCGTTCCAGCCTTCGCTAACGCTCATTCTTCCGCCTGCTTGGCTTCGCCAATGCTGCACTTCGTTCCGCTCCAGAACTCCGGGCTTCCATGCCCTAACGCAAAAAAATGTTGGTTTTGAATTGCAAGTCTTATCTACTAGAAAATCTGACAAATTTACTGTACATTATTTTTGTCATGTAAATATTCGAATTGAAGTTTTGTATCAGATAAAGCAAAGTATATAGATGAGCAAATTTTTTGTTATGTTCAAAATGATATTTTCAATTCTTCAGAAAAATAAATCTGTGATTTTATAAGGAAAAGTATTTTATGATTCATATGCGTCCTTACAATGATTTTGAAAATAAAAATATAGAGTTTCTAGTTAATAATCAAATTGATTTTACAACAATTCAAATAACAGAAACAGGATTAAAGAAATCAACTTTGGATGCGACAGAACCTGTCCGAGTATATTTTTCAGAAAATAATTTACATGATTATTCTGCTCAGCCTCAAGGACAAGAAAATAAAATTCTGATTCCAACTCGAATTCTTACAGATTCAGATATTATTGAAACTCAAACTTCCCTTTATCGTCCGAATACAAAGCATGGCGACCCAAGATTGTGGATTTACAAATTTCAGCAATATGTTTCTGCCAATGATATTTTCGCTCTGATAGTTTTTGATAGACTTCTTTATGTAGTCAACATAAACAAAGTTAATATAGAGAAAGTTTGCAAATCAGCAATTTTGACACCGCTAAAAGAATTTATTGAAAATATTTCCATGGCTAAAAAATCAGTTTCTCAAGAGCTGTTGAATCTCATAAAAACAAATATTTCTGGCTGGAATCGTGCGGAACTTATGGCAGATACTGGTATTGGCAGAACAATAGAATCTTTGCTTGGAATCAATATGAATTCATCAAAAGAGCCGGACTATAAGGGAATAGAATTAAAAAGCAAGCGGAAAAAAGCAACGCGGTCAACTTTATTTTCTCAAGTGCCTGACTGGGATTTTAGCAAGCTGCATAACGCAAGAGAAATTGTTGATAAATACGGATATTTTGATGTTCCACCCCATAAGACTCTTCAAATTACTTTGGCAGCTCAAAAACTTACTAGACAGAATCTTTCGTTGAATGTTGATTATGCGAATGACTATCTTGAAATGCTTGAAATGGCAAAGGATGAAGAGCAGTTGAAAAAAGTTGACGATGTTGCTGTTTGGCTTTTATCGAAGCTTCATTCAAGGCTTCTTGAAAAACATAAAGAAACATTCTGGATTGATGTGGAAAACAGAACTAATAATGGAAACGAATATTTCAGAATATCTTCAATTGAACATACAAAGAATCCTCTTGTTTCTCAGTTTGACCTGCTTCTTGAACAAGGTAAAATCCAGTTGGATTTAATGCTTTCAAGAGCAAGCGGAAACGGAGATACATTTGCGTTCAAGGTGAAAAAGAAAGACAGAAAATATCTCTTTCCTGAAAGTGAACTTTATACAATAAATTCTTGAATCCTGGACTTTTTTAGAAAATTTTATTAAAGTATTCAAGGAGGTATTTTTTTTATGGCTACAGCTGTTGACCTTTTTTGCGGAGCAGGGGGGTGTTCTGAAGGCTTGATTCAGGCTGGCTTTGATATTCTTTTCAGTTCTGACATAAGTCCTATGGTAGAACTTACATACAGACATAGGCATGAACAGCTGGGGCTTATACAGGGGGAGAACACTTGGTTTGAACGCAGCGACATCAGAAATCTTTCCGGCGATTTTATTAGAAAAAAAATAAAGGAATTGAAGTGTTTTAATGACGGAATTCATCATGCACCAGAGCAGATTGACCTTATAATTGGCGGGCCGAGCTGCCAGGGGTTTTCAAGGGCTGGAAGAAGAAGAAAAGACGACCCTAGAAATATGCTTTTCGGAGAGTATGTGCGTGTCGTAAAAGAAATTCTGCCGCGCTACATTGTCCTTGAAAATGTCGAGGGATTTATGGATATGCAGTTTCTTGGATATGTGGGAATTACAGGAGTTCAATATCCAGACGGTTCAGTAACACCGGATATTCTTAGAAATGAGCTGAAATTGATAGGTTACCACACGCTTGAGCCTAAAATCTTGAATGCAGCCGATTACGGAGTTCCTCAAAGACGCAGAAGAGCAATATTTATAGGCTATCGTGACGGCGAGAAAACTCCAGAATATCCAAAGCCTACCCATAAAGGACATCACATAACCTTGCAGGATGCAATCAGCAATCTTATAACAGATGATGACGTGAGAAAATCAATTTTGGAAAGCGACTACCAAAAGGGAAGCCGTGCAGGACGAACACCTGCAAAAAACGGATTGCCGATTTCAGCTGGTGACAAAATCTCATGCACAGAACTTTCAAGGGTTACTGATGTTGTTTCAGAAAGATTCAGCCTTTTTAAGCAGGGGGAATCAGGAACAAACTTGCGGAAACGCGTAAAAGAAAACGGAATTGATATTTCCGGAAAAAATGCGCTTATTTCACTCTGCTGTGAAAAATTAAATCTTAATAAAAATGACGTTGTGGAACTTTTTAAAAGCGGAAATCCCTCAGATGATGAAATTAATGTTCTTTTGACAAAAAAGAATATTCGCCAGAGATTGAATCCAAAAGAACCTGCGGCGACAGTTGTAAGCATTGCGGATGACTATATAAGTCCATGGGAAGCAAGAACATTCAGTGTCAGGGAAATGGCAAGATGCCAGTCATTTGATGATTCTTTTGAATTTTTAGGAAAGCGTACAACTGGAGGTCTTTCAAGACGAACAGAGATACCGCAATATACACAGGTTGGCAACGCAGTTCCTCCTCTTTTGGCAAAAGCGATTGTATCTGAAATAAAAAAATGCCTGTGATGCAAACGTTTGGGATTAATTCTCTTTCCCGATTGACGTTTTTTCCGCTTCGGCATTGTGCCGAAGCCCGTCTTTTACAATTTTCTTGCTTCGGCATTGCGCCGATTGCTGAGTTTTCCAAATTTCTTTGTTCGGCATTTTGCCGATTGCCGACTTTTGAGAATTTCTTGCTTCGGCATTGCGCCGATTGCCGGCTTTTGAGAATTTCTTGCTTCGGCATCACGCCGATTACAGTTTTTTCAAATTTCCAGTTTCGGCGTCGCGCCGATTGCGAAGTTCAGTTTTTTTTATCGGCAAAAATCCGCTAAAAAACTTATCTGATAAAATCAGACAATATAGAAAACCATGCTATAATTTTTATCAGGTTTCGCAGCTGCTGCATTGGCGGCGCGATTTATCAGTTCAAAAAGTTTTCTAAGGGGGAATTTATGAACAAACTTACAGCTAGAGCCAGAATCACCGAGGTGGACGGCTTTTCGGACGCGGTTATCCGCATTTTTAGCGCGGACGCTAAGGCTCAGGAAGACGCTTTCTTAAAATCGCAGATTGCAGAGCTTTCGGAATTGAGCGACGCTATTACGGCCGCGATTCTGCAGGACAAGGCGGTGTCGAACCTTGACGAGGCGGACTCAAGGCGAGACGAGGCGATAAAAAATCTGGGTGCGCTTCTTTCGGGCTACGCGGTTTTTCCGCTGGAGGAGAAAAAGGCGGCGGCTCTCAGTCTGAAGGCGGTTTACGACAAGTATGCGAAGTCGGGCATTTTGAGCGCGAGCTATATCTCTGAAAGCTCGATGATTGAAAGCCTGCTCGGGGATTTTTCGTCAGCGGAAGCCAAGTCGAATATCGAGAATCTGGACGGAATCGCAGAGATGGTCTCAGCAATCCGGGCGGCGCAAGACGACTTCACGGCGGCGAACGACGCGTTTGTAAAGGCGGAAGGCAGCAAGGGCGCGAGCGCGTCAAGCTACAAAAAGCCGATTCTTGCGGTCATAAACGACAAGATTGTTCCGTACCTAAACACGATGGCGATTGTGGGGAACACGGCGGTCGCGGAGTTTGCGAGGGGCGTTGAGACTGAAATCAGCCGCGTGAACGAAACAGTCGCAAAAAGAGGAAAATAAGTTCAATGCGTAATGCTTAATGAATAATGCGTAATGCGGAATTGGCGATTATCGCTCGCTCGTTGCGTTTTTATGGCACACGATTTTTTTCAGGCAGCTTCTGCTTTATGGCAGGGGCTGTTTTTTTATCCTGCGGATCCGCTTATTATCTCCGCTTTTCCGCCGCAGTCTGTGAGGCAACTTCATTCATACTTTTCAATTATTGTGCTAGAATACGGCGGCTCGCGATTTTTTCATTTTTATCTTTTATCTGAAAATCGCAATGCAGGAGATTTTAATGGCTGACTATCACGTGTTTCCGGATGCCCCGGAAGGAACTCCAAAGGCGAATTTCGTTCATCTTCATGTCCACTCGGACTACTCGCTTCTGGACTCTTGCGCCCGTCTTGACGACCTTGTGGCGAAGGCAAAGCGGCTCAATATGCCGGCTCTCGCGCTCACTGACCACGGAAATATGTTCGGCGCGCTTAACTTTGAGCATCTTTGCCATGTGAACGGAATAAATCCGATTGTGGGCGAGGAATTTTACGTCGCGTTCGGAAGCCATCTGGAGAAAAATTCTGTTCCCTACTCGAGAAAAGGAGAGGACGGAGACCGCCAGGCAAGATATTTCCATCTGATTCTTCTCTGCGAGAACGAGACCGGCTACAAGAACATGAGCTGGCTTTCCTCTATCGCCTACACGGAGGGAACATGGTACAAGCCTAGAATCGACTTTGAGCTTCTTGAAAAATACCACGAGGGGCTTATCTGCCTTTCTGCCTGTATTGCAGGCGAGCTTCCGCAGCTTCTTCTTGCGGACAAGGACGACGAGGCCAAGGAGCTTGCGCTTAAATACAAGAATCTTTTCGGGCCTGACCATTACTATATCGAGCTTCAGGACCACGGCCTTGACGACCAGAGATACATCAACAAGAAACTGATAAAGCTAGCCCGCGAGCTTGACATTCCGATGGTCGTTACAAACGACATTCACTATATCGAGAAAGAGGACTGGGAAGCCCAGGACTGTCTGCGCTGCATCGGGTTCAAGAAGAATATGAACGAGCCGCACCAGACGATGGGCGGAGACCGGCACGAATGGTATTTCAAGACAGAGCAGGAGATGAGGGAGCTTTTCCCTGACATTCCAGAGGCGTATGAGAACACGGTGAAAATCGCGAACATGTGCGACCTCACGATTCATCAGTACAAGACGCAGGAATTGAAAAGCTGTCTTCCGCGGTTCGAGCTTCCAAAGGAATTCCAGACGCACGGAGACGACTATGTTTCAAATCAGGACGACTATGTGCGACATCTAGTCGAGAAAGGACTAAGGAAACGCTATCCGAAAATCACAAAGCAGATAAGGCAGCGCGCGGAATACGAGCTTGGAATCATCTTCAAGATGGGATTTTCGGGCTACTTTCTGATTGTCTGGGAATTCATCAACTGGTCAAAGTCAACTTGGGACAACGTGAACAACAGGCCGAAGCCTTACATTCCAATCGGGCCGGGGCGAGGCTCTGGAGCAGGCTCTCTTGTCGCCTACTCGCTTGGAATCACTGATATTGACCCTTTCAGATTCAAACTTATTTTTGAACGCTTCCTGAATCCGGAGCGTGTCTCAATGCCGGATTTCGACGTTGACATGGACTTCGACTACCGCCAGGACATAATCCAGCACACGCGCGATTTGTACGGAGACCCGCAGGTTGGGCACATCGTAACGTTCGGAACGCTGAAGCCGAAGAACTGCATCGCAGATGTTGGACGCACGCTTGGAATTCCGCTCCCTGAAGTCAATATGCTGAAGTCTAAAGTCTCCGAGAACTTAAAGGCAAAGCTAAAGAACTGCTTTGAGCCTGCGAATGAGAAATTTCCCGACGGCGGACAGCTTGCCGAATTCAGGCACGACCCGCGCTATGAGAAGCTTTTTGACCTTGCCTTGAAGCTTGAGGGATGCAAACGGAACACAGGCTTGCACGCGTCTGGAATGGTTATCGGCCTTACGGCCCTGCCAGACTGGGCGCCGGTCTTCATGGACCCGAAAACGCACGAGGTCGGAGTCCAGTACACGATGGACATTATCGAGCCTTGCGGTCTTGTGAAGTTCGACTATCTCGGACTAAAGACACTTTCTCTGATTCGATACGCGGAAAACATAATCAACAAGCACAAAAAGCCTGACGAGCCGATTTTCGACTGCTCAAAGGTGAGCGAGACTGACAAAAAGGCGTTCGAGCTTTTCAAGCGGGGCGACTCTGTCGCGGTTTTCCAGTTTGAGTCTCCGGGAATGCAGAAAATTTTGCGCCAATTCCAGCCGGAAAAAATCGAGGACTTGGTCGCGTTGAACGCGCTTTACAGACCTGGGCCGCTCCAGTTCATTCCGAACTATATCGACGGAAAATGGAAGCCTGAGACGATTCATTATCCTGACCCTTGCCTTGAGCCGATTCTAAAGGAAACTTACGGCGTAATGGTTTATCAGGAGCAGATTATGCAGGTTTCCCAGCGGATTGCGGGCTTCTCTCTCGGCGGCGCGGATATGCTCCGGCGAGCGATGGGAAAGAAAAAGCCTGAAGTCATGATGGGAAAAAAGGCGGAATTTGAGGAAGGCGCAATCAAGCAGGGATTCACAAAAGAGCATGCGGACGAGATTTTCGACATCATGGTTCCGTTCGCGGGCTACGGATTCAACAAGTCTCACGCGGCGGCTTACTCGGTTCTCGCCTACAGGACAGGCTGGCTCAAAGCTAACCGCCCTGCGGAATTTATGGCGGCGAACCTAACAAACGAAATAACTTCCACAGACGGTCTTCCAGTCTACATTGAGGAAGCGAAGCGCATGGGAATTCCTGTTGACGCTCCAGACGTGAACCGCTCAGACTCGAACTTTGACGTTGTTGACGGCCACATCGTTTTCGGATTCAGAGGAATCAAGGGAATGGGAGAAGGCGCGGCGGCGGCAATCGTGAAGGAGCGCGAGGCAAACGGCCAGTTCAAGGATTTCATCGATTTTCTTACGCGCATGCTAAAAGCGAAAGAGGACATTATCGACCCGGAAACTCACGAGAAAAAAGGAACAAAAACTCCAATCAACAAGAAGGCGGTTGAAGTTCTGATAAAATGCGGCGGTTTCGACCATCTCGACAAAAACCGCCCTACTCTTCTCGCAAATCTTGAGCACGCCTACGCCTATGCGGAAAAAATCGCGCTCGGCGCAGACGACGGCCAACTTTCTCTCTTCGGCGACACGGACGAGAAAGAATATTCCGATTTTGTCTATGAAGATGTTGAGGACTGCACCCGCTTTGAAAAGCTGAACATGGAAAAAGAGCTTATCGGCTGCTATGTTTCAGGCCATCCTCTTGACGACTACAAAAAAGCGTACGAAAAGGCAACTGTAAATTCACTGAATATCGAACGCGCGGCAAAACAGGACAAAGCCGAAAAAGAGTCTCTTCAGGCGAGCGGAGCAAATCCGTGGTCAGTGAGAAACACAGGCAGAGTCCAGACAACGGTCGGAATGTTGATGGACTTGCGGCAGATTACAACGAAAAAAGGCGTTCCGATGGCGTTCGCAAAGCTTCAGGACTACAACGGAAACATCGACTTGACGTTCTTCCCGAAAATCTGGGAGAAAATGCACGACAAGCTCCAGAACGAGACTGTTTACGCTTTCAAAGGCAAAATCGACGGAACACGCGAGACTCCGTCATTTCTCGTTGACGAGATTGAAGACCCGAAAATTCTTGAGGAGCGCGCAATCGAGGAGATTCACATCCAGCTTGAATATTCGGCGAAGAACGAGCAGCCTTTTTTTGAGCTGAAAGAATTTTTGTTTGGCAATTCGGGCAATTGTTCTATATATTTTCATATAGACACAGGAACTGACAGCTACATCATAAAAGCTGGAAGCCAGATGACCGCGCCAAGCTCGGAAGAATTTCTTAATTCGCTCAAGACAATGCGCGCAGTCCGCGAAGTCTGGACTGTCTGAAAAATTTTAGATTTTGCGCCGTTCAAAAACATGAGCGGCGAATTTTTGGAGAAAAATATGCAGTTGTTCAAAATACTTTCCTCGCTTATTTCGGCTTACGCGCTTTTGTGCTTTGTCCGCGTTATGCTCACCTGGTTTCCTGGCGCGGAATATTCGAAATTCGGGCGCGCAATCTCCAAGATTTGCGATCCGTACTTAAATGTTTTCAAGAAATTTTCTTTTTTGAGATTTTCCGCATTTGACTTTTCGCCGGCAATCGCGCTTTGTATTTTGATTGCGGCTTCCACAATCTGCTCGTCGCTCGCTTCGGGCGCAGGCGTAAAATTCGGCTCGTTCCTCGCGATGATAATTTCGATGGTCTGGAGTGTTGTGCAGTCAATTCTCTTCTTCATAATTCTGATTTTGGCAATCCGGCTGATTGTCTATCTCGTAAAAGGCGACTCGGGAAATTCCTATTCAATCTGGACTTCGGTTGACCGGGCAATCACGCCGTTTATCTACAGAATTTGCGGGCCGTTCACAGGCGGAAGGACAATGCCTTTCAAAACCGCGCTGATTGTCGCCGCGCTGGCTCTTCTGGCAGTTTCAATCTGCGGAAGGCTTCTGATTCAGCTTTTATGCACGGCTTTGCTCGCGCTTCCTTTCTAGCCGCAGTTTAGAAAATGCCACGCCGGGGTGGAGTGCCGCCGAAGGCGTTGTGAAGCCTGCCGAAAACCAACGATTCAAGACTTTGCTGATTTTCTCAAAAGCAGGCGGAACAATGAGCGTGAGCGAAGCACGGAACACCGGGCATTTTTTCAAAGCATCCGGCACGGAATTCAAGCGAAAAACTGCTCTTCAAAATCTCCGTGCTATAAAAAAATAAAATCCAAAAACATGCGCTTTGACGTTGCAATTCTTGAAATCTCCAATCTAAAAAATCATTTTTTTTCGATTTTACAGAAATCTTCATTCTTGACGGATTTTTTCCCGATATTAAATTATGCACATTTGCGAACTGAACAATTCGATTTCGACTCTTCCCGGCGTCGGGCCTGCGAAGGCTGCGCTTTTTGCCAACTTGAACATTTTCACGGCAGGCGAGCTTTTGCAGTTTTATCCGAGAAACTATGAGGACAGAACGAAGAAAATCACGATTGCAGAGAGCATTCAGGCGGGAAACGGAAAAGTCCACACGCTTGCGAAAATCGCGGGACACGAATGGTTCGGCTTCGGGCGGATGAAAACGCTGAAAATCATAATCACTGACAACACAGGAATCGCCGAGCTTGTCTGCTTTAACCGTCCTTTTTTGGAAAAAACGCATCCTGTCGGGCAGATTGCCGCAGTTTCAGGAAAATTTGAGGTCAAATACGGAAAATATCAGTCGGCAAGCTTTGAAATCGTGAAAATCGCTGACGGCGGAAATCTCGCTGATTTTGAGAATGCCGCGCTCCCTGACAGCAAAGTTTTTCCGATTTATCCGCTCACCGAGGGGCTTACGAACAAAATCGTCTCGAAAATCGTAGATTCAGCGATAAAGCAATATTCTCTCGGAATTCAGGACGATTTTCCGGAAGAAATCATAAAAAAACGGAATCTTCTTCCCAAAAAAATCGCGCTTAGGCAAATTCACCAGCCGAAAACTTTGGACGAGGCGACTCAGGCAAGAAACACGCTTGTTTTTGAGGAGCTTTTTAATTTCCAGAAAATTCTTGGAGAACAGGCGATTGCCCACCGGGGAAAACTTCCGAAAATTGAAATAGACAGTTCGGCGCAGGCGGAAAATCAGAAAAAAATTGACGAAAACGATTTTGTGAAAAATCTTTCAAAGCGGCAAAAACAGCTTTTAGACCGATTGCCTTACAAGCTCACGCCCGACCAGATGAGCGTGATTGCGCAGATGAACATCGACATCGACAAAAACTACGGATTCGGCGAAAACGGCAAGGCGATTTCAAGTCGTTTGATTCAAAATCGCTCGATTCTGAATCAACAGATTCAAAAAATTCAGAATTCTTCGATTCAAAATCAAAAAGATGACGGCAAGCCAACGGAAAACAAAGACTGCTCTGAAAGCGAAAAAAACTTCACGGAAAATCTCCACGGGTTTTCAATGCGAAGCCTTTTGCAGGGAGATGTCGGCTCAGGAAAAACGCTTGTGAGCTTTTTCGCCTCGCTCCGCGTCGCCGACTACGGAAGCCAGACCGTGCTTATGGCTCCAACCGAGCTTCTTGCGCGCCAGCACGCAGAAAATGCGGCAAACCTTCTTGAGCCGCTTGG
This sequence comes from Treponema sp. UBA4692, assembly GCA_002404895.1. Lineage (GTDB taxonomy): Bacteria > Spirochaetota > Spirochaetia > Treponematales > Treponemataceae > Treponema_D. The sequence goes on along the minus strand of DHKO01000045.1, from coordinate 7,559 downwards.
AATCCGGGTCGCTTATCTTACAGGAAACATCAAGGCAAAAGGACGCGACAATCTTCTAAAAGCTCTGAAAAGTCACGAAATCGACCTTGTGATTGGAACTCACGCGCTTTTCTCGAAGAATGTCCAGTATTTCGACCTTGCGCTGGTCATCATTGACGAGCAGCACCGCTTCGGAGTCATGCAACGTTCGGCGATTCTGGACAAGGGAAGAAACAGCGTTGCCGCAGCCGATAAATTTGCCCAGCCGCCTTTCAGAGAGCCGAATCTTCTGATGATGAGCGCGACTCCAATTCCTCAGACTCTCGCGCTCACGGTTTTCGGAGATTTGGACGTGCTTTCAATCCACACAATGCCGAACGGACGAAAACCTGTAATAACTTATCTTACAAAAGCCGGAAACGAAAGAAACGCCTACGAGGCGGTCAGGAAAGAGCTTCAAAACGGTCATCAAGCGTATTTTGTATATCCGGCAATCGAAGCGAACCTTGATTCTGAAAATGACGGCCAAGATTCGCAAAATGGAAAAGAAGCACTGAAATCTGCGGAAGAAAGCTTTGAATTCTTGCAGAACCAAGTTTATCCGAATTTCAAATGCGCCCTTATTCATTCAAAAGTCGATGAAGAAAAGCAGAACCAGATTTTAAATGATTTCCGCTCGGGAAAAATTCAAGTTCTCGTCGCAACTACAGTCGTCGAGGTCGGAGTCGATGTTCCAAACGCAACCTGCATGGTAATCGAGCAGGCAGACAGATTCGGACTTGCGGCTCTTCATCAGCTCAGAGGGCGTGTCGGACGAGGAGACGCGCAGTCTTATTGCTTTTTGATTTACAGAAAAAACATCACCGAAAACGGAATTGCCCGAATGAAGGCTCTTCACGAGACAACCGACGGATTTAAAATCGCCGAGGAAGACCTGAAGCTAAGAGGACCAGGCGAAATAACAGGAACTGCGCAAAGCGGCGAGCTGACATTCAAGATTGCCGACTCGTACCGTGACGCAAAACTTATGATGGAAGCAAGGGCGGACGCATTCAGCTTGCTAAGCGAATCGTTGCAGAATAAACGCTAAAAACATCCGCCGCTTTCCTTTTTTATTTCTCAGCCAAAATTTCATCCGAAATATTTGTGTTTCGGAAATTTCGAGGATTTTGAAATCATTACGCAACGTAGGCTTCTAGGCGGCGTTTTTTTGAAGGAAGCTGCAAAGTCTGGATTGCGCCTTTCTCAATCTGCCGGATTCTTTCCTTTGTAAGCCCAACGACAGCTCCAACTTCCGAAAGAGACATCGGCTTCAAGCCGTTCAAGCCGTAACGCAAGCGAAGAACTTTCTGCGCAGTCGGCTTCAAAGTGTTCACCGCGCTGGCAACATCGCTCTTCATCGCGCTTTCAATGGCTTTTTCCTCCGGTCCAGCGTTGATTTCATCTTTAAATCCCGAGCCAAACGAATCGCTGTCTTTCGCGTCAGTGTCAATCGGAGCATCAAGCGAAATAATATCCTTGTCGAGCTTCAGCATATCGCGGACTTTATCCTCGCTCATGCTCAAAATAGCGGCCATTTCTGAAATCTGCTGAGATTCAGCCTTGTCGCTTCCAACTATCGCCTTAGCTTTCTGCACCTGCGCAAGCTCGCTAACCTTGTTCATCGGCAGGCGAATCGCGCGGCTCTTGTCGCAAAGCGCTTTCTGAATGCTCTGGCGAATCCACCAGACCGCATACGAAATAAACCTGTATCCTTTTGAAACGTCAAAATGGTCAACCGCTGTCATCAGACCAAGATTTCCCTCGCTAATCAAGTCAGAAAGCTCCAGTCCTCTTCCCTGATAGCTTTTCGCGATTGTAATCACAAAACGGAGATTCGATTTCACAAGCTTGTTTTTCGCTTCCAGAGAACCTTTCACAGCCTCTTCCGCCAATTTTTTCTCTTCTTCCTGTGTCAAAAGCGGAATATTTTTAATGTCGTTCAAGTAAAAAGAAATTGTCTCGTCGTCGTGTTTCATAGCGAATCTCCTTTTTTATGTTTTGTACATAAAATATAGCAAGTTTCGTGCCAACTTTTTTCTTCCGTTTTTTAATTTCAAAATTTTATGATTTTATTTTTCAGAACGGACTTTTTCTCCAGCAGCCAATGTTTTTTCACATCACCGAGTGAGCAAAACAATGCCCGCCGCTCCGCCGCCCGCTCACGCTCGGCCCTTCGGGCTTGCTTCGCAACGGCTCCGTGTCGGCGTAGCCGTTCTAAACTGTGAAGATTCGCTTTCCAAAAAATTTCAAAAAAAAGCGAATCAAAAATCAGAAAGTTTTTCTTGCCGATTTCGCCAATTTTTATTAAATTTGTATCAAAAAGAAACATCAGAAATCCAAAAACTAAAAACCGAATAATTTCTGTGTCTTTTTGACACACAAAACAGACTTTTGCAGAAAACTGTATCAAATTTTCCGAAATATTCAGTTTCACAAAGTCCTGAAAATCAAAAAATAAAACTTGCCGATTGAAAACTATTTCTATATTTTATTTGTATCAAATATCAAATTTTTGGAGGATATATAAATGAAACTCAAACCATTAGCTGACCGCGTGCTTTTGAAGCAGGAAAAAGCGGAAACTACAACAAAATCAGGAATCATCTTGCCAGAAGCTGCGCAGGAAAAAACTCAGACTGCGACTGTCGAGGCTGTTGGACCAGGAACTGAAAAAGAAAAAATCACTGTAAAAGTCGGCGATAGGGTTATGTACGACAAATATTCTGGAGTTCAGATAAAAATGGACGGCGAAGAATATCTCATCGTCAAGAACTCAGACATCATCGCTGTAGTTGAGTAAATTTTGTTTAAGGCTGCCGATATTTGCAAGGCAGCCTTTTTTTTGCTTCTATTAAAAAATCCGAAAATACTTTCCGCTTTTTATTTGTGCTGATTTAAAAGCAGACGCGCATCCGCATTGCTTGGGTCAAGGCTCACGGCATAAGATGCGGAATTCAGCGCGTCGTCTTTTCTTCCCATTCCAATCTGAAGATTCGCAATTCTATACAAAAGCTTCGACTTTATTTTCTTTGAGAAAGTTTTTCCAGCCGCAAGCGTGTAAAGATTCAAAGCCTTTTTCTTCTCGTTTTGGCTTGAGTAAATCATTGCGAGATTCGCGGAGCTTGAAGAAGCACAGAGCGGAGAAACAGAAATATATTCTCCGCTTGCGTTCGCAGTTTTCGCGCCGCCCGTCTCAAAATTCGCATACTCGTAAAGCCGTTTTGCCGCAGAAACATTTCCATCTAAAAGCGCAAAATAAGCCGCAAATTCAACTTCCCAAATCTCCATTCTGCTTGCTGCGGCGGCAGCCTTGTCGCCAAAGGCCAGCTTCGCAATAAAAGGCGGAACGATTCCATTTTCCACAGTTTTTTCGCCGCCGAAAATGTCAGTCTCGACCTTTTTCCCGTTATTTCTGTCGTCTTCCTGATAATTCAGGTTGAATTTCGCCGTTATAAAGTCTGTAAAAAGCGTTCGCGCGTCCTCAACAAGCCCGAATGAAAGCAGCTTCTGCACGCAAAATTGAACCAAATGCGGCGGATAAAGATTTGTTCCAAGTCGGTTTTTCTCAAGCTCGCTCCAAATCAAAGACGTTTTCTTGGCAAGCGGCAAGGCTTCATTTTCGCGCATGAAAAGGCTCAGCCGCTCAACAATCAAATCATCGTTTTTTTCGCCGTCAGAAGAATTTTCCTTTTCAAGAAAATCTTCCATTCTGCTCACAGCGTCTTCAATATTGAACTTCGGGCGGTCATCATAATTCCGCATTTTCAAAGTGCGTAAATTCGTTTTTCTAAGCGAAATTTCCAAATCAGTCATTTCAGCAGGCTGAGAATCAATCCAAGCGAGTTTTCCGTAGCTCACAAGCCCCGGAACATAATCAGGATAATCAGAAACAGCATTCACCAAAAGCTCATAAGCTCGTTTGTAATCCTCGTGGCGATAAGCCCAAAGCGCACTGTTCACCATCAAAGACGGAGCGATTTTCACATAAGATTTTGCGCGGCTCATATAGGAATTTCTCGCTTCCTCCGCGCTGTCAAAATCGTCAAGTTTCGCATAAGAGTCAGAAGCAAGCGAAGCAGCCGCTCCAGAAAGCAAGTCGGACTTCACTTTTTCAAGATTTTTCACTGCAATGTCGTAATTTCCAGAATCGTACTGAACAAAGCCCCAAAAAAGCGCGTCTTCAGAATCGTCAAGCTCATCATAAGAAAAAGTGGACTGCAATGAAGAAGCGAGCGAATAGTCGCCTCGCATTAAATAAATCAGAGCGCAATTTCTAAGCCAGCGTCTGTCGCCAGTTCCTGCGTAAATGTCAAAATAAGATGATGAGATTTCCTTTTCAAAAAGGGGGCTTTTCTCGTCTTTCAAAGCGGGATTGCCAGCAAAAAAATCTCCAGTCAAGGATTTCAGCATCGCTTCCGAATGAATCGAGCCGTATTTTGTGCCGGAAAGTTTTTCTGTTATTTTCAATGATTTTTCAGTTTCGCCGTGCTTCAAAAGATAATTTCCGTAAACGGCTTCAATCTCAGGATTGTCAGGAAGTTTTTTGAATGCGTTTTCAAGCGTTTTTCTTGCAAGTTTTTCCTCGCCAAGCTGAGCGTATCGCCTGTAAACGCCGAGCCGCGCGTAAGAACTGAAAGCTTTTTTCTCTGATTTTTTCAGCAGCTTCAAGGCTTCATTGACATCGCCGTTTTTTATGTAGATGTCAACGCTGTCCATCGCGGACATAAAACCTTTCGAGTCATCTTTTACAGAGCAAGATGACAAAAATCCTGCAAAAACAAAACAAGCGCAGACTGCGGAAATTGATTTTTTTACAGGATTTCGCATAAATTTCTATTCGATTTCTTTTCTGATATTGTCGAGAACCGCGTTCACAAATTTGTATGAATCATCAGGACCGTAATTTTTGGCAATATCAACAGCCTCGTCAATTACAATCGACGAAGTAATATCCTTCGTGTACAAAAGCGAGTAAACGCTCATTCTCAAGATTGCAAGAGTAACTTTATTGAGCCGCTCAAATGACCAGTTTTTCAAATGAGCCTTGATTTTCTCATCGACTGTGCCGATGTTCTCAATTGAACCGGCAATCAGCATACGCGCAAACGCGCTGTCCTCATCGTTTAGAGGCTCAGTGTCATCATCTTTTTTTATCCAAGAAAGCTCCATGACGTCTTTCTCGCTCTGTCCGCCAACGTCCCAAGAATAAAGCCCCTGAAACGCAACAATTCTGCTTTTTCGTCTCGACATTATTTTTCCCAGTTAAGAAATTTTGTAAGAGCATCGCCTGTTTTTTTTCGGTCAACATTCTCAGGAGTATCAAGCGATTTTGTAAGGTCATTCACAGCCTGAACGAGGGCCTGACTCTGTTTTTGCTGCGTCAAATTCGACCTGATGTAATCGTAAACAGTCAGAGTTGTCTCCGGCTGAACCAAATCGCTCAAGCCAAGCATTTTTGCCGCATATTTCTGCCGAATCACATAAAACTGATAGTCATTTTCAGTCTCGTTCACATCAGATGTGTAGCCAATGTCCCGCCCAAAAAGCTCAAGAAGCTCGTTGTAAGAAATTCCGAGAGTTTTTGCATGCTGAGCTGTCTTGCTAATCAGCAAATCTCCGCCCTGATAAATTTTGTCCTTAATGGAATCGGCTTTGATTTTATCAAAATCTGTTTTTTTCGCATTCAAGTCATTTCTGACCTGCTGAATTTTCGACTTTGCAGCTTCCGCATTGTCGCCTTTTGGAGCGACCACCAGAAAAAGCTTGAGCATATCGCTCTGAACAAAGTTTGCCTTGTTCATCTCGTAGAAAGAACGGATTTCATCGTCTGTCGGAGCAACTTTCTTGATTTCGTCTTGCTTTTTTGAGAGAACGTACTGCTGCGCCAAAAGCTGATTTTTAAGATAATCCTTATAATCGCTTACGTTCATTCCAACCTGCTGGAGCATAAAGTCATCAAGCTTCAAGCCGGTGTTCTTTTTGACAATTTCTGTGAATTCCGCTTCTGTAACCTGATGTCCAACCTGCTGGCTCAGGCTTGCAAGAAAATACTGGTTCACCTGCGTGTCAGTGATGCTCAAGCCCTCTTTCTGCGCCGCCTGAACGATAAGAAGCTCGTCAACCATCGCGTTCAAAATTTCTTTTTTCTGGTCAACAGAAAAAGACGCCTGATTAGTCTGCTTTTTGTATGTCTCAACCCGGTTTTTCAGTTTTTTAAGAGTGATTGTCTCGGACTTGTTCAGTTTCACAACCACAAGCGGAGTCAAATCTGCCTGAGCGAATGCGCTTCCAACAAAAGCGACCAACAGCGATAAACATATTGCCAAACGTTTCATAACTTTTCCTTAATTCGAAAGATTTCCGCAATTTTCATTTAAGAAACACTTATTTTTAATTTTGGTTACAGGCTATTTGTCGAGCGGAAGCCCGCCTGAAATCACCGCGCGGATTCTTCTCACGCCAGCCGATGAAGATTGCTCTTTTACAATCTTGAAATCGCCAATCTGCGCTGTGTGCTGAACATGAGGACCGCCACAGACTTCCTTTGAGAACCAATCGTTCTTCGGATTGCGTCCAATTGTGTAGACTTTTACCTGCTCGCCGTACTTGTTTGAAAAAAGAGCACGCGCGCCCTCATTCTTTGCCTGGTCAAGAGTCATAATCTCCATTGTTACAGGCAAATCTTCCTTGATTTTCTCGTTTACAATATCCTCAACTTTCTGGATTTCTTCCTTAGTCATCGGTCGGCTGAAAGTAAAGTCAAATCTCATTCGCTCATTGTTGATGTTCGAGCCTTTCTGCGCAACCTCGTCTCCCAAGACATTGACCAAAGCCTGCTGCAAAAGGTGGGTCGCAGTGTGGTATTTTGTCGCGACATCTGACTGCTCAGCCAAGCCGCCTTTCGCTTTTCCTGCATCCAAAGTTTTTGAGGCTTCCTGATGCTTTTTCTCCGCCGCCTTGAAGCCTTCAACATCGACTGTAAAACCGTGCTCCGCGCCAAGCTCCTGAGTAAGCTCAAGAGGATAGCCGTAAGTTTCATAAAGATTATAAGCGACTTTTCCTGAAATCACTTTTTTAGGATTTTTCATCAAATTCGGAAGAAGTTTCTGGAATTCTGCCTCGCCCTTCTTCAAAGTCTGGCGAAATTTTTCTTCTTCGGCTGTAAGCTCATGCTTGATTTTAGCAGAATTCTGCTCAAGCTCAGGATAAGCAGCCTTGAAATTTTCAATTACAGTCCCGGCGATTTCAGCAAGGAAAGATTTTTCAATTCCGAGCTTCATCCCATGTCTGACTGCGCGGCGAATCAAACGGCGCAAAACATATCCCGCGCCGACATTTGACGGAGAAACGCCCCTCGGATCTCCGATGATAAAAACAGAAGCGCGGCTGTGGTCTGCAATAATTCTCACAGAACGGTCTTTCTCCTCGTCTGTTCCATACTTATAATTTGAAAGCCTCTCGATTTCAGCGATAATCGGCTGGAAAACTTCCGTCTGATAAACCGAAGTTTTTCCCTGCAAGATGCAGTTTGTGCGCTC